>CAKUUC010000006.1 GCA_934692625.1 uncultured Candidatus Melainabacteria bacterium
CTCGAAACCATTGATATAATTGCTTTATGGTATGGTATGGTATGGTGGGGCGGGGCGGTGTACTTATGGACAAAAATCGTTCATAATAAGAATGTGATGAAGATTTTTGGAGTATGTAAAGCATGAAAAAAGCCTTTACTTTGGCGGAAGTTTTGATAGTTTTGGGTATTGTTGGGATAGTTGCTGCAATAACATTACCTACATTGCTCACAGATATTAAACGTTCTATTTTAAAAAATAGGTTTTTGCGTGCGGATGCTGTTGTTTCTCAAGCAATTCTTGCGACGAAAAATGAGTTGGGGTATGAGTGGGATGGTTTTTATCTTGATTCTGATGATGATATAAAAAAGTTGCAAGACCAAGCAAATGAAGTTTGGTTAAAACAGTTCAAATTTACAACCAAAATGAATGCTTGTAATTTTAATGGTGCTGCAAAAGGGTATTTTTTAGAAAATGACGGATACCGCAAGTATTGTTGGTATTTTAGTGATGGTAATAATTTTATATTGTACATTTTGCCTGATGGAACTGCTGTTTCGCCTATACTTTTGAATAAACGTTCTCCTTTTACTGGTGGTGAATATTTTTCGGTTGCTATAGATACAAATGGACCGTATAAAGGTCCGAATGCCTACGGATATGACCTTTTTAGTATAACTTCAGAACGTGTTGTAAAAGTAAATATCGGGCAAGCGCTATGTGATCCTTATACTAATAATACAGGCAGGTTTGCCGGTTGCTATTGGGCTGCCAAGAGAAACACAAGTGCACTCCCTAATACAAAGTATTGGGACGGATTGTACCGCTCAAAAGATTATTGGGATAAGCATAGAGAAAGCAAATAGAAACATCGTAAATTTAAGTGTCAGGCGGTGCCGTGACCTACATTTGGCATGAAATTTGTGTTCAATCTTGAACCAGATTCTGAATAACAAGAAAATATATTTGCTCATTCCATTCGCAAAAATTTTCTAAGTTTTCAGAATGACATGAACTTTGTTATTCTTCGCTTTGTGTTTCAGGGGTTGGTTCTTCCGGTTTTTTGTAGCCGCATTTCATGTTTGAACAAGAAATTACTGTACCCTTTTTCAAAACTTTTTTGACCAAAAGACTTCCGCAATCTGGGCATTTTTCGCCTGTCGGTTCGTTCCACAATACGAAGTCGCAATTCGGGTATTTATTGCAGCCGTAGAATATTGTTCCTCGTTTTGATTTTCTTTCTACAATAGTGCCTTCACCGCATTTTGGGCAAGTGACTCCTGTCGATTTTCGGTAAGGCTTACGGAATCCACATTCAGAATTTGTACATTCCATATATTTGCCGTAAGGTCCCATTTTGAAAATCATTTCCGATCCGCATTTTTCGCATTTTTCTTCACAAACTTCTTTTGGTTTAGGTGTTCCGTCACCTTCTCCTTGTTCTTCTTCCATTTCTTGCATAACGTTAATTGACATTGCAGTTTTGCAATCAGGATAACCTGAGCAGCCCAAGAATTGTGAGCCTGTTTTACTTGTCCTCAAAACCATTGGTTTTCCGCAATTTGGACATTTTACATTTGTTTCAATCGTTACACGTTGAACTGTTTTCATCACCGAGTTAACTTCGTCCATAAATGGCGTGTAAAAATCTTGCAAAACTTTTACCCAAACGGCTTCTTTTTCAGCAATTTTATCGAGTTTTGCTTCCATACCTGCGGTAAATTTGTAATCCATAATGTCTGCAAATTGGCTTACTAACTGTTTTGAAACCGTTCTCCCAAGCAATGTCGGGCGTAGCGCTTTGTCTTTTTTCTCAACATATTTTCTGGTTTGAATTACGGTAATAATTGTTGCATAAGTTGATGGACGACCGATTCCGTATTCTTCCAGTGCTTTGACAAGTGATGCTTCGTTGTATCTTGGTGGTGGTTGTGTGAAGTGTTGTTTTGGGTTAATTTTCTTACAAACAACTTTGTCACCCTTTTCCAAGTCAGGAATTTTAGCATCTGAAGATTTGTTATCATCGTCTTCCGAGTCATCGTTGTAAAGTGTTAAAAACCCGTCAAATGTGACTTTGCTTGTTCCCGCTCTCAATGTGTAATCACCTGAATTAATTTCGATTGTTTTATTTGCAATTTCGGCAGGTGCCATTTGAGATGACATAAATTTTTCCCAAATAAGTTTGTATAATTTATATTGATCATTATCCAAATATTTTTTTATACTTTCTGGCGTTCTTTCAGGATATGACGGACGAATGGCTTCGTGTGCGTCTTGAACGTTTTGTTTTCCTTTTGCATAAATGTTAGGTTTTTCAGGATAATATTTTTCGCCGTAATTTTGCAAAATAAAATCGTGAGCCATATTTTGCGCATCATCAGAAACTCTGACACTATCGGTTCTCATATATGTGATTAAACCGACCGGAGTGCCGTCAATTTCAATACCTTCATATAATTTCTGCGCAACTTGCATTGTTTTGGAAACTCCAAACCCAAGTTTGGAACTCGCTGCACGTTGCATTGTTGAGGTTATAAACGGTGCTGTCGGTTTTCTTTTGGTGGATTTTTTCGTAACCTTTGAAACTTCATATTGAGTTTGTGGGTTTGTTAGATAATCGACAATTTTTTGCGCTTCTTCTTTTGATTTAATTGTTTTTTCTACTGCTTTGCCTTTAATTTTTGATAATTCGGCTTCAAATTCTTTGCCGTCTTTATCTAAATTAGCGTGGATTGACCAATATTCTTGCGGAACAAATGCTTCAATTTCGTCTTCTCTTTCGCAAATCATACGCAAAGCAACAGATTGAACACGGCCTGCTGATAAATTTCTGTTACCGATTTGTTTCCAAAGTACAGGACTCAATTTGAATCCTACGAGTTTGTCCAAAATTTGTCTTGTCTGTTGCGCTTGCACCATATCCATATCTATTGAACGTGGGTTTTCAACAGAATGTTTAACTGCTTTTGGTGTAATTTCGTTGAATACAATTCTGCAAATTTTTTCATCAGGAACTTTCAATACCTGACGTACGTGCCACGCAATTGCTTCTCCCTCACGGTCGGGGTCGGAAGCCAGATAAACTTTGTCAACTTTTTTTGCCAAATCGTTCAGTTTTTTTACAACTTGTTGTTTTCCGGGGATAATTTCAAACTTCGGCTCAAAGTTATTATTAACATCAAAACCTAAGTTTTGTGTCGCAGAATCTTTTGTAGGTAAGTTTCTTATGTGACCGTAACTCGCTTCAATTTGAAAATCACTTCCCAAAATCTTTTTGATAGTTTTAGATTTTGCGGGTGATTCGACTATTACCAATGATTTTTCTTTAGTTTTTGATTTTGTTTTAGTTTCAGCCATTTATTTTCTACACTCTCTTGTATCTGTCCCCGTCACATTGTTTTATTATGCCCTTAAGCTCCATTGTTGTCAAGTTCATCAACAAATCGTCAAAACGTAATCCTGTCAAACTCAACAATTCATCAACACATTTTTCTTCAATTTCTAAGTTCTTAAAAATTAAGTCTTCTTCATTTGTCAACATTGGTAAAACCAATTGCCCCGATGGTGTACTGTTTTTGATTTCCCAGTTTAAGGCATTCAAAATATCATCGCTTTCAGTGACCAAAGTGGCACCGTTTTTCAAAAGTTTATAAATCCCTTGAGTATTCGGGTTTGAGATTAGCCCCGGAACGCACATTAGTTCTCTGCCTTGCTCTAAAGTTAAATTTGCCGTAATTAACGCTCCACTTTTTAACGATGCTTCAACAACTAAAGTTCCATAAGATAACCCTGAAACAATTCGATTTCTTTGTGGGAATCTGAATTTTACAGGTCCAAAAGTCGGATAATATTCGGTTACGACTGCGCCGTACCCATTTTCAATATTTTGGTATAATGTTTTGTTGCTTGCAGGATACGTGTAATCAAAACCGCTTGCAATTACACCGATTGTTTTTAAGTTATTTTCTATTGCAGAGGTGTGAGCGACAGTGTCAATTCCTGCTGCCAGTCCGGAAACAATGCATATATCAGTGTTTGAAAGTCCGGAAATGATTTTTCTCAAATCTTCTCTTCCGTTTGTGCTTGCTCGTCTGGAACCTACAACGGCTAATGTTTTTTCAAGATTACAATCGAAAAGTTTTCCTTTATAATAAAGTACCGCCGGCGGATTAGAGATTTCTCTCAGCATTTGCGGATATTTGTCATCTGCAAATGTGAGAAAATTTATTCCTCTTGTTTCAACTTCGGTAAAAGTATTGTCAATATCGACTTTATCTCGGTATCTTAAAAAGTTTTCCGCTTTTTTGACGCTCAATCCGTCAATATTTTTCAGGTCATTTAATGATGCCTGAAACGCTTGTTCAATATCTCCAAAATAATCGTACAGTTTTAGTATAAAACTGCTGTCGATTTGTTCTATTGATGAAAATGCAATCCAATATTTTTTCTTCATTGACTGTCCTTAACCGTTGATTTTTGACTTGATTTTATCAATAAGTTTTTGAGTATTTTCTTTTTCTTCCGGCAAGATGTCAAAGTTTATGTAATCTTCCAAGTATTCTATTGCATCTTCATAATCCCCACGTGCCATAAATAAAATAGCAACTTTTTTGTAAGGTAGCGGGAATTTGTTATTTGTAGCAATTGCTTTCAAAAAGTTTGAAATTGCCTTGTCTATTTCGTCGTTTGCTTGGTATGCTTCTGCCAAGTAAAAATAGATTAATTCGTTGTCTTGTTTGTATTCTAATACGTTTTCTAAATTTTCGATGGCAGAGTCATAATTTCCAAATTCAAAATAAATTTTGGCTAAGTCATAATAAGCATCGTAGTTATCTGGTTGTTTTTCCAAAATATAAACCAGTTCGTCAACCGCCAAATCTTGTTTTGCATCTTCCATATAAAATCTGGCAAGATAATGACGGAATAACAAATTATCCTCAAGAGAATCAATTGCGTAAGATAGGATATTTATGCCTTCGCTCATTCTTTTTTGTTTATAATAAATATCTACCAAATTGATGTAACATTGCGGGATAGAAGGATTTAATTCAATACATTTCAGGTAATTTTTTTCTGCTTTTTCTTCATCTCCCAAATTTGCGTAGCATAATCCTAAATTGTTATAAATTTCCGCATTATTTGGTTCAACTTCAAGTATAGATGTGAATAAATCAATTGCACCGTTCCAATCTTTTTTCTTAAAACATTCTAATGCTTTATCTAATTTTTCTTTCATAATTTTATAATCCTAATGTCATATTGTCATCTGAGCCTGAACCGATATTCTTGATTACGGTTCTTGTATTACCTTGAGCATCAAAACTCTTTGGCGTCATTGTCATTTTAATTCTATCAGCAAAAATTGTTCTTACGCCTTGAGTAATGCTTGAACGACCGGTAAAATATGCTTCATTTGGCTTTTCAGAACCTTGTCCTGGGTATAGGGTAACTTTTGGTCCAACTGCGTAATAATCTTGATACCAAATTCTAACATTTCCGCTAGCATTGAAAATTGAACGCTTTTGGTTATATTCTTGGTAAGTTGATTTTAGAGTAAGTTTTGAACCGTCGTCCATTGTCGTATTTGATGTTGTGTTTCCGTTTGCTGTCAAAACTCCGGTTTTTGCATCGTATACAAATCTATCGGCAAAAGATTCGTTGTTTTCTTGTTTTACGCTCGCATTACCGATTAAAACAAGTTTTTTCAAGTCGCCGTTTTTCTCGGTTGTGATTTCTGCACGGTTTGAGAATGTTTCAATCTCTTTGTACCGCATTGTAACCGTTCCGGTTGCTGTCATAACACCGGTTTTTGTATCGTATTCCTGAACATCTGCGTTGATTACGACAATAGGAGTTTTACCTTCAAAAACGATTGATTGTGTGTCGCCTTCCGCTCTTATAACTTTTGTCAAAAGAGAAACTTTTAAGATATTTGCTTTCACTTCTCGTTTTTTGTTTTTCTTTATTTCAAAAGCATAAGGTTTGTCATAAAAAGTTGCAGTATCCAATCTTTGGTCATTTGTAACATTTACGTCTGCACTATCGCCGACAACCTTTAGGTCGTCAATAGAAACTTTAACATTTCCGTTAAATTTAATTTTGTTATCATTTTCGTTATATGTTTGATTTTTAGATTCAATAACCAAGTCAGAAGCATAAACTCCGGTTCCTGCAAGTATTAATAACGCAAATATCGCTGTTAATATTTTTTTCATACTATTTTTTATCCTCATAAACTTTTGAAACTGTGTTTCCTATAATTTTAAAACTGTCATAATTTGGACTTATTTCTATTTTGTTTGCCGTAGAATGTAGGCTATTATCTTTTATTATTTCGATATGACCTTCCGCAACAATTGGAGATTGTGAGTTAAGCCAATGTAGTTTGTCTGCCTTTAGAATAATTCCGTTTTTCAGTGCTACAACTGTATGTTCATACAATGTAATATCTCCTTTTTCAGAATTATAAGTTCCTTTTGATGATTTGAAACTCATTGAAACTTCATTATCTTTGTAGAAATTTCCGATTACTCCATTTAATTGGGCAACACTTTTGGTGCTGTTCCATTCACCTGTATCGCCGTAAATTTCCCAATATTTCTTTTCGTTTTTAGTTTCAGTTAAAATAATTCCGCTAACTTCGGCTTCTTGGCTCTCTCCTGTTGCTGCTTGTTGTTGTCTGTTAAAATCTCGAGTAATCATACCAGCAGTTATGAAAGCCCAAGCCAAAACTCCAACTATAGCAAGTATTGCCAGAAAATACAGTCTGTTTTTCTTTGATATTTTAATCCCTTTCATACCCTAAATTTTATCACAAAAGAATAGAAAACCAAACACAACCTTGCATTAATAAAATATCTTAATATTTAGACATTATTAATATAATTTGTAATATAATTATTCCGTATAACAGATGAGGGAAAGTAGAGGTTTAGCATTATGGCTTTAAGATACGATTGTGGAGAAGTTATCACAGCAATGATTACACCGATGGAAAATGCCGGTGCGATTGATTATGATAAAGTCGAATCACTTGCTGCACATTTGGTTGACACGGGTAGCGATGCAATTCTTGTTGCTGGTACTACCGGAGAATCACCAACATTAACTAATGAAGAAGAAATTGAATTGGTTAATTCTGTAAAACGAGCAGTCCAAAATCGAGTAAAAATTATTTTAGGTGCAGGGTCAAATTCAACTGAATCTGCAATTGAATATTCAAAATTTGCACAAAAAGAAGAAGTTGATGCAATTTTGTCAGTCGTTCCATATTATAACAAACCAAATCAAAGAGGCATGATTGAACATTTTTCTGCGGTTGCAGAATCAACTGATTTGCCTATTATTATGTACAATATTCCGTCAAGAACAGGTGTTAATATGTTGCCGGAAACAGTTGCATATTTGGCTGAAAAATATGATAATATTGTAGGTTTGAAACAAAGTTTCGGTGATATGGATAAAATTAGTGAGTTAAAAATCCTTTGTCCTGAAAACTTTGCAATATATTCAGGTGATGACAGTTTGACATTGCCGATGTTATCTTTGGGGGCGCATGGTGTAATTTCAGTAGCATCACATTTGTTTGGTACTGAAATCAAATCAATGATAAGAAACTTCAAAACAGGACAACTTACTGTTGCTAAAAATATGCATAGAACATTGTATCCAGCATTCAAAAAATTATTTATGGCACCAAATCCTGTTCCTGTGAAAGCAGCACTTGCTCATAGAGGTTTGATTAACGAACATGTAAGAAAACCTTTGACTGTGTTGAATGAAGCAGAAAAAGAAGAGTTATTTGCTGTAATCGACAGTATAAAAGCCGAATTAGGAAATTAGGTTAATATTATTTTGTAATAAACAGTTGTATTAGAAATAAAAGAGGGTAAAAAATTGAAAAACAAAATTATTTGGTTTTGGGTTATTGTATGCCTTGTAATTGCAAGTATTTTTGTAATTTACAAAAAACCTACAAAACTCGGACTGGACTTGGTCGGCGGAACAAGAATTATTCTTGAAGCAAAGACTACGGATTCTGTAACAGAAATCACTCCGTCAGTTATGAGCAATTTGAAGTACGCTATTGAACACCGTGTAAATAATATGGGTGTTGAAGAAATCAGTGTTGCTCAAGTTGGAGATAAAAGACTTGTTGTAGAAATCCCTGGAGAAACTGATACTAAAAAGGCTGAAGAAATTCTTGGCAAAACTGCACAATTGGATTTCAGAGCACCAAAACTTGATGACAAGGGTGAAATCGTTAGAGATACAACTACCGGTCAAATTGTTTGGGAACAACCGGCGATTACCGGTGAAGATTTGAAATCTGCTTCAATTGGGTCTGACCAAAGCGGTCAATGGGTTGTATCATTGGAATTCAATGCAAAAGGTGCAACAAAATTTGCTCAATTAACTCAAAAACTTGTTGGCAAGCCAATGGCAATCTTCTATGAAGGAGAGATGAGAACTGCTCCTAATATTAACGAACCTATTTTGGGTGGTAAGGCTCAAATTTCAGGTGGTGACGGCGGATTTGATATCAAAGAAGCGCAAGAAATGGTTAACTATTTAAATGCCGGTGCATTGCCTGTTCCTTCAGATATCATTGAAGAAAGTCAAGTTGGTCCTACACTTGGTGCTGATAGTATTGCCAAATCTCAAAAAGCCGGAATTATCGGTGTTGGCTTGGTAATGATATTTATGTTGTTATACTACAGATTACCTGGACTTATTGCTGATTTGGCATTGATTGTTTATGGCTTGATTATGTTTTCATTGTTCAAGATGATTCCTGTAACTCTTACTCTTGCAGGTATTGCCGCATTTATCTTATCAATCGGTATGGCGGTTGATGCGAATATTCTTATTTTTGAAAGAACAAAGGAAGAATTGAGAGCCGGCAGAAACTTATACACTGCAATATCTACAGGCTTTGACAGA
The DNA here is from genome assembly GCA_934692625.1 of uncultured Candidatus Melainabacteria bacterium. Lineage (GTDB taxonomy): Bacteria > Cyanobacteriota > Vampirovibrionia > Gastranaerophilales > Gastranaerophilaceae > Zag111. The sequence goes on from CAKUUC010000006.1 coordinate 8,923, forward strand.
GCATGGACTAGTATTTTCGATTCAAATATGACAACAATTTTGACCAGTGTAATTTTGTATTACTTGGGAAGTAGTTTTGTTAAAGGTTTTGCTTTGACATTGGTAATTGGTGTGCTTGTTTCAATGTTCACCGCAATTACAGTTACCAGAAACTTTATGCACATTGTGTTTGGTACAGGCGAATTGAAATACCCTGCATTGTTCGGGTTGTCTAAAGACGAAATCGGACAAGGTTACGAAGCGACAGAAACCAAACGTGAAAAAGCCCGTTTTGGAATTTTGGACTAGGAAAGTTGAGGTAAAAATAAAATGTTTGATATAGGAAAAAAGAAAATTCATGTAGTAAAATACAGAGTTCTATGGGTATGCTTATCAGCATTGTTGTTGCTACCATGTATCGGTGCGATGGTATATTCAATGATTACATATCCGACTCATACTCCGGTAAAAGTTGGTATTGACTATACAGGTGGTACAATTATGCAATACGGTACTTCCGATAAAGTTACGACTAAACAAATTGAAGTAACTCGTGAAAAACTTGAAAAAATCGGTGTTGAATCTCCTTATGTTCAGGTTTTGAGTAACAACGCAACAACAAGAGAAGATAACGGTATTAACTCAGTTATCTCTATCAGAACCCCATTCTTGAAAGAAGGTTCTAAATTATCTGATGAGGTAACAGAAGTTGTTTCTGCACAATATCACAATACAACATTGTTGCAATTCACATCAATTGGGGCGACTTTGGGTAAAGAATTGTTGAACAAGTCTTTGATTGCACTTGGTTTGGCAATTATCGGTATTGTTGCTTATGTATCTTTCAGATTTAAACTGGATTATGGTATTGCCGCTATTTTAGGTTTGTTACATGACTGTATATTTGTTGTCGGAGCCTTTTCTTTGATGGGGATATTCTGGAATGTGCAGATTGATGGTTTGTTTATCACCGCAATTTTGACGATTATTGGTTTCTCAATCAACGATACAATCGTTACATTTGATAGAATTAGAGAAAACTTGAGATATTACGGCAAGAAAATGTCATTTGGTGAAATTGTTGATGCTTCTGTAAATCAAACTTTGGCAAGAAGTATTAATACTTCATTGACTGCATTTTTAACGTTGTTGGCATTGTACTTGTTCGGTGGTTCTACAACAAAAGATTTCGTATTGACAATGATGCTTGGTATTGTTGTCGGTGTTTATTCTAGTATCTTCTTCTGTTGTATGCTTGTTGATTTCTGGGAAGAAAGAAAATCAATGAAAAAAGAAAAAGCAGTTGAAGTTGTTGAGAACAAGAGTGCTACAGTTTAATAACTGAAAAAATCAAATTGAGAAAATACCTTGTAGAATTTTTCTATAAGGTATTTTTTTATGCTAGAATAGTAACAATACAAGGATTACAATTAACTAAAGGGTTTAAAAATGTTCGACAATTTAAGTGAGAAACTACAAAATATTATTTCAAAAACTCATAGCCAAGAATTGACACAAGATAATATGCAGGATGCGTTGAGAGAAATTAGACGTGCATTGCTAGAGGCAGATGTAAATTTGAGGGTTGTGAAGTCTTTTATCTCGTCAATAAAAGATAAGGCAGAGGGTGAAAATATTTTGCAAGGTGTGAATCCTTCTCAACAGTTGATAAAAATCGTCAATGACGAACTTGTCGAACTTTTGGGCAAGGAATTAAAACCGCTGGATTTGTCCGGACATCCTAGTTTGATTATGATGTTGGGACTTCAAGGTTCTGGAAAAACCACATCTTCTGCAAAACTTGCTGTAAAATTGAAAAAGGACGGTAAAAATCCATTACTTGTTGCGTGTGATGTTTATAGACCTGCTGCAATTTCTCAATTAAAAACTTTGGGACAAGAAATCGGTTGTGAAGTTTTTACAGTGCCTGATTCAACAGATGTTCAGGATATTGTTAAAAAGGCGATAGACTATTCTAAAGAAAATGGATTCAATGTCCTAATTCTCGATACAGCAGGTCGTTTGCAAATTGATACCGAAATGATGGCTGAGTTGCTTATTATTGACCGAGTTTTTCAACCGAATGAAAAATTGTTGGTAATTGATGCAATGACAGGGCAAGAAGCGGTTAATGTTGCAGAAAACTTTGATGCTCAAATCGGCTTGACTGGGCTCATTTTGACTAAGTTAGATGGCGATTCTCGTGGTGGCGCAGCATTGTCAGTTGTTCATTGTACAGGAAAACCTATTAAATTGACCGGTACAGGTGAAAAATTGAATGCTCTTGAAGATTTTTATCCGGAACGTATGGTTACGAGAATTTTGGGAATGGGAGATATTGTTTCACTTGTTGAACGTGCTCAAGAAGTTTTTGATGAAAAAGAAGCTTTGAAAATGCAAGAAAAAATTCAAAAAGAACAATTTTCATACAATGACTTTTTGAATATGCAAAAGCAGATGAAAATGTTTGGTTCTGTTGACCAACTATTAGGAATGCTTCCTGGGGTGAATTTGAAACAGGCTGATAGAGAGAAGATTTCTCACGCAAGTGAAACCGAATTTAAAAAGATTGAGGTTTTTATTCAGAGTATGACGGAAGAAGAACGTGAACACCCTGAAATTATGAATACAAGCCGCAAAAAACGTATTGCAAAGGGCTGCGGTATGGATATGCATACGATAAATATTTATATCAAACAGTTTGAACAAATGCGAATGATGATGGGTGGAATGAATAAAATGCAAAAAATGTTCGGTGGTTTTGGTAAGAAAAACGAGAAAAAAGCTATGGTTCAAGCCATGAAAATGATGGGAAAAATGAAACATCGATTTTAATCTTCGATGAGATGAATTTTAGTTAGGCTAATATATTCTTAACAAGCGAACCATGATAACAGATTCTGAATAAGATAAAATCTACGCAATTAGAAATTGCTTGATTTTTAATCATTTCAGAATGACGAAATCCTTGCTAGGCACACCAAATAGTCACTCTGAACTTGATTCAGAGTCTGTTTCAATATCAATTGTGCCATTTGGAAAGTAGGTCGGCGTTGCCACGCTGACGGTGATAATGAATGACGAAAGCTTTGCTGGGTTGCCCCCAAAAGTCATGCCGAACAGCACGAGCAGTGTGCGAAACGAAGTGAAGGCACGATTAATGCGAGTGCGGAGTTTCGGCATCTCTTCCAAAATCAAAATAAAACAAAGAATTAAGTTCCTAAAATCCTTGTTATAACTTGATATGAAGGGATCCTGAAACGAGATTCAGGGTGACCTTTAGGTGTGTGCGTTTACTATTGTTGAATGACGATAGCTTTGCTATTTTTACATATTTATTTTGAAATATTTCCAAACGTTACAAAATGTAAAAACTATTTTAAACCCTCGAAACCATTGATATAATTGCTTTATGGTATGGTATGGTATGGTATGGTATGGTGTGGCGGGGCGGTGTACTTATGGGCAAAAATCGTTCATAATAGAAGTATGATTTTGAAAATATTGAAATTAAAAAACGCAAAATCAACGAGGAAAACAGACTCTGAATCAAGTTCAGAGTGACTTTTGGGTAGCCTTAGCAAAGCTCTCGTCATTCTGAAAAGATTAAAAATCAAGCAATTTCTAATTGCGTAGATTTTATCTTATTCAGAATCTGTTTATAGATATTACAAATAAAAGGAGTATTAAAAACATGAAAAAAGCGTTTACACTGGCGGAAGTACTGATAACATTAGGCATTGTTGGTGTTATCGCAGCGATGACTTTGCCTAGTTTGATAACGAATTATAAAGTAAAAGTTTTGGAGGCACGATTTAAAAAGACAGATGCAGTGTTGCAACAGGCACTTTTAAAAACTGCTAACGAAGTTGGATATGGTAGTTTTTCAAATTTGTCAACGCCTTCTTCTGAAGATGAACTAGATAGAATGTTACCCGAAATCAACAAGGCTTGGGAAAATCAATTTGTCGGCGCAACAAGAATTTCTGGGGCTAATAATTATCTTTTCCATAGAGGTGTTCGTCAACATGATATCTTTGGTACAGCTTTATCTTCATCTGCTCAAGGTTATTTCCCAAAATTGAATGATGATAGAATTATTCTTACTAAAGATGGTACAAGTTTTTCGTATTTTGCCGTATCAGATACTCACAATGTAAAACGTTTGCGCCTGATATTAGATACAAACGGGCCGTTCAAAGGTCCAAATCGCTGGGGCCATGATATTTTTAGTTATAATTCATATTGGTTTGGTGCTAATATGTTATGTGACCCTTCAATAACGAATTCTAACAATCAAGATGGTTGTTTTTATTATGCACATCGTGGTGTAAACCCATCAGGAAATTCGAATTCATATTGGGATATTTTGTATAAGCCGTTGAGTTATTGGCAAAAGACTGACAAATAATTAACGGCTTGTGTAGGCTGAGTAGGTTGTCGTTGCCACGCCAATATTTTACATATCTAAAGCGATATCAAGGGTTGGTGCTTTTGCAACAATTGCGCTTGAAGAAATTATATCAACTCCGCACTCTGCAATTGCACGAACTGTTTCTAATCTGACATTTCCGCTTGCTTCAACAATTGCCTTATGGTTAATTAGTTTAACTGCTGATTTCATTGTGTCTAAATCCATATTATCAAGCATGATAATGTCAACACCTAGCGGTAAGGCTTCTTTGATTTGGTCAATTGTATCGCATTCAAGTTCAATTTTATGAGCGTGAGAAAGGTTTGCTTTAACTTTTTCAATCGCTTTTGTTACAGAACCTGCAACTTGAATATGGTTATCTTTTATCATTGCACAATCAGAAAGGTTAAATCTGTGTAATGCTCCGCCACCTGTTTTTACTGAATATTTTTCGAACGCTCTAAATCCTGGGGTGGTTTTTCGAGTATCAACAATTTTGCAAGGTAAATTACCGATTGCAGTTTGGTATTTGTGTGTTTCTGTTGCAATGCCGCTCATTCTTTGAATATAGTTCAACGAAACTCTTTCGCCAAGTAGCAAATATTTTCCAGGGCCTTCGATTTTTGCCAGAACATCACCTTTTTTGATTTTGTCACCATCTTTAAAAAGTAATTCAACTTTTACTCTATCTGACAAAATTTTGAAAACTGTTTTAAATACGTTCAAACCACAAATAATTCCTTCGCTGCGAGATACAAGTGACGCTTTGAACATTTCATCTTCGCCGACAATACTTTCAGTTGTAACGTCGCCAAATCCTATATCTTCCATTAATGCTGATTTTACGTGTTCCTCTACATAAAAATTACTTAGCAAAACTAATTTCTCCTTTATTATCTTTTATCAAACTATGTTCGCAAATATTGCTTTTTTCTAAATAATCAGTGCGGTAATGTGCGCCACGTGATTCTTTTCTATTCAATGCGGACTTAATGATAAGTCGTGCGGTGATAAGCATATTGCGCAATTCGTATTCTTCGGAATTCTTACATTTATCAATTCTTCCAAATTCTTTTTCAATTTTATTAACGGTATTTAGTGCTTCGGTTAATGATTTTTCATTTCTAAAAATTCCGACATTTTCCCACATTATTTCTTTTAGTCTTGTTTTCAAATTCTCAATATTTATAGTAGAAAATTCGCAAACTTTTTCGTATCTGCTGATTAAGTTTTCATCAATTCCACTGATATTTGAAAACGGTGTGTGTTTCAGATAGTCCGCAACTTCGTAAGCAAAAACTACGCATTCTAAAAGCGAATTACTTGCAAGTCTGTTTGCTCCGTGCAAACCTGTTGATGAAACTTCACCGATTGCAAATAGCCCTTTTGCAGATGTTTCTGCTGTTAAGTTTGTTTTAACTCCACCCATAAAGTAGTGTGCGGCAGGTGAAACCGGAATAAAATCTTTTGTGATATCAATACCGATTTCGCTACATCTTTTTGCGATTGTCGGAAATCTTTTTAGTAATTTTTCTTTTCCGATTTCTGTTGCGTTTAAGTAAACGTTTGGAACTTTTGTTTCTTCCATTTCTGTGAAAATTGAGCGAGCAACGATATCTCTTGGGGCAAGTTCTTTTCTCTCATCGTATTTGTACATAAATTCATTGCCATTTTTATCGCAAAGTTTTGCGCCTTCTCCACGGACTGCTTCACTGATTAAAAATCTGTTTTCTCTTGAATCATCAGCCAATGAAGTTGGGTGAAATTGTACAAATTCCATGTCTTGAAGTTCAACTCCTGCTCTATAGCAAAGCGCAGGTCCATCACCTGTTGCGACTGACGGATTGGTTGTGTATTTATATAGTTGTCCGACTCCGCCTGTTGCAAGAATTACTACCGGTGCTTCTATTGCTTCGTATTCATTTGTTTTTGCATTGTATGTTATTATACCTGTGCAAATATTATTTTTTATTGAAATATCTACGATAGGCGAGTTTTCTTTTATTGTAATGTTTTTATTTTCTTTAACTTTTTTGCATAATGCGATTGTCATTTCACGTCCTGTTGCATCGCCACCGGAGTGAAGAATTCTTCTAATACTGTGAGCGGCTTCTTTGGTTAATGTAAAATTGCCGTTTTCATCTCGGTCAAATTCCACGCCAAATTTTAACAAATCGTGAACTACTTTGTCAGAATTTTCGCTAACGAATTTTGTTGTATTTAATTCGCTTAATCCTGCGCCCGCTTTCAACGTATCTGAAACGTGAAGTTCGACAGAATCTTTTTCGTTATCTTGCAATACTGCAACCATGCCACCTTGAGCATAGTAAGAATTACTTTCGTCTAGTTCTGATTTTGTAACAAGTAAAATTCCGTTTGGAAGTTTTAATTGTTGTTCAATTTTTAATGCTGCGTAAAGTCCTGAAAGCCCACTCCCAGCAACAATTACTGAAAATTTTGAATTTTTCATTATCGTGTTTCCCGTTTTTATCCTAATAATTTTATAACAAAAAGAATATTTGTGCTATGAAACAAAAAAATATTTATAAAACCTTTATTTTTATAATTCAAACAATAAATAAAAAGCCAGATATGAAAAGAATAGCCACAAAGCATAAACTCAGCAACAATTACAACAATGTTGCCTCACGAATATAATGTGAAAAACGACAAGGAGTAAATTATGATAAATTCAAATATAAGGCTAATGTTGGTTGAAGATCATAAACTTATGAGAGTTGGTTTAAAATCTTTGTTTGAAGAACAGGACGGATTAGAAGTTACATCAGAAGCGAATAACGGGCATGATGCGATTGAAAAATTTAAAACTACTCACCCTGATGTAACGCTTATGGATATTGGTTTGCCGGATATTTCCGGTATTGAAGCGACAAAGAAAATCCTTGAACTTAATACAAATGCGAAAGTTATTATTTTGACCTCTCATCTTAGCGAAAATGAAGTGCTTGAATCATTGCAATCCGGTGCGTGTGCTTATGTCATGAAAGATATTAACACCGATATTCTAAAAATGATAATCAAAACAATAAAAGAAGGTGCAATGTGGATTGATCCTCTTGCAGTTCCTATTTTGCGTGATAAAAATTGTGGAATTGTTCCGCAACGTCAAATGTCACGTGCAATGTTTCGTGAAAAACATTCAAATCTTACGCAAAGAGAATACGAGGTGCTAAAGCTTGTTGTCGATGGAAAATCAAATAATGAAATTGCAGAAGCGTTGACAATATCATCACACACTGCAAAAGCTCACGTTTGTAATATTATACAAAAACTCGTAGTTGATGATAGAACTCAGGCTGCTGTGAAAGCATTAAAAGAAGGACTCGTTTAAATTACGGTCCTCTTTTTTAATTTTTATAATCTAGCCTAAGTTTTATTTCTTAGCGACCGCTTTTTTATCTTTATGATTTCCCGGTGTTGTGCGGTAAGGTTTCATTATTGTTGTTGACAATTCGCCCATGGTATTTTTTATTGAGTTTGCCCATTCTTTGTTTCCTGGGGCATATGTCTTTTGAATTGAACTAATTGTCGTATGATGTTGAGATATGTAGTGTTTTATCAAATTTTTACATAGAGCATCAATACAAGCAGCATAATTTACAGGATTTTGAAATCTGTGTCCCGGAATTTTACTACCGGTTGTTAATCCTGCAATATTATATTTATGAATTGCTCCATTTTTTTCTCTTGCCGGACTGGCGCCAAAGCCGGATTCGTTTTTAGCGATACTCATTAAAAATACTGCATTAATTCCGTATTTTTTCTGAGCATCAAGAAAAAGTTGTCCTTTTCCTTCAAGTTTTGTACCGACAAGACATCTGTTTAAATCTTCTGCTTTGCCGTTAAATAAATTTTTTGTAACGTCAAAATTTAGTGGATATTTTGTTGGAATTGTCGGAATTTTATATTCTTTTTTGTCGAGTTCTGCCGCAATTTGCACTTTAGTTTTGTCAACTCTCAAGGCATCAGGTTGTGCAACATAACCTTCTTTCAAATAATCGCCAATTTGTTTTGGGGTAAGTGGTAATCTAAATGGAGCAGTTGGTTCTTCTTTTTGAAAATTGATATAAGTATTTAATTCCTTGTTATAATACAACTGTCCGCTTTTAGATTTGCCTAAAACATTTGGATAAAATCCGCCAAAGTTTTGATTATTTCTACTATTTACTATAGTGTCATCATTTGCCATAATCGTGTCCTTTTATACTCTTCATATATATAAAGAATATAAGTTGTCAGAAATTGCCATTTTATTAAAAAATATTAAACAAAAATCTGTTTATCTAAAAATATTGTCATGCTAAAATTTAGTTAATTATGAACGGAATTTTAAATGTACAAATAAATATTACACAGGATAAGCCTGAAATTAACCGCAAAAAGGTTGAACATTTTATAAAAAAATATTCAGATAAAACTTTGGATTTAGTGGTTTTGCCGGAAAATTTTAGTCTTTATGACACAGATGGTTGTTTGCTGCAAGAAACTCTTGAATTTTTTGTATCGATTGCAAAAAAATTTAATACAAATATTGTTGCAGGTTCAATTGTAGAAAAAGATGGTGAAAAGTTCTACAATACGAGTTATGTTTTTGATAGAACAGGAAATCTTGCCGGCAAATATAGAAAAATTCATTTGTTAGATTTTATTGGAGAAAAGGAAAGTGAAAATCTTTCATCTGGAGAAGATTTTGTTGTTGTTGAATTGGATTTTGCAAAAATAGGACTTGCTATAGGGTATGATTTGAGATTTCCTATGATGTACAAAAATTTGTCTAATTCCGGTGCGGATATAATTGTTCAGCCGTCAATGTGGACAGTGCCAAACGAAATTTATGAAGATGAGGAAAGTTTGAGATACGCTCAAGGTATGTGGGTTGCACTGAATAGAACAAGAGCCTATGACAATCAAATATATTTGGTAACGTCAAATCAAACAAAACAGATTAGTGAAATATCAAGTGCTATTGGGTGTTCACTAATTGTATCGCCTACTTCAGAAGTTCTTGCAAATGCAAAAAATGACCAATGTGCAGTGTATGCTAAAGTGGATATTCAAGCCGCAAGATATTACAGAAACCTTTGTCCGATTGCAAACATAGATTAGATTTTTTGTGCGGAAGGTGCATTTATAATTTCATTTAATTTGTAAACTTTTGTTAATAATATAAGCCCAAAAATTAAAGATTTTACTTATAAATGTCGATATTTACCATGTATCGACTAAAGAGTATAAGTTACGAAATCAGAATGAAAGGAAAACAATGGGTTTAGCGGCATCACAAGCGAGATTATTAACCATAACTGCCAGAAAATCTGACTGTGAGTTTTTGTCAATGTCTTTGTCACATCAAAAACTGTCACTTGCTCGTGATATGGAACGCGTTTCTTCTGATTATCAAAATGCATTGAGCCAAACAAAATTGGTTTATGATTATTATGGTACAGGCGATACTAGCATAAATTTAGATTACGGACTTTTGATGACTCCGTCAGTTTATAACGATTACTATCCAAAAACTGTTACGGATGCTGAAAATAAAGTTATCTTGAACTCTTCTTATGCAGCAGCAGCAAGAGCAGCAGGTATTCCGGTTGAAGGATTGGAAGGCACTCCTTCTGATTCAGTTCGTAATTCGTTTATTGAAGCTTTGGCAGGTGCCGGAGTTATTACAGCAACTCGTGCTGCATCTATCGAATCTGTCACTTATGGCAATTCGATTGGCTTGGGTAGCACATCAAATGTTACTGCTTCTTATACACAAGTTTCGTATGATGAATTAATTGATATGATAGAAGCCTCTACAGGTGGAACTTCTACATTGGATTATGGATTGAATTTTTCAATGACAAGAGGTGAAACAAATAGCGAAGGCGATAATTATCTTTCATTGAATATCGGCGGTGAAGGTTTAAGATTAAGAACCTTTGACAAAAATGGTAATGAAAAAAGTACCGTTGGCAAAGTTGGTGAAGATAATTCAATTAATTTAAAAACTTTATTAACAGGTGATGACCAATTCGTTTTATACTTGAAATCTCCTGAAGGTGCTGCAACACCAATTACAGAAGCCGCTTATTTACAACAATTAATATGCGGAAGCGATAATGGCAGAAATTCTTTCAGCCAATATTTGGTTGACATGTTTTCAAGCGTTTTGGGTGGAGTAAAATCAAACGAAACAGCCTTGCAATATGCTGCAAATGCTGTCTATGATTTGATTTATCCAAATAGCGAAGTACAAACTTGGGCCAATGGTGTTATTGCGCTAGACGGTGGTAAATATGTAACAAGTACAGACAGAAAAGACCATGGTGGCGACCATTTGAACAGATATGCAAGTGGTGAAAATAACGGTGAGATGAGAGATTCCTTGACCGCAATGAGTGCAAACCAAGTATGGCAATATGATAGAAAACATCCAGAAAATGTAGTTTCTAAAAATGCACTTGGTAGTGTCGGTGTTTCTCTATCATATTGTAGTGATGCATGTTCAAGAGATCAATACCAAGCCGTTGCCGTAAACTTAAATACCTTAGCGAAAGTATTTTTAACTGCTTTTGTTGAATATCAAGAAGGTATTGACAGTACAAGTTATGCCTATGAACGAGGTTCTAAAGATGCGGCAAATCTATACGACCCGAAGCGTAGCGATTTCCAATTCACTATTGCAGGTCAAACAGAAGTTGATAGCGATGATGATAATCTTTATGCAAATTTCTATGATGCTTTATTCAACCAAATTTGTATGAACGGTTGGACTGAAAATGAACAAATTGAAGATGTTGATTATATGACAGATTTGTTCAAAAACGGATTAGCATTTATTTCATCAATTGCGGAAGACGGATATTACTACCAAGGTTCTTATTCTACTGACCGTGCAATTTTGGAAGTTTCTGATGAAAGTGCTATTGCAGTTGCAGAAGCAAAATATAATACAGAAAAAGCAAAAATTGAAAACAAAGAAGATACTCTTGATATGAAGATGAAAAATCTTGATACTGAAATTTCTTCATTAACAACAGAATATGATTCTACAAAACAAATTATTACAAAAGCCGTAGAAAAATCATTCAAACGTTATGAAGCGTAATATGAAATTAAAAAACGGTTTGAGATAAATTTTGTGAAATTGCAGTATTATATTAAATATTTTCTAATGCTGCAATTTTCATGTCTTTGAAGTCAGGAGTTTTGCCAAACCAAATTTGTTCTGCTGCAAGTGCCTGATGTACAAGCATGTCTAGTCCGTTGATTGTTCTGTAACCATGCTTTTGTGCAAGTTTCAATAAAATTGTTTTTCTTGGATTGTAGATTACGTCATAAACCAGGGCATGTTTTGGCAAGGTTATGAGTTCGTTTTCCTCAATCGGAGTCAGGTCGGCTGCTCTACCAAGCATACCTAAAGGTGTCGTATTTACCAAAATATCTATATCTGACAAATCTCTCAAACGTTCAATTTGGAAGGAATTAAATTCAATGAGTGGAAATTTTTCTCTGAGATATTTCAATAGTTCCAATGTATTAGGAACATTTCTTGTATAAATCTTTATTGATTTTACTTGTTCTTGAGCAAGTGCTGTGATTGCTGCTCTTGCAGCGCCACCTGTCCCAAGAATTGCTACGGTTTTTCCGGCAAGAGTTATATCATCTGGGATTGCTCGGCGAAAACCTAAAACATCTGTGTTGTATCCTTTTAATGTTTTGTCAGAATTGATAACAACCGTGTTTACCGCACCGATTAAGTCCGCCGAAATGTCTATTTCGTCCAAAAATAGTACAATCGGAAGTTTCAATGGTATGGTTATATTGAATCCTGCAAAGTTATTGGCTTTTAGGTATTTAATTCTGTCCACCAACATTTCTGGCGGGGTTTCTAAAAGTTCGTATGTGCAATTTGCATTAAGGCTCTTAAACCCTGCTTCGTGAATATATGTCGATAAGGAATGCCCTAACGGATATCCGATTAAACAAAATTTATTTTGTTTGGTTTCAGGTCGAGGAGTTTCTTCTGTTTGTTTGTCTGGTGAAATTGCCGGCATGATGACTGAAGAATTTATTTGATTATTGTTATTTGTGCCGAAAGAATAATTCCCACCAAAATTGTTTGTATAAGAGGTTTTTGCTTGTTCTTCTACTGGTGGAATCACTTGAACTGTCGGTTGTGAACTAGGTTCTGAAGTTTGTTGATACAAAGCTTGCGGAGTCTGTTCAATAGGTTGAGGCTGAACAGGTGTGGTTGAACTTTGTTGCGTGTAATACGAGGTTGTCCAAGTGCTTTGAGTCGTTGACTGACTTGGTGATACTACTGCTTGTTGAGTTTGAAAAGTGTTTTCAGTTTGTTGAATTTGTGTTGGTGTTTGCTCAGTAGTTGAATGGTTCAATGCACTAAATCCGCTTGTTTGAGCGGGTGTGGTTTCTGTTGAAGATGAGGAATTAGCTTCTGCTTCCATTTGTTTTTTTAATTCCATTATCGAAATACTAACGCCTTCTGCTTTTAATTGCTTGTATCGCGCAAATAATTCTTCTTTACTGACTGCCATTTTAACACCCTTTTATAAATTAACTCATTCGCAGTTTTATTATACAAAATTTTTATGATTTTAACAAATTTTATTTAGAGGTTTCCAAATTGATATATTCACAAGAAAAGAACCCAATAAACATTGGGTTCTTTTTTCAAAACATTTAACGAAATTAGTTTTTCTTTCCGTATCTTTTGTTGAATCTTTCAACTCTACCTTCAGAGTCTAAGATTTTTTGTTGACCGGTGTAGAATGGGTGGCAGTTGTTGCAAATTTCAACAGTCAAACCTTCTACTACTGAACCTGTTTCGATTTCGTTACCACAAACACATTTGATTGTAGTTTTCTTATAATCAGGATGAATACCTTTTTTCATATTTACCTCTTTCCGTCAAGATTCCAAACTTGAACATTTATTTACATTCGACTAATGTGATTTTATAACACTAAATCATGAAAAGCAAGTCTATTTTACAAATATTTACCCCTTACCATTTTTTGAAAATGAAAAATACAGCCAAAATAATAAAACAAAAACCGACAAGGTAATTCCATTTGAATTGTTCTTTCAAATAAAGAACCGAAAATACACTAAAAACAACAAGAGTGATGACTTCTTGAATGGTTTTTAATTGCGCTGCATTGTACACTTCGTAGCCGATACGGTTGGCAGGAACTTGAAAACAATATTCAAACAAAGCAATTCCCCAACTGATTAAAATGACAATCCAAAGAGCCGGAGTTTTGAATTTTAAATGTCCGTACCACGCAAAAGTCATGAAAATGTTTGAAATTATTAACAAAATTATCGGTAAAATTGCCCTTACCATGAGTTTTTGACCTTCCTTTTTATAAACCAAATTATAAACCAAATTATAAACCAAATAAAAATGCTTGACAGTAAATTTTTTTTTGCATATAATCAACACATAAACACACGCCGGTATAGCTCAATTGGCAGAGCAACGGTTTTGTAAACCGTAGGTTGTAGGTTCGAGTCCCATTACCGGCTTTTTTAATGAAAAAGTTATCCGTGCAAGTCTTTCTAATAGGAAGTAAGGTAGACTTAAATAAAAGAAAACTGAAATTACTTGCCGCCGGAAACACTTTTCATAACTGCTCAAGCCCTTGTGGCTCAGAGGTAGAGCACTCCCTTGGTAAGGGAGAGGTCACGAGTTCAAGTCTCGTCAAGGGCAATTTTAAAACCCGAAACGGGATAACAATTAAATAAGGGTAGGTGGCCGAGTGGCTAAAGGCGACAGACTGTAAATCTGTTCTCGCGAGAGTACGGTGGTTCGAATCCACCCCTGCCCACCATCTTAAAAACACCTGAAAGGGTGTTTTTTTATTATCGTAATTAGGAGTTTAATTATGGGTATTAACAGAGCTAAATTGATAGAGCTTCAACAAAAATTAGAAAATTATGAAAAAATAGAAAACAAAGAAGAATTAAGAAAATCTTATGCTTCAAGAAATTATAATGAGAATAACTTAGATGGAGAATACTGGAAAGAATTTCCTTACGATGAAAAATATTTAGTAAGCAATAAAGGAAGAATAAAATTCAATGGAGTTATACAACATCAAACAGAAAAAATTAATCCTGAAACAGGTGAAAAAATGTGGGGTTATTTAGTTTTAGAAAATAAAAATCTAAGCCGAGAGTATATATATAGATTTGTGGCTTATACTTTTTTAGGAAAAATTGAAAATGACGGTTATCATGTACACCATATTACAAATGACGGAAATGATAATAGCGTTGATAATTTAATATTATTAACTGCAAGTGAACATTCAAGAGTTCATGGTTCTAAAATTGGAGAATGGGAATAATGACTATAAATATTAATTTTAAATATACAGAAGATGCCAACGGAAAAGATCCTGACATTCATAGTGCACAGTTGAGAGAAGATTTATTATATCTTTATAGAAAAGAATTGCCCAATGGGGTTTTATTTGACATACAAAAAGGGAAAGATATTACTGACGATTATTTAGTTTGGAATGGTTGGCGATTCTCTAGTGACTCAATCACAAACACTTATACTCATCAAAAAAATTATCAATGGATGATTCAAGAATTAGAAAAAACAGCTTTCTATGAAGAATTAATCAATAAATACAGAGCGGTTGATTACACAATAGGTTGCCATATTATTTATCCTAAAAACAATAATAAAAATAATCCTAAGTCATACTCAATAAACCAAGCTCGAGGAACTAACTCTAAAATTCTTGACAGAATGGATTTAACATTAGAATGTATAAGAAGATTTTATAATAATGAAAACAGTCCTTTGTATGATAAATTGGAAGAAATTTCATATTTCTTTGATTTATTTAAAGATAAAACTGGAAAGAATGGTTTTGAGAATTATGTAGATTTCTTCTATTTAAATGACTTATTAGTAAATAGTGATTACACAAAAATTAATTATTTCTTGCCATTTGATAATTTTGAAAGACTCCCAAAACCGCAAGATACAAACGAATGGAAAGTATTTTGTGAAAAACAAATAGACTTCATAAATGCAAGAAATATAAGAATCAGTAAACTATAATATTCCTGTTATCCTATAGTTAATTTTATCTTGTTTTGGGTGTTAAAAATTCACAAAAATAAATTACATCTCCCATAGCAAAAAAATACTTTTATGGATTTTACATACTTAGTTGAAATTTTAATTTAATATGTAATAATAAAAATCAATATTATGACAAAGAACAATATCTACATACAACCGAATAACACATTTTCATCTTTTAAAACTTATTCTTTTTACAATAATTCAGTAGAAACTTCAAAAAATAACCATAGAATAAGAGCGTATAGCCGTGATATTTCAAATGCAGATAAGACTAAAGCCCTCATTGGTTCTTCTCTTGGGACAATTATCCCGGTATTATTAATGATGAAAAAACAAAATATTAAAAATCCATTAAAATTAACATATGAAATGAAAGATATGATTACCACCGCCGCCGGTTCAATTATTGGAGGTGTCGGCTTAGGGTTAATTGGAGAAAAAAAAGAAGTACAAAAAAACAGATTAAAAGAAGGTTTGTTTCAATTTATGAATGCATCTATTCCAACTTGGATAGTTGGCGGCGTTCTTAGTCTTTGCCAAAATAGTGAAAAATATAGTAACAAATGGACAAAAATACTATCTGTATGCGGAGGACTCTTAGTTGGAATGTATGGTTCGGCAGCATTATCAAATCTCATTACAGACCCCAAAGACAAATATCCTGACAGAAAACTTTCGCCTAAAGATGCCCTAGCTAATATTGATGATGGCATCGGTGCATTAGCATTAGCAAAGCTTCCGATTATTGAAAAACTTAACATTGGGAGTTTTCTACCGGTTATTTATATGGCTTGCGGATATCGTGCAGGTCAAAGTAATTAAAATTTGTTAACAAACTCAGCAAATACGATATTGTTTGCATCGGAACAGGTTTAATGATGGCATAAGAGTTCCCCTTATTATAATTTCAGAAAAAATTAAACTTCAATCTCTTTGAAAAAATCATTCACATCAACCTTTAAGATTTTAGATAGTTTAAAAATAACCAAAGCACTCGGAATTACAACGCCACGTTCGATTTTTCCAACATAATTTATGCTCATATCAAGTAATTCCGCCAATTTATCTGGTGTGTAATGCCTTCTCAGACGTTCAGCCCTGATATTTGCTCCTAAAATATATCCAAAATCATTTTCCATAGACAATATTCTATAATATTGGCATAAGTGACAAAAGAGATTATTATAAATATAATATTTACTATAATAATTAAAAGAGGAACTATGATAATTAAGTCAAAAGCTTTTACTTTGGCAGAAGTTTTGATAACACTTGGAATTATTGGCATAATTTCAGCCATTACAATACCTATACTAATCAATAATTATAGAAAGAAAGTAAGTAGGTCAGTAGTAGGTCAGGCACTGCCTGACACAATTATATTGATTTTACTCCAACGCAAATGCGTTATGCAATTAAATCTCTAATTTTTGAACCTGCAACTGTAGCCAAAGCCATTGCGCCAGCGCCGACAATGTATGTCATTGCTCCGAGTCGGTTGCTTTTTATAACTTTTTTCGCAATATCCGGTGATAGTAATTCTTTTGCCAGTTTGTTCCCTCGCTGACTTGCCTTCAATTCTTCTGCAATGATTGGAACACTTGAAGCAATTGACAATGTGCCTGCATTATTTTTTATAAATGTAGTTGCCGAATCAATTGCACCTGTCGAGGTTTCGCCTTCAGATTTTTTTCCTTTGCCGATTGCAATAGCAGCAATCCAAAATGGCAATGCTGTTGTCAAACCACGAGTTTTTATAATTGTTCTCCAAAATTTGCTTGAATTATTATTTATCGCATGTCCAATTTCATGAAATCCTGCAAGCGGCTGCTTATTGGTATTTATTAGTATTTTGTTGAAATTAGTAAAATAAAAAGAATTGTCTCCATTACGAGCAATATTAACATCATTAAATTTCACTCTTCGGACAATCGCACGAATAAAATCTTTGATAGTAGGTTTATTGCTACTAATCATTCTTTTGGGTGGATTATTTTCATATCTGGCAAAATCTAAAATTTTGACTCCTTTGTTTTTCATTCCTGATTGAGAAAGAGCTCTATTTATCTTTTCTCGCATATAATTAGTATCTAAGCCGGAATTTAAGTGCTTATCTTTTTGGTCTAAAATATCTGTATTAAGTTTTGTTCGTATAATACCAAGACTAGCCGCCCCTGCTCCTATCGCAAGAATTGATTTTACTTTGCTCGGCTGTTCGCAAGTTGAAACTTGTTTTATACCATTGATACTCATTTCTATATAATCCCCTATGTATTATTAAAAATTTTGTTTTTAAAAATATTGCTAAAGTTTCAGAATATATAAAGATATATTAAGCGAAATGTTACTAGGTGTATTAAAGCGAGTAGGAAGTAGGTTAGTAGTAGGTCAGGCACTGCCTGACACAAATAGAAATTTTATTGTAGAATGTAAAAATGAATTATAAAAGATTGTTTATTCCAAATTCTTTGATATTTGTGACTGTCGTGACAAAATATAGAAAACCAATACTTATAGAAAATATAGAATATCTAAAAGAATCGTTTAAGTTAGCAAAGCAAAAATTTTCTTTTGATATTATTGCAATAGTAGTAAATAAAGATCATTTTCACATGATTATAAAACCAGACGATATAAATTCTTATCCAAAAATTATTGGTAGTATAAAACGATTATTTACAAAAATTTCAGGGATAAAATATTCAAAAAATAATAATAATGAATCAGATATATGGCAGCGAAGATATTGGGAACATACTATAATTGATGAAGAAGATTTAAACAAATATTTAGACTATATTCATTACAACTCTGTTAAGCATTATGGAATTATGCCAAAAGATTGGCAATTTTCATCGTTTAAAAATTTTGTGAAATTAGGTGTTTATGAAAATAGTTGGTGTAATTTTGACGATAAGTACAAAATAAATAATATGGATTTAGAATAATTGTGTCAGGCAGTGCCTGACCTACATTTAGGCTTTGTTTCATTTAGGTATTGCAAAAAATATCAAACATTAAAAACCTCTCGGAGATGGATTTCAGCTCAGCTGCCGGCGAGCATCACGAGCCGAGCAGAAGAGGGTACCCCGAAGCAAGAAAAATCAACGCATTCATTAGATTAACACTCAAGGGGTTGAACCAAAATTTTTGAGTGGCACGAAAAAATTTGTGGAGAGAAGCCTCTCCAAATGGATTATGCAAAGACTATCAAATAATTAAAACCTCTCGGAGATGGATTCGAACCACCGTTGGATGATCCAGAGTCATCAGTCCTGCCGCTAGACGATCCGAGAATATATTAATATAAATTTCAAAACCAACAGTTGAGCAAATTCTCAACACGGGTATTTTAGCACAGATTTTTGGGAATTGCAAAATTATTTCTTGTTTAGACTATCACCGTATCCTGTTGAAATATATCTGCCAATTGATTTAATTTTTGCTTCAATGCAACCTCGACATTTATTTGGGTGTTCGTTGATGCAAATTTTATTTGGGTAGATTTCGTATTTCGTTTTGAATTCAGAGGTTGTAACATTTGGCATGACAACGTTTGCGCCACTTTGAAGTGCGATTAATCTTCCGTTTGGATTAAGGGTTTCCATTGCTGTTGTTGCGGGAATATTTATATTTGGCAACATCAAACGAGATAGCGCCATGACTTTCAATGCAAGTGTAAAACTTCCGGTTTGAGCATTGGCTAATGGAGTGTTTGGGTGTGGAATAAACGGTCCTATGCCGAGCATTTGAACATCCATTTCTTTGAAAAATAAAATATCATCAGCCAAAGACTCAATTGTTTGATTGGGCAAACCAACTAAACAACCTGTTCCGAGTTCATAATTCAATGTTTTCAAGTTTTTGAGGCATTGTACACGGTTTTCGAAGCTCATATTTGGATGCATTTGACGGTATAAATTTTCATCAGTCGTTTCTATTCTGATTAAATACCTATCTGCTCCTGAAATTTTGAAGGCTTTGTAATCGTCAAAACTGCGTTCGCCGATACTTAGAGTTAGTGCAACGTCAAGATTTTTTATTCTTTCGATGATTTTGCACATTTTATCAGTTGTGTAATAATCATTTTCACCTGATTGCAAGACAATAGTTTTGTAACCAAGATTAACCGCATTTTGTGCTAGTTCAAAAATTTCATCTGAGGATAAGTTGTAGCGTTTTGCATCTTTATTCGGCGCTCTAAGTCCACAATATTTGCATGTACGTTTACAAGTACTCGAGAATTCAATGAGCGCTCTCAGATGAACTTCATCTCCAACATTTTCTTTGCGAACTTTGTCAGCAAGAGAAAACAGCCAATCATTTTGGCTGTCATCTCTCAAAATATCTATAAGTTCATGTCTTGTGAAACTTGTAGTCATTAAATTCTTACACCATTACCATGTCAAGTTCTTTCAACATTTCTTTATCGTCTTTTGAATTTGAACCTGCTGTTGTCAAATAATTTCCAACAAGAACTGAGTTGATACCTGCAACAATACCACGTTTTTGGTTTTCGTGAGAAAGTCTTGTAGTTCTTCCGCCTGCATAACGTAACATTGCGTTAGGTAAAATTATTCTGAAAATACAAATTGTTTTAAGAATTTCTTCTTCATCAATTTTATCTTCGTAACCTTCTAACGGAGTTCCTTTGATTGGGTTAAGGAAGTTGATAGGAACTGTTTTCGGATTAAGTTCTTTTAGTGATAGAGCCATATCAATTCTATCTTCACGAGTTTCGCCCATACCGATAATTACACCGCAGCATGCTTCCATACCATATTTTTGAATAGTTTTAACAGTATTAACTCTATCTTCAAATTTGTGAGTTGTACAAATTTTTTCGTGATAGTTTTTAGAAGTGTTGATATTGTGGTTAAATCTTTCAACACCTGCTTCTTTAATTTGTTTAATTTGGTCTTCTGAAAGTAAACCAAGAGATGCGCAACAGTGAATTCCATCAATAGAAGCAACGGCTTTAATCATTTCCAAGATTTTTTGGAAGTCTGCATCATTTGGAACTCTGCCTGATGTTACGATACAAAATCTTGTTGCGCCGTTTTCTTTTGCACTTAGAGCGGCTTTTTTTACTGTTTCAACGTCAAGTAGTGGGTGACATTCTATTTCTGCGTGGTTGTGTTTACTTTGAGCACAATATTTGCAATTTTCGCCACAAGCACCGGTTTTTGCACTAATAATACTGCAAGCTTCAACTTCATTGTTGAAATTATCTTTTGTAACGCTGCTTGAAATTTCTAATAATTCATCTAGTGATTTGTCATATAATTTCAAATAATCTTCTTTAGTATAATCTTTAAATTTGTCCATTATTCTCTCCTTTTGCAAGTATATCCCATACAATATTTTCACAATAGCACAAATAATTTGAAATTTATATTAAATGTGAACAAATTTTTAAGGATAAATAAATGGACAAACTTCATTGGCAAAAACGATTTCTACATCGTTGCCAATAATGTTTTTTAAAACTTCACGAATTAGGATTTCTGATTCAAAATGTCCAAGGTCAAAAACAATAATATCACTATCTAATGCGGTATGGAATTTTAAATCCGCCGTAACAAGGCAATCTGCACCAAGACTTTTGGCTTCTTGAATAAAATCGGCTCCGCTACCTGCACAGAAAAATATTTTAGAAATTTCGGTAGCTTTTTTGTTATTCACATAACGAAGATTTGGCGAAATTTTTAATAGTTGTTTGACAAAATTTTCAACATTTATAGGGTTAGGTAGTTCAACTTTGCGCAAAAAATCATGGTTAATTTGCTTTTGTACGTTTTTTAACCCTAATACATTTATTATCGTGTCTGTCGTTCCGCCGTTTGCTTTGTCCATATTTGTATGAGCGCTGTAAATATCAATTTGAGGGGAATTGTTTTCATCTAATAAGCCTTTTGCAAAATTCACATAAAACATCGGATGGTGAGATACTATCATATCGCAATTTTCGCTAATGGCTTGATTTATCACCTCATCTGTCGGGGTTAAACAAATCATTACTTTGGAAACTTCTGTTTTTGTTGTTTCCACCATGAACCCGACACAATCCCAGGGCTCTGCGGTTTCTGTCGGAGCAAAATTTTCTATTCTTTTTGTTAATAAATATTTATTCACTTATGTACTCTAAAATTTTCTTTGCTATTATATCTTTTGAGGCTTTTTCAACCTTGACACTTTTACCGGTTTTGTCAAAAATTACCACTTCATTCTCATCGGATGAAAATCCGATATCGTGTCTTGAAATGTCGTTGGCGACAAGAAAATCGCAATTTTTCTTCTGAATTTTAATTTTTGCATTCTCAATTAAATTTTCACTTTCTGCACAAAATCCGACAACGATTTGATGGGTTTTCTTTTCGCACAAATATTTCAAAATGTCCGGATTTTTAACAAGTTCCAAAGTCAAAGTATCGGAGTCAGTTTTTTTCATTTTTTGCTCAGAATAATTTTTTACTCTGTAATCAGCAACGGCAGCTGCCATAATAACGATATCAGATGTTTCAAATTCATTATCCAATGCATTTTGCATATCTCGTGCAGATTTCACTTTGACAACTTTAAATGCTGCTTGAGTATCTTTTGTTGTAATTAGAATAACTTCGGCACCCATTTTCTGAGCAATTTTAGCAAGTGAAAATCCCATTTTCCCAGATGAGTAATTTGAAATATATCTGACTGGGTCAATGTCTTCAATTGTTCCGCCAGAAGTGATTACAACTTTTTTACCTTTTAGAATTTGAGAAAATGAAAAATATTCACCGACTGCATTTAGAATTTTGTCTAAACTGCATAAACGACCTTTGCCTAAGTATCCACAGGCTAAAAATCCGCTTTCCGGCTCAATGAATTCAACACCTTGTGTTTTCAATTTGGAAATGTTTTCTTGTACATTAGGGTTTTCCCACATGTGACAGTTCATTGCCGGAGCAATAAACATTTGTTTTGAAAATGCACAGGCAATTGATGTTAAAAGATTATCGGCAATCCCTGTTGCAATTTTGGAAATTGTATTGGCGGTAGCAGGTGCAATAACCATAACATCTGCCCAATCAGCAAGGGAGATATGTTCCGGTTTCCAATTTTTTACGTCAAATTCTTCCACGAAAATTTCATTTTGACTCAAGTTTTGAAGGGTTAATTTTGTGACGAAATTTAGCGAATTTGGAGTGCAGACAACTTTTACATTTGCGCCGTTTTTTTTGAAATCTCGAATTAGTGTACAAATTTTGTACGCCGCAATTCCGCCGGTAATTCCAAGCAAAATATTTTTGTTTTTAAATTGTTCGCTAAAATTTATGGAAGTTGTACCCATACGAACTTACTCCAATTCACGAGTTGTAATTTTTTCCAGTTCTTCGACTGCATTTTGAATACTGTCATTCACAACTACATAATCATATTGTTTAGAACGTTCAATCTCGATAGAAACTTCGTGTAATCTCTTTTGGATTGCTGCTTCATCTTCTGTATGGCGACCGCGAAGACGGTGTTCGAGTTCTTCAAAACTAGGTGGAGCAATGAATATTAAAACTGCTTCCGGCATTTGTTGTTTAACCTTCAATGCGCCTTGCGTTTCGATTTCAAGGATAACATTCATACCTTCTTCGAGTTTTTGAGTAATATATTTTTTCTTTGTTCCGTAAAAATTTCCTGCAAATTCTGCATATTCAAGAAATTTGTTTTCATTTATGCAACGGGTAAATTCATCTTTTGTTACAAAGAAATAATTTACTCCGTCAACCTCTCCTGGGCGAGGTTTGCGAGTTGTGCAAGAAATTGACACTAAAAAATGTTCAGAATTTCTCGCCATGAATTCTTTCAAAACAGTGCCTTTTCCGACACCGGAACACCCTGAGATTACAAACAATTTTTTATTCATAGACTGATTATACTATGAAGATGAAAAAAATAAATAATAGAAATTCAAATTTCAAAATTAAATATTAACAAATGTAACAAACCTGAAAGCATGTGAAATTAGGCGTTTCGCCATGTTTTTATATATATAAGAAGAAAGATAAGAGAGCTATATGAGTTTAGATGCAGTACAACTGAATAAACGTATAGGACTTGGACAGTCATCATTCGGTTCGCCAAAAGTCGGCGGTGGTGCTAGTGCCAAGACTACGGGTTTGTCTGCTCAGGCTACTAAAAACCTGAGTGGTGCTAGTCTTGCAAATAAACCTTCTGTATTTTCTTTCACTCAACAATCAGGATATCACAGAGTTTACGGTAATAATGCTGCTAAAAATAAAACTCAACTTAACCTTGAAAGACGTCATGCTGCAAATAATGCAAGAAATCAAGGTGTAAGAACTAGTGCAGATTATACAAATATCGGTTTTGTACAAGCCGCTCCTCAACAACCACACATGAGTACTCTTGGACAAATCGGTCTTGGTATACAAAAGGGATTTCAAGCATTCCAATTAGGATATCAAATATTTGGCGGTGCAAATAACGGTGCAAGAATTAATCAAGGAATGTCAACACTTGGCAATAGTGGTTCACAAGTCCAAATGTCATCATCAGCAGGTCAAAGTGCAATTGCTGGCATGCAAAATGCTCAAACGTCAGGTGCGATGACAACAGCTATTAAAAATGCACAAACTCAAAAAGCCGAATTAGAAGGCAAAACTGAAAGTTTGAAAGCTAAAGCAGGACAAGATACAAAGCAATTACAAGAAGAGGTAAAAACTGCAGAAAAAGGCAAAGCAGACAGTAGCCAAAAGTTGACTAATGCTAAAAATACAGTTAGCATCAAAACAAAATTACAAAAAACTCAAGAACTTGCATTAGAAAGTGCTAACAAAACATTAGACAAAGCTACAACTGAAGTATCAAATGCACAAAGCGAATTGGATAACGCAAATAGCCTTCCTGCAGATGATCCAAGTAAAGCTGCAAAAGTTAGTGCTGCAAAAGCAAAATTGGCTAAAGCTAAAGCTGCTGAAACTCAAGCTCAAAATGGTGTACACAAAGCTGAACAAGCCCTTAATGATGCAAAAGATGCAGTAAATGCGGCTACAAAGGCTCAAACAGAAGCACAAGAAAACTATGACAATGCAGAAAAGGAATACAAAGATGCTCAAACAAAATTAACTGATGCACAAGATGCGGAAGCAAAATTAAAAGAAAATGAACATGATATTAAAGAACTTGGTAATGCAATAACAAAATATCAAACACAAGTAGAACAAATGAAACAAAAAGAAGATGCAAGATTACAAGAACTTGATAAAAAGATAGATAAATTAAAAACTAAAAATGAACGAAAAGAAGGCAAAATAAATACAAGTGATGGAATGAATTTAGTGGAACGCAACAGGGCAAAAGGCATTGATAACAGAAACCAAGAAATTTCACAACTTGTTGCTGAAAAACAAACAATTCTTCAAGGTCAAGCATCATCATAAGTTAATGTATTTCGGTGTTTATATGTTTATTATCAACCGGTCTTTCCGGACCGCACAAACTTTTGTGAGTGCTATCCGGAACTTGTTTCAATATCAATTTGCCTGCCTTGGAAAAGTAGGTTGGCGTTGCCACGCCAACAGCGTTAATTTATGTGTCTGGATAGCAATCCAGACCTACATTTGCCATTGAAAGATGTGTTCAATATTGAACAGATTCTGAATAAGATAAAATCTACGCAATTAAAATTGCTTGATTTTTAATCTTTTCAGAATGACAAAAGCTCTGGTCTACCAACCCAAAAGTCACTCTGAACTTGATTCAGAGTCTGTTTTTATGTGTGGTATTGAACGAGTTTATGCCAGATTGTTACAAAGCGAACCATGATACCAGATTCTGAATAACAAGAAAATTAAATGCTCAAATTTTTCGCATAAATTTTCTAAGTTTTCAGAATGACGAATTCCTTGCGAGTCCTACCAAATAGTCATTCCGGACAAGCACGAGCAGTGTGCGCAACGAAGTGAAGGCACGATTAATGCGAGTGCGAAAGATCCGGAATCTGTTTCTTTTGTTGGAGTTTAACGACGATAATTTTACATGTCAGGCGTTGCCGTTATCTACATTTTTGCTAATTGGTATTTCTTGTATGAGTTATTTAAAAATCCTGTCATTGTTACTTGTTGGGTTTGAGAATATTTTTTATCAACAGAGTTATTGTTTTGTTTATTAGGTGAATGATTTGCCAAGTAGATGTTCAATTTTGGTAACAATACTCCGAGTGCTAATGTAGAATAAGCAAGTCCTGCAATGTGTGCAATGTTTAGTTTCCACATATTATTTTTTGCAAATTTAGTACCTTTTGCCAAAATTTCATTATGACTTTTGATTGCAATATTGTTTAGCCAATTTTTTATACCTTTTCCATTATTTGAAATATTGAACAAGTTTTCACGTTTCGGGTCTAAAATATTGGCAACACCTTTTGCTGCAAATCCGCCTAATACAAGCCAGTTCAAAAATCCGAAGTAATCTCTTGTGGCAGTTTCTTTGAGTTCACGTTTGTTGTCAGAAGCCAAAAATCTTCCGATAAGAGTTGATGCATAAACCGTTTTTATTGCATTTCCGCTAGTTACCGGCCCTGTAAATTCTAATTTTTTTACAAAGTCTGCAGGTGATTTGATTTTCATTACACCAAGTGCCATTGCTGCCATGCCTAGTGCGGTAATTCCTTTCATTGCCCAGAATTTTGCACTGTTGTCTTTTTTAGATGATTCCTCAACACCTTTGTAGTTTGAATCTCCTGGGAAACCTGTTTGTCCGGTACGTTTTTCTGTAAGTTTTCTATTTATGTATTGGTTTGTTAAACCAAGAGTCGAAGCGATTGCCAAAGCGCCAAGTCCTTTTATTTTATTGATTTTAAGGATTTTATTTATTGCCTTACCAGAGTCAATTTTTGTGTTTGAAAAGACGTTTTTGCCCAAATCTACCATATCACGCAAAATATTATTCATTGAGGTTGATAAAGTTTTGTCATTGATTTTTATATTTACTTTGTCGGCTTTCAATGCGTTAGTTAAGCGAAATTCTAAGATAGAGTGCAATTGTTTAGCATCGTTTGATGAAATATTTTTATTGTCGATAAGTTCTGAAATTGTTGATACAAATTTTTCTTTGGTTTTAAGTTCGTTTGAAATATTGTTAAATTTTGGGTTATCCCAGTGATATTTTGACCATTTTGAATCGTCTACCCATTCTGTGTTTTTCCAATTAATGTCGTTAAATTTATTTATCTTTTTACCGTCGCGACCTGTAAGATTATTTAAAATATTAGAAATATAGTCAGAAGTTGTGTTTGTATTTTTGTGTGCTTCTTTCAATAATGCAATGCTATCGTTTGAAAACCACGAATTTGTATTAATTGGAATTTCAGGAGATATAATTTTGTTTGCAAGTTTTGAAATTCCTTTTGCAAGATAACTGGCAGAAAGGCAGACAATAAGGGTTCCAGTGAATTCTCTGAAAAATGTTTCAAATCCTGCATTTGCATTACGTTCTTTTGTATCAATGTATGTTCGAGGTCCAACCATTGCAAAAAGGTCAATACCAACTGCGTTTACCATTGGGTTAGTATCAAGTGTGCGCAAAACTTGAGTTGCCATTCCATCAATAGCGCCGCCAAATGCCGGACGTTTGTATTTCGGTGTGGTATTTGTAATATTAGTAATCATTTTTTTCTCCATATAAATTAAAAAGTTCCCAAACAAATAATGGGAACTTTACATACTTATCAAAATTCTATTCACAGCAAAGTTATTGTAAGTCCCAACATCGACACTTACAGCAACAGCAAATTGAATTTTGTGGAGTTTTAATTATCATATTTTTACCTTCGCAAACCAACTTATAAAAAACAAAAATAATTGTCAATACTACAATTATTAATCCGTAATAATTATATCCATCGGCAAGTCGAATTCTTCAACGGGTAACTCTTCTACCAGCAATTCTTTTGGAATTGCGCAAATCGTTTTTGCTTTTATGTCTTTTAAAAATCTATCATAAAATCCACCGCCATACCCGAGCCGATAACCATTTTTATCAACCATTAGCGCTGGTACAATAATTAAATCTAAAATGGTTGGAGCCGCGGGAGTTGAACAAGGTTCACAAATTCCCAAATTAGAAATTTCTATTTTTTCTCCTCTTTTGTACGGGCAAACTAAAAGTTCTTCTCCTTTTACTCGTGGAAAATAAAAATTTTTGTTGTCATTTAGTAAATCTAAAAAATTCATCTCATATTTTGTCGGATAATACAGCATGATATTTTGTGAGTTTTGATAGATTTTGTTTTGTCGTATCAGATTTGTCAAAACTTTTGATTTGGTGGAAATATCAAGTGATTTCCTTATTTCTTTTGCGGATTTTCTTAGTTGCTTTTTCATAATGCAAATATATAATTAAAATGAATATTTTTCAAAAATACAAATGCCGTAATATTGGATTTATTACGGCAGAGATTAAATAAACACGAGAAATTATTGGAAATTTATGCAATGTAGCATGACAATAGAGTTTCGCCTGACATTTTCATTTTTTTCAAGGCTCTTAATTCAGTTTGTCTGATACATTCTTTTGTTACGCCATAGATGTTGCCGATTTCTTCAAGGGTGTATTTTTCTGTGTCATCTAGGCCATAACGCATTTTTACAACTTCTTGTTCACGTTCTTTCAATGTAGAGATTACATTATTAATATCATTCTTTAATGATTGGTATTCCATATTTGCAGAAATTAGTGTTGTATTGTCTGCTAATATGTCTGCAATATTCAATTCTTTACCGTCATTGCGTTCAAGTCCGTTTTCGATTGATACTGTTTTTGTGTATGCTGATAAAAACATTTCGATTTTATCCGGTGACATTTTCATCTTTTTAGCAACTTCTTCATTTTTTACTGTTGCATTATTTTCTTGTTCCATTTGAGATTTTACTTTGGAAAATTTTGATAAGGTTTCTTGTATATAAACCGGAATTTTCATGCAATGTGATTGTTCGGAAATTGCTTTGAACATTGATTGTTTTACCCACCAAGCAGCGTATGTGGCAAAGCGATAACCAAGTTTATAATTGTATTTTTCTGCGGCAATCATCAAGCCGACATTGCCTTCTTGAATAAGGTCAATTATCGGTAGTGAGGACATGTGAATTGATTTTCTTGCTACTGTGACAACTAATTTTAAGTTTGATTGGATTAATTTTTGTTTTGCTTCTAAATCTCCTTGTTCAATACGTTTTGCAAGTTCAACTTCTTCTTCTGTGCTCAATTGCGGGTATGCAGAAATTTCTCTAAGGTAAGATTGCAAAGCATTGTCATTTGAGTTTGCATTTTCTACTACTTCATTTTTTGCAGGATTTGAATTCTTTGGGGTAACTTTCATTTCGATTAGTGATTCTCTTTTCATAAAACTTAAACTCCTTATTTGAAACAGATTTTTTAGACAGCACTCGCCGTCTTAGGGGAAATGTAACACGAGATATATACAAAATATATACCCAAGTATATAATAAAAGTTACATGCAGTTAAGAAATATTAAGGTAAATTTTTGTAAAGGGCATGCCCATGCTTATATTCATATTATAATTTATGTGTGGATATGGAGGAATAAAGATGGGATTTGACCTAAAAAATATGAATAAGAAAAAAGTTTGCGCAATATCAGTTTTGGTAGTGTTGATTGGTGTTTTGGTTGGTGCAATTTGCTATGAAAACTATCATATCAAACAACTAAAAGCAGAACGTGAAAGAGTTAGACAAGAACGTCTTGCTCAAGAACAACCGCAACCGGACAAAAAACCTTCTGATTACAAAGTCGGTAAGGATTTCAATTCTGTTGCAAAAAGTGGAAAACCTGTATTTACACTATTCTATGCAGATTGGTGTCATTATTGTATAAGATTTATGCCTGTATTTGAACAGATTGCTAATAAGTATGGCGATGAAATCGAATTTGCAAAAGTTAATGTAGAAGATCCAAAATATAAAAATTTGGTTGATGAACACAAAATCAGTGGTTTTCCTACTGTAATTATTATCGACAAAAAATATGATAATAAAGTAATTGTGCCAAATTCAAGCATGAGTAATGTTGACGATTTGAGTGCAGAAGTTGAAAGATTTGTAAAAATCAGAAGACTTTTAGATAAGAAATAAGAATTCTATTAACATATTGTAATAATATACTTTCTTTTTGACTGTGTGTTAGGTATAATACAGATGTTTCGGTTCGCCGAAATCTTGGGGTGGCAGTTGTTTCCTGCATTATAATCGGTTAAATCTCACTGCCCTTCAAGGGTGTCTGGTACAGACAAAAGATTCATCTTAACATTTGTTCACATTTGACGTTATTTTAGCAATTTTTTATTTGTTTCAGACTCTATATATATAGAAGGTGTAAGTTATGAAAGTAGATGTAGTAAATCAAAATTACAGAAATGGTGTCGGCGTCAAACCGGTTGCTAAAAGACAGGTACAAGGCTCACATCAAAATGCGCAAAGCGGTGCAAACACATCGTTTACCGGTGGAAATTTGAATGTTGTTCAACAGAAATTCTTGTCCTATTTCCCAAAAAGTGAACGAGTTCTGTACAACAAAATGAATAAAGTTGCTGATTTTATTCAAGGTGAAATGGGTGGTATTATTATCACAGGTATTGGTACAGGTTTAGTTGCACCATGGCCTATCGCATTTAACCCGCTGGTTAAAGCAAAACCGGGTGCAACCGAAGAAGAAAAAAAGGAAGTCGAAAATACAAAAAAATATACCGCAATGCGTCAAATCGTATCAGCAGCCCTCGCAATCCTTATTCAAGGCGGTGTTCAAAAACCGATTGATAAATTCTTATTAAGTTTATCAAACAACCCTAAAACTGCAAAATGGTTCTCTAATATTCATAATCAATCATCTTTCCAAGATGAAAAATATATAACCGCACAAGTTAAAAAAGAAATTAAAAAAGGTACAACTGATTGGAAATCAGTAATGGTTAACGGCGAACCGGCTAAAACCAAAGAAGCCGCTATTGCTCAATTAGTTAAAAACAGAAAAAATGAACAAGTTGAAAACTTGATTAAAGCAATCAAAGATAACGGAGTAATTCCAACAGGCAGTGTAAATCTTGAAAATGAAAAATTTGCAGAAATTTTGAATGAAAAAATTGATGATTACATTGATTTTGCAAAATCTTCAAAAATTGATGATAAGAAAGTCGGTTGTTACGTTAAAAGAGGTCGTGAACTTATTGATAACGAAGATTATTTAAGAAAAGTTCTTGGTGACGATGCTCTCAATACACTTGAAAAAGTCACTGTTGACGATGCGGAACAAATTTCACCAAAAGCCTTAAAAGAATACCTAATCAAGCAAAAAGAAACTGCTCCGAATGCCGAAACTAAGAAAATTTTAAGTGAATTGATTAACGACAGCGATAATACTCGTGAAAGTTTCTGCAGACGTACTCTTGAACGTATTGATTCAGATAAAGCTGCTTGCAAAGACGGTAAATACACAATGGACGGGTATTATGACTACTTAATGAAAAAGAACAATGCTCTTGAAGCCAAAGCAAATGAGTTTGAAGCATTAAAAATCAAAGATTTGAAAGAGGCAACTCCTCAAAAAATCAAACAAATTATCGGTAAACTCGCTGAGGTTTGTCACTTTGATAAGAATGACGCATCCGCAAGAAGAATCTTCTGTAGATCCGGCGTATTCGACCCTAGAAACACAGAAGAAATTATCCCGAAAATTTGTAATGATTTAGTTTCTGCATACAAAGATTTTGCCGGTCATAAATTCAAAATGTATAAGCAAATGATAAAAGTCCTCGTAGGTGTTGGCATTACATTGCCAATCTCTTGCACGGCTTTAAACTGGATATATCCGAGATTTATGGATATATGCTTCCCAAGCTTGGCAGGCAAAAAAACTGAAAAGGTTGCTCAAAATCCGCAACCTGAAAATAAAGGAGGTGTTGCATAATGACTAATCCAATCAGTACAGGAGCCGCAAGACTTTTAGGCGGGATTACAAAATCAACACCGTATGACTGTGCAACTAAAAAGGTAAATCGAAAGACTATCGAAAAGGCTATCGCATACACCACAATCGGTTCAATCGCATTGAAAGATACTGTTGGTTGCGGAATGTATGTTTACCAAAGTGTTAACAACGACAAAATCCCTGAAAAAAGAAGAAAATTCGTTGCCGCATTAGACTTAACTAACGGTGCATTGATGATTGCTTCTCAAATTATAATGTTCTTTGCAATGAGAAAAGTTAATGATAAATTGTTCCACAAATTGTTCAAATCTTTTGATAAAGAAGGCAAAGCAATGGGTCAAAACATCAGACGTTTCAGAGCGGAACAAAAATTGGAAGGTCAACCAATCGATGACAAAGCTAAATTGCGTGACTCTTACTTAGGAATGAAAGATGTTGCATACTCATTGTTCAAATCAGTAACAGAACTTGTTGCAGCAACAATTCTTGCAAAACGTATCATCGTTCCGTTCATCGCAACACCTTTGGCAAGCAAAGTTGAAAAATACATGGGTAAAAACCACGAAGATGCTACCGATGGGAACAAAGTTGAAGACAAGTCAAATCCTTCAATGCAAGGTAAATTAGACATTATTTCATCAGAAGCAATGACGACACCGCCTGTTGAAGAAAGTACAAACTTGTTAGACAGATATAAAAAACAATAAACACCTTCAAAAATAACTACAAAAAGCCCGTTGATTTAATCTTCGGGTTTTTTGCATTTAAAAAAGTGTGTTACATAATCGAATTTACCAATACTTGAATATAACGTTTAACCGCAGGAGTAATGAGCAAATCAGGCTCTGAACTCGTGAAATCATCAAGTACAAAAATCGCCTTTTTAACATCGCCGCACTGTTCATACAGCATGCCAAGCATTACTCTATCCAGCGAAGATTTCTTTTTATTTTTATATTCTTGGAGTTTAACCTGAGCAAGCCCTCTTTGTTTGTAGCATTTGGCAAGTTGTTGGTAATACTCCAAATTCAACGGATACTGCTTTAGTGCATTTTGAAAACAATCTTGTGCCAACTCCGGATAGCCAATCGTCATATAAACTTTGCCCAAATTATTAAAATATGTGGCTGTAGCCTGAGTACTCGGATTTAGGCTTATTGCCATTTTGAATTCCTGAATTGCCGCATAGTAATCTCGCTCTTCCACATACATAATTCCAAGATTGTTGTGATGATAAGCATTTTTTTCAGGGTCAATAACATAAGTTGCAATCGTTCCGGCAGCATTTGCGGTTTGCATACTCAAATATATTATAAGAATTGCCGTAAGTATCTTCTTCATTACTAACCTTTATAATTACATTTTGCCAAAATTCAACTACAAAACTGGAATTTCCATGCCTTCATACGGCAAGTAAACATTTTTATTCATAGCTGTATAGTGTTCCTTAATTTTGCCCAACTTAATATCATTATAAGACGGGTCAAAATGGAAAAAAGCCAACTTTCTCGCCTTTGCCTGTTTCATAACTTCCATTGCCATATCAAATGTTGAGTGTCCGTAACCTTGTTTTGGGGAATGCGGATTGATATAATCTTCGGTTGTGTATTGGGTGTCGTGGATAAGTAAATCACAATTTTTTGCGAATTGTACAAATTTTTTATCTCCACCAAAATAACATTCTTTGTCTGTTGCATAAACCAAAGACTTACCTTTGTAAGTTATTTTATAAATCATTACCCCGTCTTGTGGGTGAACATAAGATTTGTAGAAAGTTATCAAGACTTCCTCATCATTTGGCGTTGCATCTTTTATGTCAACAAGTTGAGGTTGTTGACCGGTTTTTAGCAAAATCGCTTGTTCTGATTTCAGACCTTTTATTTCAATTCCGCCGGCAATATCTCCTAAATCTACCGGAAAAGTTCTTCCAAATAAAACGTCAGACAAACAATCTTTCAATGACGTATTGACCGGTTCTGCCCCCATAATCGTCAGTTTTGTTGATTTTAGGTGTAGTGGCTTGAAGAATGTAAGTCCGATAATGTGGTCTTGATGAATATGAGATAACAATACCAATGCATTTATTGGTGTGCGTTCACTTGGATTTAGCGAAGATGAAATTGATTTTTCCATCAATTCATCACCAACATTTACAATTCCTGTGCCGGCATCAAGTATTATCAAATGACCACCGACATTCACTTCAACACAAGATGTATTCCCGCCAAATTCGTAAAAATCATTGTTTGCAACAGGAAAACTCCCTCTTACACCTCTAAATTTTACACTAAATTCACTCATCTTCTATTCCTCAATCTTGTTTTTTAATTTCGTAAGAGCCGGTTTGGTCTTTCTTTTCTCCGGTATAAATTATGCTGCCAAAAACTAACATTTTTGCTGTTTTTTGAATATTAGTTAATCTAGTTTCTTTCCAGTCCAAATCAAATGTTACCTTGTCTTTTGTGTTTGTAACAGTAACGACTCTAAACGCATTCGGATAAGAAACCAATGCCGGAGAGCTTACATACAAAACATTATCGTGTTGTGTAACTTTTGCTGCATGATAATGTCCTTGGAATACACCAATCGGGTTTTTGTAGCTTTCAATCAATGCTTTTACTGCTGTTGCATTGCGCATTTTGTGGCTAGGACTTGCAAATGGTTCTATTACCGGTACGTGCATAAATAATAAAACAACATCATTTTTAGAGCTATCTAACTCTTTTTTTAGCCATTTGAATTGGGTTTCGTCAACATATCCGTTTGATGTGATTTCATCTGTTATGATGTTATCAAGGACAATGACTTTGAAGTTCTTTTTCGGAGAAAATGCGTAATATGCTTTTTTGAATTTGAAATCAGGATTTGAATTTCTTAGCATTTCAAGATATACAAGGGTATTTAAGTAGCCCCCTACACATCTGTCATGGTTTCCGAATGCGAAATACCAAGGAGCATTAAGTTTTTCCATGTGTGGTAAAACTGCTCTTAATTCTTTTTCAAAAGACTTATCAATTAAGTC
This sequence comes from uncultured Candidatus Melainabacteria bacterium, assembly GCA_934692625.1. GTDB lineage: Bacteria > Cyanobacteriota > Vampirovibrionia > Gastranaerophilales > Gastranaerophilaceae > Zag111. Next base: position 43,479 of record CAKUUC010000006.1, read on the forward strand.
CCCTGTCACCATTACAAAATCCAAATCACTTTGGTCATTAATTTGCTCAATCGCATCTTCAAGTAGTGCAGGTGATTCTCCCGTCATTTTGTAAGTAGTGTTTGTTCCGTTTTCTAAAAAATGAACGTCACTGAGTTGAACAAATTTCAAACTTGTTGCACCGACACCTGAGCATGCTTGTAAGCCATACAACATTCCTGCCGTAAGAACCAATGTAATTAGTGTATTAACGCATTTTGTGAAAAAACTTTCTTTTTTATTACGTTTTATTCCGCTTTTCTTATTTCTGTTCATCTTGATTGCTTTCCAATAGTTTCTTTATCTCATTATATTTGTTTTCCAAATATAAGTCATCATCAGATAGAATGAGAGCTTTGTCAATGTTCATCAATGCACTCATATAATCTTTCATTTCTAAGTCGCAGTAGCCCATGTATTCATATATTTTAGAAGTTTGAATATATGGTAGCAATTCTTTGAATAAAGTTTTGGCAAGTTGATAATTTCCGTTTTTATAAAGAATTTTTGCTTTGTCAAACTGATATTCAGGACAATTATTCAATTTTATTGCCATTTCATTATCTGCTTGCGCTTCTGTAATTTTTCCAAGTTCAAATTCTGCACGTGACTTTATCGCATACGCTAAATCGTCTTTTGAATCAAAAGTCAAATATTTATCAATCGGGTTAATTACCGCTTCGTATCGTCCAACATCAAATAACGTAATTGCTGTCGATAGATATGCTTGTGCAAAATCAGGTTTTGCCGAAACTGAACTATTATAAGCATCTAAGGCTTTCATATATTCATTTTTTTCTCTGTAATAATTCCCGAGATAATAGAATGCCAAATACGAATTGTTTGCTTTTGTTCCATTTAATAATGTTTCGTATTCATTGCGCTCGTCCCCGATTTGCTTGTATTCCATTGCTTTTTTAATATCAGGATTTACGCTTGTAATAAATGATTTTTTATCCTGATTTATTACGTGTTGCAAGCCTTTTTTTAAGTCTTGCGCTTCTTTATTGTTCGGATTTCTTTCTATAATTTTGTCAAGATAGAGCATTGCTGATTCATAATCTCCCATGACACAATAATTCGCAGAAATATCAAGATAATCTTCGTCCAAATCATCTGCAAATGCAGGAGTTATACACAATCCTAACAACAATATAATTAAAGATAGAATAAACTTTTTCATAAAATCATTATAGCATAAAATTTAATATTCAAATTTTTGTGTAAATATGAAAGACGTTTTGATGAAATTTATTTTTAAGATAGAAAAATCCCGCCAAGGATTTGACGGGATTTTAACTTTTATTTGGTCAAAAGTTATTTCAACAATTCACCAACTGCCTTGAATACAGACATACGAGTTGCGGCATCTTTTTCTGCTTGAGTGTAAAGCGCTTCAGCAGCTTCAGGGTTTGTTTTCATCAATGATTTATAACGACCTTCTGATCTGATGAAGTCTTGGTAGTTACCGCTAGGGTCTTTTGCATCCCAAGTGAACGGTTGTTCATTTTGAGGATTGTATCTGTATAGTGGGAAGTAACCAGCTTCAACTGCACGTTTTTGTTCGGTTTGAGTTTTACTCATATCGATACCGTGAGCGATACAAGGAGCATAAGCGAAGATGATTGATGGTCCGTTGTATGCTTCAGCTTCTTGGAATGCTTTTAGAGTTTGGTTTCTATCAGCACCCAATGCTACTGATGCTACATAAACGTAACCGTAAGACATACTCATCAAGCCCATGTTTTTCTTGTAAGTTTTCTTACCACCTGTAGCGAATTTAGCAACAGCACCGGTTGGAGTTGATTTAGACGCTTGACCACCAGTGTTAGAATAAACTTCTGTATCAAGAACAAGAACGTTAACGTTTTTGTTTTGAGCCAATACGTGGTCAATACCGCCGTAACCGATGTCGTTAGCCCAACCGTCACCACCGATAATCCATACAGATTTATCAGTGAAGTAATCTTCAAGTTCTTTCACTTTTGCAAGTGTTGGACAATCAGATTTTTCAGCGTATTTGTTGATAACTTCTTTTGCTTTGTTTTGAGCAGCGATAGCTTCTTCTGTTTTTGAGTTATCGAAGTGAGCCATAGCGCATTCCAAAGCTTCTTTCAATTCAGCAGGAGCTTCGTCGTTAGCCAAGATTTTTTCAACATAAGTTTTCAAAGTATCTCTGTTTTGGTCAACTGCTAATCTCATACCATAACCGAATTCAGCGTTATCTTCGAATAGTGAGTTTGCCCAAGCCGGACCTCTACCATCTTTGTTAGTTGTGTATGGAATAGTAGGGAAAGTACCTGAGTAAATTGAAGAACAACCTGTAGCGTTTGCTACGATTGCGTTTTCACCGAACAATTGTGAAACAAGTTTTACATAAGGAGTTTCACCACAACCTGCACAAGCACCTGAGAATTCGAATAATGGTTTTCTCAACATAGCGCCTTTGATAGTTTTTGTTGTGTTTTTACCCATTACGTTGTCTGGCAATTCATCAAAGAATTTTTCATTTTCAAGTTGACAATCTTCAACTTCTTTTTCAATTGAAGACCAAGTAAGTGCTTGTTTTTCAGGATTTTTGTTAGCAGGACATTGATCCAAACATACACCACAACCTGTACAATCGTTGCAATATACTTGAACTTTGAATTTTTCGCCATTAGCGTTTGGTCTTGCATCAATAGTATTAAATGAAGCAGGAGCATCTTTCATATTTTCAGCTTCAATCAATTTAGTTCTGATTGCAGCGTGAGGACAAGCTGATGCACAAATACCGCATTGAATACAATTTTCAGAATTCCAATGAGGAACACGAGGTGCAATACCACGTTTTTCTAAGCAAGCAGTACCTGTAGGGATAACACCGTCAACGCTCATTGCTGAAACCGGAATGTCATCACCTTTTTGGCGCATAGAAGGTTCAATAATCTTCTTAGCAAAATCGCTTGCGTTATCAGGGATAAGTTTTACATCATCAACACAACCAACGCCGTCTAGAGATGCAGGAACTTTAACTTCTTGACAAGCATCAACTGCTGCATCAATCAAAGCAAGGTTCATGTTAACAACGTCATCACCTTTTTTCTTGAAGGTCTTAGTGGTCATTGCTCTCATACCTTCATAAGCTTGTTCAAACGGAATAATTCCTGAAACTTTGAAGTAAGCAACCATCATAACTGTGTTAGCACCTTTACCTCTCAAACCAGGTTGTTGTTTGATTAGAGATTCAGCATCAACGTTGTAGAATTTGATTTTCTTATCAATAATTGTTTTTTGCATATCTCTTGTCAAATGAGCAAATGCTTCATCTGCAGAATATGGTGAATTTAATAAGAATGTACCGCCTTCTTTGATACCTTTCAACAAGTCATATCTGCCGATATATGCGTGAGCAGAACATGAAACGAAATCAGGTGCTGTAATCAAATAAGTTGATTTGATTGGTTTATCACCAAATCTCAAGTGAGAAACGGTAACACCGAATGATTTTTTAGAGTCATAAGCAAAGTATGCTTGAGCATCTTTATCAGTGTATTGACCAATGATTTTGATTGAGTTTTTGTTAGCACCAACTGTACCGTCAGAACCCAAGCCCCAGAACATACAATTTGTAGTTCCTGCTGGTTCAGTAACGATGTGTTCGTCAACTGTCAAAGACTTGTGAGTTACATCATCTTCGATACCAACGGTAAATCCGTGGAAACCTTTGTTCTCAGAGTGTTTGTAAATTGCAAGAACCATTGATGGAGTAAATTCTTTTGAAGATAAACCATAACGTCCGCCAATAACTCTGATATCTTTATTTTCAAGTGCTGCAACAACATCCAAGTATAAAGGTTCACCGATAGAACCAGGTTCTTTTGTTCTATCAAGAACAACGATTCTTTCAGTTGATTTTGGTAATGCAGCGTTGAATCTTTTAACGTCAAATGGTCTGTACAATCTAACTTTAACCAAACCGTATTTAGTGCCACGGTTAGCGTTCAAGTATTCGATTGTTTCTTCGATTGTTTCACAACCAGAACCGATTGCTACGATTACGTCTGTTGCATCAGGTGCACCAACATAATCGAATGGGTGATATTGACGACCTGTAATTTTTGCAACTTTGTCCATGTATTCTTGAACAATGTCAGGAACAGCATCATAGTATTTGTTAACTGTTTCACGACCTTGGAAGTATACGTCTGTGTTTTGAGCACCAACTTTACATACAGGAGCTTCAGGACGTAATGCTCTTTGTCTGAATTCTTCAATGTATTTAGGTTCAACTAATGATGCAATTTCATCATAAGTGATTTCTTCGATTTTGTGAATTTCGTGAGAAGTTCTGAAACCATCGAAGAATTGTAAGAATGGAACTTTAGCTTTGTAAGTTGATAAATGAGCAACTAAAGCCATATCCATTTCTTCTTGAACAGAGTTAGCGGCTAACATTGCAAAACCAGTGTTACGGCAACCCATAACGTCTGTGTGGTCACCAAAGATTGCTAATGATTGAGCAGCCAACGCTCTTGCTGCTACGTGGAATACTGTTGGTAACATTTCACCTGCAATTTTGTGCATTACAGGAATCATCAACAATAAACCTTGAGAAGCAGTATATGTAGAAGTTAAAGAACCTGCTGCCAAAGCCCCGTGAACAGCACCTGCTGCACCTGCTTCAGATTGCATTTCAGCAACTCTTACTTCTTTGCCCCAAATATTTTGTTTGTGTTGTGAAGCCCATTCGTCAATCCATTCACCCATTGTAGATGAAGGTGTGATAGGGTAGATTGCTGAAACTTCACTTAATGCGTAGGCAACGTGTGCCGCAGCGTAATTACCGTCAACAGTAATAGTTTTTTTTGGCATAATTTTATTACCCTCCTTAATCTTAATTTAACTTATTAACTGTACTTTTCCATGATAATACAAACAAATATTTTGGAACAATTTCTTCTCTAAAAAATGTATGTTTTATAAGTTTTTTATGATAGTATTTTTAGTATAAATTAAAGAATTAAGAGGATAATATAATGGAAAAATTTTATTTAACGACTGCGATTGATTATGTGAACGGTGCTCCACATATTGGTCACGCTTATGAAAAAATCTTGTCAGATATTATAGCAAGACACTATTCACAAAGAACTGATAATATGTTTATGTTGACAGGAACTGATGAACACGGTATAAAAATTCAAAAAACATCTGCTGCTCAAGGTAAAACTCCAAAACAACTTTGTGATGAAAATGCTCAAAAATTCAAAGATGCATGGAAAGCTTTGGATATTAATTATAATAAATTTATCAGAACAACTGATGAAGACCATGAAAGAGTTGTCCAAAAAATATTCAAAAAACTTGTTGATAAAGGCGATATTTATAAGCATGAATACGAAGGTTTATATTGTTCAGGTTGTGAATGTTTCTTGAATCCAAAAGATTTGACAGAAGATGGATTATGTCCTGATCACCTTAAAAAACCGGAAGTTGTTAAAGAAGAAAATTATTTCTTTAGACTAAGTGCTTATAAAGATGCAATTATGAAGCATATCAAAGAAAATCCGGAATTTATTCTTCCGGCATTCAGAGCAAACGAAGTTCTAAACCAATTGGAAGATATTCAAGATATTTCTGTTTCAAGAAATAAAGCCAACGTAGGTTGGGGTATTGATGTTTTGGGTGATGACGAACAATCAATTTATGTTTGGATTGATGCTCTTTCAAACTATATCACTGCAATCGGTTATGATACAGAAAATCCTTCTGAACAATTCAAAAAATTGTGGCCGGTAGATGTTCATGTTATTGGTAAAGATATTTTGAAATTCCACAGTATTTATTGGATTGGAATTTTGATGGCTCTTGAATTGCCGTTACCAAAACATATCTTTGCTCACGGTTGGATTACTATTGATGAAACAAAGATGTCAAAATCTTTAGGTAATGTTGTTTCTCCAACTTCTGTTTTGGAAAACTTTGAGTTAAAAACTCCTGATGCGTTCAGATATTATATGGCAACTTCTGCACCTTGCGGACGTGACGGTAACTATTCTGACCAAGATTTCAAAGAAAAAGTTAATGCACATCTTGCAAATAGCATGGGCAATCTTTTGAACAGAAGTTTGTCAATGTTGGTTAAATATTTTGATGGTGAAATTAAAGAAGAATTTTTGACTAATCGTTCAAAAGAATCTGAAAGTTTGTTAAAAACAGCATTAGGAACTATCAAGATTGTAGAAAATCATTTCAATCATTTTGAAGTTCAAGAAGCCGCACAAGCAATAATTTCTTTAGTTGATGCTACAAATAAATTTGTAACAGACAATGCACCTTGGACACTTGCTAAAGAAGAAAAAATGACAGAATGCGGTCAAGTTTTGGCAACTGTTTTGGAAATTATGTGCATAATTTCTTCTTTGATTTATCCGTATTGTCCAAATATTGCACAAGATATGGCAAATCAACTTTCTTACGATTTGTCCTTGAAACTTGATGATATTACTACAAATAATATCAAAGCAGGTAAATTAATTTCAAAAGAAGAAATACACCCAGTATTTCTAAGAATTGATAGCGAACTTGCTGATAAATCAAAAGCAAAAGCATAAATTTTAATGTTATAACTATTAGAAAAAATCAGCCATTGCCAAGGTGGCTGATTTTTTATTGACATCTTTTTGTGAGAATTAGTTTGTAAGGAGTTAAAGTGTTGAAAGATAAAATGAAAAATCCCATAAAAAAAACCACTCATTTGTGAGTGGGTCGTTTTCTGCATCCTAATGGTCTCTTTTAGTGTTTATTATTTAGGAGTTTATATGTTTTGGGGTTAATGAACTATTTATATTTAGTGTTTCGACTACACTTAAATCTTATGTCTATATTATGGCACAACAAAAAAATTATGTCAATAATATGTTTTAATCAATTTTTTCAAAGTGCAGAAATACAGATATAGTGTAGTTTTTACACTTTACAAAACTTAACAAATGCGTATATAGAGGTAATTATATTAAATAGTTTACTTATAAATTGACAATTTGTTGCATGTTTTTTATAGTATTAACATTCAAATTGTTGTTAAAATCAGACGGTAAAGGAGTATGAGTATGAGAATTTCACCAATTAGCATGTTTTCTTCGTTTCAAAATAGAAAAATAGAACATCAAAATCCAAAGGTTAATTTGTTGCGTAGTCCGGTGACAGATAGTGTGAGTTTTGGTTCTTACGAAGATGAACAGATGAAAATTTTGCAAAACCGAATTACTACCCTTGTGCAACCTTACTTAACCGAAAACAAAGGAGATTATTTGAAACTTGGCAGAATGTGCCACGATATGCAAGAAAAATCAAAGGTTTACCAAGAACGTGAACAAAACATGTTCTACAAAGATTGCGATGCAAGAAAAGATGATAAAATTGCGAACGCTGAAAAAGTACTTGAACCGTTTGAAAAATATTATACAAATATAAGAGCTTTTGACCGAACAAGTGACATGATGAAAAACAGTCCGTTCGCAACACAAGAAATTCTGGATTATATTGAAAACAATAAAGAAAAAATGATAGCGAATGAAAAAGAATTTCAAAAATTTAACGCTACAACAGTTGAGGTTGCAAATCTTGAAGAGTCAATGTCTAATGATTTATATATGTTAAGGCAAACTAATTTTGAGGAAGCAAAAGGGCTTCAAGATAAGGAATTTGACGCAAAGTTCAGAATAATGATAAGTCCTTGTCGTGATGCGTTAGAAATTGTCAAAGGTTTTGACGAATTGAAGAAGGATTATGATAAACTTCTGCTTTATGACCTTGATAAAAGAATAGGAAAATTGTCTGAAAGAATTGATGATTTCAAAGAAGATATACAAACACATAAAGATGCTCCGCAAGATATTAAAAATTGCCTGAGAGAAAATAAAAAATATTACTCAACCACAAAAAGTGTAGAAGAAATAAACAAATCTTATGGCGAAATTGAAAAAAAAATGGACGAAACTATTTCTCAATATGCCGATAAGATTGACGATTGTGTGAAGTCTTCCGATATCTCAAATATTGATTTTGATGTGATAAACACTACACTTCAAGACCAAGAGGAAATAAATAACAGATTGAATGATTTAATACAACAAGAAAAAGTGAAATATTACGAACAATCCTACAAAAAGTTCCAAGATGAAAACGGTGGAACATATTAGCAAAAGTTTTAGAAAAGTTGGTTTATAAGGACGGCGGGATTTTCATTTGAAAATCCCGCCGTCTTCTATCTTTATCGTTATAAAATCAAACGACTTATTCTTCAGTTGCTTCTTCTTCAGAAACTGCACCGTCTTCAATGTCTGTTTCATCTAATGCTTGTTGATTCATTTCTTCTTCGATTTCTTCTTGAAGTTCATCTGAATCTACAGTGTTTTCTTCTTCAACATCTTCTGGTTGTTCTTCGTCATATTCATAGTTGTTAATATTTTGGTTTTCTGCTTGTTCCATTTGAGAAGCAGATTTGATATCAATTTTCCAGTTAGTCAATTTGTGAGCAAGTCTTACGTTTTGACCTTCTCTACCGATAGCAAGGCTCAATTGATCGTCCGGAACAACAACCAATGCTTCGTGAGCAAATTCATCATCTGCCATAATATCAACAGAAATTACTCTAGCCGGAGATAAAGCGTTAACGATGTATTCTACCGGATCTTCTGAGTATCTAACGATATCAATTTTTTCGTTTTTCAATTCACCAACAATTGTTTGAATTCTGCTACCACGAGGTCCGATACAAGCGCCAACAGAATCTACTTCTGGGTCATTTGACCAAACCGCAATTTTTGTTCTGTAGCCTGCTTCACGAGAAATTGATTTGATTTCAACGATACCATCTTCAATTTCCGGAACTTCAAGTTCGAACAATTCTCTTACGATTTCAGCGTGAGCGTGAGAAACGATAACTTGTGGTAATCTTGTTGTTTCTTTTACATTAAGAACGAAAACTCTGATTCTGTTACCAGGTTTGTAGTATTCTCCAGGAATTTGTTCTTTTCTTGGCATGATAGCATCAGTTTTGCCGATGTTTACAATAACGTTTCTTCTATCGTCAACTTTTTGGATAATACCTGTGATTAAAGTACCTTTTTTCTCTAGGAATTCGTTAAGTACAAGGTTTCTTTCTGCTTCGCGAATTCTTTGAGTTAGAACTTGGTTAGCGGCTTGTGCAGCAATACGACCAAATTGTTCAGGTGTAACTTCAAGTTTAACTTCATCACCCAATTCAACAGACTCATCGATTTCTTTTGCTTCAGCAAGTGAAATTTCGTTATCAGGATCTTCAACTGATTCAACAACGGTTTTGCCTTTGAAAATTCCGATTTCGCCAGTTTGTTCATCTAAATATGCTTCAATATTTTCAATTTCTTTTACTCTCATGTGCTTTTTGTAAGCGGCAACCATTGCATCACAAAGTGATGAAATTACGATTTCTTTTGAAATACCTTTTTCTCTTTCAAGTTCTTCAAAAACTTCGTTTAAACTACCTGCTCCGATTTTAATCATTTTATTTTTCCTTTCGTTTTGTGATTTGCTAAAATCTTTCATAAATTCCTAATCAATGTATAATTTTGCTGATTGAATGTTAGATTTAGGGATTTGTAATTCTGCTCCGTCTTCAAATCTCAAGAAGGTTAAACCTTCGTTCACATCATAGTCAATGATTTCACCTTTGAAAATCTTTTCTGTTTCATTTGGTAATGCTTCTTTCAATTTCAAACTGATTCTTCTACCTTTGAAAATTATGAATTCTTTTTCTGATTTGAATTTTCTTTCCAGTCCCGGAGATGAAACTTCAAGGTAATATTTTACTGGAACTAACTCGTCTAAAAATGTTTCGAGGCTTCTTGTAACGTTTTCGCAATCATCAAGCGTTACATTACGTTCTTTTGAATATAAATATATTCTCAAAAACCATCTGTGATTTTCTTTAGAAAAGTCGATTTCCACTGGGATAAGGTTAAATCTCATAGCGGTGTTTTCGATTAGTGGAGTAATCGCACTCAATACTTCCAATCTGTTTACTTCCTGTTTCATTGCCTAACCTTTCCTTACTTTGTTGCTTTTATTATCGCAACTCTTTGTAATTACTGAAAAAAGAACGGGGTAACCGTTCTTTTTCTGTGCAATACTGCTTGCTGATATTATTCTAATATATATTTAATTAAATGTAAAGTGTTTGTAAAGGTTTGGTTAAGCGTATTGTTGTCTAAGCATCTAAGCACAAAATAAAAAGGGCAGATAAACTGCCCTGTAAATGTCTAAACTATCTCTCTTCTCATACCAAAATTATTCTATTGTAGAGATGCTCTCCACAAAGAATCATCAAATTTGTTTTGTTGACCGTTGGAATCAGTTGATAATACTACATTGCTTGGTGCAAAAACAAACATTCCTTCGCCAACTTTTTTAGGATTACCGTTCAATGCTAAAGCCGCACCACAAACCAAGTCAATTGTTCTTTGTGATTGTGCTTTTTCTAACAAATGAAGGTTAATCATAACAATTTTTCTATCTTTTAGGTGTTGAACAATTGTGGCAGCATCGTCAAATGAACGAGGTTCAACAACTATAATTTCATTTCCACCTCTGTTAATGCTTGGGTGATTTAAAACTTTTGATTCATGTCTTTCAATGATAGGTTCCGGTTGTGGTTCCATAACTCGAACGGCATTACCGTCTTCTACATAGTAACCATCATCTTCTTCAGGTTCGTTCAATGAACCGAATGGGCTATCCTCACCATTTATACTATCTACTACAAAATTAACAACCTTTTTGAAATTATCAACTATTGCTGCCACCGATTTTTCCTCCGTCATCTATCTAAATAATTTTCTACCTATCCTCAACATTGTTGCACCATGTTTAACCGCTATATAATAATCTTGACTCATTCCCATCGAAATTTCCGGCAATTTACATTGATATTTTTCTTCAAGAGCATCCCTAATCTCTTTTATTTCCTCAAATAATTTTCCGATTTTCTCATCGGCAATCCCTAAAGGTGCCATATTCATCACTCCGACAACTTCGATTGAAGGTAATTTCAATATTTCAGGCATAACCTCAAATATTTCTGCCTTCGAAAATCCAAATTTTTGTTCTTCATTCGCATTATTGATTTGAACAAGAATTTTTTGAGTTTTACCGATTTCAGAAGCGTGTTGAGAAATACTGTGAGCCAATTTTGCAGAATCAACTGAGTGGATATAATCAAAAACTTTAACAACATGTTTAACTTTGTTAGTTTGTAAATGTCCGATAAAGTGAAATGTTGAATTTTCTCTCACTGTCTGTGGTAATTTTGCAATCTTTTCAGATGCTTCAATTACTCTTGATTCTCCAAAATCACGCAAGCCGACTTCGTATGCCGCCTGCATGGCTCCTTCGTCAAAATACTTTGTAACTGCGATTATTCTAGGTTTACAAGGTGCGATTTCTTCTTGTATTTGCAAAAGATTTTTCTTAATCATATCAAACATCATTTTAACCTCTACAAGAAATTACTCAAAACTTGAGCATAATTTAATTGTACCTTGTTTTTTAGCCATGTCCAAAATATTTATTTCTGTAAACTTTTTCTCTTTTTTAAAAGGGCTGAAAACATGACCACGACATGGTTTTAGCCAATTCTCCATGATGGTGATTTTAGTTAATATTTCTTAATAATAATAGAGGAAGGCATGCCGAAAATTCTTGCTACATCTAAAAAGCATGCCTTTTGTTAATAAAATATAAAAAGTAAAGCAAAATTTGGCATGCCTAAAAAATATTTGTGATATCATAAACACGGAAGGATACATTTTTATGATTACACAAAGTAATTTCGGAATGGCATTCAGCCTTACCCTACTTGCAGGACTTGCTACCGCTATAGGTGGAATGATTGCATTCGTTACTAAAAGAGATAATTTAAAAGCCCTATCTATCGGATTAGGATTTTCAGCCGGCGTAATGATTTTTGTATCATTAGTTGATATTATTCCGGGCGCCGAATCGCTATTGAAAACTCATTTTCCACACGGATATCAATGGTTGGTATTTGGTGGATTTATTTTAGGTATTTTGATTTCGTTGTTAATTGACTATTTTATACCTGACCATATCGATACAGATGAATTGTTGAATCCTGATGATAACGCTGCGTATGAACAAGATCGCAGTTACTTGATGTTGAAACGGGCAGGAATTGTAACAACTGTTGCAATATGTATTCACAACTTTCCGGAAGGAATGGCAACATTTTTGACTACAACACAAGACTTGACTCTTGGTTTCTCAGTTGCATTTGCTATTGCAATTCATAACATCCCTGAAGGAATTTCTGTTGCATTACCGATTTATCATTTAACGGGTAAGAAAAGATATGCAATGCTGTATGCCGCATTATCAGGAATAACCGAACCTATCGGTGCATTAGTCGGTATGTTTGTATTTGGTTTGTTTATACCAAACTTTTTTGTCGGATTTTTGATGGCAACTGTTGCCGGTATCATGACATATATTTCATTTGATACACTTTTGCCGCTTGCAAAAGAATACGGCAGTTGGCACTTGTCAATTATTGGTATAATTTCAGGAATTATATTCATTTGGTTCAGTTTGATATTGCTTGGATAAACCAATAAAAATACAAATACTTAACAAAATTACAAAAACTATCGACAAATCTGCATTTTTGTAGTAGTTTAAAACTACATGCAGAAATATAAATACAAAAGGAGAAGTTAGTATGCAAGTTATATTAAAAAAAGAAGTTCAAAACTTAGGCGAAGTTGGTGATATCATCAACGTTAAAGATGGTTATGCAAGAAATTTCTTGTTACCTCAAGGCGCAGCAGAAGTTGCTACAGAAGGTGCTTTGGCTAACAGAGAAAAAAATATTGCAAGAATTAAAGCAAAACAAGAAAAATTACATCAAGAAGCTTTAGAAAAAGCAGCAGCTATCGAAAAATTCGGTACTTTGGCATTGTCTGCTAAAGCCGGTGAATCTGGTAAATTGTTCGGTACTATCACAACTAAAAAACTTACTGAAGAATTGGCTGCACAAGCAGGTATTGAAGTTGATAGAAAGACTGTTTCTCTAAACGCTCCTATCAACAGAATTGGTAACTACGTAATGCTTATCAAATTGACTTCTAAAGTTAAATGCGAATTGAACATCGAAGTTACAGCATCAGAAGTAGTTAAAGAATCAATCAGTGAAGAAGACGCTGAATAAGAGATAAACAAAAGATTATTAAAAACGAAGGCGGTATAGTCTTCGTTTTTAATTTATAAAGAAAAGTTGACACAATTACACATTGATGAGAAACTCTTAATATAATAGAGAGGATAAAATATTGACAGTTAAACTGGCAATTACAGGAAAAAGCGGAAGCGGAAAAACAACAATAGTAAAAGCATTTATGAGAATTTTTAGGCAAATGTTTCCTGAAAAATCAATTTTATTGTTTGATAATGACTTAGCCGGCGAACTTGGGCACAGTTTTGGGCTTGATATAAGAAATACTATTTATGGTATTAGAACAGGCAAGCACGAGTATAAAACCGGAATTCCGGAAGATATGACCAAACAAGAATTTATTGACTGGGCAATGGAAGATATTATTGTTTCTATTGAAGATAATGTTGATATAATTGTTTCTTGGCTTGTCGGGTCAAAAGATTGCCGATGTCCGATTACAAAACTAATCAATGATGCTGTAAATAGAGTTATAAAACAGTATGATATAGTAATTTTTGACTGTGAATTTGATTTGAAATACCTTAATCAACTTGTTGATACCGAAATTGATACAACAATAATTGTTGCAAAACCAACGGTTGAATCTGCACACCTTGCAAAAAGAATTGAAGAATTTAGCGCAAAATATGCGGCAGGTAACCAACTCGGAGTTGTGTTGAATAAAGTTGATGATAACAATTTGTCATCAGTTTACGAATTTTTAAGAACTAATGATTTGGAAGTTTTGGGAGTTATCCCGTTTGATGAAAATTTGAAAAACAATTCTGTTTCAAAAGATTCTGAATGCGTTGAACAGGCTATTAAAGAGTTCTATTTCAGGTTGAATTTACCACAAATAAAACAATAGAGGTAAAATGGCACAAATACTTGACGGAAAAAAACTCAGAGATAAAATTCTAACTGAACTTAAGCTTAAAATTGATAAGTTTGAGAAAAAACCAACTTTGGTTGTGATTTTGGTTGGAGAAAATCCGGCAAGTAAAATTTATGTGAATAACAAGAAAAAAACGGCAGAAAAACTCGGGATTAATTCAAAAGTTATTCAGTACCCACAGAATATAACAGAAGACGAACTTTTGAACAAAATTAAAGAACTTAATAATGATGATTCTGTAACTGCATTACTTGTTCAATTGCCATTGCCAGAGCATATTTCAAAAGAAAATGTTATCAACACAATCAGTCCTAAAAAAGATGTAGACGGGTTTACTCCGGAAAACTTTGGAAAGCTTTTTTCCGGAGAAGAACCGATGGTTTACCCTTGTACGCCAAAAGGAATAATGCTTTTGCTTGCCGAATATAATATTGAAGTCGAAGGGAAGCATGTTGTGATTGTAGGGCGTTCAAATATTGTTGGAAAGCCTTTGTCACAGATGATGTTGAACAAAAATGCAACAGTAACAGTATGTCATAGCAAAACTAAAAATTTGACAGAAATAATAAAAACTGCAGATGTTGTAGTTTCTGCAGTGGGGAAAAATGTTATAAAAGGGGAAATGTTAAAAAACGATTGTGTGGTAGTAGATGTAGGGATTTTCAAAGATGAAAACGGGAAAACCCGAGGAGACGTAGATTTTGCAACCGCATCCCTTGTTGCATCGTACATATCACCTGTTCCGGGCGGTGTCGGACCAATGACAATAACATCATTGATGCTCAACACTGTGGAACTTTTTGAAAAATCTTTGTAATCAATTACTAAGAATTGATTAAGTTTAGTGTACAACTTGATTTGATGTTGTTTTGTACGAGTGTCTTTAAGCCTGAAATTTCGTTTTCAATTGCTGTTAATTGCGAATCCAGTGAATCTTTTTCTGTTTCAAGTTGGTCACTCAAATCTTGATAATAAATGTAAGATGCATCTTCTGTGTAATCTTCATCAGAACCTGCATAACTACGTTCAATTGCAGTCATTTGTGCTGCTGCTGCTTGAGTTTGGTTCATAATTGATGTGTACTGAAATTGTAAAAAATTCTTTTGTAACATCATTAAACTTTTTTGACTTGCTAATGCTAAAAATGCCATATCTCGTCTCCTTATTTATTTTATATCGCTCTCACTTATATAAAGTATTTTGGAAACGTCCGATTTCAATAACGGTTTAATTTGTTACATTTATTTACAAAGTTGTTTCAAATTTATTTGTCGTCTTGTTTTTGCCAGTAACTCAATGGTTTATATAAAATATCCCAATAAGAATTAGAATTTCCTGACGGATTTAAACCTCTGTGAGCATAGTAATAACAACCATCTTCGTGTGCGGAGTGCGTAATTGTAGGATTGCAAATTCTTACCTGAGTAGTCCAAGTCTGTGAATTATAAATAAATATATCATATCCCATTCGATTTGGACCTTTAAATGGTCCATTAGTATCGAATACAAATGAAACCCAAGCAGGACCCCAAAGATTAGTTTGCCAGTTAGATACAAACATTCCGTTTGGTAAAAAATATCCGGTATTAATTAGGCAATTTCTGAATTCTCCCATCATTGTGTGAGCACATTCTCTTCCTGCTATTATACTATAGTTATTAATATAGCTAGCTCCTTTAAATTGTTTTTTCCACGCTTCGTTTATTGTTGGAATTTGGGCTTGTAAATTTTTATACTCTTGCCTATCATCTTTTTCTGCAACAGTTTGTTCTATACTAAAATCTTTCAATTCAATACCAATTTCGTCAGTAGTTCGTAGTATTGCCTGCTGTAATATAGAATCTGCAGTTTTAAATTGAGTTTGCAAAACTTTGACCTTGTAATTAGTTATTAAACTAGGTAATGTAATTGCGGCTATAACTCCAATAACTCCAATCGTTATCAATATTTCCGCCAAGGTAAAACCTAGTTTTAATTTTCTCATTCTTAATTCTCCGCGCGTATATCATAATATACATAATTGTATTTTACAATACTATGTATTGTTTATTTTAATTATTTATTATAATAGAATGAATTATATTGAGTTAAGTAAAAATTTTGGAATTAAGCTGAAGTATTATCGTTTGCAAAGAGGGTATACGCAAGAAAAACTTGCAGAAAAAATGGGTGTGGATGCGCATTATATAAGTGATATAGAATGTGGTTCAAGAAATATTACATTTAAAACGTTATCAAAATTGATAGAAACACTAGAAATTGCACCATATAAATTTTTTACATTTGAATAAGGTTTTTGTTGTTTGGAAGTGCAGACGTCATTATTTTAATTAGTTGGATTGCTCTCTAAACCTACGTTTTTGTATTAAATTTACTAAAAAAACGACTCCTTTCGGAGCCGTTTTTAACTTTTTGGACATTTTGATATAAATCAAATTACATCATGCCGCCCATTCCGCCCATACCAGCCATTGCTGACATATCAGGACCAGCCGGTTTTTCTTCCGGAATATCTACAACTGCTGCTTCTGTAGTCAACAACATTGAACCAACAGATGCTGCATTAACTAATGCTGAACGTGTAACCTTTGCAGGGTCAACGATTCCTGCTTGGAACATATCAACATATTTACTATTCAATGCATCGTAGCCGTAAGCGCCATCTTTTTCAAGAACACAGTCAACAACTACATCTGCTTTTGCGCCAGCGTTGCGAGAAATTGCTCTCAAAGGTACATCTAAGGCTGCTGTCAAAATCTTGTAACCAACTTTTTCATCATCTGAATCAAAGTCTAAAGTTTCAAGTTTTTTGTTCAATTCTTGTTGAACTCTCAACAATGCAACACCACCACCAGGAACAATACCTTCTTCATTGGCTGCTCTTGTTGCGTTCAAAGCATCTTCAATTCTTAATTTTCTTTCTTTTAATTCAACTTCAGATGCTGCACCAACTTCAATCAAAGCAACTCCGCCTGATAGTTTTGCAACTCTTTCTTGTAATTTTTCTTTATCGTATTCAGAATCAGAACTTTCGATTTGTTTTCTGATAAGTCTTACTCTTTCAGCAACTGCTTCTTTAGTTTCGTCACCAACTACGATAGTTGTTTCGTCTTTGCTTACTGTTACACGTTTTGCTTTACCTAGCATTTGAGTTGTAACGTTTTCCAACTTAATACCAAGTTCTTCTGTGAACATTTCGCCACCTGTCAAGATTGCGATATCTTCAAGCATTGCTTTTCTTCTGTCACCAAAGCCAGGAGCTTTTACTGCAACTGCTCTTAATACTTTTCTCATTGTGTTTACAACCAAAGTTGCAAGTGCTTCACCTTCAATATCTTCAGCGATTAACAACAATGATTTTCCATCACGGGCAACTTGTTCCAACAATGGAACCAAATCAGATATCAAGTTGATTTTCTTGTTGCAACAGAATACATAAGCATCTTCCAATACTGCTTCCATTCTTTCAGGATCAGTAACGAAGTATGGTGAAATGTAACCTTTATCAAATTGCATACCTTCAACAACTTTCAAGTTAGTTCCGAAAGATTTTGATTCTTCAACAGTGATAACACCATCGTGACCAACTTTTTCCATTGCTTCAGCAATCAAGTTACCGATTTCTTTGTTGTTTCCGGCTGAAATTGCTGCAACTTGTGCGATTTCTTCTTTTGTATTAACCGGTCTTGACATTGATTTGATTTTTTCAACTGCACATTCTACGGCTTTGTCAATACCACGTTTCATAGACATTGGATTTGCACCTGCAGTCAAGTTTTTCAAACCTTCACGAACAATCGCTTGAGCCAAAACAGAAGCGGTTGTTGTACCGTCACCTGCTACATCATTTGTTTTTGAAGAAACTTCTTTTAACAATTGAGCGCCTGAATTTTCCAATGGATCTTTCAATTCGATTTCTTTTGCAATCGTTACACCATCATTAACGATTTGTGGAGCACCGAATTTCTTTGACAAAATTACGTTTCTACCTTTTGGTCCAAGTGTAACTTTTACAGCATCAGCAACTGCATCAATACCTTTTAGCAAGGTTTTTCTTGCTTCTTCATCAAATACAATACGTTTTGCCATTTTATTTTCTCCTTTTTAAAACTCTTAATTTGAATAAATTTAAAATACACATTCTTATTCAATAATTGCTAGTGCATCTTTTATTGATAAGATTTTGTATTCAGTACCGTCCATTTTTACGTCAGTACCTGCATATTTAGCATAAAGAATAACATCGCCAACTTTAACGTCCATAGGTTCTCTTTCGCCTTTGTCGTTCAACTTGCCCAAACCAACGGCAACAACTTCACCTCTTTGAGGTTTTTCTTTTGCGCTATCAGGAATAAAAATACCGCCTGAAGTTTGTTCTGTTTCTTCTATAACTTTAATAACAACTCTTTCGCCTAAAGGTTTAATCATGATGTCCTCTCCTTTTCTTTCTATCATATAGATTTCTATTAACATTATATTTATATAACGGAAATCCAAAATTTGTTAAAAAGTTAAGGAAAAATTAATGTTTTAATTCAAGCAAAAATTATTCAGAAGAAAATTATTAGTCTGCGAATACGTATTCCAATTTCTTCCAAATAGAAGCAGTATAATAATAGTCATCTTCTAGTTTGGGATTAACCGGTTCAAAACCCATTTTTCGCATTACTCTTGGGATTAAATATTCGTTTTTAATTTGAATCCCGTCATCTTCTCCATTGACAAATATTCCATCTCTACCGAGTTTTTGTCTTATGCCTGCTACAACTTTTGTCAAAACTTCTTCTTTTTCTTCTGTTCTAGGAACGGTGTCCAAAAGATGATAAAGCGCATTTCTAAAAAACAATACGTCAACTTGTTTTGGGGCATCTAACTTGTCTAATTCTCTTATATCACCTTCTATAAAACGGCAATTATTAATTTTGTCATCTTTCAATTTAAAATAGCGACTTTTTCGTCCAATATTGGGGTTTAAGTCTTCAAAAGCGCGTTTTATATTATTATAGAATTTGTAAAATTTACTATTTATTGGCTCAAATGTATCTTCAAACAGTGTTCTATATTCTTGTTGACGCTTGCTTAAATTGTTTTTATCATCAAAAACTAAGTATGAATCTTTTAAAAATGTATCTTTTTCGCTATCAACAATAGATGTTTGCATCAATACTTTACCTTTTCTTGCTGAATCTATAGCCTTGGGGCTGAGGTCAAAGCCGATAATATTAACCTTGTTTTTTAGTCCTTTAAGCAGCAGGCTTAGAGAGTAGGCTTCTTCGCCGGTTGAACACGCTCCGACCAAAATGTTTATCTCTTTTTTATCTGCAAAATTCTTTGTAATATAACTTTTTACACGTTCAAGAGTAACCGGTTCTCTAAAAAATGCAGTTTGATGCGCTAGGTATCGAATACCTTTTTTGCCGTAGAATTCTGCCATTGTGTGACCGGTAAAGGTTTGTGGTTTGTATTGATTATTATAATTTGGGGTAATTGGATTTATTAGCATGTTTCTATCAAAACTCGTCAAGAAAAATTTTTGTTAGGTTACGGAAAGTTACATTTGTAAAGAGTCAGACTATAAAAAAATCAATGACTATGATAAAGTTACTGTGTGTATATTAAAAAGGAGGGAATATGAAAAAACTATTCAAATTATTGCTACCCGTAGTTATGTTGGCAATGGGTACAATGCAAGCGTTTGCATTTCCTGATGTTAGCAGTAGTTATTGGGCAGCGCCTGAAATCGAATTGTTGTCAGAAAAAGGTGTTATTGTCGGTTATCCGGATGGAACATTTAAACCTGATGCAAACGTAACAAGAGCGGAATTTGCAGCAATGGCAATTAGAGCACTTGGGCAAGAGCATACAAAAGTTGCTCAACCTGTTCACTTTGCAGATATTGATGAAACACATTGGGCTTACGAAGATATTCAAAAAGCGCTTTATTTTGACTTGATTAACAATGAAAAATCTAGTGATTTATTCAGACCTGATGATTCTGTATCTAGAGCAGAATCATTGTCCGTTGCCGTAAATGCTTTGACTACAGAAACTATTAGTACAGCAAAGGCAAAAGAAGTTTTATCTCAAAAATATGCTGATGCAAACACTGTTCCAGAATGGTTCTTGATTCCTGCCGGTAAAGCAGAAATTTTGAATATGATAGTTGTTGCACCGTCAGCAAAGAAAGCCGAATTAGAATCAACAAGACCTGCAACAAGAGCAGAAGTTGCGGCAATTTTGTACAAAATGATGGAGCAAGCAAAACTAAATCCGAATGCAAAACTTGCAGAAGCAATGCGTAAAAAAATTGGTGAAGGTTTTGTAATTGACGATGCTACAGTTCAAGGAAGTGTGGGTATCATTCCTGAAGGTACTATTGTTCCTATTAGATTGACAACTTATATTAGTTCTCAATCTTCAGAAGGCGGAGCAATGTACAGCGCTTCAATTCCAGTAAATTATGTTACAAAAGATCATTATATTTTAGTTAGAGAAGGTGCTTCTTTGAA
The DNA here is from genome assembly GCA_934692625.1 of uncultured Candidatus Melainabacteria bacterium. GTDB lineage: Bacteria > Cyanobacteriota > Vampirovibrionia > Gastranaerophilales > Gastranaerophilaceae > Zag111. The sequence continues at coordinate 64,156 of CAKUUC010000006.1, forward strand.
TGGTCAATTAATTGATGTAAGACCTGGGCTATATTTTAGACAAAATGGTGTGTTAATTTTGAAGAATGCACTTGTTACGACTACCAACGACCAAACTGCTCCATTCAATGCTCTTGGTGAAATTAAAAAAGATAGAAATTGGTGGATGAAGTTTGTAAGATGGGCATTCAAGGGTGAAAAACTTGAAGTTCCGGCATCAGATGTTGTGAATGTTAAATTGCTTCAACCATTGAAAGTTGATCTTACTAACGGTTGGATTTACGAAAAATAGAAATTTATTTAAAAGATAAGCGCAAATCAAGAGAGGCGGTGTTTTTATAAAACACCGCCTCAAAATTTATAATACAAATAAAATTTATTGATTAGTCTTCTTCCGGAGCAACTTCTGGTCTTGGTGGGTTTTCCCAACAATCTTGAGGTCTTGGCGGACGATTTTCAAACTTCTGGCATGGACGTGAGTTTTTGAATTTTTTCATTCCGTCTGCTTTCATTTTCTTTAATTGTTTTACTTGCTTGCTTGTCAAAATTGATTCAAATTCAGCTTTGCTTTGTTTTTTGATTTTGTGAATTTGACCTTTCAACTCGTGAATATCTTTTCTGATTGGTGCTAATTCTGCTTGGCGTTCATCAAAGGTTAAACGTTTGTCCATAACTGCTTTTTCTTCTTTCAATTTTTCACCAATTTTGTCTAAAATAGGTTTAATTTGTTCTTTTTCTTGTTCTCTGATTGCTTGTGCTTTTGCTTTTTGTTCGTCAGTTAGTTTTAACTTTTGTTCAAATGCTGCAAAATCAGGACGTTTTGGCATTTTGCCAAATTCACACGGTTTATTTTTGAATGCTTTTTCGCAAGGTACAGGACACGCAGGAGCCGGCGCTACCTCTTCTTGAGCAAAAACTCGAGTTGCTGACATCAAACCTACAATACCTGCCAAAATTAAAATCTTTTTCATTAACAATCCTTTCTTTTTGTCTATAACTTCGTCATTCAATTTTATAACGATAGCAAATTTCAAATTGTTCATTTTTGAGAAAAAACTTTGTTAAGTTTTGTAAAAATAACGGGTCGATTTTAGCAATTTTTACTAATGAGAATACTTTATATAAATATATAAAGCTCTCTCTTCTTATTTAAACGGATAGGCCTTGAATATTACAAGGTCTTTTTTTTTGCCAATTTTACGGCAATTAGAAATCTATAAGATCTTTTACTTTTACATTGAGAGTATCTGCAATATCAATCAACAAATCTAAACTGACAGTGCGTTTTGCCGTTTCAATTTTCGCCAAATGTTCTCGAGATATGCCCAACATCTCAGCTAACGTATTTTGCGAATACCCTAAACTCCTTCTTTTGGTATAAATTGCTCTACCCAAGTTGTAAATTTTTGTAATCTTATTGTTCACAAAAATATTTTATGGTAGTTTTAAATTATTGTATGTAGACTAAAAGAGAACAAAAGCGTGCGAATTATGAGAAAACTAAAATTAGGTTTTACCTTGGCAGAAGTTTTGATAGTTGTGGGAATTGTCGGAGTTATTGCGGCAATCGCAATCCCAATGTTATATCAACATTACAAGGTTCAAGTTTTGAAAAATCAATTCAAAGTTGCAGATGAAGTAATTACTCAAGCTTTGAAAAATACCGTAACCGAACTTGGCTATGACAACTTGAATGACCTAAATTTGAATTATTATGTTTCCGGTAGTAATCCGAGTGATGAAGCCAAACAAAACCTTCAAAAATTAAATGATGCGTGGATAAAGCAATTTAAGGGAATTTACCAGATTGATTACGGTAGAGATATTTATCATAAAAATGCCTTTGCGAAATCAATGTTAGGCGAAAAAACTTATGCTTTTTATTCAGGTAAACAGTATTTACTTCCAAACGGTATGAGAATTTCAAGTATTGGTTATAATACTGATTCTGGTACCCCGACTTGTCTTTATTTTACTTTTGATACTAACGGACCGTACAAAGGTCCAAATCGTGCAGGATACGACATTTTTGAATACTATTCGATAGAATTTCGTCAGGGTTGCAATCCGGTTAGAGGAATTTCAACACGCGAAGAAGGTTGTTATTGGTATGCGCATTACAACATGAACCCATCACTTGTTCAGTACAAAGGAACTTCCGACAAATACGGTTATCCAAACGGGCATACTGTTTGGTTTGCAACTCCGCATGAAGGTCGAAAAGACGAGTATTGGGATATGTTATATAAACCAAGAAGTTATTGGGAAGAATAAATTACCCTTCTGTTTCTAGTAGTGGGAACTCAAGAGCGGATACCGGTTTAATTGCATTGCCGGAAATTCCTTGGATTGAGCCGTACATATCTGTTGTCGCAGAAATAACGTTCATAATCTCTTTTTCACGTTTTTTCCAAAGTTTGTTCATTGCACGTTTTTCTGCTTCCAAATCACTTTGCATACCAACAAAAGCGTTCACAATGGTTTCAAACTGAAATCTAAATTCTGTACTTGTCAAATAATTGTACAAAATCGCACTTTTTTCGTGTCTGTTTTCTTGTAACGATTTAACTTCACTCAATTTGATAATGTTTTCTCTCAAAATAAATGACAACGCTTTGAATTCTTCATAAGTACAAATATAAATTCCGTCACGGAATCCCATTCTAGTCATACCTTTCGGGTAAATCGCCGTAACCAAAACTCCGATATCTGCACCTTTTTCCTGAATATCGTTTTTGAATTTTGCAATCCAATCTTCTTTGAAAGTTTTTGTGCGTTTGCTTTCGTAATAAATTGTTCCGCAATTCTGTTTCATTTGAGTGTTGACGATTTGGAGAGAATCTGCACCCATATCGCCTTTGCCGACTTCTTGAATTTCGTCGTATTTAAAGTTTTCGGATAGATATTTTTCAATCGCAAGTTCTTGAATTTCTCCTTGAAGTTGCATAGAGCCTTGTTCTTGGCGTTTTTTCATTTCTTCTGTCAAATTCTTTTGGTCTTCAAGTTTCTTTTCAAGTGCTGCAATTTTTAACTCATACTTTTCTTCTGCCGATTTTTGAAGTTTTTGACGTTCTTCTGCCAGTTTTATATTGTATTCTTGTTCGGCTTGAGCAGAAATTTGTTCTTTTAATTCGGCTTTTTCACGTTCAAGTCGTGATTTTTCCGCTTTCAATTTATTCAAATCTTTTAGTTGCTCGGATTTTTCTTGGAGTTCTTTTTCCATCTCATTATAGGCATCTTCTTGTTGTGAAAGAATGTCTTTTTTGATTTTTTCTTCACGAAGTTTTAGTTCTTTTTTCTGATTTTCTAAAAGTTGTTCAATTTCTGAATTCTTGTCAGCTTCGTATTTATCTTGTAGTTTTTTCATCTCAGATTGATATTTTTTCAATTCTTTTTCAAATTCAGATTTTTGTTCAGCAAGTTCTTTGTCTACGACTTCTTTTGAGCCGGAAAGAATAATGTCTTCGATATCTATTTCTTCACCACATTTTGGACACTTGATTTTGTTTGCCATATTCCACTCCTTGAAAAATTCCCTATAACTGATAGGGTAAAATATTACTTATCAAAAGTCAACCAAAAGATTAAACAAAGTTCATAATATACACAGAATTTGGTGCGGACTGGGTATGTTTATATTATTATAATTATTAATTAGAGGAAGCTATTTTTTTAGAATAGTTGGTAAGAGAATTTATCAAGATAAGAGGTTAAATTTAATGAAGTACAATTTGCTAAGTGTACTGATTTCATGGGTGTTTCCAACCAGACAAGATAGAAATAAATTTAGAAAATTTTGTGAAAGTATCGACAATAGAACTGAAATAAAAAAAGCGCAAAAACGTTATAAAAAGATTGCAAGTGCTATAAAAGCGTCGCAAAAATCTAAAATAAAAGTTTTGTTTTTAGTAAATGAAAATTCAAAATGGAAAACTCAATCACTTTATGATTTATTAGAAAAATCAGAAAAATTTGAACCTGTAATCGCTCTAACCATTGCAGACAGGCAAAAAAGAGCTTCAGTAGAAGAAAAGAAAAAATGTCTTGAAGAAAATTATGAATTTTTCACAAATAAAAAGATGAACTGCGTTTATGCATGGGATATTGAAAAAAACAAACCGAAAAATCTCAATATTTTTAAACCTCAAATTGTGTTTTACCAACAACCTTGGTTTTTGCCGAAAATTCAACAACCTAAAAAGGTGTCAAAGTTTGCACTAACTTGCTATGTTCCATATTTTGTACCGAATTACGGAATTATGAATATGGACTGTTCTGAATTTCACAAGTTTTTATACAGAAATTACGTCCTAAATAAAGATTGGGAAAATTTATACAAAAACTATATCGGAGAAGATTACACCGGAAATATTGTGAGTGTCGGGCATACAATGCTAGATGATTTATATCTCAAAAAAGATATTAAAAATGACGAGGATTTTGTGATTTATGCTCCTCATTGGTCAATCCCTTGTCAGGGTAATAAAAATGATGAAAACTATGCAACATTTTTATGGACGGGAAAAGTTATTCTTAATTACGCCAAAAATCACCCTGAACTTAACTGGGTGTTTAAACCGCACCCGACTTTGAAATTTGCGCTGAAACGTACCGGATTTTTCTCAGATAGTGAGATTGAAAACTATTACAAAGAGTGGGAAACTGTTGCAAAACCTTGTTATTCTGCAAATTATATGGAAATTTTTCTAAAATCAAAGGCTTTGATTACCGATTGTGGTTCGTTTTTGATTGAATATTTTTGCACAGGGAAACCTATTATTCATTTGATTTCCGACCAATGTAACGTTACTCCGCCAGAACCGACTCAAAAAATATTCAACACTTTCTACCAAGTGAGAAATGTTGGGGAGTTGTACAACCAGTTGGATAATCTTTTGCAGAAAAATAATGACTACAAAATGGAAGAAAGGTTACAAATTTTAAAAGAATTGAACCTTGAAAATTGCTATGCAGCGCAAAATATAATAAATGATTTAGAAACGGTTATTGCCGAATAAAGGAGAAAATAATGTTAAAAAATTACGGAATAATTTTAGCATCAGGCACAGGAAGCAGATATAACAGCGATATTCCAAAACAATTTATTAAAATTGCAGGGAAAACAGTGTTAGAACATACTGTCGAAATTTTTGAAAATTCTGACAAAATTGATGAAATAATTTTGGTAATAACTCCGGATTACAGACATATTGCAGAAAATATTCTATTGAGAAATAATTTCAAAAAGATTACAAAGTTACTAAACGGCGGAGCAACAAGAAAAGACAGTTCATATATTGCAATTTCTTCAATCGAAGATGAAGAAGCAAATGTGTTAATTCACGATTGCGCAAGACCGTTTTTGACAGAACAAATTATTGATGATTGTGTAAAAGCGTTAGACAAATATAGCGCAGTCGATGTTGCAATTCCATCAGCCGATACAATTATCAAAGTTAAAGATGGGATTATTGATGGAATCCCAGACAGAGCAAGCCTGATGAGAGGTCAAACTCCGCAATGTTTCAAATTGTCACTAATCAAAAAAGCGCACGAAATGTCAAAAGGGGATAACAATTTTACCGATGATTGTGGACTTATCGTAAAATATAACCTTGCAGATGTTTATGTCGTTGCGGGTTCTGGCGAAAATATTAAAATTACTTATCCTGAAGATATTTTTATGGCAGACAGATTGTTCCAAATCAGAAGTGCGATTTATCCTGAAAAAACTTCTTTAGACAAAATTAAGGACAAAGTTATCGTAATTTTTGGCGGAACAAGCGGAATCGGCAAATGTATTGTAGATTTGGCGCAGCAGTATGGCGCAAAGATTTACTCAGCCTCAACAAGACTCGGTTGCGACATTACAAAATACGAAGATGTTTGTAACTTTTTAGAAAAAGTTTATAAAGAAAATAATAAAGTTGATTACATCATAAATAGTGCCGGAATTTTGAAAATGGGCAAATTGTTAGATAGAGAAATTAATGATATCAGAAAAGATATTGAAATTAACTATGTCGGCTCAATCAATGTTGCAAAAGCTTCAATTCCTTATTTGAAGGAAACAAAAGGCGGATTATTGTTGTTTGCATCAAGTTCTTACACTCGTGGCAGAGCCTTGTATTCAACATACTCATCAACAAAAGCCGGTATTGTAAACCTTGCTCAAGCACTAGCGGAAGAACTAACTTCAGATAATATCAAAATCAACGTTATTAACCCTGAAAGAACCGCTACTCCGATGAGATTTAAGGCATTTGGACAAGAGCCGGAAGGTAGCCTTCTTCAACCGGAAATTGTTGCAGAAGCAAGTTTGAAAACCTTACTTTCTGATTTGACGGGGCAAGTAATTGATGTGAGAAGGGATAGATAAGATGGGAATTTTACAAACCGTATTTGAATTGACAAATGTAGATGGTGTCAAAGTTTTGACTATTTTAGGTATGAAGTTTAAGCTGAAAAAGAAAAATAAAGACGACAAAAAATACATTTTAGAACCGATTTATTGTAGTCTGGTAAATCGTTTTTGCAAGGTTAAAAATAATAAAATTGTGTTTATAAACTTTATGAACTGGCAATTTGCAGACAATCCGAAATATTTGGCGGAAGAATTTTTGACTCGTGATGTTAAGAATTTAGATTTGGTTTGGTTTACAAATAAAAATACTGATTTGTCACTTATTCCAACCGGATTGAGAACTGTAAAATATACGTCATTTAAGGCTTTGTACGAATTTATGACTGCAAAAACTTGGGTAATCAATGCTAATCCGTTTTTGATGCTTAAAAAAGGCGCTAAAAAAGCAAAAGGAACTCTTTGTATGCAAACTTGGCACGGCACAATGGGAATTAAACAAGAAAGCGCAGCAGCACAAAAGGCTTACGAAGAATTAGGCTGGACGAAATGGCAAAAATTATCCGCCTCAATGTATGATTATATTTTTACAGATAGCGAGTTTGAAAAGGAAAAATATAAAACCGCTTTTTGGGGCAACGGCGAAATCTTGAAATACGGTGTTCCTAGAGATAAGTATTTCTTCACAAATCATTCTGATTTTGCGCAAAAAATTAAAGAATACTATAATATTCCACAAGAAAATAAGATTTTGCTTTACGCTCCGACTTGGCGAGTTGATAAAAGATGTAATGTTTATAATATAGATATTAAACTCTTGAAAAGAAGTCTGAACAAACGTTTTGGCGGGAATTGGTCAATTTTAATCAGAAGTCACGTGCAAATGAAAAAGAATATATTTAATGCACTTTATGACAAAGATGAAATTGTAAATGTTGCAACCTATCCTGATATGCAAGAATTGATGCTTGCTGCAGATGCTTTGATTACGGATTACAGTTCTTGTTTATCTGAGTATGTAATTTTGAAAAAGCCGTCATTTATTTATGCGTCTGATATCAAAGATTTTGAACAAGGATTTGCTTATCCTATCACCGATTTGCCTAGTCCGGTTGCGACTGATAATGGTGAATTGAGCGAAGTTATTCTGAACTTTGACCAAGAAAATTACAACCAAAAGGCTGACAAATTTTTATCACAAATGGGCTTTTGTGATGACGAAAATTCTTGTAAGAGAATTGTTGATTTTATCCTAGACAAAATGGAGCATACAAAATAAGATGGCTGATTACGATTTATATTCATTTGATATTTTTGACACAGTAATAACTAGAAAGGTTGCTCAACCTCGTGGAATTTTTGCAATAATGCAAGCGCAACTTTGTCATAATGATGAGTTCAAAGATTTTCCGCAAGAGGTAAAAGTGAACTTTTTCAAACACCGTACAAATGCCGAATACCGTCAAAGAAAATTAAATTATTTGGCAAAAGATGATAAGGATATAACTTTTGACCAAATTTATCAAGATATAAAAGATAATTGTTATCTGTCAGATACTCAAATTGAACAGTTGAAAAATTTGGAATTGCAAACCGAATATGACAATATTATTCCTATTGAAGAGAATGTGCAAAAAATAAATGCGCTTATCAGTCAAGGTAAACGTGTTGTTTTGATTTCTGACATGTATTTATCTGAGGATTTTATCAGAAAATTATTAGCCAAAACAAAATTGCCAAATGATATAAAAATTTATTTGTCATCTGTTGTCGGGTTCAAAAAGGAAACCGGAGAAATGTATTCTTATGTTCAAAAACAGGAAAATGTTGATTTCAATAATTGGTATCATTTGGGTGATAATGAGTATTCTGACTACAAACAGGCGCTTTATGCCGGTATAAATTCTGAGTTATATCATTATGTTGAACTAAAAGCCTACGAAGATAATATTCTCAGGGGGCAATTTGATTCTCCGTTTGTTCAACTTATGATAGGTTGTGCAAAGAATTTGAGATTACAAAATTATAAAAAGTCTGACAAATTCGATTTGGGGGCTTCACTTGCCGGACCTATATTCTATCCTTATGTGTCATGGCTTATTGAACAGGCACAAAAACGTGGAATTAAACTTCTCTATTTCTTGGCTCGAGATGGTTATATTTTGCAAAAAATTGCAGATATCATTATTAAAGAACGAAATTTAGATATAAAAACTCAATATGTTTACGGTTCCAAAAAGGCTTGGCGATTGCCTTCTCTTACGTTAGAAAACAAAACTTTGAAAACTCAATTTGTTGAAACTTTATGTTGGACGCCGAAAAAACTCGACAAGTTATTAGGTTTGTCAAGAGAGGAACTTTGTAATGTTTTGCCAAAAGAATTCCATTGTTACAACCATACAATGAGCGAACGTAGAACAAATAAATTGAAAAAGTTCTTGAATAATGATGACAGATGGCTAAAACTTGTGATAGAAAGAAATTCAGCCAAAAGAGAAACAGCAAAACTCTATTTGAAACAACTGTCTGATGCTGCTAACGGGGAACGCTTTGCATTTGTTGATGTTGATGGTACAAGATTTACAATGAATTGTATGAGTTCAATAATGAGAGAGGTTTATCAAGGAGAACTCAACGCTTTTTATTTGACTAGTACGCCGACTGTTTTTGCTCCAATTGATATAAATTATTATCATTTCTATGCATTGAAAAGAGCATTGGTTGGTCATGTTATGGAACTTCTTGCAAGGGCTCCGCATGGGCAAACTCTAGGTTATGAAGAGCAGGAAGGACAAATGGTTCCGGTACTGGAACAAATCTCACTAAAGGTATTTAAAGATTGGAAGTTTGATGAGTATATAAATGGAATTGAAGAGTTTGCAAAAGCATGCTCTATGTATAAACAGGAATTCCCTGAAATTTGTATAGAAAATCAGCAAATAATGGAACGATATATAAATTTCATGGCGCGTGATGTTGATAAAGATACCGCAAACTTGCTTGGGAATATTGTTCACAGTTTATATGGAACGGAAAAACAAGAGTTTGCACCGAAAATTGGGATTTTTGCGGCGTTAAAATATTTGATTACAAATAAAATTGCATCTGAAAATGTGCTATATTCAAAGGTTCGTTCAAATTGCGTTGTTCAAAAAATCTTGGAATATCGAATGGCACATCAAGAGTTGCGCAAAGAGATGATAAACTTGTTTATCCATAAACGCAGACGTCAAGTGACTTTGACATTGTTTGGTACAAATTTTGAATTTGGTGAAATATTTTTCCCCAAAAAGTCAAAAAAATAATTAAAAATTTAGCCTACTTGAGTATTGATTTTTGTTAATGTTCGTAGTAAAATAAATTTTGCTGGTAGAGATTAGTTGGGGTTGAGAATGCTGGTTTCATCAATTAGTTATATAGATATTGCTAATAAAAACAAATCTGCACATATAACAAATAGAAATGCACAAATGGTTAATGGTTTTGGTCAAATACAAAATAGTGAACTTGTAGCACCTCATAATAAAAATTTTGCAACAAAACTTTTAAATGTTGTATCTTCAATGTTTTCTAAAAATAAAGAAAGTCACAGTACTAAACCGTTTTCAACCATTGCATAAATGTAAAATAAATGAAAAGTTTAGCCAGACAATATAAGAGTTCTTTTTATCGAATAAGTGATTTATGCGATATATTTTCTGTGTCGAATGCGACAATTAAAAATTGGATAAAACTGAAAAAGATAACTCCGGATATTGTTATTGATGAGGAATTGTGTTTTTCAAAACAGTATATCAAAAAGCAGTTGAAAAAATTTGAGGCCCAATCTTCTGCAATACTGAAATCACGAAGAAATAAAACTTTTGTCAAAGGTTCGTTTTTTTACAAAGATTATATTTCTGAAAATTCTCGCAACTTAAAAATTGTACAGGAGTTGTTAGACTTTATTTCTGAAAAAAAATTTGTTTTGTCAATTGACGAAATTAAATATCTTCTTGCAGATTGTGCAATTCAGATGTATTCTAATTTTGCCGAAAATAATATAAACAACCTGCAAACTCACTTGCAATCTGCTCCAAACCACGAAGATAATTGTTTTTATCAACTCCTTGACGATTTGATAACAGATAAAAACGAGGCAAAGTTGTTTATCAAAAATAATCCGGAATTGTTTTGTCATAAATTTGTTTATGAACCAAATGAAGATGTTTTAGGTTTATTATATTTATCTCTATCTGATTTGGCGGATAGAAAGGCTCGTGGTGCATATTTTACACCGACGAAGATTGTCAAAAAAGTTATAAACAATATTAAATTTTCTTCTGGAGATATTTTAGATCCTTGCTGTGGAAGTGGGAATTTTTTATTGCAGTTGCCGGCTGATGTAAAATTTGAAAATGTCCACGGTAGCGATATTGACCAAACAAGCGTAAAATTGGCAAGAATAAATATGGCGTTGAAATTTCAAACAAAAGATATTGATTTGTTACGTAAAAATTTCACTGTTTCTGATTTTTTGAATGTTCAAAATACAAATTCTTACAAATATATTATCGGAAATCCGCCTTGGGGCTACAAATTTTCAAAAGCAGAAATTAAAAATCTCAGCAAAATTTATCAATGTGCAAACGGTAAAAATGTAGAATCTTATGACGTGTTTGTTGAAAAATCGTTATTACATCTTGAGCAATATGGAATTTTGTCTTTTGTATTGCCCGAAGCAATATTAAACGTAAAAAATCACCGACAAATAAGAGAATATATTTTGAACAATGCTTCATTTAGTTATTTGGAATATTTGGGCAATATGTTTGACAAAGTGCAATGTCCGAGCATAATTTTGCAATTAAAAAAAGAAAATCAAGCCTTTCCGACTTGTGGAATGCGGGTTAAAACTTCAAAAAGAGATTTTATAATTAAAACAAAACGAAAAGTTACGGAAGAGGTTTTTAATTTAGATTTAAACGACAAAGAGTACCTTATTTTTGACAAAATAATGAACCTTCCAAACTGTGTATATCTGAAAGATAATGGAATTTTTGCACTTGGAATTGTAACCGGTGATAATAAAAATCTTCTTTCAAAAGTTCAAATGGAGAATTTTGAACCGATAATAAAAGGTTCTGATATTTCAAAGTTCAAAATTCGTGAGGCAACAAATTTTATAAAATTTGAACCTGAAAATTATCAGCAAGTCGCTCCTGTTGAATATTACAGAACCCCTGAAAAATTATTTTATAAATTTATCAGTAATAAATTAATTTTTGCCTATGACAATCAGCAAACATTGTCATTAAATAGTTGTAATATTTTAATCCCGACATTTGGAGATTTAGATATAAAATACATAATGGCAGTGCTAAATTCAAGTGTGTCGCAGTTTATTTTTCAAAAAAAATTTAATTCAATAAAAGTTCTTCGCTCACATCTTGAGAATATTCCTATTCCAAAATGTGACAAAAAACAGCAACAACAAATTATCAATAAAGTTAATAAAATCCTTGAATCATCAGATAACGCAAATGTTCAAAAACTTTTCGAAGAATTGGATTGGATGATTTCTAAATTGTATAATTTGTCTTATGATGAATATTTGTTAATAAAAGAAAATTTGTAATACGGTATTTTTTATCCTCACAGAATGAGAGAGGCTGAGAGATAAGGAGTTAAGCATTTTCTTCTTGAAAAAGATATTTAACGAATACTGAGAATACTGCAGGAATTATAGAAATTATTACCAATACTGACATGATACTTGTTGATTGTGCAACAAAACCGATTATTGTCATTGCGATAGCAACAATTCCCCAAGAAAAACCGTTAATAAATCCGCCGATAATACTTTTATATTGAGGCAAAACCTTTTGTGCCATACTCATTGTGATTGGAGTTGCAAACATAGTTACAAATCCCATAATTGCAAAAATTATAAATGATGCTACAGGACAAGTTTTATATGTCAACATAAATAAAAACATCAATGGACAAGTTATAATCATTGAGATATAGAATACGTTTGCTGTTCCGATAATTTTTTCAAATTTTGGGCTTAATAGCGAACCAAAACCGCCAAGGAATAAGAAAAAGAACAAAGCCAATCCTATTTGAAATTTTGAATATCCCATTGATTTCCACAAAAACGGTAACAAAATTGAGCAAGATGTGGTTATCAGGGATTTTAACATCGCAATTACGTTCAAAATATTTAGTTTTCTATTAGACAAAATGTCAGATAGTGCTTTTACAAATTTCATATCTTGAACCGGCGCTTCTGAGTTTGAAAACTTTGGAACACACCAAAACATACACAATGCACAAACTATGCCCAGAATTGATAAAATTGGCATTTTGTTTAATCCAAAATATTGCGCAATAGAAGATGATAATAATGGACCCATTGCAAACCCCAGAGTTCCCATTGCGATAAATATTCCCATATTTTTGACAGAATCACCTTTGGAGAATTTAACTACAAAGCCTAATGATTGAGGATGAAAAAGGCTTGAACCCAAACTCCCTAGAATTATGAAAAATATCATAACGCCGATTTTTTGAGAAATCGGAACTAGCGAAATAAAAATTGAAGTGAACAATAATCCCCAAAAGATTAAAGCTCTTTTTCTCATTTTATCAGCAAAAAAGCCAAAATATGGCTGCAATAACGATGAAAAAATATGCGAACAACTCAAAATGATTGTCGCTATTGGCATTGTAATTTTGATTTGTTCTGCAATAAATGGCATAATCGGATTTAAAAATCCTGTGTAAATGTCATTTATGAAATGTGCGCAACACAACCAAGTTTGGGTTTTTCGTTCTTCTTTATCGTAAATCATAAATTAATTTTGACACTAAAATTATCAAAAATCAATTAGATAACATTTTGTATCGGGTGATTTTTTTGTGCTTCAACTCTGTCTTTTATTGCTCCTATTGGTTCGTAGTATGGCGAAACGGTCATAATTTGAGCCGCAATATCAGGATAATAATAGATAAACTTCAATTCACTTGTTGTCAATGGTTTTTGGGTGTGAACGTTTGCATAACGTACTAATTCCAAAATGTTCCTTGCTTCGTGTTCGTCTTTAAATTCAAGTTCCAAATTGTTATAAACGTTTCTAAAACCTTTAATTCCGCCGTATTCACCTGTTGTAATCATTCGACCTGTTTCAATGATTTCAGGTTCTCCACGTCCAAGTTCTTCAAAGTCATACAATTCGTAATTTCTTCTGTCTTTTAGCGCCCCATCGGCGTGAATTCCGGATTCGTGAGCAAATGCGTTATCTCCTACCGCCGGTTGGTTTATAGGAATATCTACACCAAACGCATAAGCCGTATATTTTGCAAGTTCCCACGCTTTATCAAGACGAATATTTTCATCAATTTTGTATTTGCCTTTAAAGCCAGCAGATTTTAAGCAAGCCAACAGGCATGATACTAAGTCGGCGTTTCCTGCTCTTTCACCCATTCCGTTTATTGCAGTATTTATATAAGCATCAACACCGGCATCTATCGCTGCTCTTGCGCCCATTACAGAACACGCCGTAGCCATTCCTAAATCGTTATGGAAGTGCATTTCAATAGGCATTTCAGTTTCTTTTGCTATTTTATAAATTCTATCGTAAGTTGTTTGCGGATCTTCATAACCTAATGTATCACAATATCTAAAACGGTAGGCGCCTGACTTTTTAGCCTCTTTTGCATATCTGATAAGGAAATCAATATCACTGCGTGATGCATCTTCAGCATTCACGCCGACAATTTTTGCCCCCTTGTCAATTGCGCATTCAACTGCTTCTTTTGTCATTTTTATAATATCGTCAGGAGTTTTTTTGCCCAAATATTTTCCATTAATCATCTGTTCAGAAGTAGATTGTGACAAATTGACATATTTTAATTCCGGAACATTTTTGAATGACGCTTCAACATCTGATGCAATTCCTCTCATCCAGCCTGAAAGCTTTGTCTTTGTAATAACTCCACGTTTAACAAGTTCTAAATTGCCGTTCAAGTAGTTAAGTTCGTGTTTTGTTGTCGGAAACCCAAATTCAGATTGAGTTATACCCATATCATTCAGCATAAGATTGATAATGGTCTTTTGTAGTTTTGCTAATCCGAGTCTTGATGTTTGTACTCCATCACGGTTTGTTACATCGACAAAATATATTCTGTTATCCGCCATAATTTACTCCTCTTTAGATAAATTATATTATACACAAAATTATATTAATTACCTTGCTTTTTTATATAATATTAATTAAAATAAATAATAAAGAGCAGAGAGATAGAAATGAATAATAATACAAAAGTTCTGGAAAAGAAAATTAATAAAGAATTAAAAACTGGAAACGTAAGATCAGCGATAGAATTGTGTCAAATGGAAATCCAATCTGACCCGACAAATGCCAATTTACATTTAAGACTAGGTGATTTGTATTTGGCTTGGCATTTGGATATTTATACGTCTGGTCAATATATTGACGAAGCAATTAAAGAATATAACATTGCTTTAGAATCTTGTCTTGACAATGCTGAAATCTACTACAAAATCGGTATTGCCCAGTTTTATAAAGGTGATTTAGATAAGGCAATCAACTATTTTGATAAAGCAACAATGAAAAATGACAAATACGCTCAAGCGTATTATATGCTTGCTGAAACTTATACAAAGAAAGCAAGATTTTTAGATGCTGAAATCAATGCTAAAAAGGCAATAAAATGCGCACCTTTGGCAAGTTCTTGTGCTCACTATCTTTTGCACAATATTTATAAAGTTTCGTCTTTCAGAATTTTCAAAAATAAGATTAAGTCTGCTTACGAATATCTGATGTCAGCGTTAACATTGCCGTTTGATTCGGAAGCGTTGAAAAAAGTAAAAACTTCATTATCGTATGTGAAGTTTTTACCGATATTGTTCAAAGGTTATTTGCAAGTTCAAACAAAGGGGCTTGATAATGCACTAGATGTATATATTGAAGCAGTTGACAAGGCTCCTGGGTTTGTTCCACTATATTGTCTTTTAGGGGATATTTATTCTACATTGGGACAATTTGAAGATGCAATAACTGAATACAGAATGGCAATTTGGCTTGATAATTTGAATATTCCTGCATATCGTCATCTTTGCAAGGCTTATGAGGATTTAGGCGATTATGACAGCGCAATTGATATTTATCAAAAACTTATTCAAATTATGCCTAATATGCCTGAATTTCATTCGAATTTAGCAAATATTTTGTATGTAAAAGGCGATATTGATGGTGCAATTTCGCATTTCCAAACTGCAGTAACTCTTAACCCTAATAAAGAGTGGACAAGTGTTGTAAACCAAACTTTGGGATATGTTTTCCAAGAGGCAAAACAAGATTTAGATGCTGCGATTACATCTTACCAAAGTGCATACTTGCTAACACCTGAAGATATTGATATTTATATCAATTTGGGTAGTGCATTTTATGATAAAGAAGATTATGACAATGCTTTAGCCGTTTATAGAAACGCTCTAGATTTGAACCCGCAAAATGCAAAAATTCATTGTAACTTAGGGTTTTTGTATTGGGGCAAAGGTGATACTGATGAAGCAATCAGAGAATATGAACAGGCTATTGAATTTGACAAAAACTACGATATTGCGTATAACAATTTGGGTGTAATTTATCTTGATGATTTGGGCAAAGTCAAAGAAGCAACAGAAATGTTCAAAAAATCTGTTGAATGCAATCCAAATTATGCATTAGCACACTTTAATTTGGCTCGTTCAATTGCAATTACAGGCGATAAAATTGAAGCAGCTAAGTTATATCAAATTGCGCAAGATATCAACAAGGTTACAAACGAAATAGATCCTCAAGATATCACTGATAAAATTAATGCATTGTTTGAATAGTTAAATTCCCCTTTTATGTATATAAAGGTCGTAATTTAAAATATCAAGAATTTCCGCTAATTCGGAAACTCGGATTGTCTTGTTACGAAATTTATTACTCAAATTGCGGTTGCTGTCGCTTTTGTTGTATTTTTTGTTTACTTCTTCTTTTACTTTTAAAACGGTAAATCCGTTCATTGCTGCCAAATATTTTATTTGAAGCGCAAGATTTTCGGTTTCCAATTTAACTTCATTATCCATTTTTCAATGATACTATTTTTAGTGTATAAAACCAATATTGATTGACTTTATTCATTATATAGTGTATTCTCACAATAATAGATGAATATTTTAAAAGGAGAAAATATGAAGAAAGGGTTTACGCTTGCAGAAGTTTTAATAACTATCGGGATTGTTGGAGTTGTTTCTGCAATGACAATACCTTCTCTCATAAATTATTACAAAGCTAAAGAATTGGAAGTTCGATTTAAAAAGGCTGATGCAATACTTTCGCAAGCACTTTTAAAAACCGCTAATGAATATGGTTATGACTCAATTTCAAGTTTTAATATCCCAGGGCGAAAAGTTACAGATGAAAATCTTGCAGAACTTAAAGAGCAAGTTGTAGAACTTAACAAGATATGGCTTAAACAGTTTACGAATGCAGAACCTCTTAGAATTCAGGATAAAGTGCATTACTATTATCAAAAAGCGTGCCACAATTTGACCGGTGAAATTTTTGGTATGTATCGAACATGTTGGTTTAGTTTTGGGCAACCGTATCAGTTGCCTGATGGGTTGCTTGTTAGTGAATTACGGGCGCAAAATGGCGGTGTTAATCACCCAGGGCTTATAATGTTTTTCTTTGATACGAATGGACCTGCACAGGGACCAAATCGCTGGGGACACGATTTATTTTTGTATTATTCTGATATTGATTATGCAACTTTTTGTAATCCAACGGCAAAAATATCTTCCAACAATTTTGGTTGTTATCATTATGCTCACAAAAATATCAATCCGGCAGGCAAAAATAAACCGTATTGGGATATTTTGTTCAAACCGTCGAGTTATTGGCAGAATGCTAATAAATAATTAACAGATTCTTACAAAGCGAACCAATGAGCCTACGGTGAGTGGGTTGAGCCTGTATCAAACTCTAATCAACTGAGAAGATTTCTCTGATATCGTCCATCGTAAGTGATTTTGTAATGTTTCTATCTACTGAAATTACGCTATCAACAAGGTTTCTTTTGATTGTTTTAAGTTTTTGGATTTTTTCTTCAACCGTATTTTTAGTAATAAGTCTATAAACAAATACTTTTTTAGTTTGCCCGATACGATAAGCACGGTCAGTTGCTTGGTCTTCAACAGCAGGGTTCCACCATGGGTCGTAATGGATTACATAATCAGCACCGGTCAAGTTCAAACCTGTACCACCGGCTTTCAAACTGATTAAGAAAATTGGGATAGTCGGGTCGGTATTGAATCTTTCGACTGCACCTTGTCTATCTTTAGTTTTACCGGTCAAGTATTCGTACTTAATACCTGATTTATCAAGCCAAGCTTTGATAATATCTAACATATCAACGAATTGGCTGAATAACAAAATTCTGTGTTTTTCTGAGATAATTTCTTCCAACATAACTTTGAGTTTTTCAAATTTACCGGAAGAAATAACGTTTTTAACATTATTTTTGTCATACAATCTCGGGTGACAGCAAATTTGGCGCATACGTAACAATGCTGAGAAGATAGACAATCTACTCTTTTCAAGTCCGTTTTGCTCGATAGATTTGAACAATTCTTCTTTTGTACTGTCAAGAACTTGCAAGTAGAAATCTCTTTGGTCATCTGTCAATTCGCAGTATGCAATGTTTTCAACCTTATCCGGCAAATCTTTAGCAACATCACGTTTCATACGACGTAAGATGAATGGATAAATCTGCAATTTCAAACGCTTTTCAACAACTTTGTCTTGATGTTCCATAATCGGATTAACGTATCTTGAATTGAAATCCGCCATAGTAAACAAAAATCCTGGCATTAGGAAATCAAATACTGACCACAATTCTTCCAATTTGTTTTCAATCGGAGTACCTGAAAGTGCCAATTTGTGTTGCGATGTCAATTGTTTAACCGCTTGCGCTGTTTGTGATGTCGCATTTTTGATATTTTGAGATTCATCTAAAATTACGTATCTGAAATTGATATCTTTCAACTTTTTAATATCTCGTCTTAACAGAGCATAACTTGTGATAACAACGTCATATTTTGGAATTTTGTCAAAGAATTGTTTTCTTTCGCCGCCTTGAAGTTTTAAGCAAGACAATGTTGGTGCAAATTTTTGAATTTCTGATTCCCAGTTAAATACAACGGTTGTCGGTGCAATAACCAAAGTTGGCATTGGTCCGTCTTCTTCTTTAGCCTTTTGCAAAACGGTCAAGGCTTGCAGTGTTTTACCTAGCCCCATATCATCTGCCAAAATACCGTTCAAGCCGTATTTGTACATAAACCACAACCAGCCGAAACCTTTCAGTTGATATTCACGAAATTCTGCATTGATACCTTTGGGCAAGGTTAAAGTTTCAACAGTCGAGAAGGTTGACATTTGTTCCCAGAATGTCTTAAATCTGTCGCTCAAAATCAACTCAACACCTAAGTTTTTCAACTCGTTAATCAAGCCTGCACGATAAGTTTTTACCGTAAATCTATTGTCAGGATTTCTAAATACGTCAAATGAGTTGAAAGAACGCATCATTGAGTAAATATTTTGTGCCGGATATTCAACAAAGCCTAAACTTCTTATTCTTGCGTATTTTTCACCACTTTGAATTGTATCGTAAATCTCATCAAAACTGATAATTTCATCACCGGCTTGACCGTAAATACTGATATCAAAACTGTCAGGTTGTTCTTCTGAAAAGTCAATTTTAGCACACAATTTGAACGGTTCGTCCATCAACTTGAAAAATGATATATCATCTTTTTCTTCAAATCTCCAACCATCGCCGGCTTGTTTCAAGTAATAATTGTAAAAATCAATTGCATTTTCCTTTTCTAATGCAAGGTTATTAGTTTGCATTGGAACAAATTTGCAAGCCAAAAGCATAGCATAGGCTTCGTTTTCGTGTTTAATATTACGTTTAACCCAATAAATCAAATCTTCATCAGGTTTTTTGACGGTAATATATTGAACTTTATCTGCATTAGTTTTTGAATATGGAACTCTAACCCCGTCGTATTCAAAGTCTAAGTAGGCTTTTAGTGATTGGTCATAATCTATTCCCATTGTTACAACGTTAATCGGTGGACGTTGTTCTAACATTAGTTTCGAAATTTTTTCATCAACAACGACGTCCATAACTTGTTGCAATTTTGGTAAATCTTCGTAAATAAACTTTCCGCCTTCTGAATCTTTCAAGTCCGTAAATGATGATTTGATAATATTTTGCGGAATATTTTGAATAGCAACACTTGTAGGGAAAATTATATTTTTGTATCTTCCCCATTTCAAATGTCTTGAAAAATATCTTACTTCTTCAAACGGGTAAACGTCGTCACTATCAGGTCTTTGCCATTCTAAAGATAATAACAATGTTCCTGCGGTGTTTGAAGTGTTTACGTATAAAACCAATTTCCATTCTTGGTCAGTGAATTTCAAACGTTCTTTTGTTTTTTCATCAAGGACTTCATCTGCTTTTGATAATAGAGAAAACATCGGTCCGAATTTTGAAATCGGAATGTCATACCAACCGGCTTTTTTGTCTTGACGTGAAATTTTTAATAATTGTTGGAATATCAACAATTCAACTTTTTGAGAAGAGTTTAAATCAAACGCAGGGTCTTGCTTTTGCGCTTCTATAACTCCTCGCAAAATCGGTTCAATTTGTCGAACAATTTTTCCTGTATCTCTTGAACGAACCAAAACAGAGAAGAAATTTGCTTTTCTTTTTGGGTTGAAATGGAAAATATAATTGCCTTGCGGTTCTTCTTGTAAGGCTGTATTTTCGTCAGGAAAATCAAATTCCATACCGAATTTTGTTTCAAGCCAATCTTCGTAAGCGTGTTCGTCAATTGCTTTTAGTGCAACAGCAACAGCATGTTTGCACCATTCTTCTTTTAGTGGACAATTACAACGTGCTTCTACTTTGTTCTTTTTGAATATTAAGTCAGTGTTGTAATGGTCTTGAAAGTTACCTTTAACTTTGCCCATGTAGAAATTCTTTTCAGGATAATTGTCAAACACCATATCTTTTGTATGATATTCGTAACCTCTACGCCAACTACCTGGACTTGCGTTATCTTTTATAAATTTGTAATTGAATTTTGTGTTACTCATCTATAGAGTATATCTCTTTCTTTTCCGGCGGAGCAACGAACCCAATACAGACAATCTCTGCAACCCCCCGCTACACCATGATTATACAATACAAAAATAAAAACGCAATAGTTTAATTTAAGGATACTTAATATTACCCGAATAAATGTGCTTGTGTGGTTTATTTTATTTCAATTGTGTGCTAAAATTGTGGTGTAAACAAGTTTAAATAAGAGGGTAAAAATGAAAAAGTTAAATGTTTTGATATTTTCAATATTGTTACTAACAGGGATTTGTGTAAGCACTAACTTAATTAGTGAACAAACTCACGCTCAACAATCTTATGGAGTACAACAACAAGTTCAATATATTGACGTAAATCCGTTATCAGTTGTTGCTAATCCGCATCAATACTTGAACAAATATATCAGAATTCGTGCAAAATTCGACAAGTTTTCTACTTTAGGGCTTGACTACACTCCGGCTCTTCGTCCGCACGAAAAATTCATTTCTTTCTTGATACAAAGACCCGATATTACAAACCACAATATTCCTTTATCTGAATTTAAAATGTTCCTAAGCAAAGAACTTGCTGAAAAAAATATTGATCTTGATGCAGGTGATGAAATCTTATTTAGCGGAAAAGTCTTTTCGACGGCATTGGGTGACCCTTGGATGGACGTAACGAATTTCCAAGTAATTAACAAAGTTAAAAAATCACCGTTAAAATAAAAAAGTTTACAGTCAATATAAGGTATGAAACGGATTATGAATAATAACGATAATAAAAACGAAAAATTCCTAACAATTCATGGGCATTTTTACCAACCTCCAAGAGAAAATCCTTGGTTAGAAGCAATTGAGCTTCAAGATAGTGCGTTGCCTTTCCACGATTGGAATGAACGTATTTGCAAAGAATGTTATAATCCAAACTCTGTTTCAAGGATTGTTGATAACAGAAATCGAATTTTGGATATTGTTAATAACTATGAGCACATGAGCTTCAACTTTGGTCCAACACTTTTGTCTTGGATGGAAAAATATACTCCGGGGACTTATGAAAGAATTATAAAAGCCGATATCGACAGCATTTCTGCACACAACGGTCATGGAAATGCGATGGCGCAAGTCTACAACCACATAATTATGCCTCTTGCAAATTATAAAGATAAAGTTACTCAAGTCAAGTGGGGTATAAGAGATTTTGAATACAGATTTGGCAGAAAACCGGAAGGTATTTGGCTTGCAGAAACTGCGGTTGACGATGAAACCTTAAAAGTTTTGGCTGATAATGGAATAAAATTCACTGTTTTGTCACCATATCAGGCATTAAAGATGAAGAAAATCTCAGATAGAGAATGGCAAGATGTAAGTTGGGGAAATATTGACCCTGCAAGGTCTTACAGATACACCATCAAATGTGACCCTAAAAAATCTATTGATTTATTCTTCTATGATGGTGCAATATCTCGTTCCGTTGCGTTTGATGAACTTTTAACAGATGGGAACAAATTCATCAAGCGTTTAAAAGAAGGTGTTTCTGAATACCGTGATTATCCGCAATTGATAAATATTGCAACAGATGGTGAAAGTTACGGTCATCACACAAAATTTGGTGATATGGCGCTTGCTTATGTTTTAAAAATTAAAGCTGAAGATGAAGGGTTCAAAATTACTAATTATGGTGAATATCTCGACAAATACAGAAGTGATTATGAAGTAGATATAAAACAAGCATCATCTTGGAGTTGTTTCCACGGTGTTGGCAGATGGAAAGAAGATTGTGGCTGTTCAACAGGCGGACACCCAGGGTGGAATCAAAAATGGAGAAAACCGTTAAGAGATGCGCTTGATTATTTAAGAGATAAATTGGCAGAAGTATTTGAACAACAAGGTGCAAAATACTTTAATAAAGATGTTTGGGACGTTCGAAATTGCTATATTGACGTAATTTTAGACCGTACATTACAAAATATCAAAAAATTTCAACAGGAACATTTTAATAGTGATTTGACAGAACAAGAAAAAGTTCGTGCTATGGAATTGCTTGAAATTCAACGCCAAGCAATGCTTATGTACACAAGTTGCGGTTGGTTCTTCTCTGAAATTTCAGGTATTGAAACCGTACAAATTATGAAATATGCGGCACGAGCAATGCAACTTGCTTCAAACTTTAGTTCAGAAAATTACGAAGAAAAATTTTTAGAAATTTTGAACGAAGCAAAAAGTAATATTCCTGAGTTTGGTACAGGAAAAAATATATATGAAAATTTTGTAAAACCATCAATTGTTACTCTTAAACAAATCGCTTGTTTGTGGGCAATTTCATCACTATATCAAGAATTTGAAGATGAAGAAGATGTGTATTGCTACACCGTAAAACGTCGTGATTACAAAAGAGTACAAAAAGGTAATGCAAACCTTATTATCGGTCATATCGAAATTTATTCAAAGGTTACATTACTAAAATCTGACCTTGTATTTGCGCTAATGCAATATTCAGGCGGAGATTTCCATTGTGCGATAAAAGAATTCTCTACAAATGAAGAGTTTCAAGACCTGAAAAATACTTTGAATAAGATATTTATGTTAAATCCGTTGACTGAAATTATCAGAACATTAGATGAAAAATTTGGCAAGGAATATTTTACATTAAAAGACATCTTTATCGAAGAAAGAAAGAAAATTTTGCAAATTCTTCTAAAAGGTCAAATGGAAAAATTCTCAAACACATATCAAGATATTTACGAACAAGGTAAAAGTTCAATATACCAAATGCAAAATCTTGGCTTGGAAATTCCTAACGAATTCAAACTTTCAGCAGGTTATGCGTTGAGTAAACGTTTCAATGAACTGCTTGAACATTCTGACGGATTTGTAGAAAAATCAATTATCCAACAAATCAAGGATATAAATTACGAAGCAAAGAAAATCAATATTGAAATCGACAAAACTCAGTCAAACAAAGCATATACGAGAAAAATTATCAGTAATTTGATTAGACTTACCAAAAGTTTTGAGTACCAACAGTCAGAGGTAATTATTGAACTGTTTGACTTGATTGACCAATTTGAACTTCAAATTGATATTTCAGAAGCGCAAAATATTTATTATGGCAGAATTTTCCACAGAATAGGTAATATTTTGGAAAATAATATGGAAGCGCCAAAAAGTAAAGATATTAAATTTATTGATTCCTTATTAGAAATTGGTGCGAAATTGAATATCAATGTTGATTTTTACAAATTAAAAGTTGATAAATTAAAAATGCAAATGTAAAATATTGTTACAAAAAAGCAAAAAACCTCTAATCAAATACTTTATATAAGTAGGTAGATTAGAGGTATTTGTATTATGCAAGTAACACCAAACCAAAATACTCAGAAAGTTAATAATGTTCCGCCTTATAGTGGAGCACAGGTGACCAATCCGCAAACGCAGCAAATTCAACCACAAGTTCAACAGTATTGCGCACAGGCTGCTGCGCCTTCAACACCTCCAAATACTCCACCTAACAATCAGCCACAAAATGTTCAAATTCCGGCAACGACTTCCGGTGTAAATATTCAAATTTTCAATCCATCGGCAATCGGTCCGGGGGCTAACCCTCCGACTTATAACGTAAATGCTCCGTGTTATCCGTCAGCATATTATACAGGCAGTCTTGATTCCAATGGAAAAATGCAACCAAATTACAATCCGCAACAAGTAAATGGCGGAAATAATAACGGTAATGGAAGCAGTAATGCCAATGGAAACGGTAACAATGTAAATTCAACCGATACAAATAAAACAACAAATACGACAACGACTGAAAACTCTTCAAATAAGAAAAAAACTGAAAAAAGAAATGTTGTTCAAATAGATGATAACTATATTAGGACTTTGGAAAACGGTTTAAACAGTCAAGATGAAAAAATCAGAATGAATGCTGCAAAAGAAGTCTATGCAAGACTTGAAGAAGACGAAGACAACAAAGACGACAAAGCATTAACAGCATTGATTAACAAAATGTTGCAAGACCCTGCAGATGAAGTTAGATTTTTAGCACTTGCTGCACTTCAAGAAAGAATTGTCTTGGGTGATGATTATACTGTAAATGTCTTGAAAAATATGCAACAAAGCGATGGCGGATATGGTCAAGATGCAATCGATGCAAGCAAGATATTAATGCAAATGGCAGGAAAACAAGTTGAAAAAGAATTTGAAGTAAAGGATTCTCCAAACAAAAATGAAACTAAGACAGAAACAGAAACCAAAACAGAAACTTCAAATACAAACAACGAAGTGAAAAATAAATAATTTCTAAAAAGGTAGTGTGATAGTATGACAATTGGAACAATAGGTAAATATATTGCAAAAGGTGTTGGTATTACAGCGATTGGGCTTGTTGCAAAAGATGCTCACAGTGTTGGAAAGATTTATGGTGACAAATATGCAACCGAAAAAGATGCGTACTATTGCTCTGATTATTTGAACAATACCTTGTATAATCCAACAATGAGTGACATCACAGATAGTGTCAAAGATTCTGCATTGAATATGGAAATTGATCAAACTTGGCGAAGATTTTTCAATCTCGGAATTGGATATGTAAAAGGTTTTGCAACAATGATTACGAATGAAGTTATACCGTTTGGTTTAGGATTAGGAGCACTCCTTGCTAAAGGAACAGCATCGCATGCTTGTGCCGGTGGTGTCCTTCTTTACGGTGCGGCAAAATTTGTTAAAAACTTCTTTGGATTAGGAGTGCCAAAAGGTCCGTTAGATTAAACAGTTTAGCAAGTTTTTTGCCTTAGTTTTCGTATTTTACTCTATTATTTTCAAGGTAAATTTTATATAAATCCGGACGTTTTAATTTTGTGCGTTCTAAACATTGTTCAAATCTGAAATTGTTAATATCCTTGTGATTTCCGTTTAGTAATACTTCCGGCACTAAATGACCTCTGAAATCACGTGGTCTTGTGTATTGCGGATATTCTAACAATCCGTTAGAAAAACTGTCTTCTTCGGCTGATTCGATTTTTCCTAATGTACCTTCCAATTTTCTGCTAACTGCATCAATTAGGCAGAGCGCTGGGAGTTCTCCGCCGGTTAATACAAAATCGCCAATAGAAATTTCTTTGGGTTTAATTATATCTCTTATTCGTTCGTCAAACCCTTCATAATGCCCACAAAGCATAATTATTTGGTTGTATTTTGCCAAATCAATGACTAAATTTTCGCTCAAAGGTTCACCTTGTGGAGAAAGCATTACAGTAATAGAATTGTCCAACTTTTCAACAGTATCGTACGCATCAACATAAGGTTGCGGCATTAACACCATTCCTGCACCACCACCGTAAGGAGTATCGTCAACCTTTTTGTGTTTATCAAGTGTGTAATTACGAGGATTAATGGTGTTTAACGAGAAAATTTCATTTTCTTTTGCTCGTTTCATTATGCTGACACTGCAGTAATTTTCAATAATTTCGGGAAATAGTGTTAAGACATCAAATCTCATTCAAGTAATCCCTCAATATTGTTAATTTTGATTTTTTTATTCTGAATATCAACAACAGGAACTATTGCTTTGACAAATGGAATTAAGCAGATTTTTTTTGAGTTTGTCTTAACTGAAATTAAATCACTGGCACCATTATTTGAAACTCCGATAACAAATCCAAGTTTTTTGTCTGTTTCTATATCAAAAACACTAAGCCCGACAAGTTCATCTATCAAAAACTCATCTTCATCAAGACTCTTTCTTATTATTTCATCATCGACAAAAAGTAATTCCCCTTTTAAATCCAACAATTCATTTATAGAGTTAATTCCCTCAAATTTCATAATGAGAACATTTTTATTAACTCGACAAGATTCGACATGCAAAGGTTTGTAATCGTTGCCATCTTTTAGGTACAAAGTATCAAGTGACATGACAAAATCCATTTGACTTTTTGATGAGCCAACTTTTGCCTCGCCTTTTATCCCGTGGAAATTCAAGATTTTTCCGACAGAAACGAATTTACCCATGACTATTCTTCCGTAGTTGTTTCCGCTTTAGGTTTACGTCCTCTTTTTTTCTTTGGAGGTTCTTCAACTGCCGGCGTTTCAACTGTTGCAGCAACTTCTTCACTTTGTGCTTCTGCTTTTACCGGAGCGGTTTCTTCTGTCGCTTTAGCAGATTTTTTTGCTGCTTTTTTCTCTTTTGCTTGTTGTTTGAATTCTTCCGGAGCATCTTCACGCTCTTGGTTCCAACGTTCAAGTCCCATTTGTGCACGCACTAAACCAATACCTACGTGGACTCTCCATTCATCCATTTTCAATTGCGCTGCAATGATTTTGTGGCAACCGATTGGAGGCAATGGCAACAATGGTTCGTATAACATTTTAATTGCATTTAATTGATCTTGTGAAATCGCCAATTTACGTTTAGGGAACGGCAATTTCGGAAGCATCATTTTTTGTCTTACCAAATTGATACCAAAGAATACTTTTCTTGGTTCCAAACCGATTTTTTCACCGATAACTTCGTGAGCATCAGGGTTTGGCAATGGTAACATTAACTTGTACAACAATTCAATTTGTTCCAATTGTTCTCTGCTTACCAACAATTGTTTTGGAGCAGCGTTTCTGTTATTTGGACGTCTGTTATTGTTAAATCTGTTGTTTTGCGGACGGCGTGATTGATAGCCACCTTGTCTGTTATCTCTTTGATAACCGCCTTGACGATTGTAGTTATTGTTTCTGTAACCACCTTGACGATTATCTCTTTGATATCCACCGCCTTGATTATTGTAAGAACGGTTATTGTTGTATCCGCCGTTATTTTGTCTATAATCTCTTTGATAACCGCCTTGACGGTTGTTGTCACGGTGGTATCCGCCTTGGTTGTTATATTGTCTTTGTGGTCTTTGGTAAGGTCGATTTTCATCTCCGCCACTTGAATAACTGCTATAAAATTGCGGTTTATTTTCTGTTGAATAACTGTTGCGTTGTTCAGTTGCACCCTCAGTTGACGCTGCGCTACTTGCTGTTGATGATGACTCAGTATTGTTCAACATCATTTTCTTGTCTGGATACAAACATTCCGGACAAATAACCCTTTTCGGATTCTTTGTTTCAAATTCTCGACCGCACTTAATGCACTTGTTTACATACATAATAAAAGCCTCTTAATTAAAAAATAAAATAATACATCCAAATAAAATAAATTTAAGGTAACATCCTCACAATATAAATCGATTTCAAATAAAAAATATAACTTACATGCCTATTTTACCATGCTTTTTAAAATTTGACAAGTCCTACACACAAATTATTTTTCAACCATAAAAGTTACCGGCCCGTCATTGACTAGCGAAACCTGCATGTCTGCTCCAAAAATACCTGTCTGACAAGGTGTTTGAGAATTCTTGATTTGAGTTACGAAATATTCATAAAGTTCATTTGCAATTTCAGGTGGAGCGGATTTGTCGAAACTCGGACGAGTACCTTTTTTGCAATCTCCGCACAATGTAAATTGAGAAACGACAAGCATTTCACCTTTGATATCAACCAAAGACTTGTTCATTTTGCCGTTTTCATCTTCAAATATGCGCAACTTTAAGAGTTTTTCTGCCAAAAGTTCAGCATTTTGTTTTTCGTCACCTTTAACAACCCCGAGCAAAACGAGTAACCCTTGCCCGATTTTTGAAACTATTTTACCGTCTATTTCGACAGATGCTGATTTTACACGTTGAATTAACGCTTTCACCTTAACTAATCCTTCTTTCCGCCAATCAATTCTGCACGAGTAATTTTTCGACCACAAGATTTGTCTTCATCGCAAAAACCTAGTGCTTCGCATTTTGGAACAAGATAATCTTTTAGCCAAGGTTCTTCGGCAATAAGTGCATCGCACATACCTTTTACGAGCATTCTGATTTCGTATTGTGCCCTTGAACACAATCTCAAGTTTGCTAGGTGAATCATTTCTCGCAAATTCAAACTTGCTACAAGCGAACTTGCAGCAGCGTTTGGCATTACAAAACGTGCATCTTCCGCCGGAATTCCTGCTTCTACAAATTCTTGGTATTTGTCAGAAATTTGTCCCATAAATTCGATAAATTTTTCTTTTAATTCCGGATTTTTTTCTATTGTAGGCGGAATAATATAATCAAACTGTCCTTTTTCTTTGACATAGCGTTGTGATTTTTGAGAAAAAGACATGTGACGATGTCTTACCAGTTGGTGAGTGCATGCTCTTGAAACATTAGAAATTGCAAAACTAACTTGAATGTGTTCAATTGTTGAATAGTGACCGGAACCGACAACTCTGCGAATCAATTTCAACATTTTTTCTTCGTCAGTCAAACTTTCATAAATATTTATCGGATAATCAGCACTGTAACAAGTTCTGCACGCTGTGTAAATAGTTTTCAACATGTTATCCGGTTTAGAAATAAGATTTACAACCGGTTTATTATTTCCTTCCACGATACTCCCCCCTAACTTTTTCTCAAATAATAATATATTAAATATTCATTTTAGTCAAAAACTTGTTTTGTTTGCTAAAGCTTTCACTCTGTTATACATTTTGAACACGGTTAATTCTTCTTGTGGAAAGTTTTGGTCAATGTATTCAACTAAGTTTTTTATATCTTTTTGCAAGTCTTTATCATAACGGTTTCGTTTGTAATAATTCCAACTTCCGCTACAGAATTTTTCAACAAGTTTTACTTGAGATTTAATCTCTTGTTCTTGGAAAAGTTTTGTGTTGCAAATGTTTTTTAGAGCTTCTAAATCATTTTTTACACCGTTTTTGTTTGTTGTTGCAGAATTTAGGCGGTTTTTTCTATAATAATAAAGAGGTTTATCAATAAAGCAACATTTTGGATTGTTAAATAAGCACCATGCTGAAAATGTTAAATCTTCCGCAGTTTTTATTCCTTTTGGAAATTCTATATTATTTTTTAGTAAAAAATCTTTTTTGTATATTTTATTTACACTGTAGGTTAAAAACTTCCACAAATCTTTTTTGGACGGGTCTTTTTTCGCTCGTTTGATATTTTTATTCAATATGCATTGTTTTTCAAGTAACCAATATTTTTCAATTATTCCAAAAATTCCTATATCAGAATCTGTTTGAGTGATTTCTAAGTAAGCAAGTTCGCAAGCATTTTTGTTATACCAGTCATCTCCGTCCAAAAACATAATATAATCACTGTTTGCGTGTTTTATCCCGAAATTTCTTGTGTCAGAAACTCCGGAGTTTTCTTTTGAGTAATTTTTTATATTTGGGTATTTTTCAGCAAAGGTTTCGGCAATTTTTAGTGAATTATCAGTCGAGCCATCATTTATGCACAAAATCTCAATGTCTTGAAATGTTTGATTGACAAGACTCTGTAAGCATTTAGTTAAATATTTTTCAACATTAAAAATTGGTATGATAATTGAAATTTTTGGCATATTTTGCTCCATTTTTATACAAAATATGTCATAAAAATTTTTAAAGTCAACAAACGAAAACGACTACCTCAAAAAGGTAATCGTCAAACTTTAGGTGTTTTAACCCATAAATCTGTTTCCAAACAGGCTACCTTGCATGCTCATACAATTGCCCATTCCGGTGTTAAACATGCCGCAACCGCCCATCATTGGCATTCCGCCACCCATTTGTGCCATTGCGTTCATTGGGCTCATATTACCACTAGCTATGCTCGAACTTGTTTCAAATCCCATGAAAAAGGATTTGATACCGGTTAGCCATTTGCCTAGTCCACTCATGTGACATGGCTCTGGTTGAAACTGTGCAACTACAAAATCAGGTTGAGCGTTTGCCAAATACATATTTGCTTTGTATGAGGCTTGCAAATTATATCTGTTTGCAACATTTTGCCTATAAACATGAACAGATGGCGAATTCATTCTGGTATTATAGTTTTTTACGTTTAATGTGCTTATGTTACCCATAATCGAACCTTTTTATATCTTATATATATAAAACCCATATATTGGATAAAAATTGCCATGAAAATGTGTGTTTGTTAAGATTTTGTTACAAATCCTTTATCTTTTCTTTAAGAATTTCTATTTCAGCCTTAAGTTTATTGATTTCACAAGATATTGGGTCAGGAATTCTGTTGTGCATAAGCACTCCGTTTTTGTCCGTAACCATTCTGTGTACAATTCTCCCAGGAACACCTACGACGGTTGAATTTTCCGGAACATTATCGATAACAACCGAACCTGCTCCAATTCTTACAAAGTCACCGATTGTTATGTTACCTAAAACTTTTGCTCCGGCACCTAAAATTACGTTATTCCCAATTGTCGGGTGCCTTTTTCCTGATTCTTTGCCTGTTCCTCCAAGAGTTACCTGTTGGTATATAAGTACATCATTCCCGACAACAGTCGTTTCACCTATCACAATACCTTCCCCGTGGTCGATGAAACATCTTCTGCCGATTTTTGCCCCAGGGTGAATTTCTATGCCTGTGATAATTCTTGTTATGTATGAAATTATTCGTGGAATTAGCGGAATGTTCCACTTGTAAAGACGATGTGCAAATCTATGAGCCACGAGAGCATGCAATCCCGGATAGCATAGGATAACTTCGAAAATGTTTTTTGCCGCCGGATCATTTTCATAAATTACTTTTATGTCTTCTTTTACTTTTATAATTCCTCGTTGTATTGCTCTTATCATCGTTACTCTTTCAAATTTTTACCTTTTCAGTATATAAAACTTTTTTTTCAAAGTATATAGGCAAGGTTGATAAAATTATAACAAAAATATTGTTTTTAAGAAACTCCCCGTCAAAACATTGACGGGGAGTTTCTTAGTTTAATTGCTCGGTGTAGGAAGTTATTTTTTGTCGAATTTCAGCGGCTTCTTTGTTGTAAAAATCCAGCCAAGTTTGGTTTGTTTCTTCTTCTTTGATTGTGTTTTCGCAAACTGCTCGAATTCGTTTTTTATCCAGTTCTTCAAGTTGAAGTTTTAGTTTTTCTATTTTATTTTTCAACTCTTTAGTAGTTTTTTCTTTTTGATAATTTGGATTTTTGATTATTTTCCCGGAGTCAAAAATGTATTTCAAATTATCCTCAAGAAATTCATTGTATATAGTGTCATCAACTTCAATGTTCTGAGTTGTTTGGTCAAGTTGTTCTACTTGACCGCAACCGTTAATCTTATCATTTTCTATATAAATGTATTTAGTCATATTACCTAACCTTTCTGTATGCGTATACGTCAATTCCGTAACTTGCTTCGTTACTTGTATTTGATGCATTGTAAACGGATATGCTTCTGCTTGTCCCAACAATTATTGTTTGCATTCCGGCAGCGTGCGCAGTGTTTGTTTGTCTTGTGATGGCTTTCAATACAGGAACTTTGTCTTTTATAAAATCACTTGTAATTTGTAAATATACAAAAGCACCGGCAACGCTTGCAGTTTGGGCATTCAAGGCTACAATTACTTCGTAAATACCGCTTGATGGCAAGTATGATGACAGTGAATAGTTGTGTGTTACCCCCTTTCCGATTGCTTTTCCGCTTGCGAGTGAAGTGTGTTTTCTCACCCATTTGTCATCAAGGTCTGTTGCATTTGCTTTTTTATCAAATAAGCTTTTGCCTGTAGAGCTTAAGTTTGATAAATCAAGGTTTGCTTTTTGGTCCAGTTTTGATGTTGTGGAAGTTTCGTTAGTCAGAATAGTTGTGTTTGTTTCATCAATTCTTTCGTTTGTTGTTTGGATTTTGTCAAGTACATCAATAAAATTGGCATTGACTTCATCGGCTTTTGCTTTTGTCCCAGGGACAAAAGAGTATGGAACTCCGTATGTCATAATATCCTTTCTGACATATCTGAAACCAATTTAACCAAATAAAATAAAGCAAATTAACGGTTCTATTATACCATATTGTTAGTAATATCGTCAATCAAAGGTTTATATGGCTTACAAAATAAAAGAGTAATCTATTTGTGACTACTCTTTTATTAAAAAAATTTATTTGTAAGTTTATTTTGCACCTTTGCTAAAAAGACCAACTAGTGGTTCCCAAGTATATTTAGCGATTTGTGCGCCGGCTTCTGACAAGTAGTGACCTGCTTTTTCCATAATACCTGCATTTTCTAATGCCGCTTTTTCTACTGTTTTTAACACTCCTGTTTTATTTCCTGCAACTAAGGCTGCTGCTACTGCCACTGCAATTCCACCAATAGTTAATAATGCTTTTGCCACAGAGTGTTTCTTTTTAGGGGCTTTTCCCGGATTGTTAATATCAACTTCATCTTTAGCCGGAGCGCCTTCTAACGGTTTTGAAAATGCTCCCGGTCTATCTAAGATTCCGGTTGTTGTAGTATCATTGGGTGCTGCCGCTGCAGCGCCAGAGCCAAATCTGACATTGGATATAGGACTTAACATCATGAGAAAACCTCCTTAACACTTTACACATAACATATAAAACACCTAACTCATTAATTTTGACTGATTAATAATATTTTGCAAAATATTGTTACAAATCTTTACTAAATTTTTGGAATAATTTTGAATGATGTGTCATCTTTATATATGTAGAGGGAGGAAATTTTAATATGGCAAATACAGGCATGGTTTTGGAAATAGATAAGGGAAATTATACTGAAGCGGATTTTATGTCAAAGCGTTTTATTAATGCAGAGGTTCGTAACCGAGCGTATATCAACGTTTTGGGCGCAGAAATTTTTATTAAATTTCTTGCAGATAATGGCATAAATACTGATGATATAATTTCAATGCACTCGATTTCTAAAATCGTTGAAAATCTTGATATTGCCGATGTTATTTTGCATAATATTCATATTGACGTTCGTACAATTTTTGATGAAGATAAAATATTTATACCAAAATCTCATTTCGAATTAGAAATTACTCCTGATATCTACGTTGTGTTGAAAATGGCTAAAAATTTGAAAGATGCTGAAATTTTAGGCTATTTCAAGCCTTCTCAAATAAATAAAAATCATGCAAATGACAAATATTATTTCATTGCAAAAGAAAAAATTGTTCCTACAAAAATGTTGTTGGATAAGATTTCTCAATTTGATGAAACTCGTGATACGAAGTTAAGTTCACCGGAATTTTTGAGAGGGCGAACTTTAGCTATTGAGTATTCTGATCATAATTTGGATATTGAAGGTCAAAAAGAATTTTTAAAATTGATGTTATCAGATTCAATGTTGAGGGATAGTGTCGCTGAATTTGATAATTTTGAAGTCCTTTCAAGTCAAGTGTCTGCGGTGCTTTTAGAACGTGTTGAAATTCAAAAACAAAATGAAGAAAAATCAGTTCCAGGAATTGCAGCATTGACTACGGAAGAAATCTTGAAAGAAGGTATCAATGCAGTTGTTGAAGAACAAAAAGCAAAAGTTGATGAAGTTTTTGAGCAAGCAAAAGATGTCGCTGATGTTGTAACTTCGTCAGCAGAAGTTGCCGATGCGGTTGCAGATGTTGTTGAAAATGCTGAAAATTCAACAGAAAAATCTCTTCCTGAATTAGAAATTTTGAATACTGATGATCTTGAGCAAGAAGTTGAAAACGTTACAAAAGATGATTTGATTTCAGATAATGCTGATTTGGTTATTGAAGAACCTGAACAGTCGCCAGAAGATTCAATAGAAAATGATTTGGAAATTGTTGAAGATGAACCGACAATTTCAGATATTGATACATTAAAAGAAGAAGATGTTGTTGAAGAAAGCGAAACGCAGGCTGAAACTGATGACACAAATCCTGAAATTGTAGAAGATACCTTGAAACAAATTTCTGATGATGATTTAACTCTTGATGAAATTGATGAAGATTTATCGCTAGATGTCGATATTCAACCAATCGATAAAACGCAAGGCTCTGCCGTGTCAGATAGTCAAAAAGAAGATGATGACGTTGAAGATTTGATAGTAGAAGCGCCGGTTGATGATATTGAAAAGAATACAGAAGAAAAGACTCCTGAAATTGCCGAAATTATTGAACCTGAAATGAAAGAAGACGAGTTGTCAATCGGTAATATTGAAGATGAATTGTCATTAGATGAAGATATTCAGTTATCAGGTGTTGACGATTTGAATATAGTTGAAGATGATGATAACTCTAATCAAAATACCAAAGACACAAATGCAGATTTGACGATTGTGGAAGAAGATGTTTCTGATGTACTTCCTATCGAAGAACAACAAATTCCTAAAACAGATAATATTGTTGAAAAAGAAGAAAATGTAGTATCTCCAATTGGTGAAACCTCGGAACTTTCAATTGATGAAAATTTAAATGAGCCAGAATTGTCAATACAAGAAAATTTTGAAACACTTGTTGCAGAGCCATTGCAAGCCGATGTAAATTTAAATGCGAATGTTTCTAAGCCTGCCTCATCTGTAGATGAGCTTTTAAATAATGCGATTGCCGCTATTGATTCTGCAAAAAATGTTGAAATTGAAGCAGATAAAGCTGTTTCTGACGGTGCTATTAAAATGGCATCTGTAGCAGGCGGTGCGATAAGCAATTTGGTAGAAGAACAGGCGTTAAGACAGGTTGAACCACTTGAGCATAAAAATATCGAAAATCTTGGTATTTCAAATGATGTAGATGATGACCATGCTTCATTTGTCGGAGGGCTTTCTGATGCAAAAAGACAAGCCAATATCCTGGCAGAAGCACAAGGTTTGGCAACAGTAACTGATTTGTCTTCGCTAGAAACAGTAGAACAGCAAAAGCAAGAAGATATTGTTCATAATGTTATAGATATGGAAAAGATGGAAACTGTTGAACAGGAAAACCATATAGAAGAAACTCCTGAAATGGTTGAATTAGATAAATTCTCCGGTGTTGATTCTCCAACAAAACCTGTTGAAGGGTTAGATGATTTTTCATTACAAGTTAATGAAGCGGAAACAATGGAACTCCCTGACTTGAATTCATATACAATCAACGATGATGGAACTTCTCCGGCTGATAACATGAATTGGGGTAATGATGAAGATGTTCAAAAAGATGATTTGTTAGATTTGGAAACTGCAGGCATGTTGATGGGTGATGAAAATAATCAACCTGTCGAAAATAATAATGAAAATTTAGTAGATGGTTCTGAATTTAAACCAACGTCTGAAACTATTGATTTGTCTGACAGTTCAAATAATGTTGAAGATTTTCAAGAGTTAAATGACAGCGATTTTGAAGTTGCAGAAGATTTGAGTTTTGATAATTCAAATGAGTCAGATAATTCAATTGAATTTGCTGACAATGCGGAAAATGAAGTTAATAATACCGAATTGAGCGTTGAAAATAATACTGAAAATGCTGAAACGATAGATTTGACTGAAAAAACAGAAGATGCGGAAAACTCAGTTCAAGATGTTGATTTTTCTGAAAATAATTTGGACGACTTTTTCGGGGGCGATGAAAAGGTTGCAAGCACTCCGCAAGAAGAAATTTCAGCACCAAAAACAGAGGATAAAAATGAAGATCTTGATTGGACTCAGGATACAGATTTTGACTCATTGCAAGATGTAGAAATTATGCCTGAAACAGTTGACGATAAACCTCAAGAAGATGAAGTTCAAATAACAGAAGCGCCAAAAGAATTTAAAGTTCATGAAAATTCTACGGTGATAAGTAGTAGTGACTTTGCACCACGTGAAATCAGTATAGATATCAATACTCGGAATATTCAATCGGCAGCTGCTGCAAATCAACCGATAAACGAATTATTCCAAGAAAAATCTCCTGTAGATAACAGTGGCATGATGAAAAACCCTGGGCGATTGTCAAATAATTCTCAGCAACCGCCAAAAGGAATTGCTGTAGGACTAGGTTTGGCTGGTCTTGTTGTGGTGCTAGGTTTGATTTTTGCGTTGGGCTTTGGTGTTTCTAAATTCTTGAAAGGGCAAACAGAAGATACTCCGCAACCAATTAGTGATAACTCCGGAGATTTGAATGTTCCTGAAACAACACAAAATCAAAGTGAAGCGCCATCAGGACAAGTTGTTGAAATGAATAACAATACCAATGCTTTAGCTTCAACTGCCGGTACACAACCTACAAAAAAATCAGATTTCGTAGAAGTTAAAAAGTTGTCATGGGAAGTTCCTGGGGCAGTGTCTGCTGAACCTAAGTTCCAAGAGTATTTCCAATCAGCAGGTAAGAGCATAAAATCTGCATTGATGACGGATTTGCTTTCTGTTACGGATTTGGCTTATGCAAGTGAAATGCGAGTTAGCGTAACATTTGAGCAAGATGGCACTTTTAAGGACGCCAGAATAGTTACTTCAAGTGGTTCAAGTCAACTTGATAACATTGTGTTAAGAACTGTAAACCAGACACTTAACGTACTAAAAGCGCCTCATAGCGTAGGTTCTTACGAAAATACGACAGCGGTACTTAAAATATATTTATAAATATGCTATACTAAATCTAGGATAGAGGATTACAGTTTTGGAACTGGCGCAAGAAAAGATAGATTTAATCAGCAGAATAATAAAAGGGGATAGAAAATACCCGAATAATGAAGATTTGTATGAAGATTTCTTTAATGAAACATGCAAACGTTCAGTGTCGATTATAAATGCTATTGATTCCGAGGTTACTTTGGAAGCTTACATGCGTCGTATTGTTAATACTGCAATTGTCAGTGTCTTGAAAGATTCCGGAAGACTTCGCCGTACTCGTGCCGGTTACATGTCAACAAAAGAAGTTCCTGTTGAAACTCCTGAAATGGATTTTTCTGGTGTTTCTGTGAGTTATTCAAGTATAAAAATTCCTGAAAGTCCGGAAGAAATCGTTATCCAAAAGGAAGTTTTGGAATTTGTTGCTGATTCTGTTATCCGTATTGATAAGGAAAATCCTAATAAAGACTATTTACATATTTATACTTTGCGATATGATAAAGGCATGACACAGAAAGAAATTTCGGAAGAACTTGGGGTGTCACAGTCTGAAGTTTCCAAAAGACTATATCAGTTGATGGAAAAGGTCAGAGATGTTATTCAATAGATAATTATAGATTTATGAAATGTCCTGTTTGCAAAAAAAATATTCCCAATGAGGCTTTGAAATGTCCTTATTGTAAATCTCGTACAGGTTTATTGTGTAGTCATTGCAATACCGTAAACCCTGTAGGTGAAGTTGTTTGCAAAAAATGCGGGCAAGAATTACTAAAAATTTGTCCTCACTGCAACAGTGTTAATTTTCCTATTGCAAAAAAATGTAGAAAATGTGGCTCTCCACTTGTATCTGCCGTTACTTTAAGAGAGCAAAAAGCGGTTCAAAATAAGGCGAAATCTTTAAATAAGCCACAACAGAAAAAAGATAATTTTTTAAATTTAAAATTTATGCCAACTTTGATGACGGCTGCACAAGGCTACAAAGTTTTGTCAGAAGGACTTTGTAATAAAGAGAAAAAAATATTTTCGATAACCGGAGAAAAAGGGCTTGGCAAAACGACTTTGCTACGACAAGTTATGCATAATTTGAAAAGTTATAATTTTGAATGGTGCATTGGTTTCTGTACTCCGGTTACTCAATTGTCCCCAGGGGGCGTTATTCAAAATATGCTGTTAAATTTGTTTAATTTACCGGATTTTTATTTGAATAATAATGATTTAAAAAAAGAAGCAATGCCTTTTTTTAGTAATGAGTTGAGATTTTTAAATGCTACTGAAATTTCTGACTTTTTGAATTTTTTATACAATTCAAAAGATGGAAATTATGAAGACATAATTATGAATAAGCGAAAAACTTTCGATATTCTTAATCGGATTTTTGATGCTTTTTGTAATACCGGGCATTTTGTTTTTGTAGTTGATAATTTTGATTATATAGATGGTTTTTCATTAGAATTTTTGTCAAATTTTGTAAGGCGTTCGAATAATTGGAAAAATTTAAAGTTCGTAGTGATTTACAATGAACATAAGCCTGTGAGTGGGATTTTCGGGGTTGAAAATAAAGATTTGAAGGCATATACCGATATTCATTTGGCTCCGGTTTCTGTTGAAGAATTTGAACATCGGTTAAAATTTACCGGTGAGTCTGGCACTTATGTTTCAAAACGAGAACAAGAAGTTATTTTTGAAAAATGTCGTGGAAATTCTGCGTTTGCGCAACAAGCGGTTAGCTATTGTTTTGATTGTCAAATTACCGGCAAAGCGTTTTTGATGCCAAAAACTTTTAACGATTTGATTGCGGAACGTTTGGGGACTTTGCGAAAATTTAACATTGAAGCATTTCGACTTCTTTGCGGAGCCAGTGTTTTAGGCGAAAAGTTAAATCTTGCGTTGTTGAAAGAAATTTTTGGTTATAAAGACAAAGATTTTGGTGAAATTATTACTTATTTGGAAAAAGCTAATTTTATCAGACGTTATAATGATGCATTTTTCGAGTTTTGTAATTTGTACTTGTGGGAAACTTTACAAAGACAAGTTCAATCTGATAAAGAGTTTGAAGAAATAAATATTAAAATCGGTCGAGCGTTGAGTGTTTTTGAATTGAATATAAATCCTGTTATGGCAACAATTGCACACAATTTGAAAGAAAATCGTATGGCTTTTGATGTCTGGACAAAATTGACTCGTATAGCGGCTTATATCGGTGATATAAATTTGTATGTAATTTCGCAACGTCAATGTTTAGCGTTACTAAATGAATTCAACGAAAATGAAACAGTGAATATTCGCTATAATATTAGTGAACGTTTAGGTAAATTGTTGACTGAGTATGACCCAGAAGAAGCTATGGAATTTTTACCAGATGCAATTGCGAATGCAAAAACTAATAATGATGAAGTAAAAGAAATCGAGTTGTTAGGTTATCTTGCTGCTTGTTGTAAAAAGATTGGAAATTACTATGGAGATGTCGAATGTGTTGATAATGTTTTGAAAAAAATGGTTCAACCTTCGTCAGAACTGGAAACTGCACTAATTAAGGCAACAAAATTATATTCACTTTTGCGTATCGGAAACTGTGGTGAAGTTGTAAATCTTGTAGATAATGATATTTTACCGGTTCTAAATTCTTATATTTCTAAACCGGGGTTGAACAAAACCATTCCGCTCGGATTTATTTATGATACTTGGTTGCGAGTTCAATCAGCGTTAGCAATTGCGCTTGTGTTGCAAGGTAACGACAGGTCTTTTGAAGTTTTGACTACGCTATTTGATACAATTGATAAACACAGAATTGGGGACGTTAATTTGATTTGCCGATTGAAACTTGCATTAGCGTACGCAAATACGATGAAGGGCAATTTTGTTACTTCTCGAGAAGTCTTGGCTGATGTTGCCAATCGATTGGGCGTTGCTTACGGTGATGATGAAAATGTTGACGATGCAAGAGCGCAATTTACAAACTGCTATGATTTAATAGAAACGATGAATAATTTTCTGTTGAAAAATTATGATGGCTTGCGAGAAAATCTTTTTGAATACGTAATGTTTGCCAATAATACCGGTGATGAATTCAGCAAAAATATATTCAAGGCAATGTTGGGGAAATTATTCTGTGACGATAAACAAGCAAAACACGCTATCGAAATTTACGATGAACAAGTTACTTATTTCGCTAATAAAAAATTGGCACTCGGTGCGTTGTTGTCTTGGTACTATATTGCGGAAGCAACTATAATAACTGAAACACCTAAAAATGCGATTGAAATTGCAACTCAAGCATTAGAAATTGCACAAAATCCGCAAATAAACAATACATTTTTCATTGTTTTGTTGAGAATGGTTATTGCGAAAGCGGAAATTGAACAATCAGATTATGAAACTGCAAAAATCAATTTAGAATCCGCACTATTACTTGCTAAAAAATACAATATGAATGATTTGTTGTCAAAAATTTATTATTTGTATGCAAATTATTATTTTGAATTGGGCTCTGTAGAATCTCAAAAACAATTAGAATTTTTGAGAGGGGCATCTACAATGTATGACAAAGCGATGGATTTGATTGTTAAAGTTACAAAAAATACCTATTTGAAAGAAAAAATCAATGTTAAAAAAGAAAAATTGATGGATTTTTGCAACCACAATAGTATTCCGCTATAAGGCTTTGTTTGTTGATTTTATGGTAGAATTATTTTCAAATTTTTCTTCAAATTTCATGTCGCAAAAATACCCCGATGTAAGTATTCATTTTTGTAAAGAAAAAAAATATAATCTTTACATAAAATCATGTTTATTCTAAAAATATGATATATACAAAGGAAATGAAATTGCATAATAATTTTGAAAGTTTTGATAATTCAGAAACCGCTGCAAAGAAAGATATAGTTATACAGGAAAGAGTTGAACTCATCTCTTCACACATGTATAAACAGTTCTTGGATTATCAGCATTCTACAGTAAATACAAACGATATTTTTTCGAGAATGGTTGAGTGTCTTGAATTGATTTCTGATAATTTGAAGCAGTCATTTTCTTCTCGTGGAATTACTACACAAAATATTTATGTTGATACTGATGCATTGAAAACGGTTGCCGTAATTAATATTTTGTGGCGGAAAATAAGTTTTACGACTCGTTGCAATTTTGAACCTCAAACATTGTATAGAGATGATGGCAGACACATTTTTTCTAATAGAATAATTGCGTTAAGTGGAAATTACCACGATATAATTAAAGGTGCAAAAGATAGAGCAGAAGAGATTGAACGCCTTTTGGAAAGTGAAATTGCATCATTGTATGTCCCTGCAGAACAAACTCAAAAATGTATTTTTAAATTGAAAAGTACCGGACAAGAATTTATGGTTCATCAAGTTGATGCTCCACGGGATGTTGTCTTGAAGGTTGTAGAAACGGTTTGTGGCTGGCCATCTCATCACAAAGACGGTTCTGTGAGAAAGTTTTTTAACTAGTTTTTAATCGGCTATTTAATATTAAAATTTGACTTTTGGTTT
Source organism: uncultured Candidatus Melainabacteria bacterium (assembly GCA_934692625.1). Lineage (GTDB taxonomy): Bacteria > Cyanobacteriota > Vampirovibrionia > Gastranaerophilales > Gastranaerophilaceae > Zag111. The sequence goes on from CAKUUC010000006.1 coordinate 105,569, forward strand.
AAAATCACTAAATATATGGACGTAGAGGTATTTTAGGTTATATGAAATTAGTAGAAAAATTAAAAGAATATGAAAATCAATATTTGTTTATTCGTTGGGCTACAGGTGGCGAGTATGGCAAGTTGATGTATGTGGGTGAAGATTTTATTGAATTTAATATCATTGATATTGAAACAATGCATTATCGTGAAACGATGTTGATATACGCTCCACTCGTATTAGAAGTTTCTGTGGGCGGTCCTGATATCTCAAGAATTGTAGCGGAAGTTTCCTCTCAAATGACGGTTGGAGGCGAAAATTAAGCAAAAAAAAAGTCACAATTCTTTGCGACTTGAACAATAATCTTGGGAGGAGATTTTGGGATAGTTTGTACATGCATGATATTATAAGCATGTTGGCATGGAACAAAACATGTTTTAATATTTTACAAAAGTTTACAAACTTGACATGAGGGTGTATAATGACGAATATGGAAAAGAATTTTAATATATTGATAATTAATGGTCCTAATTTGAATATGCTAGGAGTTCGCGAGCCCGAACAGTATGGCTCTAAATCATATAAAGATTTAGAGATGGAACTACATGAGTATTCGTTTGAATTGGGCGTGAATATCGAGGTTTTTCAGAGTAATTTTGAGGGTGAAATTGTTGAAAAAATACAATATGCACTAGGAAATTTTGATGGAATTATTTTAAATGCCGGAGCGTATACTCATACAAGTATTGCCATTCGTGATGCATTAGCATCTGTAAAAATTCCGACCGTTGAGGTTCATATTTCAAATATTTATAAGCGTGAAGAATTCAGACATCATTCAATGTTTGCTGATATTTGTGTTGGACAAATTACCGGTTTTAAGATTGATAGTTACAAACTCGGAATGCAAGGTTTGTTGAACTTTTTGACTACGGCGAATGATTAATTGTTTTTTTAATAGAACTTCACTAAAAAGTACTATTGTTACGAAATGTAAAGATGAATTTAAAAGTCGGAAAACCTTGTTATACTTGCTTTATGGTATGGTATGGTATGGTGTGGCGGGGCGGAGCAATTCTTTTATCTGAAATTTCTTTATATAGAAGTAAGGGAAATCGATTTTACTTCAACAGTGGAATTTAGTTAAAAGAAAGGATATTAAAATGGTTGAATTCAGATGTAATGCTTTGCCAATTTCTATGCGTTCTCAAAGCGCTTTGTACAAGGAGCCGAAAGGTAATTTCTGGGAGCGATTGACTACGAAAGTTGAAAACCAAACCGCATATATGCCGACAAAAGGAAAATCGGGGGTTGATTTGCTCGAAGCCAAAATACACAACACTATGGCTAAACTAAATTGTATTTATCTTGCACCTTTCAGGTACAGTGCTTTAAAGCAGGCGGAAAGAAAAGATTTAGGTGTATTTACATTATTTTAATTTCAAAAAAGGCGGGTATTTCCCGCCTTTTAGTCTTTTATTTTGTCACAACTGAAAGAATGTAATTATCTGTGAAATATTTGTTCGCAACTTCGATAATATCTGTGTCTTTCACACTATTTATCAAATCTTCGTATCTGTCGCCAAATTCGTAACCTCTTGTTGAGGCTTCGTACCAGCCGGTTGTTGATGCTTTGTCGAGATTTGTTTCTTGACTTAGAATGTAGTTACCTAACAATTTTTCTTTGGCATCTTTCAATTCTTGGTCTGCAACATATTCTGTTTTTAGTCGTTCAATTTCTTCAAACAAGCCTGCTTTCGATTTTTCTAATGTTGCCGGATTTGTTCCTATATACAACATAAAACTTCCTCGCAAAATGTTTGGAGAGTATCCGGAGCCCAATTGATATGCTAATCCTTCTTGTTCTCTCAGGTCTTTGAAAAGTCTTGAACTCATACCTGTTCCTAAAATGGAATCAATAACTTGCAATGTAGCAAAGTCTTTTTCGTTCAGTACTCCGTTAACTTGCCAACCTAGCAAAATCCATGCGGTTTCTGTTGTTGGCATGTGTTGGACTGTTGTTCTTGGGGCTGTAACTTTTGTGATTTTGTTTTCGTAATCTGCGTAATTAAAGCATTGAGAACTTTTCTGAGAGAAAATATTGTTTAACTCTTTTACTGTTTTATCTTTGTCAATGTTCCCATTGATAGAAATTACAAGATTTTTCGGGTTAAATATTGTGTTATAGTAATCAACGATATCTTTACGTTTAATGTTTTGGATATTTTGTTCCAAAACTTTTGAAGATATTGAATAAGGTGTATCTTTGTAAATCAAATTTCTATATTCTTCAATCGCTTGACGTATTGGAACATCTTTTTCGCTTTTGATTGCATTAAGTTTGTCAGATTTTACTTTTTCGATTTCAACATCTTCAAAAGTTGCATTGTTTATTACTTCATTCAATAGTTCAAGTGTTTTGTCGTATTCGTCTTTTGTTGTAAGAACTGTTACAGAGAATGTGTCAGCACTTGTTGCTGGTGAAATTTTTATTCCGTTATCTTCAAGAGTTTGAGATAATTCTGATGATGTGTAATTTTTTGTGCCTTTCAACATTGTTGCTGCGGTCATTTTTGCAGTTCCGGGGATTTTGTCTAAAAGTTGTCCGCCTTTTGCAGCAATACTTATTGCAATAATATCATTTGTTGAATTTGGGGTATATAATAATGTTGCTCCATCTGATAGTGTGTATTTTTGTGTGTTTGTATTTTCACTGACAAGTTGAGCAGTTCCATCATGTTTTTTTATGTTTGCTACCGGAATATTTTTCATTGACTCCGGCAAAACTATTGATATTGCACTTTTATCTATGTCTAAATATTTTTCTGCGGCTTTTTTTACAGATGCGGCAGTTACTGACTTAATGTTATCCAAATAGTTATCGTAGAATTTCATATCATCTGTCAATGCCACAGTATAGCCGATTTCTGTTGCGATATTAGTAATAGATTCTCTTGCGTAATAAGTATTTCTTTCGATGATATTTTTTGCAAGATTAAGTTGTTCGTCAGTAATGCCTTTTTCTTGGATTTTTTTTATTTCTGCAAAAATTGCATCTTGAACAGCTTTGCATTTTTCAGGTTCAAAGTTAGCGGAAACGTAAAACATTCCGTCATCTCGCATTGTTGAGTTCCCTGCATCAACAGAAAATGCCAAACGTTTTTTCTCTTTTAATACCTGATTTAAAACTGATGAACGACCTTCGCCCAAAACTGTTGATAGGACATCAAGCGCATAAGAATCTTTGTCGTCAATCGAAACGCCTCTGTAGCCGATTATCATATATCCTGATTCAGTCGGTAGGTATTCAACTTTTTTTTCTTGTTTTGTCAAAGGTGGTTCTTTGGCATAAACGTTTTTTATTGCTTTTGATGTTTCGTTATTGAATTCTTGTTTGATTTTTTCTAGAGCATGGTTTGCATCAACATCACCGATTACAACGGTTACCATATTGGAAGGTGAGTAATGGCTGTTGTAAAAATTCAAAACTTGGTCACGAGTGATTGTTTCTATAACGTCACTTCTGCCGATTACTTTGCGTTTGTACGGATGATTTTTATATAGCATTGAAACGAGATTTTCGTATAGAATTTTGTTTGGAGATGTTAAATCTTTGTTTATTTCTTCCAGTACAACTTTGCGTTCTTTTTCCATTTCGTTTCGTGGAATAAGTGGGTTCATCATCATATCAGCATGTAACCCCATTGCCAAATCAAAATCTTTAGATGGAATTGTTACGTAATAATGTGTAAAATCTTTGCTTGTTGCGGCATTTGTAATTGCTCCTTTTGTTTCAAGGATTTTGTCAAAATCTCCGGGTTCGTGGTTTTGAGTTCCTTTGAAAAATAAGTGTTCCAAAAAGTGTGCAACACCGTTATTTTCGTCGGTTTCATCTATAGAACCTGTTTTGACCCATGTGTCAATAATGACTATCGGGTTTGATTTAACCTCTTGAATTACAACGGTTTGCCCGTTGTTGAGTTTGTACATTTGGGCATCTGCTGCCCACGCAAAATTTCCGCAAAGGGTTATTGCTGCAAGAATTATAAGTTTTTTCATAAATTTTACCTCTATTTGATTATAAAAATAATATTGATTTTATAAATAACCTTGTTGTCTTATAAAATCAGGCTACAGGAATTTCCTGCAAGATAGTTGTTGAATGAAATTTCTTTGGTGATTTCATAATAATGTACTCTTTTAAAACTTCAAAAGTTACCGTACAAACTTTTTCATTTGCTTTTTCTTCAAACTCTCCTTTTTCTTCAAAATCATTGATTGACATTTGTTTGAAGAAATCTCTCAATTTGTAAGGCATTTGTTTTTTGTTGTAAGGAATATTTTTCGCACAATGAGAGCAAACAATTCCACCCATTTGGGGAACAAGATACATTGTTTCGTCATGGATTGCTTCATGACAACATAGACAAGAGTCGAGTTCTATTGAAAATCCTGCTTCTATCATCATTTTTAGTTGGAATTTTATAACTGCTAACAAAATTTCAACTTTTGAATTTGCGGTAGAAATTGTGTCCAGTGTTTTGTATAAAAGGTTATAAACTATTTCTGAACACGGGTCATCTTCGATACCAAAATTGTGGACAACTTCTGTTACGTACATGGAGTAACAAATTTTATCCATATCCTGACGAGTTTTGTAGAATGAATTTACAACTTCTGCCTGACAAATTGTGTTAAGGTTCCGTCCTTTGTGAAGCATTAGCGTATTTGCTACGAGCAAATCCATGCGAGCACCCAATTTGCTTTTTGTTTTTTTTACGCCTTTGGCTACTCCCCTAATCAGTCCTTTGTCTTTGGAGTACATAACCATTATTCTGTCAGACTCGCTAAGATTGTAAGACTTTAAATTGATTGCATCTGTAACAAAACTATTTTGCATTATTCTATTTTATTTGTCTTTTATTATTTAATTATGAAGCAGATTTGTTTGCTCCGGTACCGTAGTAGATACCTCTCATCATTTGTTCAAGTTCTGGTTTGTTATCAGAATATCCGATAGCAACTTCTTGAGAAATAATACCTTCATTAAACAATTTGAACAATGACATATTCATTGTTGTCATGTTGTTGAATGAACCCTTCTTAACTAGTTCGTAAACCTGATCAAGTTCATCTTTGTTGATGAAGTCTTTAACTGTTGGTGTTACAACTAAGATTTCCGCTGCAGGAACTCGTGAATTACCTTCAATAGTTGGAACAAGTTTTTGAGCAATTGTACCACGAAGAGTTGCTGCAATTTGTCCTCTAACGAAAGGTCTTTCTTCAGGTTTGAACAAGTTTATAATACGACCAACTGTTTGAACAGAGTCATTTGTGTGGATTGTAGATACAACCAAGTGACCTGTTTCTGCGGCTTTTAGTGCTGCTTCTACAGTTTCTCTGTCACGAATTTCACCGATGAATATAACATCAGGGTCTTGTCGTAATGCGTATTTAATACCATCTGCAAATGATGGAGTATCGATTAACAATTGACGTTGTGAAACGATTGATTTTTTGTTTGAGAAGATAAATTCGACCGGATCTTCAATTGTAATAATATGTTTTGCGGTTGTTGCGTTGATATAGTCAATCAAAGATGCGATAGTGGTTGATTTACCTGAACCTGTAGGGCCTGTTACCAAAATCAAACCGTTGTTGAATGTTGCAAATTCTTCCAATGATGAAGGCAATCCTAATTCTGTGAAAGATTTAATATAATAAGGGATTGCACGGATTACCATAGATGTTTTACCCAATTGACGGCTCATGTTTACACGGAATCTTGAACACCCCGGAATTTCATAAGAAAAGTCAATATCAAAAAATCTGGTAATTCTGTCTTTCAAGTGAGCAGGAGAAACGGTTTTAATTACAAACTCAATATCTTCAGCTGTTAGTGGCGGTAAATTAATTCTCATAATTTGCCCTGAAACTCTGATAGCAGGTCTTTCGCCTTCGCAAATGTGAGCATCAGACGCTCCTACAGATACTGCTTGTCTTAAAAAGTCTTCTATATAAAAATCGTTACTTGCCATACTCTCCTCTTCCTTTTATCTCGATTATAGCATATTCTAAAGTTTTACACAAATTTTTTTACATGTTATTATTTATTTGTTGGAAATATGATTAATATTGATAGAATTAGGGATATAATTCAGAACAAAAATTTTATCATGTTCTTTTCTTCGATAATTTTCATGTGTGGAATTTTGTCGTTTTTTCAAGACTGTGGAGTGTTTTATTCTATCATTTTGACAATTTTGCTTATTGCAGTTCTGTATTTCAGATTGTTTTCAATTCGTAAAGTTTTGATATTCGCCTTGATTTTTTATTTTGGCTTTTTCTTAACATTTTGTAAAAATAAGAACAGTGATGAGCTTTTGCCGATTACTCCAGCTGAAGTTACATGTGTTGGACGGGTTGTGAGTATTCCTACCGATAATGCAGGAAAATCGAAGTTTTTCTTTCAGGTAGAAAAAGTAAATTCACAAAAAGTTCAGGCAAAAACTTTTGTGACTGTTAGTGATAATTTTGCCGAAAACAAAGATTTGAATATTGGTAATGTCTTGGAAATCAAAGGGCGATTGAGGGCTCCGTTTACATCAACAAATCCTTCGCAGTTTGACTATAGTAAATATTTACGCAATTTCAATGCTTTTACGGTTTTGTATTCCACTCCGGATAAAGTAGCTTATAAGAGGTCGGAACTTCCGTTTCGGTGGAAAATGTTGCAATCTCTGAATAATACCAGAAATAGAATTTTAAAAATTCACTCAAATTATTTGAAAAGTCCGAGTTTGGAGATTTTAGGCGGAATTGTGTTTGGTGATGATGCCGTTACTCCGCCTGATGATATTAAAACTTCTTTTATCAATTCGGGTTTGTTGCATATCCTTGCCGCATCAGGCATGAACGTTGCATTTATTTTTACTTTCTGTTTTGTTATTTTGAAATTTTGTCGAGTGCCGTATAAGCCGAGAGTTTTTGTGGGCATGATTGTTGTTATTCTATATACTTTCATGACTGGACTCGGTGCTTCTGTTGTGCGTGCATCATTGATGCTTTTATTTGTTTTGTGCGGAAAACTGTTGGATAGAGATTCTCACAATGTTTCGTTACTTTCTTTTGTTGCCATGCTCATGCTTGTTTACAATCCTGCATATATAAACGATGTGAGTTTCCAACTATCATTTTTTGTAACTTTGGGTTTGTTGACAACTGCCAATGTACTATCAAAGAAATTAGGTAAAATTCCTGATTGGATAAAGGCACCGGTATTGATTCCGATTGTCGCTCAAGTTTGGGTTGCACCTATCCAAATGTTTTATTTCAATACATTTACGGCTTATTCTGTTTTTGCCAATATTATTGCGGCACCTTTGCTCAGTGTCATCAGTTTTTCAGGTTTTATAACTTCATTGTTACTTCTTATTCCAAAAATTACCCTTCCGATTTGTGCGGTCGTTGACTTTTTGTTAAATTATCTTTTGATTTTGCTTGTTAATATATCGACTTTCTTTAGTAATCTGAAATATAGTCTTTTACAAACTCCGCACCCTAGTATTTTTCAACTGATTATTTACTATTTGATTTTATTGTGGGGTACAATTTTGTTGAAATATGACAAGTATAAATATTTTGTGCTAACCGTTGGTACTTTGTTGGTTATTTTAATCGGGTCGATGGTTCATTTTCCGTCAAAAGCTTTGGAAGTTATTGCATTTGATGTACAAAATGCGGATTCGTTTTTGATTAAAACCCCACAAAATAAGTATTTCATGATTGATACTGGTAAGTATTCGTATGGTAGTACAAATTCTCAGGCTAAAATTATCATGCTCAAATATTTGAAAGATATAGGTATTAAAAATCTGGAAGGTCTTATTGTTACTCATTTTGATAATGACCATTCGGGTGGTACCGTTGATATTTTGGAAGGAACAAAGACAAAACGTTTGTATTTGAATTCTAAAGATACAGAAACTCAAACGGCGAAAAAGATTTTCAAATGCGTGAGTGTGCTTAATCAAAACTATTCCATCGTTAAAAATGACGAAGTTATTTATGCTGAACCGGATTTGACGATTAAAACTTTTAAAGCGCATTTGACAGGTAAAAATATGAGTAATGAAAATTCAACAATAACTTTACTTTCGTACAAAAAGTTTGATGTCTTGTTTATGGGTGATGCCGATGCTGAGTCTTTTAAGTATATAGCAAAATACATGCCTCGTAATGTTGAGGTTCTCAAAGTTGGTCATCATGGCGGCCCGAAAGTTGTTGATGATGAAATGTTGAATGTTATAAACCCTCAAATTTCTTTGATTTCTACGGGTGTGAATTATTTTGGACACCCTAATAAAGGAACTTTAGATGTTTTGAGAAATACGAAAATTTTACGAACAGATTTGTTGCATTCAATAAAGTTTTCGTCTGATGGAAATTTGTATCAAATTTTTACTTATAATCCTCATTCTAAAAAATACGAAATAAAAGAGAAAATTTTAGCAAAATAATTCCAAAATTTTTCTAAAAATTATTCAAATAATATTCGATACTTGACAAAATTAACGTATAATTTACACTAATTCACAATTTCTAAAACGCTTGTGTAGTGTGGGTTTTGAAGGCGCTAAAAGTTGTAATGAAGAAATTAGGGGTTGAAATTTTAAATTTTTGTAATATAATGATTGCATAAACATATTCAAAAAGAACGAAAACTTATGAAAAAAGTAGGTAAAAAAGTAATTCTTGGAGAATTTTCAATTTACAACTAGAGGATTTCATTTTGAAAAAATTATTACTATTCACTATTGCACTAGTGTTTGCATTGTGTGCGCCTGTGCAGGCTTCTAACGTAAACACGGTAAAAACGGCGATAGTAAAACGTTCTATCGAAATGGGCGTAGATCCGGCAATCACGCTAAGTATTGCCAAAGCAGAATCAGGTTACAGACACGAAACAAAGAGTCCGAGAGGGGCTGTCGGAGTATTCCAGCTTATGCCATCAACGGCTCGCAGAATGGGATTAAACCCTTATTCACTTGACGATAATATCAAGGGTGGTGTTATGTACTACAAATCAATGTACAAGATGTTTGGTTCGGTTGAACTTGCACTTGCTGCATACAACGCAGGTCCTGGAAATGTGAAAAAATACAGAGCAGTACCTCCGTTTAGCGAAACCAAACGTTATGTTGCAAGAATTATGGCAGATTACAGACAGATGAAGGCTCACCCTGATCCTGTAATTGCAGCGGTTAGAAATGGTTCAGCAAAAAATATTGCATCTGCTAAGAAACCAACTGCTACTAGGAATGGTCAATCTGTTCAGATTGCAGATTCCGGTTCAAAGGCAAATGTTCAACACAAAAATGTACCTTTGCCAATGCATAGAATCGAACAGGCTAGAAACTTGAATGCAGGTATTATGAAAGAAATACCGATGGAAGCAGAAGTTAAGGCGCAATCAGTTGCAATGTAATATGTTGTTTAAGAATTTAAAAAGGGGAAGTTTAGTTTTTAAAACTTCCTCTTTTTATTGGGTCTATTTTTAAAATTGAGTTCTTGTTAATATTTGTAAAATTATTCACCAGAACTAGTTAAATAGTATTATTTTTTTTACCCATTTGTGGTATATATAAATTGTACATAAATGAATTATATTTATGTATAGTTCAGTAGATTGGAGGAAAAAATGTCAGTAGGTCAATTTGTTTTTATGTTACACAGTCACCTTCCTTATTATAGAAAAGCCGGAATGTGGCCGTTTGGTGAAGAAAACCTTTATGAATGTATGGCAGAAACTTATGTGCCGCTAATCAATGCAATTTCAGAGTTGTATGATGAAGGGATTAAGGCAAAACTTACAGTAGGTATTACTCCGATTTTGGCTGAACAGTTGAATGATGAACATTTGAAACAAGGTTTTGTCAAGTATTTGGATACAAGAATTGCAAGTGTTTCAAAAGATTTGGACAGATATCCTGATCCAAAAGTTCCGCATTCTCAACATTTGAAATATTTGGCAAAATATTATTATGATTGGTTTAATAATATTAAAGATTCTTTTGTAAATAAGTATGGCATGGATTTGATTGCGGCATTTAAAAAGTATCAAGATTTGGGTTGTATTGAAATTACAACATCTGGCGCAACTCACGGATTTTCTCCGTTGTTGGCAACAGATAATAACTTGAATGCACAGTTCAAGGTTGGTTCTGATACAACTAAAAAACTTTTTGGTAAGAAAGCAATCGGTTGCTGGTTGCCTGAATGTGCATACCGTCAAGGTTATGAATATGTTGGTAAAGATGGTCAAAAACATTGGCGACCTGCTATTGAAGTTACTCTTCAAAATAATGATATTGAATACTTCTTTACTGAATCTCACGTAATCGAAGGTGGTAATTCTATCGGTAGTCGTCGTGTTGTTGGTATTTACGGAAATATTGAATATATTCCGCTACCTGAAAGAGAAGCAACCGGTTATGACACATATTCTGCTTATTGGTTACCTGATGCACAAGTCGCAGTTATGGGTAGAAACGATAGAGCCGGTTATCAAGTTTGGTCAGCGGCTGACGGTTATCCGGGAGATGGCTGTTTCAGAGAATTCCACAAAAAAGACGACAAGTCCGGCATGCACTATTGGAGAATTACTTCTCCTAAAACCGATTTAGGCGACAAAATGCTTTATGATCCGGTTTTGGCATTGAACAAAATTAACGAAAACTCTGATCACTATACAACAATGCTTTATCACTTGTTGAATGATTATAAAAATTCTCACAATGGTAAAGAAGGCTTGGTAATGGTTTCATTTGATACTGAGTTGTTCGGTCACTGGTGGTTTGAAGGTGTTGAATTTATCAAACAAGTTATCAAAAAATTACACCAATACATTCCACAAGTTGAAAGAATGACTGCAGGTGAATACTTGCACGCTCACCCACCTACAGAGGCTATTCAAATTCCTGAATCTTCTTGGGGACAAGGTGGTCACTTCTACGTATGGAACAACCACTTGACAGAATGGATGTGGCCAATTATCCACTCTTGCGAAAAGAGAATTACAAGAATTGTGGATAATTATTTGAAAGTTCCTGAAGATAAAGTGTTACATAGAGCATTAAATCAGTTGGCAAGAGAAAATTTACTATTGCAAAGTTCAGATTGGCCGTTCTTGATTACAACATGGCAGGCTAAAGACTATGCAACTGATAGATTTAGAGAACATGTTGACAGATTCAGTGCAATTGCAGATATGATAGAAAGCGGTAATATTGATGAAGCAAAATTGAAAGAAATCGAAAGTATTGATAATTGCTTTGCTGATATTGATTACCGTGTGTATATGTCAATTGAAGAAGGTGTAATTCCTCAACAATCTAAGAAATTAGCACCTTTGTACGCAGATTAAAAATTAAGAAAATTTTTACAATTCATTTTATAAGCCTTGGCGAAAGTCAGGGCTTTTTATTTCAAGTCAAGAAATTTTCTGTTTTGATTTGGATAAATAAGTTGCGGAAATTTTCGTTTTATCTTTTCTAGAATTTCTGGGGTTAATCCGTCATTAGATACCGGTTTGTAAATTACATCGTTTAGTTTTTTTACGTGGAAATGTTTATCTTTGAGATTTCTGTAGTAAGTTAGCATATTGCTTGCAAAATCGCTTTTTCCGCACCAAGCATCAATGATAATTGCTTTTGGGTGCAGTTTTCCTTCTTTTAACGGAACGTTTGGTGGATTTACAAGACAGACAGCATGGTCAATTATTTTCTCATCTTGGTTTATAATATTTGACAAGTGAATGCGAGCGGCATTTTTAATACCGTTCAATTTAAGGATAATATTTGTCAAAACGGCATCTTCCATACAGTTGCCTATTTTTTTATTTTGCATGTATTGTACCTTTTTATATGTGGATTGAGTTCAATTCTGTCTATTATATCTTGTAAACTTTTGAGTTTTCTGATGAAAGTTTGGTCTTTTTCTACGTAAGAAATAAAAATAGGTTTGTGCTTTGTTGCAGAAAAGTGTGGAAAAGTTGAATTTACAATATGAGAAACCCATTCAGCATCTTTAATTTGCGGACATCTTGCAGTAAATGAGTAATTGTTTTTAGAGGTTGGGTTTTGAATTTGCTTGTAATTTATAACGCTGGTAAAAAATAAAATTGCTAAAATTTGAAAAAATATAAAAAAACTCTTGCATTTAAAAATTCAGCAAATATAATAAAAGAGTAACCAAAACAGATGGGAGCGTAGCTCAGTTTGGTTAGAGCGCATGCCTGTCACGCATGAGGTCGCGAGTTCGAGCCTCGTCGTTCCCGCCATTTAAATTAAAAAATGAGTCCGTTAGCGGGCTTATTTTTTTGTCTGATTTGTATGTTGATATATATTTTTATTTGATAATATAATACTATTAACTGGACAGAAGGGTTAAAATCGTTTCAAGTTATTAAAAATATTTATAGCTGGAGTGATGAGAAGTGATAAATTATTTTATAAATCAACAAATTAGTAATAATTATAATTTATTAGGGTTAATAACAGGGATAATATTTGTGTTTTTATTTACACCTTTTTTTATTTATTCAAAAACTGCGTCTATGAAAAGATGTAAATTTTTATATCCTGAGGAAACTCCAATATATTGTATTAAAAGTGGTATTATATCAAGTATAATTGTAACTTCTTTAGTGGGAACTTTTTTAGGTTCGTTCATTTTGCCTTTTTTCATCTTTAATAATCTAACTTCTATAAGGCAAGTTACAAGTACAACATTGTGGATTTATATAATTGCTTTTGTCATTGGATTATATGGGGTGTTTTTTAGATTTAATATAACATATATTTTAACCGATAAATGTATTAGGGTGATTTGTCCATATAAAATATTGAGTTGTATGTTTAAAGAATCATTTTATATTAAATATGAAACTATACAATCTGTAAAATTGTGTAAATCATTGTTTTTGCCAGAACTGTTAATAAAATTAAAAGACAATAAAACATTTCATAGAATTATTGGTTTAAAAAATTTATATAAAGCGAAAATTGTGATAGAAAATTATATAAAGTAGGGATATATGCTAATAAAGTTTGCTCCATCTGCTCGCTATCCGGACTAACTGTATTTTATCGAGTGGTTTGAATATAACAGATGGTGCGATTATCTTGGGTAATTGGCATTATTAGTGCGTTTGAGGGGTTGGAAGTAATCAAACCATTTGTCATTCAAAACGGTCAAAGTGGACAAAAGTCGGTTTGACAGATGATGTGATTTATTCGGGTAAAATGGAGTATAAGTAAAGCGTATCCTGTGTTTTAGCCAAACAAGGGCTTTTGACAAATGGTATGAGTATTTTCGGCAAAGTCCATTTTGAGAATTTTAGTTTTTTGAAAAATTTTTCAATTGATACAAAACTGACACAATGCTCGGAAGTGGTGTTCCAATTTATCATCTTCAGAGCTAATGTGTTCCTTGATGAAAGATAGTTATATAAATATAAAAGAAATAGCAGAGGCAAAAGGTTTAAAAAGCACTCGTTCTTTACGATTAGAGATTAATAAACCTGAAAGTAAATATATCTCTCGTGAAGTAAAAGTCAATGGTGGAACTTCTTATGAAATCTTGTTTTCTAGTTTAGAACCAGAACTTCAACAAAAACTTAGAGAAGCAGAAAACAAATCAACAGAACTTGTTCCTTTGAATTACAAATCTGAAATACTTGTAACAGATAAAGCCAAACTTACTCGAAATCATAGAATGAATATTGTAAAAGCCGCTCTTGAAAAACGAAAAAATTACAAAACAATAAAAGAGTCGGATTCAGATTTTTTAGACTTATACAACACGGGACTGTTTTTACCTAAAGCATATAATTTTCTGGGATCCATTTCAATCGGAACACTTCGCAGATGGATTCAAGCCTACAGAAAACATGAAAATGCGGATTGTCTCATTCCAAAATATAAATCGACTAGACAGGGTGAGTATAATACGATTTTGGATAGTGAAATGAAAAATATTTTGCTAACTCTATTACTTCACCCAAGCCAGTATAAAATAGGCAAAGCGATTAAACTTACAAAAGGAATACTTGAAAAAAGAGGTTATGAATACTTGCCTTGCGATTTGACATTCAAAAGATATGCAGAAAATTTTAGAAAAAATAATTATGCAGAGTGGGTCCTCCGTAGAGAGGGAATGAAAGCATATCACGATAAAGTTGAACCATATATTGAAAGAGATATTTCAAAAATTGAAGTTGGAGATATTATTATTGCCGATGGTCATGTTTTAAATTTCCAAGTTATTAATCCATTTACAGGAAAGCCAACGAGAGCAACACTCGTTGGCTTTTTAGATTGGAAATCAACTGCACTTGTCGGATATGAAATTATGATGACGGAGAGTACACAATGCATAGCAAGTGCATTAAGGAATAGTATTTTAAATCTTGGAATAATTCCTAAAGTTGTTTATCAAGATAATGGTCGAGCTTTTAAATCAAGATTTTTTCAAAATAATGATTTTGATGAAAACATATTCAACGGTGTTTATGCAAATTTAAACATACATTCTGTTTTTGCAAAACCATATAATGCTAGGGCAAAAGTTATCGAACGATTTTTCTTAGAATTTCAAGAAGAGTTGGAAAAAGGAATGCCGAGTTACGTTGGTACAAGTATTGAAAATAAACCTGCTTGGTTGAAACGAGGTGAAAAATTACACCAAGAATGGCATAAGAAACTAACAAATAATTATGTTCCAACTGTGCAAGAGGCTATTAAATATATTAATAAATGGATTGAATTTCATAACTTGCAACCTTGCCCTAACGACCGTTCAAGAACTATTCAAGAAATGTTGGATGGTGTTCAAAAGCAACATATAAATATTAATGTTTTAAATGATTTGATGATGAAAACCGAATGTCGAACGATTAATAAACATGGAATAACATTTTTGAATATGCATTACAGGAGTGAGTGTATTTTAGGTTTGAGAGATAAAGTAAATATCCGCTGCAGTTTATTTGACCTTTCAAAAATTCACGTTTATTCAACTAAGGGCGAATTTTTGTGTGTAGCACATCGGGTTCAAAAAGTTCATCCGATGGCAAGAATTCTCGGAACGGTCAAAGATATGGAAGAATACAAGCAACAGTACAAAAAGCAACAACAGATTAAAAATAGGTTGGTTAAGAAATTGAAAGCAACATATCCAAAAGAGGAAATTCAATTTTTGGAAATTGAAAAAGAGCCAAGTTTTGAAATTGAGCAAACTGAAGAAAATGTGAATGAAAAGTCTAAGCATGAACGAAAATTAACACCTCGTGAACAGCAGATGAACAAGCCAATTTTTAGTTCAAATTATGAAAAATACGAGTGGTTGATGGCAAATGGTTGCACGAATTCTGATGATAGAAATTACGGTCTTGCTAATCGCAAGCCCTTCAGCCTCTGCTTGCAATCCGCTTTCATAAAATAGTTCAAAAATAGGGATTAGCATTATTTAATCTTTCAAATTGGGGATTAAATAATTACTGAATGCACTTATATTTTCTTAAAAAATTAGTCTGAAGTCTTGACAAAAACTGGATTATAGTAAATAATAAAAATGAGTAACCTAGGATTTTCTTCCTACGGCTTTGACCGTATAGATGCCTAGGTTTTTTGCTATCTGTATAGATGTTTATAATTCAAAATTTCATTATACGTATTTAGAAAACTGGAATTATTTTCTACAACATTAAATCCGTCTATTGGCAAATAAGACAAAATTTCAATAATTGTATTATATAAATCAAGTGTTTTTTCAGGACATTTAAAAATTTGTTCGTAGTGAAATATTCTATTTCTTAATTTTCTGATTGCATATAATTTTTTTTTGAAATAATAGAAATTTCAGGTCTTTTATTCAGCCGTTATCGGCTCAAACCTAGCCTACGCAGCAATCCACCAACTTGGAGGTCAAGCAGGTAAAAACAAGAAAACAACAATACCTGCAAGATCGTATCTTAAATTAACAGATGATAATTTTGAAGAAATTATATATGAAGTTGAGAAATATTTAAAGTAAAATACTTGCAAAAAATTTTTTCGATATTATTTTAGATATATGAAGATTTTATTTTTGCATAGAAATTTTCCCGGTCAATTCAAATATCTTGCAATGGAACTTGCACAAGATGTAAATAATGAAGTTTGTTTTATTACAAATAATAATACAACAAGAACAACTGCTCGCATAAGAAAAATCGTATATAAATTAAAGCGTAAGGTTCCAAAGGATTGTCACAGATATTTAAGATTTTATGAAGAAGCAATTATTCATGGTCAGTCTGTTGCCGAAGTTTTAATACAAATGAAAAATCAAGGTTATAAACCAGATTTGATTTATGGACATACCTGGGGGTGTACATTATTTGTAAAAGATATTTTTCCGGATGTTCCTTTGATTTGTTATTTTGAGTGGTTTTATAATGCTGAAGGTGCTGATGTGGGGTTTGACGGAAAGACTGTGGATATTGATACACGGGCTAAATTGCAGTGTAAAAATTCTCATTTACTCTTGGATTTATTAAATTGTGATTACGGAATATCCCCAACGCAATGGCAAAAGTCTCAATTTCCGATAGAGTTTCAAGACAAAATTCAAGTGTTACACGAAGGTATTGATACTGAACTTTGCTGTCCTAATGAAGATGTTGAATTTAGATTTGGTGACAAAGTTTATACAAGACAAGATGAAGTTTTGACCTATGCAACCAGAGGAATGGAAGAATACAGAGGCTTCCCAGAGTTTATGAAAGCTGTTGAAAAACTGCAGAAAATTAGACCTAATTTACAGGTGATTATTGGGGGGGAAGATCGAGTTTGCTATGGGCAACATTTAAGAAATGACACGTTCAAACAAAAAATGTTACGTGAACTGGATTTGGATTTATCTAAAATTCATTTTGTTGGCAATTTACCTTATCCTGAGTATATAAAGTTGTTGCAGGTTTCAAGATGTCATGTTTATTTGACATATCCGTTTGTTTTATCTTGGTCGCTCTTAGATGCTATGTCTGTCGGCTGCTGTGTCGTAGCATCTGATACTGCACCAGTAAAAGAAGTAATACAAGATGGTTTTAATGGTATTTTAACAGATTTTTATAATATAGATTTACTTGCACAAAAAATAAATTCTGTTCTTGAAGAACCTGAAAAGTTTTCAAATTTAAGGATTTCAGCACGAAAAACAATTGAAGATAAATATGAATTAAAAAATTTATTAAATAAACAAATAGAATTTCTTAATAATTGTAAAGTTTTGTAATTATATGCTTGAAGATTTTTTGACAGAATATTACTGTGTTTGAGCAATATTTTTATTGACTTTAGACATATGGCTAATAGACTAATAACTTATTTGGAATATCTTATATGTATAGAGCAGTTGTGGAGTGTAATAAATGCTCGAATTAGTGTTTATTATAACCCATATGCAGGGGTAATGAGAAGTGATGAAAAA
>CAKUUC010000007.1 GCA_934692625.1 uncultured Candidatus Melainabacteria bacterium
GATAAGTGCTGAAAGCATATAAGTACGAAGCCCACCGTAAGATGAGATCTCTCATAGCATAAGCTAGTAAGTCCCCAAGCAGATTACTTGGTTGATAGGTCAGAGATGTAAGAGTGGCAACATTTTAAGTCGACTGATACTAATCGGACGAGGGCTTTTCCTTAGAGGAAATTGATGAAAGCGTGAGTTTATAATCATTATGCAACTTTCAGAGTGCGGAAGCACAGGACACCAAGTTTGCCGGTGGCCAAGCGTGAGGAAAACACCCGTTCCCATCCCGAACACGGTCGTAAAGACTCATAGCGGTGAAAATACTTGGGAGGCGACTCCCTGGGAAGATAGCTCGTTGCCGGCACCTAATTTAGAAATAACCTAGAAAGAAATTTTCTAGGTTATTTTTTTATGAGTAAAGCCGTCACCTTGCTATCTACGATAGATCTCGAGTTGAATAGGTTTTAGAAATTGTCTAAGATGGTATATTTTATTTATGATTAATAGTCGGTTGGGGTAGGAAAGAAGAAGAATTAGTAAAAAAAGAGCCTCATAAAAGAGGCTAATTGGAATTAAGAATAGCTGGAAGTATGAAAAAGATTTTAATTTATATGTTAATTAAACAAAGAAAAGGAGAAAGAAGCAATTAAACACCTTACCAAATAATGTATTAGACAGTTGGGGAAGATGGGCTTTGGTATAATAAAAAAAAATCTTACAAAGCGAACCAACGAACCTATGGTGAGTTGTGTGAGGTGAGTATGCGTAGGCGAAGCCGAAGAAGAATAACAAGAAAATTAAGTACTCGTAATGCTCGTACAAATTTTCTAAGTTTTCAGAATGACGGTAGCATTGCTATGTGTTTAAATTAGTTATTCTCCGAACAAATGCAATTTACGTGTCTATGTGTACAAACCGGTCAAAGCAGTATGTAAAGATTGAACAATCTAGTTATTTGTTTAAACAGATTCTGAATAAGATAAAATCTACGCAATAAAAATTGCTTGATTTTTAATCTTTTCAGAATGACAATCGCTTGGGGTAAATTTTTATTTTATTCAAAAATAATGCTATTGTTACGAAATGTAAAGATGAATTTAAAAGTCGGAAAACCTTGTTATACTTGCTTTATGGTATGGTATGGTATGGTTGGGCGGGGCGGGGGTAGCAATTTTAAAAAACGTAAATACTTTATATATACATAAGACATATTTAAAATTTGTAAATCGATTTAACAAAAAGTTAACAACAATATGAGTGAAACTAAGAGATAAAGGAGTATTTACTATGACATTAGGAATTGTATCAGCAAACAACGCAAGAAACGCGCAAACTACAAAAAGAAATGAAGCATTAGACAAAGCGAAAAATAATTACAACAGAAAAACAGATGCTGCAACTGCTCAAAATGATAAAGCTATTGATAATAACAGACAAGCACTTCATAAAGCAGGTAGCAATGCCGCTAAGAAAATAAATAGTGCTTTTACATCAGCAAAAGTCAATACTTCAAGAGGTGGCGATTATGGAAAAATGAGTAGTGCTGATGTTGCAACAGATATGGCAAAACGTGCTGCAGGAAAAGCATGGAATGGTGCTGTCGAAACTGGAAGGACGGTTGCTAAAGGAGGATATATTGCTGCAAAAACACTTGCAAAAGGTGCAACTTATGTTGAGGCCAAAAGAGAAAAAGCGGTTAACCATGCTGCCGGTAGAGCAAAAAAAGCTTGGAATGCAACAAAAACTTTGGCAAAACAAGCCGCTAACAGAGTAAGTACAATTGCAACAAATATTAAGTCAACTGCTGGTGCTGTTGGTACTGTTATTAAAAGTTTCTTTGGTTAATGATGAAATAATTTACTTATCAAGCCGCTTTTGGATTTTTCCAAAAGCGGCTTTTTGTAACGAAATATAAACAATGTTCAATATTAATGACAATTTTTAGTAGGGATTATACTTATTAAATTCAGGTATGAAAGTTCAAAGTAATTATGTAAGTTTTGCCTTTACCGGCAATGAACGAAAAGAAAAATATCATAAAAATCCATTTCTTGGAACAAAAACTGATGAAGTTGTTTTAAAAAATAAACAACCAATAAAATCACCTTTTATACGAAAGGTTGCGACGTATATTACAGGTTTGCTCACTTTAGCGGGTGTAGCGTCGTGTGAGAATTCTCAGTCTCGAGTTTATGATTCTGAAAAATTAGGCGATTTATCTGTTAATTACTTTAATGTTGAAAAAGAAACCAGAGATTCAATTTTGACACCGTTAGTTACGTTGAAGTCCAAATTAACTCCAGAAAATAATTTTCTTAATAATTTAGAAATTGATATTACAAAATCTTATGAAGATTTAGACGATGGTAATTCCTTCCGTAAGTTTTTGAAGTCTGAAGGTGATGTCGAGTTAGATAAAGGGTGTAGTTTTTACTCTGATAAAAATTTAAAGAAACGAATTGTAATTCAAGAAGGTGCTCATGGTGCATCTGATAAAGCGTTATATGCTAGTGTAACAGGAGAATACACGGCTCTTCCGTCTATGCGACAGTCTTTAATGCATGAGGTTGGGCATCAATTTGATCAATTCTTTGGTCATGACCATAATGCACCGTTTGCTAAAAAATGGGATTCTATTATTGCTCAAAAAGAAAAAAATCCTAATATGTCGGCTTATGATTTAGAAGTCTTGCCTAAAGATAAAGATGCCAGAGTAGAATATTTTTGGAATTCTGCTATGAGTGATAAACCAAAATTTCAAGAAGCAATTTTGAAAGATTTTGAACATATAGCAAGACTTAAAAATGAAAACTCTTCTCATCTAGCCTGTAACATTGAATACTATACTGACGGTGTTGATTTTTCTAAAAAAATAACGCCAGAAGTTGTTGATTTGGCAGAATCTGCAAGAACAGAAGTTTATGCAAATTTATTTTCGTATGCTATGGGGCAAAATGACGGTGATAAAACCGATTTCTTGGATAATTTTAAACATTCGTATGAGGTTGTTAAAAAAGATATTAAAAATAAATTACATATTGATGTTGAATCAAAAGCATTAAAACATTTAAAATAGTTTTGCTCAATTTCGTTTATCTGTATGTATGAAAACATTCCTCTATATTATAAAATTTCTCTAATAATTAAAATAGGAAGGAGAATTTTATTATGTGGGAATATTTTTCCGGCTCTTATATAATTACCGTTTTAGGTGTTATTGGAGCGTATTTGTGGGGGGAACATGTGCATCAAGGTGCCGGTTTAGCCTCAATTTTTATCGTATTAGTTTTAGCAGTTCTTGAAACAAGTTTGTCTTTTGACAACGCTGTTGTAAACGCTATGAAGTTGGAAAAAATGTCGCATGTTTGGCGTCATAGATTTTTAACTTGGGGTATTTTAATTGCAGTTTTTGGTATGCGTTTCTTATTCCCAGTGCTTGTCGTTTCAATATTTTCACATTTGGATATGTTGACGGTTACGCACATTGCACTAACTGATGCGAACAAGTATGCAGCCTATCTGCACGCAACTCACGCGCCAATCGTGACTTTCGGCGGTATGTTTTTAATTATGCTTTTTCTTAATTATTTCTTTAATCATGAAAAAGATGTTCACTGGCTTGTACCTATTGAAAAGCCGTTGTCTCATCTTGACCATATAAGTGGGATTGAAATTATTATTTCATTATTAACATTGATTGGTTTGCAATCTGTAATTCCGGTTGAACAAAAGCTCTCAGTTTTGATTTCAGGGCTTGCCGGAATAATTACGTTTTTAGCGATAGATGGAGTTGCTCATTTCTTGGAAAAACACGAAGAAATGCGTAATGCAAAATGTGGAGTAGAAGGTGTTAAATGTGCCGGTTTAATTAGTTTTATGTATTTGGAACTTATTGATGCTTCTTTCTCATTAGATGGAGTTTTGGGTGCTTTTGCATTGAGTAATGATGTTTTAATTATTACAATCGGGTTGGCTATTGGTGCAATGTTTGTAAGGTCTTTAACAATTTTGCTTGTTGAAAAGAAAACTCTTGCTCAGTTTATATATTTAGAACAAGGTGCTCATTGGGCAATTGGTGCCTTATCTGTGATAATGTTAGTTTCAACGGTAAAAGAAGTTCCGGAAGTTGTGACTGGTTTAATCGGTTTATTCTTTATTGTTGCAGCGTTAATTTCTTCAATTTTACACAACAAAAAACAAGAAAATCAAAATTAAATTTAGGGAAAATCATATAATAAAAAAGAGCAAGTTTTGGTGAACCTGCTCTTTTTTGTATTTCATATTCAATAATTAGTCGATTTTCCAACTGTTTAGATATTCTTCTTGTTCCGGAGTTAATGTATCAATTTCAATTCCCATTGATTTAAGTTTCAATTCAGCAATTTTAACATCAACTTCATAAGGAAGGGTGTAAAGTTTGTTTTCCAATTTTCCTTTATTTTTAACAAGGAATTCAATACCAAGTGCTTGGTTTGCAAAACTCATATCCATTACGCTTGCTGGGTGTCCTTCTGCTGCTACTAAGTTAACCAAACGACCTTCTGCGATTACATAAATTGATTTTCCATTATCAAGAACGTATTCTTCAAGAGCCGGACGAATTTGTTTGATTTCTTTAACGTGTTTTTTCAAGTCGCCTACGTTAACTTCCCAGTCGAAATGTCCAACATTACCAACAAAGGCTCCGTCTTTCATTGTCAAAAGGTGTTGAACGTCAATTACGTGTTTGTCACCGGTTACGGTTAAGAAAATATCGCCTTCAAGTGCTGCTTTTGCAATCGGCATTACTCTATAACCTTCCATTGCAGCTTCAAGTGCTTTTAATGGGTCAACTTCACATACGATAACATTTGCACCCAACGCTTTTGCTCTTAGTGCAACACCTTTTCCGCACCAGCCATAACCTGATACAACAACTGTTTTACCTGCGATAAGAATGTTTGCAGCACGTAAAACCCCGTCAAAAGAACTTTGACCTGTACCGTATCTGTTGTCATATAAGTGTTTTGTTAAACTTGTATTAACTCCGACAGCCGGAAACCCTAATGTACCTTGTTTTTCCATTGCTTGAAGTCTGATGATACCGGTTGTTGTTTCTTCTGTAGATCCGATAACTTTAGAAATCAAGTCAGGTCTTTTTTCGTGAATCATTGAAACCATGTCGCAACCGTCATCAATGATGATATCCGGATTATGGTTAAGTGCTTCATTGATGTGAGATTTGTATTGTTCAACAGTTTCACCTGAAACTGCGAAAACAGGCATGTTATAGTATTTTACTAATGCTGCAGCAACATCGTCTTGAGTCGACAAAGGATTTGATGCTACGAGCAATGAATCTGCTCCACCTGCTTGCATTACAGTACAAAGTGCAGCGGTTTCTTTTGTTACGTGAACGCATGCTGACAAATTTAACCCTTTGAAAGGTTGTTCTTTTATAAATCTTTCACGAATTGTTTTTAGTACCGGCATGTCTTTAAATGCCCAATCTATTTGTTTTTTTCCTTGTTCTGCAAGGTTAATGTCTTTTATGTCACATTTCATTTCTGTCATTAGCATTATTTTCTCCTTATACTAATAAATGTATATTATAACGTTTCAATTATACTCAAGACAATCTGAGAATACTAATAATAGAAAATTTATTGTAAAATTTTCTTAATAATATTCGACTAGGTAACAAAAAATATTCTTTAGACTTGTTATAATTATCGTTAAGGAGTATCGTGTGAAAGTAAGTTTTGATTTAAAAAAGAACAGTCCACAACGTAATAATACTGTTTCTTTTAAAGGGGTAGAGCCGACAAAATCGGCAGAAGGTTTTAAAGAGTTAAGATTTGCATATCCGTATGATCCGGAAAAGCAAGAGTGCTATTTGAAGGTCTATAAAGTTGGAGCCGATGATAACGGCAACTATTATACTGACGGAATAGCGTACTCAAATGATGGTAGGGACGGCATTGCTATCCCGCAAAACGGTTTATCTATAGATATGCAAAAAACTTACGGTTTTTCAGAAGATCAGCCTTTTGCATATAATTTCTTAATAAAAAGAAAAGATGGTCGAGGGGAAGAAGTAAAAATTGATTGTGGTGATTCTATTAACGAGAATGGCACATTGTATAATGTTATTTCTTCTACTAAATCCGGCATGAATAAAGGTGGCTCAATGAAACTTGTCATTGTAGATTCGCAAAAAGTTGGATATGTTTACAATGATAAAAACTTAATAGTAAAAGATGAAGCGCTTGCAAAAAGAGGAGAAAACGGTATTAAAACCTTAACAAACAAATTTGGTGGAACTCTTGCCGGGCTTGAGCATGCTGTAGAAAATGGCGAATATGATAAATATTCTAGGATTATTTCTTTACCGATATTTACTGATGATGATTTTTCAGCGCATGCTTACTGGAACAAAAACTGCATGCAGATGGCAAAATCATTTGGAAACATCAATAACTATGCTTCTTTGCAACGAAAAATGTTTGCACATGGTTTGAATTTGGTATCAGACGGTGCGTTTGTAAATGAAGGGTTAGAAGGTACTCACTTTGGCGATTTGTTGAAATGGGGTGAAAATTCTCCTTATTTTTATTGGTTTAGAGCATCAGGTTTGAATAACGGACCTGTGTCATTAGGTGTATTTCCTAAAAATAAAGAATTTATTTCACACAAAATTGTAAATTCTCCATATTCTTACACACAAAAGGATAATGGAAAAATCAAAATTTCATCAAATTCTAACTATGACAAAAGTAAGCCTACGTATATTCAGTTCTTTGACAATCGTTTAGTTACTGAGGCTGAAAAAACTGATACTTCACACTTAATTAAATCTTATTCAAATTTAAGCACTCCGAATGTTTATGATATTCACACTCATAACGACTCTATATTCCCTTATTATTTCGAAATTAAACCAGAAATCTATAATAAGAACGTAAAAAATCTCATTACTTACAATTCAGATAATCCTGATGCTGAAATTCGTTTAGATAGTCCACTTGCTGCAAGATTACTTTCAAAATCTGAATATTACAATGTTGATGGAAAATTTGAAAGCGGTTTTGAAACTTGGGATGCAAACGTAGATATTGCGAAATTGAATTTTGTATTCTCCAATACAGATGCAAAAGACTTGAAAAATTTGCCTCTCAACAAACGTAGAGAAATTATGGAAAAAATGGTTCGTGCAAATTATCAGGTTCAGGATTACACGGTTCAATCAGGTGCATACTGGACTCAAAAAACAGACGACATTTTGAGAACATACGTTGCGCAACAGTTGAAAAATGTTGATGAAAATAATCCTTCGCTTGTTTATCAAAAGATTATGGATTTATCTAATAACAAAGTCTTCCCTAAAGAAGTCAAAACAGAAGTATCTAAAGCAGAAGTCGAAAATATATTAGATGATATGTATAACAACAAACGAGAATTGTCTGACTTGAATAAAAAAGACGAAATTCTTGAAGGTGTTATGAATACTCCGCTTGATTCTATTGAATTCGGACAAAATCTTACTGCTGTTTTAGCCTCTCCTTTGATTTCAAAAAGAGCAAATGTTAAATCAGAAGTTGGTGTTCCTCGTTTTGAAATTTATAAAAATGGTGATAAAAATTTACCTGAAGAATATGCAGAAACTTACAAAAAAATGGATGAAATCTTTGCTAAAGATTTGTCAGGTTATGCAGAAAAGATTTTGAACAAAGTAGACAGTCAACTTCCGGAAAATCAAAAATTATTTGATGGTGAAGAAGTTACAGATTATGGTAAATACGTTTTGCCATTGTTGTTACCTCAAATTACAAAATTTGCTGTAGTAAAGGCCTTAGCGCCTAAAGTTAACGTTACAGTGAACGATAAAAACGGCGAATTGAATTATGATTACAAAGCATTGAATGATGTTCATCTTCAATCGTTTGGTATTACAAAATTTGCATCACCGGAAGATGAGGCTCGTGTTGTTTTGAGTGAACTTCAAAGTGGTATCAAAAAGATTAAACCGAAAGCCGATGACGTTATTGTTGACAGTATTTCAAAATCTTTGAAAGGAACAAATTTACGTTCTTTCCAACTTGCAGATTTAATCATTGATAAAACTCAATCAGGACTAGATTGGAGAATTGATGCGACAAAAGATATTGCTGATGTTGAAGCGCTAAGAAATGGTATGGAAAGTTTCGACACCATGTGGGAAAATATAATAGACTTTTGGAAGAAGTTCCAAACCGCAATCCAAAAGCAAAACCCGAATGTTTACACTGTTGCAGAAGTTACAGATGAAGAAAATCTGTACGATAAAGGCTGGGGCGGTTACTCAAAAAGATTCCCAGGAAAACCTGATATTATTCCAAAATTTTTGAGAGAAACTGGCATGTCTGCAATTGCAGAGTATTCATATTTCTTTAGTGGTATTCAAAAAGCATTTTCTAATGAGTTTGAAAATGGTGATATGAATGCTGATACTACTTATGCAAGTAAAATGATTTATGACAAAATGATATCTGGGGATAAAAACTTTATCAAAATGGGTGCTCAAGATGCAATGAAATTTGCATATACGTTTATTGGAAACCATGATAAGCCTAGAGCATTACATTGTGCAGCATTAGATATGAAATTGTTCTATAATGATTTAACTTATGCAGATGGTAATTTTGAAGCCCGAAGAACTGCTTACAAAGTTTTGAACGATAAGTATATGGATAATATCGAGCCGTATGAAGTTAATAATTTTGACTTTTCCGGAGTTTCAGCAAAAGCTATTGCTATGGCAGAAGCGATTAGACCTGCTCTTATTGATAAGTTGAATGATTATTGTTATTTCAACAAAATATCAGAAGAAGACAAGACTCGAAACTTAATCGCAATAAGTAAATCAATTTCAGATTTGGCTAATGGTAAGTTTATGAATTCTCGTTTTAATCCTGAAGCTTTTGGAGTTAAACCGATTGACGTAGCGATTTCAATGACAATTAAGCAAGCAAAAGCGAAATACGGATTCAACTTACCGAAAGAATTGAATAAAGATTATGAAGATGGTGCATTTGAAAAAATTATGACACCTGCAATGTCAAAACTAAAAGCAATGATGAAATATTTGGTTGCTCTTCCTGGAATGCCGACATTGTTTGATGGTGATGATACTGCCAATAGTGGTTATGATACAAAAACAAAAAATATGTACTTACAAGGTCGTCAAAAAGTCCACGATGAATGGATAGATGAAGATAATCCAAAATATCGTAAGTTTGTAGCGGATAACAAGGCTCAACTTGATTGGATAATGGGTATTCGTCGTAATCCTAAGTGTAAGGCGTTGAATAACGGGGCTGTCTTTACCTTGCCGTTGAGCAAAACAGAGGGTAGTGATATTCCGGTTGCATCAATTTTAAGACAAAGTACAGACGGGCACATGGCTATTTCTATTTTCAATCCGTTAGGTATTCCAAAGGATAACAAATATCCTTATGAAACAGGCATGGAGCATGCTGCGTATGTTAATTCTATCAGTTTAAACTCTATAAGTTCAACAATTGGTGTGAACGGAATTAAAAAAGATACAAAGTTTGTAAACGCGGAAAAACCTGACGACATATATTATGTCAGAGAACATAACGGAAATTATTTCTTGAAACGTAATGTTAATGGAAAAGATGTTTCTATAATGTTGGATACTCCTGCGTTGATTTTGTACCACGAACCTGAAAAGGGTAAGAAACAGGACCCTTCATTTACTGGTAATTTTGCAAACTTTAAACCAAATGCTAAATTTGTTGCAAGTGCTTATAATACAAAAGTTTGTGAACAAGGTAAAAAATTGGCACTGGTAAGCAGATAGTTTAATTATAAATTTGGAGATAAATGCGAGTGTTGAAATTTCCTCAAGGCTCGCTTTTATTCTTTCTGCGTTTAATATTTTCGTTATGAAAACTTTACATAAACCTTGACGTGGCTTGATGTTTGGTATAATATCTTTCTTGTCAGAAGTAAAAGTTCAAATACGATTTCCAAAAGGCTTTAAAAGGCTTTGTTTTGGCGTATTTAACGTAAGTACCCAAATAAATATAATTAGTAAAATATTTACAAGAAAGGTAAAAATCAATGGAAAACAATGAAGAATTAAAAGTAACTGAATCTGTAGAAGCTACAGAAGAAGTTAAAGCTGAAGAAACTGTTGAAGCAGCTTCTGAAGAAAAACCTTCAAGAAGAAGAGGCCGTGGCAGAAAACAAAAAATCGAAACAACTGAAGAAAAACCTCAATCTGAATGGACTGAAAGAGTAGTTCAAATCAGCCGTGTAACTAAAGTTGTTAAAGGTGGTAAAAAATTAAGCTTCCGTGCTATCGTTATTGTTGGTAACCAAAAAGGTCAAGTTGGTATCGGTTGTGCAAAAGCTTCAGAAGTTATTATTGCTATTCAAAAAGCAATTGCTGATGGTAGAAAAAATGTTATTACAGTTCCTATCTTCAAAACTACAATTCCTCACCCAATCACAGGAAAATCAGGTGCAGGTGCTGTAATGTTAAGACCGGCTTCAGAAGGTACTGGTATTATTGCAGGTGGTGCTGTTCGTTCAGTATTAGAACTTGCTGGTATCGAAAACATCCTTTCTAAGTCTTTAGGTTCAAAATCTCCATTGAACGCTGCAAGTGCAACAATTGAAGCATTGAAATCTTTGACTCCATTCAACGATGTTGCTAAGAAACGTGGCTTAACAATGGCTGAACTTTTAAACTAATTTAGGTATCAATATTATTTATAAAAAGGAAATTAAATTATGACAGATAAAACAAATACAGTAAAAATTAAGCTTGTTAAAAGTTTAATCGGCTCATCAGAAAAACAACGCAGAGTTGTTAGAGCGCTAGGTCTTACTAAAAAAGATCAAATTGTTGAACACAATGAATCAGCAACAATTATGGGTATGGTAAACAAAGTTTCTCACTTGTTAGAAATAGTAAAATAGGTAATATACCCTAAGACGAATATATTATAATATACAAAGAAAGAGGAAAATAATATGTCAAATATAACATTATCAGATTTAAAACCTGCTGAAGGTTCTACTTCTAAATCAAAAAGAGTTGGTCGTGGTCGTTCTTCAGGACATGGTAAAACTTCTTGCCGTGGTCATAACGGAGAAGGTCAAAGATCAGGTAACTCAAGCAAAAGAGGTTTTGAAGGTGGTCAAATGCCAGCTTACAGAAGATTGCCTAAATTGAAAGGCTTCCAAGTATATTCAAAACTTAACTATGCTCAAATTAACGTTGGCAGATTGGATGATTTAGGTCTTAAAGAAGTATCTCTAGATGCTTTGAAAGAAGTTTTGACTATTCACCCTACTTGCGTTGGTTTAAGAGTATTGGGTAATGGTGAAATCAAATCTGCTGTTACAGTAAAAGCAAATTATGTAACACCATCTGCAAAAGAAAAAATTGAAGCTGCCGGCGGAAAGGTTGAGTTAGTATAATGGCACAAGCAATAAAAGCACCATCTCCAGAAGATTTAATGTCAATGTGGAATGCCTCAGGATTGAAGCAAAAAATTATTTTCACATTCATTATGATTGCTGTTTGGAGATTAGGGGTTCAATTGCCTTTGTATGGTATTGACAGTAGCTCAATTGTAAATATGGGACAAAATAACCTAATCGGTTTTTTGGATTTATTTACAGGTGGTGCGTTAGGTAAAGTGTCAATCGTTGCATTGGGAATCGGACCTTACATCACTTCTTCAATCATCGTTCAATTGATTTCTGTAGTAATTCCGTCATTGGAAAAATTGCAGAAAGAAGATGGCGAAGCAGGAAGAAGAAAGTTAGCACAATATACCCGAATATTTACGGTTGTTTTGGCTGTATTCCAGTCAGTAATTTTTATGCTATTTTTGCATTCAAGACCGTCTGCAATCGTTACAACAATAAATCCGGTTGCATTTTATGCAAGTTCGATTTGTGTTTTAACTGCAGGTGCTGTCCTTGTAATGTGGATATCTGAACTTATAACAGAACGAGGAATCGGTAATGGCGGTTCTTTGGTTATCTTCTGTGGTATTTTGGCAGGTATTCCGTTGTATGCTAAAAATACATTGAAATTAGTTGAACCTAATGCGGGTATGCAGTTAAATCTGTTGATTTTATTGGCTATATTCTTTATTGCAATGATTTTTATTGTAATAATGCAAGAAGCGGTAAGAAAAGTTATAATCGTTAATCCGAAAAGACAAATCGGAAATAAGGTTTATGGCGGTATGAATTCATTTATTCCGTTCAAACTTAATCCGGGCGGGGTTATGCCAATCATCTTTGCTATTGCAATTTTGTTATTCCCGTCAACAATCTTGACTATTGTTGGTCAAACAAACTTCAAGTCAGAATCGGTTAAAACATTTATTATGACTTTGACTCAATACATGAGTCCGAACGGAATTATGTATTACCTTCTTTATGTAGCATTAATTATTGCGTTGACATTTTTCTACGCATCAATTATGCCAAATATGCAGCCAAAAGATATTGCTGACAATTTGAAAAAATATGGTTCGTCAATTCCTGGTATAAAACCTGGAAGACCTACTGCAGAAGCCTTGGATAAAATTTTATCTAAAACGACCTTTATTGGTGCTATCGGTTTAGGTATAATTGCTTTGGTTCCTTCATTTGCCAGTTATGCAACACACATCGAAACCTTGCAAGGTATTGGTGCAACTTCCCTTATCATTATGGTTGGTGTTGCTCTTGATTTAATCAATCAGGTTAAAACTCATTTATTGGCTAGAAATTATGAATCTTTTCTTAAAGATATGTAATTAAGTGCAATAAATAAAAATATAAAAAGGACTATTTTGTTAAGCAAAGTAGTCCTTTTTGATAAATTCCTTGAAATCAATTGTAAAATAGTATATAATGAAGATATCATATTTAGCGAGGAATTGTTTTGGAGTTTAAATTATTTAAAAATAGGCATCATTGTGGCTTTACTTTGGTTGAAATTCTTATCGTACTGGGCGTAATTGGTATAATTTCAGCATTAGTACTTCCGGTTTTGATAGTTCATATAAATACGTCAAAATTCAGAACTCAGTATAAAAAGACTCTTTCAAATTTGAATCAGGCAGTAAAATTGTCTGAGTCACATTATGATTTAAATTTTGCCAATATTGCTCAAGGCTGCGTCACTTCGACAGATAAGCCGACAACACATTCTTCGTTATGTGCGATAATTAACGGGTCTATTACCAGTGCAACGTTTTATACATCAGATACTATTCCATCCAGGGCTGGGGTAGGTGAGTATGCACCAACAGGACTTGGTATTTCTACTGCAAAAAAAGATATATTTTTATTCGCTGACGGCTCTTTATTTGCTTATGATAAAGGCATTTCCAATTGTACATTGGAGCCTGGTTCTGATTTAATAGCGCTTCCTGCTATTTGTTATGGCTTTATTGATGTGAATGGAACTTCTGCACCTAATAAAACGGTGTCTTGTAGTAATGTTGATACTAAAATTACAAGAAAAGCTGGTAATTGTATTGTCAGAAATAATTCTGTAGATATGGGAGATATTTTCCCTGTAGCAATCCATGATGGAACTATTGAACCTTTGACAAATGCGGCTAAAGTTGTTTTAGGCTCTGCTCCTATAAATACGAAAGACTAAATTTCTTGCGAAAACTTGTTTGCTACTATTAGTTCTGGGTGTTTTATTTTGAATTTTTTGCAGTTATCTGCGCTTGATTTAGGAATTTGCAGTTCTTTTAAAATAAACCTTTGTTTTTTATATTGTCCGTTTTTGCGACCTTTCATAAATAGTCCTTCATATCTACTTAAACCGGCGTGCAAATAATCCACAAAACCAAGCCAAGGGTCAACTATTATTGCGTGTTTGTCTATTGATTTTACGTTATTTAATCTTGCATTTTTCCCTCTGTTTACCAATAAAAAACAGTGGTCAATATCATTAGTTGTTTTTCCTAGTATTTTACCGAAATCTTCAACTATTTGTAAGTATGCAATTTTAACATTGTTAAATCCGTTCGCTAAAAATGCGGCTTTGGATAGCAATGCGAGTTCTCCACAGTTTGCTACTTTTGAATTTGCAGTATCTTCTATTACTTGGTCAAGGAAAAAACGAGGTAATAGTGCAGTTCTTAGGCTTCTATAGTAAGAAATTACACCATCAGAATAGTAAATTGCACGTTTGAAAACGTGTGGTTTCTTCTTGCTAATTGTGTAAAAATCTGCTCTTGAGGTTGATATTGTGGGGTATTTGTTCATCATATTGCGCATGATTTTATCAGCGAAACGAATTTCACTGTTTCTTGCGGTAAATGATTGATTTTGAGTTGGTTGAATTTGCATTTTATCCTTCTAAGTCGAGTGAATTTTTTGCGTTTTGGGCAGCAAGTTTTGCTTATCAATTTTTGCTTGTTCCTTTTGGGTAAGTTTTAATATTGGACCGGTTTAATCTTTTTTAGGGATAAGTGCGCCGAATACGATATTGTTGTTTGAATTATTTAGTGTAATCATAAGGCCCCTTGTTATTTTCTTATAATAAGTTTCCTGAAAATAATTTTTGCCTATTGTATAAATAAATGTAACAAAATTTATTGTTTCAATTGCTCGACCGCCGACTGTATAATATTTTATGAATGCAGAATTTTTTTTGAAAATGGCGGCGGTAAGGACTCTGCCGAAAAAAAATACGAACCGTTGAGTATTTTTTTGAGAGGTTGAACCCTTTAGGGTTCAATTCCCTAGCAAAAATCTATCACATAAAAAAACGGCGGTAAGGGGAATTTAACTTATCGTAGGCGAAAATGTGAAATTTGAGCCGTACGAATAAGTATGCAGAATGCTAACCCAATAAATTTTTCGACAAAAAATTTATTGATTCAATTACCCAACCGCCAATAAAAAAATATTTACAAACTTGAAAAAGTTTGAAAATGGCGGCGGTAAGGGGAATTGAACCCCTGTTTAGAGAATGAGAATCTCTCGTCCTAACCACTAGACGATACCGCTATGTGTACTCGTATTTTAACACTAAACAATTAAAATACAATATTAATTGGTACGTTTTTTCTCGATTTTAATTTCGTATCCGAGCAAATCTGCAATTGTTTCGACCTCGTCATAATTCAAAGAACTTAGAAAAATTTTACTCTGCAAACTCCGTTGAGTATAGACTTTGCCGGTCTTTTGAGTTAATAAATCCGCAAGCTTTTGTACGGTAAGCGCTTCTCGCATTATTAAAATTCTAACTTCTTCCTTTGATGACATTATTTCCTCATATTTGAGATAATTATACGATTTTTGAGTTAAAGTTGACAAATATGAGATTTTTAGTTTTAATAAGTCTTAAATATAGAATATTTAGTCTATATTTAAAATTTATTATTAAGGAAGGAATTTTTATGAGTATAAAAAGGAAGGGCTTTACTTTAGCGGAAATTTTGATTACTCTCGGGATTATTGGTGTTGTTGCAGCGATGACGTTACCAATGTTGATGACAAATATAGCAAAGCAAAGAACGCTAACTAAAGTAAGAACTTTTTATTCGAAAATAAATCAGGCAATACAATTAAGTATTGCGGATGGAAATGCTCCGACTGAAAGTATACAGTACAAATTTTATTCTTATAATGATAATCTTGCGTATTTGAAACAATTTGTTTATCCGTATTTGAAATATGTTGAATTTTATCCTTGCATGGATAACTATACAGTTTGTACATCTTTATATGATGGTGGAGTGATGACTTTTGGAATTGATGGTGGTGGTGCGGATATTATTTATTTTATAAATAAAAATGACGTTGATAAAGAACAAAATCTTCCACATTTTAGATTTGCTTTTCAGTTAGCAAAAATTAAAAGTTCAAGCGATAAGACAAAAAATGCGAATGAGTATGTCGAACCATATACTTTTAATTGGGATTTAACTAAAGCCGGATTAAAAAGTGGAAGATATGGGTGCTACAAAGGTTGTCCTATTTGTGCATATTGTACAAAACTTTTGCAAGAAAATAATTGGAAATTTAGTGGTGACTATCCTTGGTAAGATTAAAATCAATTAGACAAATCTATTCATTTTATATATAATTATCACGAGGTTTAAAATGAATAGCGAAAATATAAATAAGATTTACGAATTGTCCGAAAAATATGACAATTGCAACGATAAAAACGAAAAGTTATCAATAGAAAATGAATTAAAAGAACTTTTAGTTCCATATAAAAAAGGTTCGATAGGTTTAGCACAAATAAATCCTATTGTTGGAGATATTGAATACAATGCAAAAAAAGTTGTTGAAAATATTGTCCACGCACAAAATATTGGGCTCGATTTGGTTGTTTTTCCTGAGCTTATTTTGATGGGCTATCCTATTGAGGATACGATTGACCGTCACCCGATTATTGTTTCCGAAAATGTAAAATGGTTAAAAGAAATTGCCCAAATTACGACCAAAACAACTGCCTTGGTTGGTTTTGTTGAACCTAGAAAGCCTGAACATTTGACAGGTAAAAAATATTATAATTCTGTAGCAATATTAAGTGGTGGTAAGATTCAGGGGATTATCAGAAAATCATTATTGCCGACCTATTCGGAATTTAATGATTACCGATATATTGAACCCTCTCCGGTTGTTGGTGTTCAGCCTGAAATTACTCTCGGAAATTTTGATGATGATAGTGTGACAGATTGTTCAAAGACGACTTTGATAAATGGTGTGAAATATGGAATTTCAATATGTGAAGACTGTTGGAATAACAAAGAATTTTTCAATGAAATCACAATGTATTCAAAGGATCCGATAGAAGAATTATCACAAGAGAATCCTGATGTTTTTGTTAATTGTTCCGCATCTCCGACCAGAGCGAAAAAAGAACAGTTAAAACACAATATGTTGTCTTATATTGCTAAAGAATATTCAACTCCAATGGTTTATGTAAACCAAGTTGGTGCAATTGACAACAGTTCATTTGACGGTTCTAGCAGAGTTTTTGACAAAGATGGCAGACTTTTAGCGCGCGCAAAATCATTCCAAGAACAATTTTTAATTGTTAATCCGTTAATAGGTCTTGGAAAAATTTATCCGTTGACAAAAGGTTTGGAAAGAAGTTTAACCGAAGAAAAAATTTACACTCTTGAGTATGAGCCGGATTTGGAAAGAACGTATAAAACCATTGTTCAAGGAATTAGAGATTATTTTTCGAAAACTGGTTTTAAACGTGCAGTTTTAGGTTTGTCCGGTGGACTTGATTCTACAGTTTGCGCTGTTTTACTTGCTGATGCAATCGGTAGGGAAAATGTTTTTGGTATTAGTATGCCATCAAAGTTGACTAGTAAGGAAAGCAAATCAGATGCTGAAGAACTTGCAAATAATCTTGGCATTAACTTCACTGAAGCAACAATAAAACCAATGGTTGAAACTGCAACCTCTTGTTTAAATGAATTGTTTAAGCAAGTTGAACAAAAATGGGACGGAAGATATACAAAATCCTTCACGCCGGATAATATTCAGGCGCGTTCAAGGGCAATGTTCTTATGGGGAATAAGTAATGAATTTGGAAGATGTTTGCCTATTGCAACGTCTGACAAGTCTGAACTTTATATGGGGTACGCAACAATAAATGGTGATATGTCAGGTGGGTTTGCTCCGATTGCAGATGTTCCAAAAACTAAATTGTTTGCTTTGGCTCGTTGGATGAATGCAAATCGAGAAGTTAAAAACGCTATACCAGAGGCGGTTATTTTGAAAAAACCTGGGGCAGAACTTGCTATTGACCCTAAAACAGGTAAGCCGTTGATTGCAGAAGATGCATTAATGCCTTATGAATTTTTGGACGAAATAATTTGGCGAATTGAAAATCGTAAAGAATATTATCAAGATATGTTAAATTCTGAATTTTTGTATGAAAAGAAAAATAACGTTTCAAAAGAACAAAAAATAGAGTGGCTGGATAAGTTCTACAGACGTATGTCGACCGCATTATACAAGTGGTCAATATTGCCACCATCAGTGATTGTAGATTCTCGTTCTATCAATAAGTATGACTACAAGCAACCGATTACATCTTCCAGAATAAATTATAAAGGTTATTCAGAAGAAGAAATTACCGATAAAATTCACGCTCTGTTGTAATTGTTACAGTGTATTAAGTTTAATCGAAAATTTTATAAGGCTACAATTGAACTATAATAACAATTTATAAATTTTGTAGTTTTGTCTTGCTAAAGTTGTTATATTTTATGCTATTATAACTTCTAAGGAAACATTCATGTCAAAGAGAAATATATTTAATCTACTTTATAAATATTCACCATTGAATTTTTATACAAATATAGACAATCATACTATTATTAAATCTACTCATAATCCGTCTGTCGGGTATAGTTTTTCAAGACTGTTTACGACCGAAGAAATTCTTGCTGTATGGAAAGAAATCAGATTTCACAAAAGAATTTCTACGATTTGTATATTTTTACTGTTCATAGCTTCGCTATATGAGTTAATATTTCCTCATTTCGCTCTGTTTGTGAACAATACGTGGTTTATCAATGCTTTGTTGATGCTTTCTGTGCTTTTGGTTGTTTGTAATTTGAGTACATTATTATGTAAGTATATTTTTCAAAAAAGATTGCTAAAACACTACGGCGAGTATGAAATTGTAAAGTTTCCTATTTCTGAAGAAATTGATAATAAGTACTATTCAATATTTAAAATAGAACTTATCAAGGCGTTAACAGTAATTATTATTGTTGCTTCTGCATTTATTTATATTTCCCCATTTGGAATAGCCCAGAATTTAGTGACAAATGAACGTTATAGTGAAGCGATAAAATTAACCACATTGGGCGCAAAAGTGTTTCCTATAGCGCAAGAGTGGTATGCTCTAAGAGGTTATTCAAAATTCAAAATAGGTGATTACTCAGGCGCGATTGCAGATTACGATACTGCATATAAACTCAGTGCTGATGAATTTAATATAATGAATTTTGATAATAAAATTTATGTAAAATATTATATTGGGGACTACACAGGAGCCTTGGAAGATTTTGACAACGAAATTACCAAGTCTACAAACTCAAATGAACGTGATCAGTTTTTATGGGATAAGGCGCAATTTTTATACAATATCGGAATGCTGGAAGAGGCGCTAGATATTTATGATACTTTGATTGTAAATGCCGATGAAGATAGGATTTTCTTGCTCAAGGATAGATTATACCTTGAACGTGCACAAGTGAATAAAAGACTTGAAAACATCGAGCAAATGAAGGCCGATCTTGAAAGCGCAGGTTCTACTGTTGAAGAACTTTCAACAGACCCTATTCCAAAACTTGTTCTAATGATTGATGAAGAAACTTTTAATTAGTGCTTTATATTTCTTAATAATACCTGTTTTAAATAGCAATTATTTAAGGTTTATATACTTTATATAATTAAGGGACGATTAAGGGGATATTATAAAGAAATGTTTGCGCATGTTATTAGACCAAATTATTTTAGACCAATGGTTGCAAGACCAATCATTGCCAGAATGCCTATTTCTGCTCCAATTGCGCCTTTATCATTTCGTATGCCGGTATGTTGTCCGACTCCAGTAATGCCATTTCCTATGATGAATCCATTTATGGCTGCTATTGCACCAATGCCAATGGTTAGTCCAGTTTTGGCATCTACTAATATTTTTCTTCAAAATATTAGTAATATGTTGACTAGTTATGCAAGTAGAATAAGACAACAAAATCAATTTTTCTCAACTTTCAAACCTTCTGTATCAAACTATAGATTTGGAAGTTTGACTGCAAACAGATTTGGAAGTATCGGATTTTTTAATAACTCACTTAATACTTCAACTCAAAATCTTTCATTTTGGGAAAGATTAGGATATTGTGCAACTTCAGGTTTAAGACTTGCCAAAACAGCGGTTCAAAGAGCCGTAGGTTTTACCGGATTTTGTGCTAAATACGTAAAAAATGCAATCGCTGCGGCTGGTCTTGGAAGCTATGTAAAAGGTCATGCTTACCAAATGATTAGCATTTTAAGAGCTAATAAAAACTTTAAAGAAATCCCTGTTGGCAGTGTCGATCCTAAAAAATTACCTGCCGGTTGTATTTTTGTTTACGGAAAAGGTCAAGCCGGATATAGCAAACGTTATGGTCACACTGAAATTACAACAGGTACGGGCAGAGCCGTTTCTGATGGTATTACAAACAATATTAAGCCAAACATTGCTGCAATATTTATTCCGGTTGCTTAATTTAAAGTTTAAACAAATATAAAAAGTGCTATAAAGTAGAATAGCACTTTTTCTGAATTATTCGTGCTCGGGGGGAATCAAACCCCCGACCTTGAGCTTCGGAAACTCACGCTCTATTCTCCTGAGCTACGAGCACTTAAAAACGGATAACCCGAAGATTATCCGTTGATAAAAATTATTTTAAGTAATCAGAAGCATTTATCTCTTGTTTTGCTTCGGCACTAGCTTCAAAGAACGGATAAACGCTTAATCCGAGCATTCCGGCAACAAGTGAACTTGGGAATATCTCGATTGAGTTATTTATTTCATTAACCGCACTATTATAAAATCTTCTGGCAGCGGCAATATGTTCTTCAACTTCGTTATAAGTTTGCATAGCATTTGCCATTGTTTGATCTGATTTTAATTGTGGATAATTTTCAACATTAAGCATAAATTGACCCATTTTTGCCACAATTTGATTATCTAAGTCAATTTTTTTAGCAATTGTATCTTGAGTTGAACGAATTCCTGCCGCTTGTGTTCTTAGTGCTGTAATTTGTCCAAATAATTCAGTTTCGTGTTCCATAAATTTGTTTGCAATTGTTAATATATTTGGAATTAGACTGTATCTTTTGTTTAGTTGAACGTCAATTCCGCTCATTGCCTCGTTAACTTTGTTTTTCATTTTTATCAAGTTTGTATACATTCCGTAGAATGCAATAGCTAAAACTAGTGCTAATACCAGCAAGATTACAGAAATTGCCATAATTGTAAAATCTCCTTCATTTATGTAAATCATAGTTGTATCCTCATTTAAATTCTATTTATTATTATAACATATTGTTTAGGCTTTTACAATCCTTGAGGAAAGCTTAGATTTTTTCAAAGAATATTACGTCTTTTGCTTCTTTTCTAAGTTTTTTAGTGTCTTTAGGATTTAATTCATAGCCAAGTGTAATCATATCAACTAAGATTTGCTTATCATTTAAACCTAATGCAGTTTTAACTTTTTTAGTTAAGATTTCATCGCTTTTAGTTAGTTCATTGGCAAATGCTCCAACAACACACGCGCCAATACCAAGTTCTTGCGCTTCAAGAGTCATATATGCCACTGCGTAAGTGACTTGTTCTACACTTCGTAGCAACACTTCGTATTCGCCTAAATTTGAAGGATTCAATGTTTTGGAAGATAAATATGCGGTAATTGTTGCATCATCAATGCCTTTTTCTGCCAAAATTTTACCAAATTTTGTATGGCTCCAGTCATCTAAATCTGCAACACAACAAATTACTGCTTGAGCGGTTTTCACTTGCTTTTGACCACCAGAAGCTTCGCATAAGATATCTTTAACCTCTTGATTGGTAACAACAATAAACTTCCAAGGCTGAACATTAACCCAAGATGGCGCTAATCTGCCGGCTTCTAAAATTTTTGCTAAAATTTCATCCGGAATTGCTTGTTCTGTGTATCTTCTAACGCTTTT
Source organism: uncultured Candidatus Melainabacteria bacterium (assembly GCA_934692625.1). Classification (GTDB taxonomy): domain Bacteria; phylum Cyanobacteriota; class Vampirovibrionia; order Gastranaerophilales; family Gastranaerophilaceae; genus Zag111. The sequence continues at coordinate 21,736 of CAKUUC010000007.1, forward strand.
TCTGTTTATTATTGCATTCATTACCATTAAAACATCTCCTTAATACAGATTAAATATTATTATCTCCGCCTGTAACAATTGTAAAATCAGTGTCTGCGCACATATAAGTTGCAGGGTCATATACAAACTGTCTTGATTTTACTTCAGGAACTTCTTTTTTTAAATCAGAATAGTAGTCAATTGTTACGTATTTTGAATGAGCAATGAACTGAGAATGTGCAGTTCTTAATGTTCCAGAACATTTTACCTGAATTCCTGCGTTTTCTAGAGCTTCTTTTAATGCTTTTGCTTCTTGTGTATTTCCAGGAGCACTCATTATACTTGCAGTATATGTTTCTTTTCTTTCATTTGCCATTTGGCGATAAACTAATCTGTCAACAACTTCTTGAGTCTTTTTCGGGTCAAGAATCCAATAACTAGTGTAACCATGTTTATTAGGAGCCCCTGGAAGCATTGCGCTTTCGATATTGTCTTTGTCAAAACCCTTTGCAAGTGCTGCGTATTGTGACATTTCATAAACTGACATATCAGTTTTAACATATTTGTTAGCTACAGAAATAATTTGTGGAATTTTTGCAATAGTTTCAGGCTTTTGTAAATCTGCCAACAAACCTCTCAAGAACCATTGTTGACGTTGAGTTCTACCTATATCACCGAGTGCATCGTGTCTAAATCTTAAATATTCTACGACGTCTTTTTCTGTTAAGTGGTGTTTGCCTTTTGATAGATTAATATGTAAATGTCCGGCATTGTCATTGTAGTGCATGTCTTTTTCTACATATATATCAACACCGCCCAAGGTTTTTACGATTTCACGAACAGCATCATCATGGAACATTATATACCTGTCAATGTGAACACCAAGTGTATCTTCTATTGTCTTTTTAGTCATTTCAACGCCACCGATAGCATGTGCTGCGTTGATTTTTTGAATGCCCATACCTTTTGGCAAATAAACCTTACTATCTCTAGGAATAGTAAGCGCATTGACTGTTTTTGTTCTAGGGTCAATGTTCAACAAAATCATTGTATCTGTGCGAGTTCCAACCCATAAATCTGAATCAGCACCGTTTGAGTCGACCCCTAATAATAATATATTTTGTCTTCTCATTCCAAATGGGAGAGTAAATCCAGGTTCTTTTGAACTGTTTCCTCTGGATAATTTTGTCAAAATTCCTGATAAGAAAGAGTTTTCGCCAAATTTATCATTTAAAAAATCTTTATTGCTTGCAAAAAGAAAAATTGCAAACACTGTTATAAAGAAAACAATAGTCATCAAAGTTAAAACCTTGCGGAATGACGTTTGTTTTTTTCTTCTATAAGTAGGGTATGCTTCAAAAGCACTATCTGCACTTCCTGTAGAATATTTACGTTTTTTAGAATACGAAGACACCCTCTTTTTATTATTTCTATCTTGCATATTTAACATATCTCGTTTTTATTTCCTATTATACTACTATTTTATAATAAAATTAAATATTGGATATAGTATAAACTATGTATTTTAACATTTCGCCTGCAAAATTGACTACTATATATTCTAATATATATCGACTTGACACCGTATTCTAAGAAATAAAGTTCTAAAAGTGCCTGTTAGTGTGCTATTGTATCTTTTTCTAACTATACTGTTAAGTTTTGTAACAAATAGAACAAAATCTGAAATTCTTAAAGTTGTATATACTTTATATATATACAAGAGATAAATAAGAAACGAGAGAGATAATTATGGCACTTAAAAATTTAAAAAAGATTGATAAAAAGTTAAACGATATATATCAAAACCAAGTAACAACAGCAGTTGCACCTGCTCAACCTTATGTTGACAGATCAGATTTATTATTGGAACAAATGAGTTTTATCGCAAGTTACAATAAGCAATTGTTGCATATAGCATAAGTTTTTTTAATAACTCCAATTTAATTTTTCCCCTACAAATTTTTCCCTGATTTCTTTAGAAATCAGGTTTTTTTTACAAAAAATTAAATTTCATGTCTGCCTTCAATAGCTTTGGCAATAGTAATTTCGTCAGCGTATTCTAGATCAGCGCCGACAGGGAGCCCGAAGGCAATCCTTGAAACTTTGATGCCAAAAGGTTTTATCAATTTTGTGAGATAAAGGCTTGTAGCTTCGCCTTCTACAGATGGGCTTAATGCCAAAATAACTTCTTTAACTTCATCACTTGTCAATCTGTTTAATAATTCTTTTATTCGAATATCATCTGCACCAATTCCGTCCATTGGGGAAATTAAACCTTGCAAAACATGGTAAAGACCTTTATATTCGTTAGTTTTTTCAATTGCAATGAGGTCTTTAGTTTCTGAAACAACACAAATTACAGACCTATCTCTGGAAGTCGATGAACAAATTTCACATGGACTTTGCGCAGAAAGATTGAAGCAAACTTCGCAAGTATGCGTATTTTTCTTTGCTTCAATCACTGCTTTTGCAAAATTTTCCACATCAGCTTCTGACATTCTCAATAGATGAAATGCCATTCTTTGTGCTGATTTTGGACCTACCGAAGGAAATTTTTGAAATTGTTCGATAAGTGCCGCTATGGATTTTGGATAAATCATTAGAAATTCAACCCTGGAATACTGATTCCGCCTGTGATTTTCTTCATTTTGTCAGACATGATTTTAGAAGATTGGTCGTTAGCTTGTTTCATAGCGGTTGTGATTAAGTCTTCTAACATTTCAATTGAATCAGAATCAACTGAAGATGGATTTTCAGGATTAATTGCTTCAGGTGCAATTTTGATTGACTTGAATTTACCTTGACCGTTGCAAACTACTTTAATTGAACCATTACCGGCAACACCTGTAATTTCCAAATCTTCTAGTTCTTTTTGAACTTCAACTGCTTTGCTTTGTGCTTTTTGAACAGTTTTCATGATGTTCATTAAATTCATACCCATAATTTTTTCTCCTTAGTCTGTGTTTATTTACTCTAATCTAACTTACTTTTCTTATAGTACAGTTTATTATACAATAAAAATATGGAGAAGAAAACATATTTACAAGAATCTGTAAAAAATGGAAGATTAATCCGTTGGACATTTATGCCGTTGAAGGTTTATATTGCTCCGATGAAATTCTACTCAAAGCAAGGTCAGGACTTGAAATACAGGGGGTTGGTAAAGAAAGCTTTAGATGAATGGCACAAAGTTTCAAATGGTAAAGTTTCTTTTCTTATTGTTGATAATTTAAACAGTTCAAATGTCGATATTGAGTGGAAAAGAGTTGAACGTCAGGCGCTCGGATACTGTTATTTCCATTATGACAAAGCAAACAGGCTTTATAGTGCAAACGTTTCGATAGGCTTAACAGACGGACTTGTGCATGCTGATTATATGGACGAATCGGAAGTTTATCATACAATTTTGCATGAAATCGGTCATGCAGTGGGCTTAGGTCATAGTCCATTCAAACATGATATTATGTACACTCCGCACCAAAAAGGAATTATGCATGTCGGAGAAGGCGACAGATTGTCTGTTAATTGGCTTTATACTTTCCCACAAGGCAAGACTGTTCCTGAAATTGCAGCAAAATACGGTGTAGGTGGAAATGATTTAGATGAAGTCGTTGCAAAAATTATTAACAAAAGTGCAAAAACAGAATTCGAAAAAGTAAAAGATGAAGTTACTAGCGGAAAACCTGAACGAAATTTACTTGAAGAATCTGAAAGTATTGCAAATTTACGAAAATATCACATGGCACTCCAAAATATCAAAATATCGGGCGAATTAACGGAACAAATAAGAAAACATTATAGAGATACTTCGATAAATAATGATAAAAATTATTAAACTTTATATTAAGTTCTGTTTTATTTTTATGAAGTTTTTGCATATCACATTTTTTTCGTGTATAATATTCATATTGGAATGAAATATTTTCTTGTAATTTGAGTAAGTAGGGATATATAAAAGGATAATTATATGACAGTTCAAGATTGGTTTGAAAAGCGTAAAGAGGCACAAATTCAAAGAAGAGCACTTGAAGCTCGTGTCGAAATTGAGGCAAACCCCGATTTATGGACAAAATGCGTTCACTGTGATGCTCAACTTTTGAAAAAAGATATAGAAGATAATTCAATGGTTTGTCCGGTTTGTGACTACCATTTTAGAATAAATGCAAGAACTCGTATTAAACAATTGTTTGATGAAGGTTCTTTTGAAGAATTATATACGGAAATCAGACCAACAGACCCGTTGGAGTTTGTAGATACCGAATCTTACAAAAACAGAATTGAAGCAGCGCAAAAGAAAACAAACTTGAACGATGCCGTTATTACCGGTATTGGAGAAATTGAAGGTCACAGAATTGCTACAGCGGTTATGGACTTTGATTTTATGGGCGGTTCAATGGGTAGTGTAGTTGGAGAAAAAGTTACACGTATAATCGAAAAAGCTATTGAATTGAGATTGCCGGTTTTGGTGGTTTCATCATCCGGTGGTGCAAGAATGCAAGAAAGTGCGTTGAGTTTGATGCAAATGGCAAAAACATCTTGTGCTTGTGCAAGACTTGACGAAGCAGGATTGTTATATATCAACCTTATAACAGACCCTACTTTTGGTGGTGTAACAGCAAGTTTCGGTACTCTTGGCGATATTATTATTGCAGAGCAAGGTGCTCGTGTTGGGTTTGCAGGTCGCAGAGTTATTGAACAAACAATCAGACAAAAACTTCCGTCAGATTTCCAAACTGCGGAATATTTAATGAAGTATGGACAAGTTGATATAGTTTCTCCTCGTAAAGAGTTAAGAAGCACATTATCCAACATCTTGGCTATGCACGAATAAGGAGTAATTATGACTACTGTTTTAGATTTTGAAAAACCTATATTGGAAATTCAGGAAAAGATTGAGGAATTAAAAAAAATGAGTCAGGAATCCGGCATGGACGTAAATAAAGATATTGAAGTATTAGAACAAGAAGCGGAAGATTTTAAAAAAGAATTGTTTTCAAATTTAAATCCGACGCAAAAAATGCAAATTGCACGTCATCCTGAAAGACCTAATTTTATGGATTATGTAAGCAGAATTTGTACAGATTTTGTTGAACTTCACGGGGATAGAGTCGGAACAGATGACAGAGCGATTGTAGGTGGTTTAGCAAAAATTGATGGTAAACCGGTAATGATAATCGGTACAATGAAAGGTAAATCCACAAAAGAAAATTTGGAATACAATTTCGGTATGCCACAACCAGAAGGCTATAGAAAAGCGTTAAGACTGTTCAGACACGCTGACAAATTCAACATTCCGGTTGTTACAATTATTGATACTCCGGGGGCTTATCCAGGAATTAGTGCTGAAGAACATGCTCAAGGTGCTGCAATTGCAACAAACTTAAAAGAAATGCAAAAATTGGGTGTTCCTGTAATTGCTGTTATATCTGGTGAAGGCTGTTCGGGTGGTGCATTAGGACTTGCCGTTGCAAACAGAGTTTACATGATGGAACATGCTTATTATACTGTAATTTCGCCTGAAGGCTGCGCTTCAATTTTATGGCGTGATGCTTCTAAAAATTTGGAAGCGGCTACAGCATTAAAAATTACGGCTCCACACTTGTTAAAATTCGGAATTATAGATGGAGCAATTAAAGAACCAGTGCGTGGCGCTCACACAAATTATGATGAAATGGCTTCTGAATTGAAAGACACAATCAAGCAGGCACTATGCGAATTGGCTGGCATGTCACGAGAAGATTTGCGTAATCAAAGATACGACAAATTCAGAAAAATGGGTGCATACTTAGAATAGTTTTCTATTTTGAAAGATTTCAGGAATTAAGCAATGGAAAATAAATATTATGAACTAAGATTACAAATCAATCCTGATATGGAAGATTTGTTATCTGAGATATTTTTTGACAACTTTGATTGTGAAGGTATCGTTTTGGCGGAAGAAACCTATAAAGACTTGGAAATGGTATCAACTACCGAGGGTACTTTGCGAGTATTTTTGCGAAATGATTACGAGGATATTGAGGATTTACGCTACGATATTGAAAATGTTTTGGACTTAACAAGGGAAGAATTTTTATCAAGAGGATTAACCGAAGAAGAATTAGGCTCTTGGGAGTTTACTCTTGAAGAAAAAGAAAACGAAGATTGGTCAAAAAAATGGAAAGAAAGCTGGGACGTAACGCACGTTACCGATAAAATTGCAGTCGTTCCTGATTGGATAGACTATACACCAAAAGACGGCGAAGTTATTATAAAACTTGAACCTGGGTGCGCATTTGGAACCGGCACACACCAAACAACACAACTTTGTATGAAAGCCCTTGAAAAATACATGAAGTCTGGTGATAAAGTTGCGGATATCGGAATGGGGTCAGGAATTTTGTCTATTTTAGCAAAAAAATTAGGTGCTTCGTTTGTTTATGGTTGTGATAATGACGAAACTGTGATTGATGTTGCGAAAGAAAACGCACGCAAAAATGGTCTAAAAGTCGCAGAAGTGTTGAAGATGTCGGATAAAAACACCACAAAAGAAGCTTTTCATAAATATAACTCAAATAATATACAACTTGCAAAAAATTTAAGAAACAATGCAACAACACCTGAAAAGATTTTATGGAGTTATTTACAGAATAGCAAACTCGAAGGGGTAAAATTCAGACGTCAACAGCCTATTGGTGATTACATTGTTGACTTTGCTTCCCCTTCTGCAAAAATAATAATAGAACTTGATGGTGGGCAACATAATGAACCTAAAGCATTATCACAAGATAAAATCAGAGATGAATATCTTATGCAGCAAGGTTTTACAGTAATTAGAATTTGGAATAACGAAGTTTATAATAATATTGAAGGTGTGGTTAATTATATTCGTAATATTGTAAATGACCCCACCCGAAAATCGCAGATTTTCACCCTCCCTCAAGGGGAGGGTATAAATGCAACATCTCCGATAAAGTGTGAAAAAAATACCCACTTTGATATTTCAGATGAAGAAAAACTAATTTATACAGATAGTGCAAAATTAGATAATATTTCAATGGATAAAATTACAAATGGACAAAACCCGCCCCTTGAGGGAGGGTCGAAATCTTTGATTTCGGGGTGGGGTGAAAAACTTACCGATGACTTTGACTGTTATTTTGAACTGAATACCGCAGACAAGGTTCATGAGCAATTTGATTTCGTTTGTGCAAATATTTTGCATTTTGTACTGGCTGAAATTATGAACGATTTGAAAAACATAATGAAAATCGGTGCTATAATGTCGCTTAGTGGGATTTTGGACGAAAAGAAACAAATGGTACTTGACGCTATCGAAAGAGAAAACCTTGAAATAGTAGAAGAAATCAAGCAAGACCAATGGACGTCTTTTGTTGTAAAAAGAATTGATTAAATAAAATTATTGAGGAGAAAATAATGTCAAAAACAGCAATAATAATACCTGCAAGATACGGCTCATCAAGATTAGAGGGCAAACCTTTACTTAAAGTAATGGGAAAATCTGTTATTCAATGGGTTTATGAAAAGGCTCAACAGGCAAAACTTGCAGATATGATTATTGTAGCAACAGACGATGAGCGAATTTTTAACGAGGTTAAAAGTTTTGGCGGGGAAGTCGAAATGACCTCAACAAACCACAAATGCGGTTCTGACAGAATTATGGAAGTAGTTTCCCGTCACCCTGAAATCGGTTTTATTTGCAATTTACAAGGCGATGAACCGCTAATCAAACCAGAAAGCATTGATGCAGTTATCAGAAATGTTAAAGAAGATGAAAATGCAGATATATCAACATTAATCAGAGTTTTGACCGATGAAGAGGAAATAAATAATCCGAATTTGGTAAAATGTGTTATAGATAAAAATAACTTTGCCTTGTATTTTTCACGCTCAAAAATTCCGTTTGAAAGAAATCCTATAAACGGCAATTTTTACGGACATTTGGGTATTTACGGATATAAGAGAAAAGCATTGGAAACAATGACTTCACTTACTCAAACTCCGCTTGAAAAAACAGAAAGTTTGGAACAATTAAGAGCTCTTGAAAACGGAATGAGAATTAAGACTTCTGTTGTTGACTTTGTACCTGTGGGAATTGATACGAAGGAAGATTTGGAAAAATTCAGACAAATTGTAGAAGCAAAACTTTCGGTTTAATTAGTATTCTCCTGATTTCGTAAAAAAATAAGTACTTACAAACCAACCTATTCTCGTTACAAAACTTCACAAAAAACGCAAAAGTTGCTCATTTTCGGGTTTTATACTATAATAGTCACATACAATTAAGCTATAAAGGTGGTGAAAATATAAATGGCAGAAGTTAAAGTTGGCGAAAACGAAAGCATTGAAAGCGCTTTAAGACGTTTCAAAAAGAAAGTTCAAAAAGCAAATATTCTTTCTGAAGTTAAAAAACGTGAAAGATATGAAAAGCCAAGCGTTAAAAGAAAACACAAATCTGAAGCTGCTCGTAAGAGAAAAGTGTAAGATTTTGAAAGATAACCTAAAAGAGGAAAGCGTTATGCTTTCCTCTTTTTTAAATTAATTATTTTTACCTAAAATACTAAATCCGACTATCGAACTTGTACAAATATTAAACCATTTATACTCAACAAACGACTCCAAATTACACTCACAATCATCAATTCCGCAGTGGCACAAATCTTCAATCCTTGCGATTTTTACATTTTTTAGCGAAATCAGACAGTTGTGACATTCTTCGCATTTGTCGTGATAATCGTGAATAGTTCCCAAGATATGCAAACGCTCTGTTAATATCAAAACTCGATTAGTTGCATTTTCTTCCATTATATTATTGATTACTTCGCCTAAATTTTTGACCATAAAACCTCCTTTATAACAAAAGAAGTTTAGTTAAAATACAAGTCAAAATAATCCGCCAAATGGAAATAACTTAGGTTAATTTCTGAAAATGTTCCTATCTTTTAATTTATCTTTGGAAACCATATAGCCACAATATTTGCACGCAAACATTGTATTTGTGCTATCTATCGGCAAAAATACGTGTTCACAATTTTCAGTTTCATCAGTAATATATTTGGTTTCATTTTGCTCGTCAGAATATTCAAACCTGCGGTACTTTTTAGATTTGAACGCATTTGCAATCAATTCAAAAATGTACATTACAATGAAAAACTCGACGGTAACAATTGAGCCAATGTGTAGATTTTTAAGGCGCCTTCAACCTCTAAAATTATATCAACATCAGCATCATTGTCGCAAAATTCGTGAATAACCTGTCTGCAAGCACCGCAAGGCATACAGTCATCTTGGTTTGGTGAATAAATTGCAATCGCTTTAATCTTTCTTTCACCGTTGGCAATTGCAGTACCGATAGCGTTACGCTCAGCACAAATTGTCATTCCGTAACTTGAGTTTTCAAAATTACAGCCTTGATAAGCATTGCCACTGTCCATCAAAACACACGCACCAACTGCAAACTTTGAGTATGGCGAATATGAATTAGCCGAAACTTCTTTTGCCTTTTTCATCAAATCTTCGTAGTTCATCATAATATAATCCTCTTTCTTTTATTATAGCGATATTTTCTGATTTTACGCACTTTATTAAGTTATATTAAGCGAAATTTACTTTTCGACATATTATTAAAGATTTTCTAAAAATAATCCGACAATATAAAAACAAGGACTTACTATGGACGTTGCAAGAATTAACATGATAACGCCAAAACAAATTGATTGGCGAAAATTAACGGCAAAAGATATTATAAAATACGATGCTCAAGGAATGGAAATCCCGTCCCAATATTTGCAGTGGGCAAGAGCATTTCATGTCGATTTAGAAAAAAATGATACCGATGAAACAACTTATGAAATGGCGGTTTCTAAACCTGCAACAAGAACAAAAAACGGACTTGCGAAAAATCAACCATCTGCAAATGAAACAGAAATCGTTGATGAATCTGCGCCAAAAGATACAGAGGTTAATTCTCAAAAAACGACAGAAACAGACAACGAAGGTGACAAAACAGGTACTGAGGTTAAAAGAACTGACAAAGACCAAACCACAGACAATGTAACAAAAGACGGCGAAACCCAACAAACTGACGAAAACGAAGATAATGACACAACGGAAACCAACGAAAAAAATCCAAATGAACCTTTAACCGCTGAACAATTCAAAAAGAAACTTGAAGACGAAGGCAAAAGTTTGTTCGGTATGGGAAAGGCTTTCAAGGACGAAAGCAACAAAAGAACTGACAGTTCAAAACAAGGCGAATCCACAATTTCAGCACTTGGCGACACCTCAAACGATGCAATAGCGACATTGGATAGTTATATGAGTAATTTACTTGCCGAAGCAGACAATATCAAATCTAAAATTGAAGCCCAAAAGAACAAAAAAGATAGTGCAAATAAATTATCAAAAATTCAACAACTACAAAAACAACTTGAGGCACTTGGCAAAGAAGGGCAAATCACCGCTATTGGGTTTGATACCGAACTTAGCGAATTTCAACCGATAATTGATGCCGGTATTCCTCTAGGCACCGATGCTCAACAATACGGCGATGAAACCCAACAAATCGGAAGAAAAATAATGGGTTTCATTGCATACTATAGCTCAGGAAGAAAAATTGAAGCGGCAGGTAAAAATGCAGTTAATGCAGGAAGTTCGGTCTCAAACACTTCTACCAACGTTGGACAAAGCAACCAATCAAATTTACAAACGGTATATCAAGACGAAAATACAATCACTGCAAAAACGGGAGTTTCCACAAGCGAAGTCACACCAAAAGAGGAGCAAGGTAAAGAAAACAAAAATAAAGAGGAAAAAACTGCCACCACTCAAAACACTACAGATACTCAAGCTCAAAAAACTGCAACAACCGAAACTCAAGATACAAAAGCAGAAAAAGAACTTGCTCAAAAAGAAAAAGACAACGAAAATATGTCTGATGATAAGAAAACAGATGTTGAGAAAAAAGAAGAAAAAATCGCAAGCGGTAATCTTGATGAACTATTAAAACGCAAGCTTCGCCGAGGTGAAGTCGAAGTTAATGCTTAGTTTTTCAAAGAGTCTATAGCCGATTTTATATCATCTGCGCCATAAATGTAACTTCCTGCAACAAGTGAAGTCGCACCTTTTTGAGTGCAGATTTTGCCGGTTTGTGCGTTTATTCCGCCGTCAACCTGTATGATTAAATCATTTTTTGTGGATTTTTTTATATATTCGATTTTGTCAGCGCAGTCAGACATAAATTTTTGCCCGCCAAATCCAGGTTCAACAGTCATTACCAATACTAAATCTACTAACGGTAAAATCTTATCTAAAACTCGTGGTTCTGTTTTGGGTTTTATTGAAATTCCAACTTTCACTCCAAGAGATTTGATTTTATTTATCAATGGAATTATATTGTCTTGTTTGACCGCTTCATAGTGAAATGTCAAAATGTCTGCGCCCGCTTTTGCAAACTGTTCAACATATTTTTCAGGATTTTCTATCATCAAATGAACGTCTAGCGGTAACTTTGTGACAGGTTTTAGCGCCTTGACTACAGGAATTCCGATAGTAATATTTGGTACAAAATGTCCGTCCATAACATCTACGTGAATCCAATCTGCACCGCAATCTTCAACTTTTTTGATATTTCTTTCTAAATTTGCAAAATCAGCCGACAAAATTGACGGTGAAACAATAATTTTACTCATAACTAAACAATTCCTAATTTTTCACATGCAGAATACGCACATTTTTGCTCTGCTTCTTTTTTACTAAAGCCTTTTTCTATAGCCAAAACTTCGTCATTATAACTAACTTGAACTTCAAAAATCTTTCTGTGTTCCGGTCCTGATTCTGATAATACGACGTATTTAGGTGTCGTTTTATCAAGGTTTTGGGTATACTCTTGTAAAATTGCTTTCGCATTGTAATTTGCAAAATTTTCTTCCACATCTTTTATATATGGTATAAAAGTTTGGCGAATATATTCTTCAAGTTCGTTATACTTTCCATCTAAATAATAAGCACCTAAAATAGCCTCAAATGCACACGCACAAATGGAATTAAGATTTCTGCAACCTTGTTTTTCTTCGTGCTTTGCCAAAATTATCAATTTTTGTAGCCCGTTTGCTTTTGCAATTTGTGCTAACGTGTTGTCAGAAACAATTATACTTCGGATTTTTGACAACTCACCTTCTGTTGCTTCTGGGTGGGATTTGAATAAAACGTCTGAAATTGTCAGTTTCAAAACTGCATCACCCAAAAACTCAAGTCTTTCATAACACATTGTATGTGGTTGATTTTGTTCTTTAGTATATGAAGAATGTGTTAATGCGTACTTATAATTCTCTTGAGTTAGTGTTTCTATTCCAAAAATTTCAGCAACCGTTTTAGCCATTAAAACAAGCCTTTCATAAAATTAGCTACAGTGCCAATCCATTCTGTATGGAATACGAAACATTTGCAGAAGTAATACATCATTGGAATTGTGAATATGAAACTGTCTGTTCTATCCAAAAATCCGCCATGCCCAGGTAGGCTTGTGCCTGAATCTTTAACACCGGCATCACGTTTGATTAAAGATTCACACAAATCACCGATTTGAGCAAATATTGTAGAAATTACGCCTGCGGCAACAGCAATGTACCAATGAATATCAATACCTAACAAAAATGCCATATATGCCCATATCAATAATGAACCTAAAACTGCGAAAAATGCTCCGCCGATTGAACCCTCAATAGTTTTATTCGGGCTGATTACAGGTGCCAATTTATGCTTTCCGAATTTACTTCCGACATAGTAGCAACCCACATCAGTCATCAGAATTGCCGTAAACATTAAAACGACAAACCCTAAACCTGAATCATATTTTGCGCAAGACAAATCTCTCAAAAATATCAAATGTAGAGGGAACCAACCGCAATAAACCATGCCTAATAGTGTTGTGGCAACGTTTGCGATATAAGGTTGGCGACCTTTGAATAGTACCCACATAAATGAACACATTGCGCAAATTGTCAAAGTTATTGCAACCAAATCAAAGCGTTTGAAAAATACAACCGCTGTAAGTATTGCCTGCGTAAAATATATAACTTTTAGGCTTGGATAAAAACCTTTATGATTAAGGATTTTTACATATTCTTTAGAACCCATTACAATCATAAAAATCAGCATTAAAAGTATCGCCACACCACCATAAATAATGGAGAGCATAACCAAAGTTCCCATAATGAACCCTGTCAACATTCTTACTGCATTTTTATTCAAGCCCAAGTTAATATTCATTATACAGTCATAACCTCTTTTTCTTTTACTGCTACTGCAGAATCAATATTTGCAGTGTATTTATCTGTCAATTTTTGGATTTTATCTTGATTATCTTTTACCATATCTTCCGGTAAGTTTTCACTTTTTTCAAGTTTTTTCAAGTTGTCAGTCATATCACGACGAATATTTCTAATAGCAACTTTTGCATCTTCACCCAATTTTTTAACATCTTTAGAAATTTCACGGCGTCTGTCTTCTGTCAACGGAGGGAAAGTCAATCTGATACAAATACCGTCACTGTTTGGAGTGATACCGATTTCAGCCTTGATAATTGCTTTTTCAATTTCTTTCATAATTGATTTATCGTAAGGAGTAATTACAAGAGTTGTACCGTCTTGTACTGAAACTTGTGACATTTGTCTTAGTGGAGTAGGTGCTCCGTAGTATTCAACGATAACTTTGTCCAAAATTCCAGGATTAGCACGTCCTGAACGGATTGTTCCGAATTCTTTTTGAAGTTGGGCAATGGCTTTTTCCATTTTTTCTTCGCCGAATAAAAATAATTCTTCTAAAGATTCTGTCATTTTTTACCTCTTTCTTATAGTAATTAACTTATATATGTTCCGATTTCTTTTCCTTCAAGAATATCTTTTATGCCGTCTTCTTTTTTGAAGTCAAAAACGACAATAGGAATTTTATTTTGCTTGCACAATGCGCATGCCGAAGTGTCCATAACCTTCAAGCCGTTTTTGATAATATCGTCATAAGTAATATTATCTAATTTTTTCGCATCTTTGTTTACTGCAGGGTCATCAGTGTAAACCCCATCAACACCATTTTTAGCCATTAACATTGCTTCTGCGTTAATTTCAGAAGCTCTCAAAGCAGCTGCTGTATCAGTTGTAAAGAATGGATTTCCTGTTCCTGCGGCAAATATAACAACACGACCTTTTTCTAGGTGTCTAATTGCTCTGTGTCTGATGTATGGCTCAGCAATTTGATTCATAGTGATTGCTGATTGAACTCTGCAAGGTACACCGATTTGATTTAGCGCACTTTGAACAGCAATTGCGTTCATTACAGTCGCCAACATTCCTACATAATCACCTGATGCTTGATCCATACCTAATTTCGCACTGTTTTTCATTCCTCTGAAAATATTTCCGCCACCAACAACAACTGCAACTTCAGCGCCAAGTTCGGTAACTTTTTTTATTTCATTTGCAATCATTTTTACCGGTTCTTGGTCTATGCCAAATTGTTGGCTTCCTAACAATGCTTCACCACTGATTTTTAATAAAATTCTATTATATTTCAAAATACTTCTCCCTTAACTTTTGGCTTAATACTACTCCAAAAACACCCGTATGTAAAGAATTTATTAAGGTTTATTATCACTCTAATGTTTCTTGTACTGAAACTGATTCTACCCCTTCTTTATTTACAAAAATTTTATATAAATCCTTGATTGACTTTTTATTCAAGACTTCAGCAATGCAAGAAATTTTTGAAGTATTACCTTCTGCATTGTATTGTTTTTTTGTCAATCCTGAAATGTCTTGGAATTTATCTATGATAAAATCTTGCATTTTTTCAATATGTTCATTATCGCAAACTACGGAAATCTTTACACGTTTAGTTCTTTTTGTACTGTTTGGTAAACATTTTTTCTCCAGAATTCTAATCATAACAAGAGTAATAATGGCAAGTAGTGTTCCGGCAAAAGCGATTTCAAACATGCCAGCGCCGCATGCCATACCGATACTTGCAGCAATCCACAAAGTTGCGGCTGTCGTAAGTCCCAAAACGATAGGTCCGTTTCTCAACACTGTTCCTGCACCGATAAAACCGATACCTGTAACGATTTGTGCCGCAACACGAGATGTGTCACGGATACCTGTTGCTTGAGTTAAATCAACGTTATCCCCAGGGGCAAATGTCGGAAATCCGTATATAGATAGGATTGTAAAAACGCAAGCGCCCAAACATACTAAAATATGTGTTCTTAAACCGGCGTATTTATTGGTTAATTCTCTTTCTAAGCCTATGCAAAACCCAAATACAACGGCGATTGTTACCCTTATGATATAGTCAACATTTATAATATTTATTAAGTGCTGTAAAGTTGAATCCATTTCCTTTTCCTTATATTTTACTATTCTTATTTCTCAATTGCTCTATCTTACTTTACTTTGCGGATCGAGTATATCCCTAATAGTATCACCGATAAGATTAAATGCCAACACTGACACAAAAATCAATATCCCCGGAGTTAACAACCAAGGTCGATATATTATATTAGTAAACTCTTGCGCTTCTTTCAACATATTACCCCAACTTGCATCCGGCTGTTGAATTCCTAAACCTAAAAAACTAAGTCCAGATTCTGACAGAATATAAGATGGTACGGACAATGTCATTGCAACGATTACAAAACTTGTTGTCTGAGGTAAGATGTGTTTGGTAATAATTCTAAAGTTTGAAGCCCCTATTGAACGAGCCGCCAAAACATATTCTTGATTTTTTACAGATAAAACCATTCCTCTAACAACACGAGCAAATCCAGCCCAACCAATCAAGGCTAATATTACGACAATTAGCATAAATCGTTGAGTACTGGTCATTCCTGATGGTAAAATTGATGCTAAAATTATCAACAAATAAAAACTCGGAATTGACATAACTGCTTCTGCAAATCTCATCATTATCATATCTACTTTTCCGCCGAAATATCCTGAAATTCCTCCATAAAGCAGTCCGATAGGAAACAATACAAATAGTGCCAAAAATCCGATTGTCATTGAAATTCTACCGCCAAATAGCAGTCTTGAAAATACATCTCGTCCGTTGATATCTGTTCCTAGCAAATATATTCTACCGGAATTATCAGTAGTGAATAAATGAATTTTAGCGGGTATAAGTCCTAAAAATTTATAAGGTTCACCCTTTGAAATGAATTTTATATAATGTTTTTGGCTCCTGTCTAAACGATATTTTATTTCAAGTGAATTGTTATCAAACTCACGGATATAATTATACGTATAAGGTTTTGATAGTTTTCCGTTCTCATCAATTGTGAAAACTTTAGAAGGCGGAACGTAAGCCATTGTTCTATCCGAGAAATCTTTTGAATATGGAGCAATAAAATCTGCAAAAAACAGCATTGCATATATGATACAAAGAACTATTAGTGCCAATCGAGCAAATTTATCTTTCCATAATTGTTTTAAAACTTCTTTTATCATGATTTCACCCTAATTCTCGGATCTGTCATAATTAGCAGAATATCCGCAATCAAATTACCCACAATCAGCATAATTGCACCCATCATAAGTGAAGCCATTACAAGGTTTATGTCTGATTTCATAACGGCTTCCAATATCAAAGTGCCAAGTCCAGGGTAATTAAATACATATTCAGTCAATGCTGCACCGCTGAGAAGTCCCGCAAACTCAAACCCTAACAAGGTTATCATTGGATTTATTGCATTCCTTAATGCATGTTTATATACAACCGTAAACTCAGACAATCCCTTAGCCCTTGCAAATTTTACATAATCGCTATCCAAAACATCAAGCATATTGGCTCTCATTTGACGTTGCAAACCAGCCAATGAAATTGTGAACAAAACCAGTACCGGCAAAATTAAATGAGATGAAATATCTGCAAATTTTCCAAAGAAATTCATATCTGCAAAATTTGGAGAGGTTAAGCCACCAATTGGAAACAAACCTGTTTTTACCGCAAACATAAGCAATAACACCGCAAAAAAGAACGACGGAATTGCCATTCCTATACTTGTTAATACCGTCAGCAATCTGTCAAACGGCGTTTTCCAATTTACTGCCGCCAAAATTCCTAACGGAACTCCGACAAGCCAAGTTAATAAAATTACTATACTTGTTAATAACAAGGTATTTGGAATTCGTTCTTTTAATTTTTGGCTGACTTTTTCTCCGTTTGACGTTACTCCTAAATCTCCTTTAACAAAAGAAATTGCCCATTTGCCATACTGAATAATTACGGGTTTATCTAATCCCAAACGAACACGCTCTTTTTGCACCGTTTCAGGAGAGATTGAAGGGTTTAGCTTTAATTCTGCAAGTGGGTCAACCGGTGACAATCTTATTATGAAGAAACTGATAAATGATACAATTATCAGTAACGGTATTGTTTGAAGTATGCGTTTTATTATATATTTTAATGTTTCCATAATTATTTCCCGATATAAATTTCTTCGATATTGTATGTAACTCCGCTCAATGGTGATGGATAGATGTTTTTAAATTTGTTTCTTATTGCCGTGATGATTATTGGCGAATAAATGTATATCATTGGTTTTTCTTTGTAAACAATTTCTTGGTACCTGTCGTAATATTTTTTACGTTCTGAAAAAGTTGTTGCTAACGCGCCTTTTATATACATTTCATCAAGTTCTTTTTCCCAAGGTAAAATTTTTGCCTTACCTTCTTTAGGTGTTCGCATATTGAACATGTGGAGTCGACCGTCAGACATCCAAACATTTTTTCCGCCGTTAGGTTCTAATGGTGAGCCTGTAAGTCCCATGATTACCATATCCCAGTCAAATGTGCTGACAAGTTTGTTGACTAAAGAGTTAAATTCGATAGGTTTGAAATTAACTTTCATCCCTAAATCCTCTAAATCCTGTTTAACCATTACTCCGATTGCTTCACGTTCTGTATTTCCGGCGTTTGTATAAAGGTCGAATTCTACACGGTGCCCGTCTTTATCGTACAAAGCGCCTTTTTTATCCGTATAAAATCCGGATTTTTTTAAATATGCTTTTGCTTTGTTCAAATCTCTGTTATAAGGTTTTAATTTTTTATTCAGAAATATTGAATTTAGACTTTCCGGAGTAAATAATGGTGCGCCAATACCGTTTGCAATATTAAATACCATATTTTTGCGGTCGATTGCATAATCAACAGCGGTTCTGAAGTTCAAGTCTTGAAACCATTTTTGTTTGATTGGATTTACGTAATATTTTTTATTTTCACCTTTTCGGTTGTTCAAATTCATTGAAAGATACATTGTGCCTGTTGTTGGTCCGAGATTGTACAATGTAAAATCGGAATGAGGTTCTAATGCTTTATATCTTGCGACTTTTGAACCTTGAAGAGTGATTACGTCAATTTCTTTTGCTTCAAATTTCAAAACTTCATTGTTTAAATCTCCGACTATCAAATAAACAAGTTTGTCCAAATACGGAAGTTTTTGATTTTTTGTGTTTATCTCGTAATAATTCGGATTACGTTCAAAAACTACTCGTTGTGCTGGAATGTATTCTTTTAGTTTGAAAGCGCCGGAAACTACAAAATCTTTAGGTTTTGTAGTCGTTGATAAAAATGAGTCAAAATAAGTTCCACCTTTTTTAACCGCATCAGCAAAGACATGTTTTGGTGCAATTGAAGCGGAAAGTAACCTTACGAAAGGCGCAAAAGGTTTTGGTGTTACAAATTCAACCGTGTAATTGTCTATTTTTTTTACTGTTGGTAGTTTGTCATCTATTACCATTGAATCTCTGGTTGAGGTGTCCCCAAGACCTGCCAAAATAATATCATTCCAAGTAAACACTACATCATCTGCTGTTATTGGTTTGCCGTCAGACCATTTTATCCCGTGACGAAGATTTACAATATATGTTTTGTCGTCCGGTAATATCTTAAAAGATTTTGCGAGTTTTGGTGTTGGTTGACCAGAAATAGGGTCAGTTGTGAGTAGTCCGTCATACATAACTCCTGCCATAGTTTGTGAAATATTATCTTTACAATTAAACGGATTGAAGGTTTTTGGACCTTGTCCGATTGTAGATGCGATAAATTCTCCGCCAAAATTTCCGACAGGCGCAGTTGATTGCAGATAGTCAATACCATTAATTGTTTTATTTATTGGTTCAGGGTAAGTAAAAGTTAATGGAGTGTTTTGAGTAACACTAACTTTTTCATCAACACTAGGAACATCTTTCACGATGCAAGACTTTCCCAAAAGTGCGACTATTACAATAATAAATATAACCCTAAAGACTCTCTGATACATAAGTTAAGAATATCATAAAAACAAAGAATTAAAACTAACCTGTAAGATAATTTTGCTTATAGTATAATCAAAATATGTAAGATGAGAATATTTATAATAGGAAATTGGTTGAAAACATTAGGTTATTCAGGAAAAAGAATAACTATTCTCAAGAATATCTTGCAGAATTGATTGACCGTACACGAGAGCATGTAAATCGTTTAGAAAAGTGCAAAGAAACAATCGAATTTCCGACATTTATAAAATTAGCACAAGTTTTTGGGGTATCGTTGGACGAACTCGCCGGATTTGAAGTGAAATAGGAAAATCATTTGTCTGATATGTAAATTACGCTGTTGGCGTGGCAACGCCAACCTACTTTTCAAATAGTAAGTCATTCTGAAAAGATTAAAAATCGAGCAATTTTTAATTGCATAGATTTTATCTTATTCAGAATCTGTTATAAAGAACCACGTCGTCGGCATGGCAACGCCGACTTACCTTTCCAATTTATACTTTTTCTGGCTTGCCACGAAAATCTTACGATTGTCTTGTATTTTGACGGGTCGGACTATTTTGTTCGCATTAAACGGCATTACTCAAACCAAAATGTAGGTCGGAATTGCCATTCCGACACCATAAAACTAATCCTTTTTATTATTAATACTTTCTAATTCTGCATTCAGCGTTTTTATTTGAACTTCCAGTTTTGTACGTTCGTCAATTACTGTATTGAAAGCTTTTTCAAGAGTTTTAATTTTTGCTTCCAAAACATCAACTTTTGATGCGTTGTTTTGACCTGTGATTGATGTTTTTTCAAGTTCTCTTTCGTATGCTTTGACTTTAGCTTTTGTTGCAGACAAGAACATATAAATTATTCCAGCGCCCGTAAACAATCCTGCAAGCATTACAATAATTGTATAAGTAGATAATCGCATAACTACACTCATCTCTGTCGGAGTAGAGCCAATAGTCTGATGTGCATAAATTATTTGCTGGTAATTACCCCAGTTCATAATTACAAAATACAATGTTCCAAGTAGTAATATTATGCTTATTATAAAAAATAAATTCTTCATTTTATACGCTCCCGCTTCTGAAATAATTCAAAACTTTTGCCAGTTTTTCATCAGGTTCAATCTCTAATTCGATTATATCAGAGGAAAAAGGTTTTGTAAATTTTAAATAAAAAGATTGGAGAACTTGTTCATCAGTTTTGACTTTTCCAACACCTGCTCCGTACAATGTATCATTATAAACGGGGTGATGTTTAAAACTTGTGTGAACTCTGATTTGGTGAGTTCGTCCCGTAATCAAATTCAATTCAACATAAGTTGCATCTTTAAATCTTTCAAGTACTTTTAATTCTGTAATGCTCGGTTTGCCATCTGGTGTTACTGTCATTTTGTGAGGTTTTGTTTTATGTCTTCCGATAGGTTCATCTATAATATCCTCATCAAGCGGGTAAACTCCTTTTAATACTGCATGATATTTTTTTGTCATATTGTGTTCTTTTATCATTTGAGCGAGATATTCGTGAGTTTTGTTATTTTTTGCAATCATTAAAAGTCCAGAAGTGTTTCTGTCTAATCTGTGAACTATTCCACGTCTGAATTCTCCGTTCAAATCCGACAAATTATTTCCATATTTAAACAACAATGCATTTACCAATGTTCCAGAAGTTTCTAGTGGTGTCGGGTGAGTAAGCATGCCTGATGGTTTGTTCACAACAAGCATATTTTCATCTTCCCAAATAATTTCGAGTGGAATATTTTCAGGTAAAATTTCTAAACTCTTTTCTTCAATTAGGTTTTCAAATTCAATGTTGTCATTCTCTTTCAATATATAAGACGGCTTTTTAATCTCTTGATTAACTTTAACCAAGCCTTTTTTTATTGAATTTTGAATTTTTGAACGAGAAATTCCGTCATACAATTCTGACAAAAACAAATCCAATCTTATATTTTCGTTGTTTTCATCAATTCTTATAAGCATGACTATTTACCCTTTGAACAAAGCAAAATTCCAATCAAAGCAATTACGCCGATTGTTATAAAAATATCTGCAACGTTAAATATCGGAAAGTGCAAGAAGTTCAATTGAATGTAATCTCTAACGTATCCTAGCACAATTCTTTCGTGGCAATTGCTCATAATTCCTGCTGATAAAAGTCCGATAAATGATACAGAAATTAAGTGAATTGCTTTGATGTGATTGTGCACATAAAGAAATAAAAACGTAGTTGCCACTATTGCTACAATAATTAGAAATTCTCTAGCATTTTGTAATAGGCTAAATGCAGCGCCTGAATTTTTCAAATAATGTAGAGTAAATACCGCATTTGAATAATGATGTCCGGAAGTCAGATTGTCTACAATCAGTTTTGACGAAAATAATGCCAAAAATAACCAAAATATAAAACAAGCTATCAAAAATAAATATTTACCGATTGATGTATTCATTTATTTGTCTTCCTCTATCTTAATAAAATTGTTTTTCGGGATTACATTGACCCTTTTCATTACACAAGCAAGTCCTGCCATATATATTCTGTAACTTTCAGCAACTGAACCGTTTTCGATTTTTGAAATTGCTAAAGATGCTACCGCATATTCATTTATATTGTCTGAATTTGCCTTCAAGACTCTTTCCAGTGAATGCTCAGGATTAAGCGCTCTCAATTCGCTTTTCGGTGCCGTTGTCGGATAAGTAACAGGGTCACGGTCAATTGAACCTACTATAAAAGTATTTTTGTCCGCATCTACTTTTACTGTTGCAGTGTATTCATTACCTGAAAAAACTTGAGATGGTGCTTGAAGTTCAATGTCCATAAATCTTGCATCACCATATAAAAGTGATGATTCATCAGTTACTGCAGTTTCTGCTGAGATATACCATTTTGAATTTATATTTGTTAAATGATAAATCCCTTGTGATTTTGAGTGAATTTCGCCCGCTATTGAAACCCCTTCTATTTTTTCATAAACAGTACCGGTTGCGGTTTCTTCAACATTAACACTTGCATAATCTCCGTTAACGTTTACTGAAACAATTTTTGTTGTGTAAGATAAATCAGCACAATCTTTCCATGTTGATTCAATGCTTTTGAAATATGCATCTTTATTGAAACCGTCACTATTTATATAATTATCTGCATAGAAAGTTCTAAGACCTTCCAAATTGTGAGCGTTTGCATACTCAGTATGTTTCGCAAATAATTCTTTGATGTCTTTAATGTTTTGTTTATTGATTTGTTTTTGTTCTGCTCTATAACTTTTGTGTGAAATTAATGAAGCGTGGGCAGGCATGGTTATGCAAGTTAAACTGATTGCTACCAAAAATAACGATAATAATATTTTTCTCATAAATGTATTATAATTTAAAATTATAAAAAATCTAATAGTTTAATTAATGTAAACTTTTCTTTTTGTTAATAAATCTTAAAATAACGTTATTAATACACTAAATAAGGGTATATGGAATATATAGGATGTTTATTATTTTACCTCTGGAGGATATAAGATTTATGGAAGCAATATTAAGACAACAAAAAACCTTTGATATAGCGTCAAAAGTGAAAGAAATCAGTGAAATGTGCAGAATTTCAAAGATTGAAAAATTGCTGTCTGAGTCGTTTGAATCAATGTCGAATTCAAATCCTGTAAATTACATTGGTGAACTTAACAAAAATGATATAATGCACTAATTCTTTGTAAATAAATATTTAAAAATGTCGTAATTGAATTTTTCGTGCTATCATAGTACTGTTATAGTAAAGGAAAAAGATATGAGTTTAACAGTATATTTAGGGATAGACGTAGGTTCAGTAACCACAAAGCTTGCTTTGGTAGATGAAACAGGCAAGTATGTTGACAGTGTAATGTTGAAAACTGCTGGTAAACCTGTTATGGCAGTTCAAACAGGTTTGAGCAAGTTGTATGAAAAAAGATTAACCGATTATGAGGTTATGGGTGTCGGAACAACCGGTTCTGGTAGAACTTTGGCAGGTGCTTTGGTTGGCGCTGATATTGTTAAAAATGAAATTACAGCCCATGCCGTAGCCGCTAGTACAAATGTTCCAGGTGTTCAGACAATCTTGGAAATCGGTGGTCAGGATAGTAAAATTATTATCTTGAGAGATGGTATTGTTACAGATTTTGCGATGAATACAGTTTGTGCGGCAGGTACAGGAAGTTTCTTGGATCACCAAGCACAACGTTTGAATGTTCCGATTGAAAAATTTGGTGAAACTGCACTTCGTTCATCAAATCCTGCAAGAATTGCCGGTAGATGCGGTGTATTTGCAGAAAGTGACCTTATCCACAAGCAACAATTGGGATATCCGGTAGAAGATTTGTTATATGGACTTTGTCAAGCATTAGTTCGTAACTATTTGAGTAACTTGGCTTTAGGTAAAGAACTTTTACCGACAGTTTCATTCCAAGGTGGTGTTGCAACAAATACAGGCATGGTTAAAGCGTTTGAGGAAGCACTTAATACAAAAATTGTAGTTCCTGAAAATCACCAAACTATGGGTGCTATTGGTGCTGCTCTTCTTGCTATGGAAAATCATCAGTATACAGAAGTTGCAACCAAATTCAAAGGTTGGAATGTTGCTGACATGCACTTTTCTTCTATCACTTGCGGTTGTACAGGTTGTTCTAACAACTGCGAAGTTATTACGATTGTTGAAGGTGTGAACGAAGTTCAACATGTTGAAAAAATTAAAGATGTGAAAGGCAATATCATCGCTCGTTGGGGTGGAACTTGCGGTCGTTGGGATATTAGCTAATCATTAGGATAATTTGCGTATGCAAAATTTTGGACGTAATATACAACCACAGAGAACTTCTATTCTAAAGGAGTTATCAAACGGCAATGCTGAATTGGGGCAGGCTGTTGGGTTGTTGCTTAATGATATGGTTACACAAAGCGGTATTACAAATCCGAAAGCAGAAGCGTTTGAAGTTTTGCCGAATTCGTGGCGTCGTTTGGCCGATAAACCTGATAAAACACCTGAGGATATGAAAAAACTTGATGATACTTTGAAAGAGGAAATTCAAAGTATTGCCGAATCTTATCTTTTGTTTATCGCAAGAGAAACCGGAAATTTAACAGGAAAGTTGGATTATGCTCAGTATGAGGCTTATCAATTTCGTTACAGATTCGGACATTATGATTTGATGAATCGTCCTGATTATTTTGCGAAAATAAAAATTCAGATAAGAAATGGTTTCAACAAGTTGTCTGCTCATGGAGAAGCGACCGGCGATAATCTTATTGATAAAAATGATATGGCAGCATATATTTACGCAATGGCAACAAAAGCCAGAAGAGGTCCTAAAAACCAATTTTTAGGATTTCAGATTAATGGAATTATTACACCAGAAGAGTATGCGGTAAACGAAGCCAATTTGTTTGCGCCAGAAGATAATTTGTTTTCGCTAAAAATGCGAATTGCATACAAAATTTTACACAATACATTATAGGAGAATTTTATGAAAAAGATTTTTACAATAATTTTCGCATTATTTTTTATTTTGAACGCAAACAGGGCATTTTCTGTTGAAAACATTGTCAGCCTTGATGAAGTTGAACAAAATTCTCAAGAACAAGTTATAGAAAATAATGAAAATATGACAACTCCATTGGAAGTTGAAGTGGTTTTTGATTGGCTTGATTTGTCACAGGCAAAAAGAGATGAAAATATTAAATATTTCAAAGAACAACTTTTTGATAATAATTCAAGCCGAATATATTTTACAAAAGACGAATTCAAAAAAACTTTTGCATTGTATTTGAAAGATAAAGATTTCAAACATCATTATATGTTGACAAATAATGGTGTAACAGAAGATGAAAATGCAAAATATTGCGCATTTTTCTACAAGAAAAATACACTAGTAATGTATGCAATTCAGTACAAGAATAATCCAAAACATGCGTATTATTATACTGCGTGGGGAAAAATGTATTATACAGATGTAATGTCTGATGAATACCCGAATTTCCCTTATACATCAATGCAATATGACAGAAACGGTAAACTAAAAAGTGCAATATATTTTGTGACAAAAGATATGCAATATATGTATGGGCCGGATAAAGAATTTCAAGGTATTTGGTACAAAGATAAAATGTATGATAAAAACGGGCGCCAAGTGCTTACTCGTTCAAACTGGTAGGCTTGTTTGTATATGAGTTTTCTTTGTGGTAACCTGTATTTGTAGTATTTATGAGAGTTGGTATATGAATATAGATAAAGATAAATTGATATCTTCAATAAAAAAAATAACAGAACCAAAAGTTTTGGTTATTGGTGATTTGGCGCTAGATGAAATGATTTATGGCGATGCTGAAAGAATTTCAAGAGAAGCCCCTGTTTTAATTTTGCAACATACAAAGACTAAATTAATATTGGGTGGTGCATCAAACGCTGCTCATAACGTTGCAACTTTAAACAACGGAAAAGTTGGTGTAATTGGCGTTTCAGGTGATGATTATTATTCAGAACTTTTGTTTGACACTTTTGACAAAGCTAATATCGATTGTTCAAAAATTGTTAAAGATAAGACAAGAAAAACAATTGTAAAAACAAGAATTTCCGGTTCTATAACGACCTCAATTACTCAACAAATTGTGAGAATAGACCGTCAGTCAAAAGGTCAAATTAGCGAAGATACAGAAAATAAAATTATAAAAAATATAGAAAAAGTTTTGCCAGATTATGATGTTGTAATTTTGTCAAACTATCACATTGGAACTTTGACTGATAAAATTATAAAATTTACTATTGATTATGCAAATGAGTTGGGCAAAGTGTGCGTTGTTGATGCGCAAAGAGATTTGGGCACTTATGCTAATGTAACTTCAATGACTCCAAACTTGCCGGATACAGAAAAATCAGTAGGTTTTAAAATTGAATCAGAAGATGATTTGAAAAAAGCAGGTGAGAAATTGTTATCTCAAACTAACGCAAAGTCAGTTTTGATAACTTGTGGTGCTGATGGTATGTTTGTTGCAATGCCAAATCAAAATTATACAAAAATTCCGGTATTTAACAAATCCGAAGTTTTTGATGTTACCGGTGCCGGAGATACAGTTACGGCAGTTTATTCTTTGGCTCTTGGTGCTGGAATTGACCCTGTTTATTCTGCACTTATCGGAAATGTAGCGGCAAGTATTGTTGTTCGCCAATTCGGTTGTGCTACAACTACAGTTGATGACTTGTTGAAAGCAATAAACGGTTTAAAGATTTAGATTAAGAAGGAGACTTTTTTAATGGATAAGTTGAAAGAACTTTTGAAAAAAATCAGAT
This sequence comes from uncultured Candidatus Melainabacteria bacterium, assembly GCA_934692625.1. Classification (GTDB taxonomy): domain Bacteria; phylum Cyanobacteriota; class Vampirovibrionia; order Gastranaerophilales; family Gastranaerophilaceae; genus Zag111. The sequence goes on from CAKUUC010000007.1 coordinate 48,320, forward strand.
TAGTAGATGCAATAATTGTTTTGTGTGTAATTATTGCACTTGGAGTTGGATTTGTTACTTATAAAGGTTACAGACAAACTGCAAGCAAACAAATTGAAGCAACTTCAAACATTGTTTTTAAAGTTTATATGAGAGGTGTAACATTCTCTGGAGATGAAATTCCAATCAAAAAAGGTGACAAAACTTTTATCAGTATAAGAAATGTACCTTATTCAGACTTGGAAATTCTTGATGTAAAAGCAGACAGAAGAAAGATTGTTTTACCGACTTTGAGTTCCAAAACATTGGTTATAGTTGTGGAAGATGAATCTCAACCTGATTTGTATGATGTGGTTGTAACCTTGACAGATAAGGCTAAAATTACAAAAGATGGTGCAGTTGTTGGTGGAAACAAAGTTAAGTTAGGTTTGCCAATTACTTTGGAAGGTCCTGATTATAAGTTTACAGGTTCTGTTTCAGATATAAATATTGTAGATACAGTTAATGAAAAATTAGGTAAAGATATAAATACTACAGATGATGTTCAATAAAATTTTTAGTTTTAGCCAAAGTAAATTAGGTTGGCTGTACGAAAACAGTTTATTTTTACAAAAAATTGATTGGTTTATTTTACTATTTATCGCATTAACATTCTTCACTTCTACTGTGATGAGTTCAGATGCGATAGGATTTTTTGCTATTATTGTTATGTTTTTAACTTTTGTTAAATTATTAACAAAGCCAAATGAAAACTTATCTTTTAAAAGTTTTGAAATTTGGTTGATTGCATATTTTATGATAGTTATCATAAGCTTGTTTGGTTCAACCTTATTTTCGTTGAGTTTAAAAGGTTTTTTCAAAACTTTTGTATATTTGGGATTTTATTTTTCTGTTGCACAATATCTAAAGACTAATAAAAAACATTCTCTTTGGATTTTGGCGATAATTGGTTTGTGTACTGCAGGTGAAACAATTGTTGGGTTTATGCAAAGCTTTTTGCATCTTGATGCAATTTCAACTTGGCAAGACACTTCTAGTATAAATCCGGAAGACGTTATTTCAAGAGTTTACGGAACATTGCAACCATTGAATCCAAACTTGTTTGGCGGATATTTAATTGCAGGTTATCCGATATTTCTTGGTAGCACATTGTATTTCGGATTGAAAAAGAACATTCAAGGTGTTGCAATATCATTGAGTTTTGCGTTGTTAGGTGTTTACACAATATTTCAAACAGGTTGTAGAGGTTCATATTTAGCATTGATGCTGATTTTTGCTTGCGCATTTTTGATTTTAGCAAAATTCTTTTGGAATAAATACAAAAAACTTTATACATCATTCATTTCAGCAATAATTGTATTATTTTTCTGTGCAATTACTTGTGTAAGTTCACTTCGACATCGTTTCATGTCAATTTTTGCGATGAGAAATGATTCTTCAAATTCTTTCAGATTTAACGTTTATAATTCTGCAGTTCAAATGTTCAAAGATAATTGGCTTTTGGGAATTGGCGTTGGTAATAAGAATTTTAGAGAAATTTACGGTCTTTATATGAAAACCGGATTTGATGCATTAAGTGCTTATAATATTTATTTGGAAATCGCAGTAGAAAGCGGTATTTTTGCATTAATTGCCTTTTTAGGATTTTTATTCACTTTGATTAAACGTGCAATTTCTTTTATTTTTAGCTCAGAAAATATTGAACAAATAATTTTTGTATCAACTGCAATTATTTCTATTCTTGCGGTATGCTTCCACGGGTTTGTTGATACGATATTTTTCAGACCTCAATTGCAATTTGTCTTTTGGGCATTTGTAGCAATTATTACTGCAAATATTGAAAACACAAAAGCAGGCAAAGCTTAAATTTAAAAATTAAAATAAACTGGAAAAAACTCGCAAAATCTGCGAGTTTTTTAGTGAAAAGTTTTAGCATATCCAGCAACAACCGCCATACATTGGCATACACGGTGACATATAAGGCATACAACCGAAAAACATCGGTGGTGAACAAGCCATTAACCCCATAGTGCCAACAAAGTTAGAATACGGATTTCCATAACCCGCCATCGAATTTATCATAAATCCGCTCGGATTACCGTGTTTATACATGTCTGCAGCCCACATGTTGCGCCCGATTCCGTTTGCCATATTTCCTGCAAAATCAGCAAGAGCATTTGTTGTTGGTACACCGTTATTTTTTGCATTGATAAAAGACACCGCAGAAGCCAAGCCACAGTTAATGCTGCCCCACAAACTCATTGTGTCGGCAAATCTTGAATTGGAGTGGCAAGGACCACATGACATATATGGCATTGATACCAAAAACATAGCTTTCCTCGTTGTTATTTCTTATATATATAAAGTATAAATTTTTGAAATAATTGCCAAAATATTTTTTATTATTACTAAATATTAAGGAAATAATATAAGTAATTTTGCTAATAATTTTTTATACATTTTGGTGATTATTTCATTTGATTGAGTTGTTAAAATTCATATATATAGATTTAGGGAGTAAGTTATATGTTTTTTACTAATGGGTGCAATGACTGTAACAGATATGCCAGATTGGAAATGAAAAATATAGACCAAGAACTTTTACCATGGTTAGAAGATATAATCGATGAAAATTATGCACGATTAGAAAGAAAAGAATGGAAAAGTAAGTATAACAGTTACGTAGTTTATGATTATGAACCATTTTGTACGGACGGGTTTGAAATCAATTTGGTAATATCATCAAATGACAGTTCATTTTTAAATTTTATAAAGTATTTGTATGATGAAAAAGTCAGTACAATTGAATATTTAAACAGTTGTTATACAATTTAGTCCAAATACAACAAAATTCATAGATTTCTCTATGAATTTTGTCAAACTGAATATAAAATATATCAATTATTCTTCCGTTTTTTGGAAGCAATCTTTACAAAATACTTCTCTACCTGCGACCGGTTTGAACGGAACTTGAGTTTGTGCTCCGCATTTTGAGCAAACTGCATCATACATTTTTCTCTTTTTTCTGTTGTTTTTTCTACGAGCGAGTCTGCATTCCGGACATCTTTTCGGTTTGTTTACGAGACCTTTTTCTGCATAGAATTCCTGTTCTCCTGCTGTGAAGACAAATTCTTTACCGCAATCTTCACATACCAATTTTTCATCTTCGAACATTTTTTTTTCTCCTGATTGTGTACTGTTAGGCTTTTGACCTATGCTTATTAAATCATTGTACACTATTTTCAATTTTTTGCAAGTATTTTAATTTTACTTATGGAAACGAGATGAAAATTTGTGAACTTTTCTGTTTTCCATTTGGTGTCCAGATTTATCAAAATATTGTTCTTTGTGGCTATTTGCAGCATTTGTTGAACGACTTTGGCTATTCTTTTTAGATGCTGCCGTTGCAAGGTAATTGTTAAGTTCTGCTTTGATTTTTGGTATCCTGTCTTCAAAACCTTTCAAATCAGGACGAACAATTTTTGAGCGTAGAAGCATTTCATCTCTTAAAACAATAATATAATCAGATAATTTCGCTGCTCTTTCAATTTCTCCTGAACGTTCCCATTTATCAACAGTTTTTATCAGTGCATCAAAATGGTTTTGAATATTTTCAGGAATGTTATATTTTGATTTTTGGATAAAATCATCTAGCGGGATATCGCCTTTTAACTCGTTTATTCTTTTTGAAGTCAAAATGGTAACTTTAAACGTACTCAAATCAGTGACTGGATTTTTGCCATTTTCTCTTGCAAGTTGTTCTGCACGATACGCAGCTTGCGGGTGAATATGATCAACCGTTCCTATTGATGGTTCTAACAGTTTCTCACCGATTTCAGCGGAATCCCTTGTAATCCGCACGGTTTTTCCAGTTTTTTCGTTATACCTCAATTTATACGGTTGAGAATACTTAACAATAAACGCATTTATAGAGTTTGTCGATTGTGGCAAATTCTCGGCAATTTTAATAATTTTTTCACGAACTTTTGGTTTGATATCAAGCCCTTCAAGCTCTTTTATAAAAACTTTTCTGCTAAATCTTTTTTCAGGAATCGGATTAGGTGCAAAAATTTTGTCAAATGACCTTTTCAAAACCCCTTTTGCCCTGTTATATTCCTTTTTCGGAAGTTGACGAACCACAAAATGAATTTTATTCAAAATTGCAGCCTGTTGAGTAATCAAAATTTGTTCGGCTTGCGGATATTTCAGGTTCAACAATTCCTGCAAATTCATGTCGGGGTGCTTTTTGGAAAGTCCCTCAAGAAGTTGAAATGCCTCTTTTTCAATCGGAAACAGGCTATCCTTGAAAAACTTCAAATTGTTAATCGCAACCGAAGATTTGCAAGAAAAAACTCCCATTTGTTTAAAATAAGGAACCTGACTGCGTGGAATTAAAGTAACTCCGGTGTAAGCATCAGGAATTTTCTCTGAACTGATTAAATCTTGGAAAAATGATTTTGGAAACTCAACTTCAAACAATTTGTTTACTTTGTTTATATTACCGGTAAATGCTACACTTTGAGGTGTTGGGGTAGTTTTGACAAATACATCTTGAGTATTTGAATTTTGCACAAAATACTGTTGTACTACTTTTTGCATAGTATTTTGCTTTTGTACCCCATAAACGTTAATATTTCTTATTTCTGAAACATTCATGTATAGATTAAAACCCCTAAAAATAAATTTTGCTACTAATATTTTAACAAAAAATAAAAAAGAGGATAAAATGTAATGACAAATTATCCTCTATATTTTACCTTATTTTAAGGTAGAAGCGACTGTAGAACCCGCTTTTGCGGCACTTCCAGCTTTTGTGTAGTAAGATAATGCCGCAGAACCTAATTTGCCGACAGCACCAATTGCGGAATTAAACAAGCCGGAATTTGAATTGGTTGCTTGATATGCATTTTGGTTATAATTGTTTCCTGATTCAGAATTTGCCAAAGCCATTTGCATATAATTCATCATATTGGAATTCATTGTAGAATTTAGGTTTCCTAATAGAGAAATAAAACTCAATCTGTTTGCGATTTCTGAGGAGTACAGTTCACTTTGTTTCGTCAGTAAATCGTTGCTGAAATCAGACACTGCTTGCGCTTGTTTATCTGTTATTGTATCTAAATTATCCATAAATACGGAATTATCAAGGTTCCCAAACCTAGATGCAATATTATCACGTAAGTTATTTACCATTGGAGTGTAGATATCGTTGATTTCTTTTAGTCCTGCATTTTTATAGGACTCAAGTTCTTTATTCCACTGTTCTTGTTTTTCATCAGATATTGAATATAAATTATTCAGTGATGATGCTAAATTGCTTTGAATTCCGTCATATATTGATTTTTCAGCAGCTGTCATATTATAAGAACTGTCAATTTTGTTGCCAGATTTTTTAGTTGAAGCAACTTCTTTCCCGTTAACAGTAACTGAACCTGACGAATAAGACGGGTATTTCGATTTTTTACTCATTACAAATATCTCCTTTGTTAAAGGAAATATCAAATTATTCAATAACCGGACAGCATATATATTATACTATTTTTTCTAGTTTATGTAAAGTTAATTTGAAAATGTTTGAAAAATAAGTGCCATCGTATCATAATTGGAGTATGAGTGAAGTTATAAAAATAGTGGGAGCAAAGGAACATAACCTTAAAAATGTTTCGTTAGAAATTCCGAAAAATGAACTTGTTGTTTTTACAGGAGTTTCAGGATCGGGTAAAAGTTCGCTTGCATTTGATACAATTTTTGCGGAAGGTCAAAGACGTTATATAGAAAGCCTTTCAACTTATGCAAGACAATTTTTAGGACAATTAGATAAACCAAACGTTGAATATATTGACGGACTTTCTCCGGCTATTTCTATTGACCAAAAATCGAAAAGTAACAATCCACGTTCAACGGTCGGAACAATTACTGAAATTTATGACTATTTAAGACTTCTTTATGCAAGAATAGGCACACCGTATTGCCCAGTTTGCGGAAAGAAAATTAAACCTCAAACGCTTGATGAAATTGTTAATAAAATTATGGCGCTGGGTGAAGGTACAAAGTTACAAATTTTAGCGCCGATAGTTAGAGGCAAGAAGGGTGAGTATTCATCAACATTTGAAGAATTACGTCAGGAAGGCTTTGTCAGAGTAAAAGTCGATAACGAAATGTACAGTCTTGATGAAGATGAAATTGAACTTGCCAAAACTAAAAAACATGATATCAGTATTGTTGTTGATAGAATTGTAGTAAAAGAGTCTGCTATTTCAAGAATTGCCGATAGTGTACAACTTGCTCTGAAAAAGGCTAATGGCATAGTTGTTGTAGATATTCCAAATCGTGATGAGATTATTTTTAGCGAAAAATTGGCATGTCCTGATTGTAATCTGAGTTTTGAAGAGTTAACTCCGAGAATTTTTTCATTTAATGCTCCTTATGGGGCTTGTGACAGATGTTCAGGGCTTGGTGCTGATTTTATTGTTGATCCGGATTTGGTTGTACCTGATAAGAGTTTGTCGCTCAATCAGGGCGCAATTTATGCTTGGGCAACTCGTAGTGCCACAACATATTATCACGACTTGCTATTGTCAGTTTGTGAAGCCTATAACATAGATATGGATAAGCCTTTTGACAAATTGACAAAAGAAGAACAACAAATTATCCTTTACGGTTCACCGGACCCGATAAAAATCAGAGTTCAACAGTTTGGAACTCATCGTTATACAACAAATTTGCAACCGTTTGTCGGTGTTATTCCGTTTTTAGAAAAGCGTTACAATGATGCATCAGGTGATTATTGGCGAGAAGAAATCGAAAAATTTATGAAAGCGCAGCCTTGTCCCAAATGTGGTGGGGCTAGATTAAAACCTTTTCCGCTTGCCGTAAAAATTCGTGATAAAAATATTTATGAATTTACAACAATGTCAATCAGTGACGAACTTCAATTTATTACTGATTTGTACTTGGATTTGACAGAATATCAAATAAAAATTGCAAAACAAATTCTAGATGAAATTCGAGCAAGGTTAAAATTTTTGTGTGATGTTGGGTTACACTATTTGAATTTAGCCAGAATGGCAGGAACTCTATCAGGTGGGGAATCTCAACGTATCAGATTGGCTTCTCAAATTGGTAGCGGCTTGAGTGGAGTTTTGTACGTTCTTGATGAACCGTCAATCGGTTTACACCAACGTGATAACAATATGTTAATAAAAACCCTGTTCAAATTGAGAAATCTTGGAAATACCTTGATTGTTGTAGAGCACGATGAAGACACGATTAGGAGTGCTGATTATTTAGTAGATATCGGACCAAAAGCGGGTGAAAACGGCGGAGAAATCATAGCACAAGGTTCAGTTCAAGATATAATCAATGCTCCGGCTTCAGTTACCGGAAAGTATTTGAGTGGAGAAAAATTCATTCCTATTCCGGAAAAAGTCAGAGAAGGGAACGGGCATTATTTGCAGATTAAAAATGCACATCTTAACAATTTGAAAAATATTGATGTTAATATTCCGCTTGGTAAAATCGTAATATTAACAGGGGTTTCAGGTTCCGGAAAGTCAACTTTGATGCAAGATTTGATTTTTGAATATGCAGCCCACAAACTCAGAAAAAACAAACCAAAGCCACAAGGTGTTGATGAAATTTTGGGTTTTGAAAATATTGACAAAGTTATTGATATCGATCAATCACCAATAGGACGAACTCCTCGTTCAAATCCGGCGACTTATACCGATGTTTTCACTCCAATCAGGGAACTTTTTGCAAAAACTAACGAAGCAAAAGTAAGAGGTTACAAACCTGGGCGATTTAGTTTTAACGTCAAAGGCGGAAGATGTGAAGCGTGCAAAGGTGACGGACTTGTAAAAATTGAAATGAATTTTTTATCTGATGTTTATGTAAAATGTGACGTTTGCAAAGGTAAACGTTACAATCGTGAAACATTGGAAGTGAAATATAAAGGCAAAACAATTTCTGATGTGCTTGATATGAGCGTTAAAGAAGCATTGGAGTTTTTTGACAGTATTCCGTCTATTAAAAATAAACTACAAACACTGAATGATGTCGGATTAGACTATATGAGGCTTGGGCAAAGTGCTACAACTTTGTCTGGCGGTGAAGCCCAGCGTATAAAATTGGCATCTGAACTCAACAAACGTTCAACCGGAAAAACTTTATATTTGCTTGATGAGCCGTCTGTAGGACTTCATTGGGCTGATTTGGACAAGTTAGCAAAGATATTGCACGCACTTGCTGATCAAGGAAATACAATTTTGATGATTGAACACAATCTTGATTTAATCAAAATTGCAGACCATATCATTGATTTAGGTCCGGAAGGTGGAGTTGATGGCGGACAAATTGTAGCACAAGGAACACCGCAAGAGATTACGAAATATAAAGATTCTTATACCGGTCAATTTTTAGCAAAAATTCTTGAAAAAGATTGATTTTATTGAATATTTGAAATTTGTTAAAAAATTTGTTATTATGTATGTTATGAAAAGTATAAATTTTAGGCAAAAAATTTTATATTTATGTTTTTTATTAATAGTAATCTGTACATTCTCAAAAGCGAATGCTCAAACAATTGAAGTTATATCGCAAGATACCTTCTCTACAGAGAAACCACCAGTTTCAATATCTGTAATGATATTAGATACATTACAAATATCTAAAAAAGATACGATTAAGGCTGGAACTATCGTAAAAGGCGATTTGACAGACGTTGTAAGCCCGAAAAGGCTGAAAAGAGATGCAGGATTTTCTTTTGTTCCAAGAAGTTACATTGATGAAAAAGGAAAAACAAAGAAAATCAACTCTGAAATTAGAGCAAAATATACTGAATCTGTCAGCAAGGCAGAATTGGCAAAAAATGTGACACTTGGTGTCGGAAGTTATTTTGTAAAAGGTTTGTCAATGGGTGTTGCAGCAGTATCAGGCGCAATAAAGAATGAAGATGATAACCGTCTGAAATCTTCAGCCGGTGCAATGTATGAGGCTTCTCCATTTTCTCTTGTGAAAAAAGGTGAGGACTTATATATTGAAAAAAATACTCATTTCTTTCTTAAATTTTCACTGCCAAACATGGAAGAAGAAAGTGAAGAGTCAAACGTATTTAAAGGACAAAATTATTCATATACAACAGAAAAGGAGTAACGAAAGATGAAAAAATTATTAATGTTATTTATAGCAGGAGTAATTTCACTAACAATGTCATTAACGGCGCAAGCAGCAAGAACAGTTCAAGTAACTACATTGGAAGATTTCCAACCTAACAACCCGCCACAAGTTTTGCATGTTCAAATGAACGGTAATGTAAGACTTGATTACGATACAATGTTGTTCCAAGGTTTCCAAGTAACTGGTAGAATCGTTGGAAAATCAGGCGGTGGTTATGTATTCGTTCCGGTTAGTTACATTAACTACCAAGAAGAACAAATTCCTCTATCTAAGGAATTTCCGGCTATTATCAAATCAAGATATAACGTAGTAAGACAAAATCAACCTTTCACACTTATTTTCTCTAATAATTCATCAGAAGGGTTCCAATACTACGTACCAAGTAATAGTGACATGAATTAGAAATTGAATATGTAAATATTAAAAGGCTCTTATTTAGTAAGAGCCTTTTTGTGTGCATTTTGATATAATAAAAAACAGACATTTCTCATTTGAGAAATGTCTGTCAAACTATTGAATATTGCTAAAAGATTATTTTCCGTTAACAACAGTTTTGAATTTTTTACCAGCTGAGAAAGCAGGAACTGTTTTTGCAGGAATTTTCAATTCTTTACCTGTTTGAGGGTTTCTACCAGTTCTAGCAGCTCTTTTGCGTGGTTCAAATGTACCAAAACCAACTAAAGTAACTTTTTTACCTTTAGAAACTGTTTTTTGGATAGTATCAATCAATGAAGACAATACTTCAGCAGCTTCTTTTTGAGTTACGTTTGCTTTTTTAGAAATTTCTTGTACTAATTCTTCTTTGTTCATAGTTAAACTCCTTCTTCTTGTGTACCTTTTCATTATATAAAAAATTTCGTATCATGCAAGTAATTTAACGAATTTTAACACTTTTTATAATAAAAAACCTCTTTCCGGTTGATATTACGTTAAATTTTCTTCAAGATACAATATGCAATTGCGATTATAACTGACGAAATAAACGCACTGAGCATGTTTTCAAAACTGTACTGTGGAATGAAATACGCAACACCATAAAGTATTGCAAAGTTCAAAACAAGATTAAACAATCCGAAAGTGAATAAATTTATCGGAAATGTAACTAGTTTGATAATTGGTTTTATAAAACAGTTAATTATCGTCAAAATCAATGCTATAAGCATTGCAAAGGCAAAGTTTTCAACTTTTACCCCCGGAAGATAGCATGTTGCCATAATTACACAGGCAAATAATAACCATTTAATAATAACTTTTTTCATTATTTTTGCCTTTATTGTACGCTTTTAATTTTAATTCTACCGTTTTCATCTTTTACAAATTGAAGATTGCTGGTACCAGGTCTTGAATTTGTTGTGTTGTATTGAGTTTTTACAGATGGCAAAACGTCAACTTTTCCTTCTTGATAATCAAGATATTTATTTTTCTTGTCACGTCTTTCTTTGTATTGTTCAGGTTGATTTACAAAGTCTAAAGTTTCTTCTTTTTCAAACTGACGTTGTTGAATTGGTGCAAAACTTCTAGTTGCATTGTCTGTTCCGGTCGGAAATCCCGGTGCTGCAAATGCTCCGCTAATGCCCAAATAACCTAAAACAGCTAATGCAGGTAAAGCGATTAATAATTTTTTCATAACTACACTCCTTACTCTCTGATATAAGTATATTTTACATGTTTTCTTGCCAAAAATCAATCCTTAACCAAAATTTGTAGAAACTTAAATGATTTTTTCATTACGCAGGTTGAATATATTTTAATTGATTAGTGGTTTATAATTTTACAACCAAAACTTTTTGGCAATAATTTGAATAAATTATTGCTATTTTTGCTAATGAAAACTTTTCAAAAATTTTTTATCCTATATGTGTAAATCCTCAACTCTTCTGATTGCTTAGATGCCCCTTTTTCGAGGGGCTTTTCTTTTCTTAACATAATGAAATTTTCACAATATTGATGTATAATTACACTATATTTACTATTTTAGAAAGGTCAAGTATGAGAGAGTTAGTTGTAGAAAATCAAGAAATATTAGTAATACCGAACGATTTTAGAAAAGCATGCAAAGGCAGAGTTACCGCAGTTAATGCTGGTGATTTTACTATGGAATTAGATAGAGATACTGATGGTTTGATGCTTAATGTTTATTGTGAATTTTATACTCAAACAAGTCACGGAAAACTTTATTTTGAATCTTTTCCTAAAGAAATTAACGGTAGAACAATTGTCGTAAATGCGCCAGCAAAACATAAATTTTTGCAACGTCGTCAATATACTCGTATCAAATATTTCAATAATTTGTCAATTCGTAAAGATAATTCAGAATTTCCTATCTCTACACTTGATATTTCTGCCGGTGGTATGAAGTTAAAGACAAATGAAAATCTTGATATAAATGGAACGTATTCTGTTTCTTTACCTCTTTCAGATATTGTAACTTTAAATTGTTCTTTCCAACCGATAAGAATTGAAAGATGTACAAATAATGACGGTTACACTGTTTCAGGACAATTTGTTTACAATTCTGCTAAAGATAGAATGATATTGACTCAGTATTGCGCAAAACGTAGCGTTGAGATTAAGAACAAGTAGGAGCGACAATGAGTTTGGTAGAATTATTATCTCAAAAACCTTCCAAAATACTTTTTACAACTCCGAGTCATGGGCAAAAGCTTGATATTTACGAACCGTTAAAAGAAATGTACAAAATAGATTTTTCGGAAACGGATTGTCAAGAACCGCAAGAAGCTCTTGAACAGGCTCAATATTGGGCAAAATCAATATATCAAACCTATTCAACAACCTTTTTAACAAATGGTTCAACCAGTGGTATTTTGGCTGCTGTATTGTCATGTGTTTCTGTTGGAGATAAGGTTTTGGTGGCTTCAAATGCTCACCCATGCCATTTTAACGCGGTAAGGCTTGCAGGTGGTAGAATTCTAACCTATAACTTGGATATCGACCCTGATTTTGGAGTACCCTTGGAAACAAAGCCTGAACTTATTGACTATTATTTGAGTCGTTACAATATTCGTGCTGTAATCGTAACTTCTCCGACTTATGAAGGAATTATCTCAGATATTGAAGAGATTAAAATGATTTGCGAAAAGCATGGCGCATTTTTTATTGTTGATGAAGCGCATGGTGCGTTGTATCCGTTCAGTGATTTGTTGCCACTATCTGCTGTTAATGTTGCGGATTTCACTGTTCAGTCACTACACAAAACTGCAGGTGGACTAAATCCGACAGCACTTTTGCATTGTAATTGTGAAATTGAAGTTAAACCTGCACTTAATCTGATTACAACGACATCCCCATCGTATCCTTTGTTAGCTTCAATTGAAGCAAATATAGCGTACTTAAATTCAAGAGAAGGAAGAAAAGAAATTAGAACGCTGGTTGAAAAGTTGGATAAAATTTGCTCAAAAGACTACGGTTGCGAATTTTTTGGAGATGATCCTACAAAAGTTTTGATAAGAGTTCCTGGAGTTTCTGGGTATGAATTATCAGAAATGTTATATAATGATTTTGGCATTGAAGACGAAAGAACAAACGAAAAATCTACAATGTTACTCTGTGGTATTGGTACGGATTCAAAAAAATTAGACAAATTACAACATGTTTTATCTAAATTATAGATAATTAGCTAAAATGTTTTTTACGTAATTTTCGGTTTCTTTGTATGGCGGAACACCTGAATATTTATCAACTGCACCAGGGCCTGCGTTGTATGCAGCAAGTGCTAAAATTATATTGCCGTTGTATTTGTTCAACATTGATTTTAAATATTTTACTCCGCCTTCAACGTTTTGGGTTGCATTGTAAGGATTTTTAACCCCCATTGCTTTGGCAGTTGACGGCATAAGCTGCATAAGCCCGATTGCTCCGACTTTAGATTTTGCATTCGGGTTAAATCCTGATTCTTGCTTGATTAGCGCTTGAACAAGTTTTTCATCAACACCATGTTTTTGTGCAACTTGATTTATCATATTAATCAATTGTGCTTTGTTAGCATAGGTTGTATTGACTGAAGTCGCATCGTTTTCAGGTTCTAGATTTTGTAAAGCCTGAGCCATTGAAACGTTAGATAGTGATTCATTATTGTAAATTTTTCCGTTTACGTCTAATGAATTTTTATTAAGAAGTAATGAGCCAAAATTTGCCGCTGTAGTGTTAGACAAAACTTTTTCAAACGACTGAACGTTATTTGAACTTGGCGGATAAATAGAATCAATACTATTTTGTTGTTGCGCACGGTTAATATAACTGTTAAGTTGCGATGCTCGCTTCATTGAAGCCGCTTGACCGCCGGAATTTAATAAACTTTGTATCATTTCCGAAAACATGACTTTAACCTACCTCCCATACATTATCAGTTTACACAAAATTTCTAAATAATGTATCCACCAAATGATTTAAGGTTTTAAAATAAAAAGTCAAGTAGTAATATTTTTTAACAAAAGGCAATTTTTACTATTCAAAATACTTTATATAAATAAGGATAATTGGGGGAATTTTAAAATGGTATTAAAAGCAAACAATGTATCTGCGGCAAGACCAACCGTAAGAAAACCTGCAACAGCACAAACTCAACGGGTGGCAAAGCCTAAATCAAGACCCGTATCAAGAGAAACAATTGATAGAATTTCTCAAAAGCAACAAGAATTGGACTATCTTAGAGCGGTTTTGAGGGAACGTAATCTTAATGATGATGTTAGTAAGGTACTACACAGAGTTTCTGATTGGGTTTTGAATAAAATAAATCCAAATAACGAAACTACAGATTCCGCATTACAAAAAAGATGTGAAATCTTGAAAAAGGAAATCAGAGCCGCAGGGTTCAAAGTCTAATACTCTATTTTATTAACATGCAATCGCCATAACTAAAGAATCGGTATTCATTTTTTATCGCTTCAGCGTAAGCTTTGAATATCAAATCTTTGCCGGCAAGTGCGCTAACAAGCATTAACAATGTTGATTTTGGTAAGTGGAAATTTGTCAACAATCCGTCAATAACTTTGAATTCATAAGGCGGATAGATGAAAAGTTCCGAGTGGTCTTTACAGCCTTGTATTTTTCCGTATTTTTGATATGCGGTTTCAAGTGTTCTAACTGTTGTTGTTCCTACGGCGACAAGTCTTTTGCTGTTTTGTTTTGCTTTATTTATAATATCTGCAGTTTCTTGCGTAATTTCAAATGTTTCAGAATGCATTTTATGGTCAAGTATATTTTCACATTTTACAGGTCTGAAAGTTCCTAAACCAACATTTAATGTTACATAAGCAATTTCAACCCCTTTGTCTTTTAGTATTTGCAAAATTTCTTTTGTAAAATGTAATCCGGCAGTCGGAGCGGCAACAGACCCTTCGTCTTTTGCGTAAACTGTTTGATAACGTTCTTTATCAAATTGTTTTAATTCTTCACTTGATAATTTTCTCTCAATATATGGCGGAAGCGGGATATTTCCGACTTTATGTAAAATGTCAAAAAGATTATCTTTATGTTGCATTTCAATCAGCCATTCTCCGTCATCTTCAAGTTTTTCTATTGCTCTGATTTTTAAATCATCAGAAATCGTAATAATCGTGTCTGGTTTGATTTTTTTTGAAGGTCTGATTAAGCAAGACCAAATCTTGTCGTTGTTTTCTTCTTTTTTCTCAAGTAGAAATACTTCGATTTTTGCACCTGTGTCTTTTGTTCCATATAATCTTGCAGGCATAACCTTGGTGTTGTTCAATACTAGCAAGGTGTTGTTGTCCAAATAATCAACAATGTCATAAAAATGTTTATGTTCCATTGTTTGGGTCGCTTTATCAAGTACCAACATTTTTGAATTTTGTCTTTTATCTGCCGGCATTTGCGCTATCAAATGTTCTGGTAATTCGTAATCAAACTCTTTTATATCCATAAATTTTTCCTTATTTTTTCTTTATTATACACTAAAAAGACTTTAGAAATTACTCTAAAGTCTTTTTTATATTTTATTAAATCTTAGATTTATTTGTTTGCATTTTTAGCATTTTTCAATTCTGCATCATCAACAGCTGCTTTTTTCAATTCGTCTTCTCTTTCCATTTGCTTGTTGATAAGAACTGTTTGCAAAATTTGAATTAAGTTACTTGTAATCAAGTATAACAATACACCTGCCGGAATAGGAATTACAACAAATGTACCGATAATCATCAATGGCATAAATGTACCCATAGATTTTTGCAACGCTTGTTGAGTTGGGTCAGCGTTTTCCGTTTTGTTCATTGCCATCATAACTTTTTGTGAAATTATCATAGTCACTGCGAACAACGCAATCAACAATAGAACGTCCCAGTGAAGAGTTTTGTTAATTGGTGTAGTTGGTAATGTTGCTATCAAATCACCATCGTGTCTTGTGAATGTAATAGTTTCATTTTCTCTGATATTACTGTTTGTTACTGTTAATTCTGCTTTTTCAATCTTGTCTAAATCACTGTATTTCATATCGATATGGTCAAGACTTACTGCCAAATCAACATCTTTACCAGGGACTAAATCACCTACGATATCAACCGCTCTTGATGGGTCTTTAACTTTAACCTTAGTTTTGGTTTTGTCATTCAAATAAACAACGGCATTGTTTGCTAAGATGAATTTGTCACCTGTAGATGCACCAATTACTCCATTTTCAGAAATTCCTGCAGTTGCACGCATTGTAGTTGCCAAACTCTTAATGAATAAAAAGTGCTGGTCGCCTGCAACTTGAATAAATTGTGGGCTAATCAATGCTGAATACAACAAAATGAATATTGGCATTTGGATAAGTAATGGCAAACAGCCACCTGCCGGATTGAACTTATGAGTTTTGTAAAACTCCATCAATTTTTGTTGCATCATTTGCGGGTCTTTTTGATATCTGTCTTGAATAGCCTTAATTTTAGGTTGTAAAGACTGCATCATTTTCATTGAACGTTGTTGTTGAACGTTCAAATGCCACATTGCACCACGCACAATGACAGTCAAAATTATAATAGCTAAGCCGTAGTTACCAACAAGATGTGCCAGCTTGCTTAAAAACCAAATTGTCCATGTAATAAAATCCACTTTTCTTATCCCTCATCTATATTTCAAACCGGTGAATCTGAATATTTTCAGTCAAGTAAATCTTAGCATGAGCAAATTTATTTAACAAGTTTATGTTACCGAAATGTTATATATGGGAATGTGGAAAATGCTTAAAAGTGCATGTCAAAACTTGGAGATTTACCATTAACACGTTCGTCCTCAATTCTCATTGCAGAACCAATGGTAAAGTTTTGGGCAGAAGTTTTGTTAATTTCAAATGCCACATTTCCGTTAAATACAGGTTCATTTTCTTCCAAATATTCAAACAACGGAGTTGCCGGTGCTTTAATCAT
Source organism: uncultured Candidatus Melainabacteria bacterium (assembly GCA_934692625.1). Taxonomy (GTDB): domain Bacteria; phylum Cyanobacteriota; class Vampirovibrionia; order Gastranaerophilales; family Gastranaerophilaceae; genus Zag111. The sequence goes on from CAKUUC010000007.1 coordinate 64,855, forward strand.
ATCTTCAAGTGTTTCACCGGCTTGTTGAATTGTTCTTTCCGGAACTCTGACATTCATTCCGAAAGGTTTAAACGGTCTGTTAAATGCGAAATTTGACTCTGCCATTTTTAAATATCCTTTTTATTAACTAAGATTACTTTCTATATCGGCAAATTTTTTCAAAAAGTTTAATCTTTTCACTTCAATATTAACGAATGTAAACTTTTGTTGTGCTATGATTTTTGTATGAAAGACTTGGAAGCATATAAAGAAGAATTGAATAAATGCTCAAAATGCGGACTTTGCGAAACTGTTTGTCCGCTGTTCAAAATTACCCCTAACGATTGTGTGGCAAGCAAAGGAAAGTTCATTATGCTACACGGAGTTGCGAAAGGTGACTTGCAAATGTCAGATACTATTAATAAATATATTGACATGTGCCTAAAATGCGGAAAGTGTAAAGCTTTTTGTCCTGCAAGTATTGATGTTTGTGAGATTTTAGCGTCAGCAAAATATAAATATATGAAAAATAGACCGCAGGGTAAGTTTATAAATTTCCTCGAAAGTCCATTAGTATTTGATAATTTGATAAGTTTTTTAGAAAAGTTGACTCTTCCGTTTCGCCACATAAAACAAACAAATGAACACGCTCTTCATACGGTGGTTTATTTTAAGGGTTGTGTTAATAAAGTTTTTCCGCAAAATGATAACGCAATTGCAAAAATTTTCAAAAATTCTCCGATAAAAATTGTTGACCCTGATTTTAAGTGTTGTGGAATTCCTTTTTTATCGGAAGGTAATATGGAGCGCTATATTGATGTAATGCAACACAATTCAAAGGTATTACAAGAAAGCAAGGCTGATTATATTGTTACAGATTGTGCAACTTGTCAAAGTACACTTCAAAACTATGATATGAAAGCGCAAAATATTATAAATTGGGGAGATTTAATCGCAAATTCAGACCTTAAATTCGATTTTAAAAAACATAGAAAAGTAACTTTTCACAAACCGTGTCATTTGAATAACGATGAATTTTTTGAAAAAATAATCAAGAATTGTTCAAATATTGAATATGTAAAAATGGACGGATATGATGATTGCTGCGGTTTTGCCGGAACTTTTGCAATAAAAAATCCTAAATTGTCAAAAGAATTGTTAAATCAAAAAATCTCAAATATCAAAAAAACGAATGCAGATTTAGTTATTACGACCTGTCCTCTTTGTCAGTTGTGGTTAAATGTTGGTTTGATAGGCTCAAAAACAAAAGCAATCAGTTTGCTTGAATTCCTTGCAATGGCGAAATAACCAAAATTTATACTGTCTACATAGCAACTCCGACCAATTTTTAAAAAGTTTCAGTCAGGTAATTACCTTGTATATTTTGTGCCGACTAATTCATCTGGTAAAAACTGTTGTTCTACATCTGGTGCATCGTGAGAATAAACATACCCAACTCCAAAACCGTATTTTGAAGCATCTTTATAATGCGCATCACGCAAATGCATTGGCGGAGCAAAATCTTTTCCGTTAGAAATGTCTGAAAGTGCTGCATCTATTGCACAACACGCTTCATTCGATTTTTTCGCTCTTGCCACATAAATTACAGCCTGAGCAAGCGGAATACGACCTTCCGGAAGTCCTAGAAGTTCTACTGCTCTATACGCATCAACTGCAATTTTTAGCGCATTGATATCTGCATTTCCAACATCTTCCGCCGCACAAACAATGAGGCGACGAGCAATAAATCGAGGATCTTCACCCGCAATAATCATTTTTGCCAAATAATAAATTGCTGCATCAGGGTCACTTCCCCTCAAACTCTTTTGAAAAGCCGAAGCGCAGTCATAATGTTCTTGCCTTGAATATCTTGTATTTCGTTGTTGACAAATTTCTTCAATAGTTTTTACGGTTAGATATCTTTTATTATCTCTTAAATCACTTGCAAAATAAGCGTTTTCTGTGATGTTTAAAGCATATCTTGCATCTCCTCTTGCCAAATTTATAATGAAATCAAGCACACCGCTTTCGCATTCCATAGGTGCGTAATTGTTTGCAAGATAAGAAAATCCACGTTTGATAATTTTTGACATGCTTTCATCATCAATCGAGTTAAGTCTGATAACCTGCAAACGAGATAATAATGCCGGAACAACCTGAAATGACGGATTTTCTGTTGTTGAACCAATCAAAAATAGAGTACCGTTTTCTAAATGCGGCAAAAGTGCATCTTGTTGCGTTTTTGAATATCTGTGAATTTCGTCAATAAATAATATCGTTTTTTGACCGGCTCTTAGGTTTTCTTTTGCTTTATCTACTGCTTCTTTAATATCTTTAACACCTGATGTTACGGCAGAAATTTCAATAAATGCCGCTTGCGTTTTGGTTGCAATAAGTCTTGCTAATGTCGTTTTTCCACACCCAGGAGTACCCCATAAAATGAGCGAAAATAAACGGTTTGTTTTTAATAAATTTAATAAAGGACTGCGAGGTGAAATCACATTGCTCTGTCCCATAAATTCATCAAGTGTTTTGGGTCTTAATATTTCCGCCAAAGGAATTTGTTTATTAATATTTTCAAGTTCCGTAAATAAATTATTCATAGTATAATTATATCACAGGGATATTAATCAACCAAAACGGAGAGGCTCGTGACAAAAAAACTGTTAATAATTCTTATTACAACTTTTGTTTTAGTTACTTGTTCATTTTTTATATTTAAGAAAAAAACAGAAAAATCGAATGAAGTTGTATTTTGGACTCTTCAAATGTCTGATTTTGCGCCGTATATAACTGGGGTTATAAAAGATTTTGAACTTGAAAACCCGAATGTGAAAATTAAATGGGTTGATGTTCCGTTTTCAGAAGGTGAAAAAAGAACATTGGCATCTGTTTTGAGTGATAATCCCCCCGATTTGGTGAACCTTAACCCTGATTTTTCGGCAACACTTGCGCAAAAAGGTGCACTTTTTGAAATTCCGAAAAGTAAAACAACTCAGTTCAACAAATCGATTATGGATAGCTTGAATTATAACGGTAAATTCTATTCAATACCTTGGTATGCCACAAGTGCAATTACAATTTACAACAAAGATTTATTAAAAAAGGCTAATATTACATTACCTGCAACTTATGACAAAATTGTACTCGCTGCTCCAATTGTTAAAGCTAAAACCGGAGCCTATGTAATGCTTCCAAATATCACGGAAAATGATACCTTTTTGAAAATCCTAAATAAATATGGTTGTGCTGATAAAAACACAATTAACTCTAAAAAATCAGAACAGGTTTTTGAGTTATTTAAAAATCTTTACGACAAAAATTTAATTCCGAAAGAAACAATTACAACAACATTACAAGAAGCATTAGAAAAATATATGTCAGAAAATATTGTACTAATTGGTGCCGGTGCAAACTTTTTAAATATGATAAAAGAAAATGCTCCGGAAACTTATGCAAAAACTGATGTGGCTTCTCAAATTACGGGCGAACTCGGGCAATATGATTTTTCCTTGATGAATTTTGTAATTCCACTAAGGGCCAAACACCAAAAAGAAGCGTTAGCGTTTGCACTGTTTTTGACAAATGACAAAAATCAACAAGAGTTGGCAAAGTTGACCAATGTTTTGGCTGTAAATGAAAAAACATTAAAAAGTGATTTTTACACAAAGTATAATCCAATGGATTTGAGTGCAAAGGCTCGTGTAATCAGTGCTTCTCAGATTAACAAAATTGAACCTGTTTACAAAACAAAACGAAATCAAAAAGAAATAAATAATATTATAAATTCAGCAGTTCAAGAGATTTTGTTGGGTAAAACCAATATAAAACAAAGTCTTGATAACGTCGTAAAGAATTGGAACAATATAGAAGAATAGGAGAATAATTTATGAAAGCAGTAGTTTTTGATAATGAATTAAAATTAGTAAATGATTACGAAAAACCGGTTCCTCAAAAGGGTGAAGCGCTTGTTAGAGTTACATTAGCGGGAATTTGTAACACTGATTACGAAATTACAAAAGGATATATGGGTTATGTTGGAATTTTGGGGCATGAAGCAGTTGGGATTGTCGAAGATGTAAATTCTGAAGATAAATCGCTAATTGGCAAAAGGGTTGTACCGGAAATCAGTTACGGTTGCAAAAAGCCGGATTGTCCTTGGTGTGCTGAAAAGTTATACAGACATTGTCCGGAGCGCCATACATTAGGTATTTTTCACAAAGATGGTGTATTTGCTCAATACTTTACAATGCCTACAGAAGTTTTGTTTGAAGTTCCTGAAAATGTTCCTGATACTCAAGCAGTATTTGTAGAACCTCTTGCTGCGGCACTTGAAATTACTGAACAACACCACATTAAACCGTTTGAAAAGGTTGTAGTTTTGGGTGATGGAAAATTAGGTTTGATTACAGCGTTAGCGCTAAATGCTCAAAATATTGATGTAATATTGGTTGGAAAACATCAAAACAAACTTGATATTGCAAAGGCTCAAGGTTGCGAAACCTCACTATTAAACGATTTCAAAATTGAAAAGAAATATGACGTTGTAGTAGAAGCTACAGGTTCAATTTCAGGGTTTGAAACCGCATTGGCACTTACTAAACCTCGTGGGGTATTAGTTCTTAAAAGTACTGTTGCCGCATCTAAAGAATTTAATCTTGCACCAATCGTAATTGATGAAATTACTGTATTAGGTTCAAGATGTGGTCAATTCCCTGCAGCATTAAGACTTTTAAAATCAGGTAAAGTTGACTTTTCTCCGCTAATTTCTGCAACTTATGACATTGATGATGCGATTGAAGCTTTTGAAAAGAACAAAGAAAAAGAAACCTTAAAAGTTTTATTAAAATTCTAGAAATTTAGCAAAAAATTTTTTCAGGCGTTTTTTATTATTCAAAGATTTAGCATGGAGATGAAAATGAACATTAACCCGACACAACAAAATCAACATTTTACCGGAAAACTTATACTTAGTGATAGTATTTATCCTCGTAAAGGTTATGAAGTTGTGCCAAAGTTTTTGAAAACCATAGTTGATGAGTTTGAAAGACGTACTGCTGGAGAAGATGGTATAATGTTTGTTGCTGGGTTGACCAAAAATCCGTACAAAATAAGTTATCATGAACTTCAGATGAATACGTATTTCCGCAATAATGATTATAAAGATGCGATTGCGGTGCGAGATAACGGATTGTTCGCTTCAAACTGGACGCATGAAGGATTTTATGATGTAAATGGTGCGATAAATAAATTTGTAAAAATCTTTGAAGTCTTTAAGCATAGAGAAAATTTTGTAAACAAAGCTGTTAAACCGGTGAAACGAAAATGGACAAAGCCTAAAAGAATTCTTGATATTTTGAAATATGATTATGAAATGATGTTGAAGAAAAAACTAGGCAAATTGGACATTATGGCAGAAGCTCAGCAAACAATAAACGGTAAAGACAAACTCGCACTTGGCAGTTCGTTTGACAGTCACCCGATAAAAATGTTTCAACGAGAGCAAAATACCATTATTGACGGAGTTTAATCAGGGAAATCCGCTTTGGGCTCTTCAACCTCTTTGATTATGTTGAAAATATCTTTAACTTCTTTTTCTGACATACCATTTTCGCAACGTGCAGAATAGCAACCCGATTCGGCACAAAAATACATTACGTTAATTTTGTCACCGTTTCCACGAGTATTAACCATAACACCCTGTCCAACATCAAGTTGTGAGTTATTGGGATATTTTGTATAATCTCCGCTACTGTCGCCATTGTTGTATTCTGTGATAGTTTTACGAACGGTTACATCTCGATTTTCATCTAGCGGATAAGTAACCTCAATCATATTTTGCATTGCTCGAACCGTATAATTTGAAAGGTTCAACGGGAAATTGAAGCCGGTTATTTTCTTTGCACATTCATAGCTTTGCAAGCAATCCGTCCACGGATTAGGCATGCCAATCATTTGGTCTTTCGTGCAACCTGATGTTAAAACTCCAAATGATAAAATTGTTAAAATTAAAACGGTAAATTTATTTTTCATAAAATGAATTTAACACAAATTTCGTTAAAAATAAATATCAACTTAAACCGTTAAATTTATAAAATAAGTGGTATAATAGTTATGACTATATGGCAAAAGAGTAAAAGTCAGGTGTTTTATGAATATTGAATCAGAAAAAAAGTTTGCGGCGAGTTTATCAATTACTTCCAACGGGTTAATAATTATTTTCAAATTATTAGCGGGAATTTTTACGGGAAGTATCAGTATTATTTCAGAGGCTATTCATTCTATGAGTGATTTTTTAGCTTCAGTTTTGACCTTTTTTGCTGTTATTCGCTCTTCCAAACCGGCAGACAAAAGCCACCCATTTGGTCATGGAAAATATGAGGATGTTGCAGGATTTATAGAAGGGCTTTTAATTGTATTGGCATCATTTTATATTATCTGGGAAGCATGCAAGAAAATTATTCATAGTAGTTCGCTTGAATTTGATTCGACTTGGGGAATTGTTGTTATGAGTATTGCAGTTGTTGCAAACTTACTCGTGAGTCATTATTTAGGTTTTGTTGCAAAAAAAACTGACTCAATAGCATTAAGAGCCGATGCGAAACATTTAAGTACTGATGTTTATTCATCTCTTGGGGTTCTAATCGGATTAGTTTTAATCAAGTTGACAGGGATTACTCTTCTTGATCCGTTAATTGCAATATTTGTTGCTCTAATTATCCTAAAAGCAGGTATAAATGTTACAAAAGAAACGTTAAATAATCTTTTAGATGGAACTTTGCCTGATAGCGATATTAAAATAATTGAAAATATTTTAAAAAGTAACAATAAAATCTTAGGTTTTAAAAATCTAAAAAGTAGAAAAAGCGGTTCTTATAGAGATGTAGATATAACAATTTTGTGTGATGGAAATATGCCGATAAAAGATTGTCATGCTATTTGCGATATTTTGGAAGGAAAAATTCAGAAATCACTTCCGCATACTCAAATTACAATTCACTGCGAACCGTATAAAAAAGAACAGGTAAATTTTTAGGTGTTGTACTTTTTTATTGAACTTGTCAAAGATACTAATGTTACGAAATGTAAAGTTGATTTTTTAACGCCGTAAACCCTTGTTATACTTGCTTTATGGTATGGTATGGTATGGTATGGTGTGGCGGGGCGGGGCAATTCTTTCGTCGCGAAAATCTTTATATAGAAGTAAGGGAAATCGATTTTTCAAAGGAGTTAAAACAAGAATTAAGTTTATTAGGAAAGGATTGTTATGGTTATTAAATTAAATACAGTAAAATGTGCATTGAACTCATTAGGAACTTCACTAAGAGGCGAAGGAACGGTAGCAGCAAAAGAAATGCATTCTAAATTTGCACCTAAGATAGCAAAAAATATTCAGCCAAAATTGTATACAGTCAAAAGAGACCCTGTAATTGGAACACAAATTACAAATAATCTTACAGGAACTAGATATTTACAAAGACCAGCCTTGAATGGATCAAATGTTCAAGTGGAAGGTTTGACTACTTTTCATAGAGCAGATGGTTTGTACGGTTCAATTTCAAACAGTCAATTTAATCAATTACTTGCTAATATGGATAACACTAGTTGGAATCCTGTAATAAAAAGTGATAAAACAATTGGACAAGAAGTGCTAATAAATAATCCAAATTTTGCTCTTGGTGTAGGCAGATATTTTCGTCCAGCAGATGGTCCAACGTCAAACTTGATTACGAGAATAACTCCACAGCATCATAATTCTGTAAATATGGCAGATTTTGATAAGGCAATATTAAAATTACTTAGTTAAAATATCGCAAAAGGTTGGGTATATTTACCCAACCTTTTGTATTATTAGTTCAAGGATGGGGTAATTTCGACTCTTGAACTCCTAGAAGATTTGTATAGTACGTATTTGTAGAAACAGACTGTATTTACCCGAGATGCGATTTGTCTTGGCGGGCTCGCACTAAACCTTCGCTATCGCAAAAAAAAATAATACAGGGTAAGAATTAATCTTATCCTGTATTATTTACCCTGGATGCGATTCGAACGCATGACCTACCGCTTAGAAGGCGGTTGCTCTATCCAGCTGAGCTACCAAGGCCTAACAAAATAATATTACCACGAAAAATTTTGTATTCAAGTGGTATGAAAAAAGGAGTTCAATTTTTGAACTCCTTTTATTTATTTTAAATATTGAACCAATCTTATTTGATTGCTTTTTGGGCTCTGTACAAAGATGTTTCTTTGCCCAAGATGTCCAAAATACCAACCATATCAGCACCACGAGTTCTACCTGTAATTGCTGCTCTGATTGCCCACATTGTAACTTTTGGTTTAACACCTTTTTCTTTCCAAACACCTCTGAATACTTCCAATTCGTGGTGTAATGTTTCTTCGTTCCAATCCCAATTAGCAGCTTTTTCTACAAAGTCTTTCAATACTTCTTGTGAAGTTTCTGTATCTAAAGTGCCAGTTTGAGTTTCAGGGTCGATTTCAACATCTTTACCGAAGAAATAAGGAACAGCATCTGTAATATCAGACAGCAAAGTCAATGGTTCTCTTGTGATTTCAACCATTTTTGTATATTGTTCGTCGGTCAATTCGTTTAAATTGTATTGTGTCAAATAAGGTTTCAACATTTCTTTCAATTTTTCAATAGGAAGCATTTTGATATAATGGCTATTCATCCATTTTAACTTGTCGTATTCAAAAATTGAGTTTGAAGATGAAATTTCGTGAATTCTGAAGTCATTTGCAATTTCATCAACATTTTTTATTTCTTCACCATCAGAAGGTGACCAACCTAATAATGCTACAAAGTTAATCAAAGCTTCTGTCAAATAACCTTGTTTAACAAAGTCTGAAACTGCAGTTGCACCGTGACGTTTTGACAATTTACTTCTATCAGGTGCCAATATCATACCCAAGTGTCCGAATTTTGGAGGTTCAAAGCCCAAAGCTTCAAATATCAAGATTTGTTTATATGTATTTGAAATATGGTCTTCCCCTCTGATTACGTGAGAAATCTTCATCAACGCATCATCAATTACAACCGCAAAGTTGTAAGTAGGAGCCCCATTTGATTTTTGAATAACAAAGTCACCCAAAAGGTTTGTATCCATGTGAAGTTCCCCTTTAACAATATCATCAAATTTCAAAATTGATGTATCGTGGAAAGCTTTTTGAGCCTTTGCAATATTAAATCTGATTGCAGGTTTTCTGCCTTCTGCTCTAAGTTTTGCTTTCTCTTCTTCTGTCAAATGTTCACATTTTTTAGAGTAAACATAAGGTTTTTTAGCAGCAGTTGCAGCTTCTTTTTCTTGTTCCAATTCTTCAGGAGTACAGAAACATTCGTACGCAAATCCTGAATCGAGAAGTTTTTGAACATATTTTGGATAAATATCAAATCTTTCTGATTGTGTATACGGACCGTAAGGACCTCCAACATCTGGACCTTCGTCCCAGTTCAAACCTAGTGCTTTCAAACTGTCAAAAATATTGTCAATATATTCTTGAGATGTTCTATCAGCATCGGTATCCTCAATTCTCAAAACAAATTTACCGTTATTTTTCTTTGCGAATAAGTAGTTAAATAACGCTGTTCTTGCTGTACCAATGTGTAAATTACCGCTTGGTGACGGTGCTATTCTTACTCTGACTTCTGACATATTAATATCCTTCTTTCTTTATTTTTTTTAGCAAAATAAGAGTACCACAAGAAGAGTACGTTTTCAAGGCTTGAACCATATTTTTCGGTTTTTCACTTTTTAATATTTTTAAAATATTTTATAAGGATTTAAAATATTATTCGGGTCAAAAATCTTTTTAATTTGTCGCATATAAGAAATTGCACCACTATCAACAACTTTTGATAAATAGGGTTTCTTAGTCAATCCTATACCGTGCTCACCTGAAATTATTCCGCCAAGTTTTGCAGTCAAATCGTAAATTTCCGCTTTCGCTTTTTTATAATTTTCATATTCTTTTTTATCGTTAAAATCTATCGGTATTTGTGGGTGCAAACTTCCATCTCCGACGTGACCGATTAAACAAATCGACAAGTCATATTTTGCACAAATGTTTTGAATTCCTTTTGCTAAAATTGCAAGATTTTCACGAGGAACAACAACATCATCGGTTGTTACATTTGGTCTTAATCTTGTGCAGGCAGCCATTGATGAACGTCTTGCTGTCCAGATGTCGTCTGCTTCTTCTTTTGTTGATGAACATTTTATATAAGCAGCCTTATTTTGTGACAAAACAGAATTAATTAAGTTTATTTGGTCATTAATAACTTTTTCAAATCCGTCAACTTCGATAATCAATGCCGCTTCTTTATCGGTCAACAATCCGAGAGGCTTAAATTCTTCAATAGTCTTTAATGAATTTTTGTCCATAAAGTCAATTGTTGTTGGACAAATTTGTTTTTTGATAATCTGATTGACCGCAGAAATTGCGCTATCTACGCTGTCAAAATAAGCCATCAAAACATTGTCCGCTTCTGGTTTTGTTATAAGTTTTACTGTGATTTCAACAACTATGCCAAGAGTTCCTTCAGACCCTACAAAAATACTTCCTAAATTATATCCTGTTGCATTTTTGATTGTGTTAGCACCAGTTCTGATAAGTTCCCCATTTGCCATAACAACAGCCAATTCAACAACATAATCTTTTGTTGTTCCGTATTTAAAACTTCTGGCACCTGCTGAATTTTGTGCAACACTTCCGCCCATTGTGGAAATTCTCAAATTCGACGGATCCGGCGGATAATAAAGTCCAAACTTTTCAACTTCTTTTTGCAAATTTCCGACAATAACCCCGGATTGAACTCTTGCAGTCATATTTACAGGATTGATATCTAGAATCTTATTCATTTTGGAAAAATTTAAAATAATTCCGCCATGAGTAGGAATACACGCACCGACCGTGTTTGTTCCTGCTCCACGACAAATTATCGGAGTTTTGTGCTTATTTGCAATCTTTACAATATCTTGAACTTGTTCAATAGTTTCCACAAAAACTACGGCTTCAGGTAGTTTTTCTATTGTTTGCACATCGGAAGCATCAAAAGAATATACGTATCTTTCTTCCACGGAAGACAGTACGTTTTTCTTGGGTATTTTTTTGTATAAATCAGTTATTATATCCTTAGTCAACATAAGAAGCCAGTTTTTCTATATTAACACTAAGTTTCGATAATTGTTTATCAATCTTATCAATTTTTCGAGTAACTTTTGTGTCATCTATATCTTCTACCGCTGAAAGTATTTTTTCAATAGACATTTCAAGTCTGTCAATTCTTTCTTGTTGTTCTTCAAATTTATCTTCAATCGAAAGAAGTTTTGTAATTTGACGTTCAAAGAAAGCAAGACGCTCTTGTTGCTCATCAAATTTTTCTTCAAGAGAACTAAGTATGCCTGTTTGTTCAGGTAAAGATTTTTTCAAAGCTTCAATTGCTGATTTTACTTCGATTATTTCTTCTGAATTTGTTGAAATTTTATTCATGCTGTCGCTTGCGGAATCTATCCATTCCCCAACATAAATAAGCGCTTGGCGCATAACTGCATCTGATGCATTTGAATGTTCAAGCATTTTAGTAACCTTGTCTACTCTTGTTGTTAATTGTTCGGTTATAGTTTTGCCAAATGCTTCAAAATTACTGTTCAATGTATTGTAAGTAACATCAGAAGTTTCAAGCAAATGATTTGATAATTTTGTTAAACTTTCAATATCAGAATTTATTTGGTCAAATTTCAATTGTAAGCCTAATAACTCATCTTTCGGAATTGAACTTTGTAATTCAGTTACCGTAGAGCCGATTTGGTTGATATTGTCAAGAATTGAAGATAATCTTACTGATTGGTTTTCTTGTTCATGAACTTGCAAATCTTTTAATGCGAGTCTTAATTTTGCCAAATCAGATTCAATATCTTGCATTGAATATGTGTAGTCAGTTTCATCAGTTGTACTATTTGTAATTTGTTTTAATTGATTAGTAACAAGTGCAAGATTTTGGTTAATCTCGTCAGTTTTTTCTTCTACAAATCCTTTGATATCTTCAGATTCTTCGGTGAATGAAACTTGTTCAAAAACTGTAACTACGGCAGCCATAATTGATTCTTTCATATCTCTTATGGTTTTTTGAATTTGTTTTGTATTTTGAACAGTGTTCAAATTATTAACTTCAACAGTTAATTCTTTCAAACATTTTCTTACCGCATCAGTTTTTTGGTTGCTTTCAAGACTATCAATATAGTCCATTTGAGCCATAATCAAGTCTTTTACGTCACGAAATTCTTTTTGGTTGTATTCGTTGCCGTCTTTTGTCAAAGAATCGATTTTATGGTTAATTATTTCCAAAATCTCTGTAATTTCGGAATCAGTACCTGAGCCAGCGATACGTTTAACTTTTGCAAGATTTTCTTCAACATTTTCAAGAGTTACTTTGATATCCTCAATATCATTGTAAGCATCTGTTGAAGCGACAATATCTACTTTGGCATCAATCAAGTCGATTTTTTTGTTCAACTCATCTACTACATTAGTTACCTCGTAATCGTTTTCTTCGTTGTTAGACATTGCAAGGACATCAATTTTGTTTTCTATCAGTCCGAGTTTGTCTTTAACTTCATCTGATAGAGCAACTCCTGATAGTTTTGCAAATGTATCCAGTTTTTGTCCTAAATTTTCTAGTTTGGTCTTAATGTCATTGTCAATAATGACATTGCCTTCTGAATCTGTTGAAGATGATTGATTTGCAAATTTGTCAATCTTTTCTTCCAAATTCATCAATGTGTACATCATATCGTCAACGAATTCAGGAGCATCTGAACCATCTGATGTTGCTAAGAAATTGATTTTGTCCTCAATAGCGCTAAGTCTTTCTGATAAGTCGTCTAAGTTTATATCTTCATCAGAACTTGCCAAAACGTCTAATTTTTGGTTAATCAAAGACAATAAATTTGATGTTTCGGCATTTTGTTCAAAATTAGTAGTTTCAAGAATTTCTCTCAATTCTTCAAATAATTCGTAATCATCTGATTGAGCCAAAATATCGACTTTATCATTTAATAATTTCAACATTGAACCAATTTGCGGGTCGACAGAAGTCGATAAATTACCCTCTTTTAGATTGTTTACAAGGGTTTTTACATCTTGAACCCAGTCGCAACTGTCTGTCAATGCTAAAATATCTAATTTGCCTAAAATCAATTCTAAAGTTGTACCAATTTTTCCATTATTGATATAATTTTTGATTTCTTCGAGCCATTCCCCACTGGTAATTCTTTTTTGAATTTTGTCTAATTTTTGTAGTAATGCATTGTACGCTTCCTTATCAATTGCGGATTGAGCGGTAGTGCCTGAAATAACTTCTTTGCATTCAGTTGGTGAAAGTACGCTTTCTACGTTTTGTGAAATATTTTTAACATCAGTTTTGAAACAGTCGAGCGCTTGAATGAAGTTAAAATTATCTTTGCCGACAATGACATCTTTGTTTTTGCTATCTTGTTTTGTCGGTTCTTGAGGTTTTGAATTTTCATCAACGATAGTAATATCTTCAGCATCTACGTGCTGAACAACTAGGTTATCCATTTTTTCTTGCATAACCTTCAAGATTTCTTTTATTTGAGCGCTTTCTCCTGATAAAGCCTTAACATCATCTGCAAATTTGTTATAGTCGTTTCTGACTTCAGCCAAAATTTGTCTTGTTTTGAAACTTTCGTCTTCTCGTTGGTATTTCAATTCGTCAAAAGATACTGATTTTTGATTATCATCTTCTTCAACAATTTCAATATCTTCATCAGAATCATTGTCATTATCAATTTCATCATTAGGAGTTTCATTTTCTTCTAGAGATTTTCTGATAGTGAAGGCTTTATCTAAAATATTTAATTTTAATTTGTCAATAGCATCAAGAATTTTGTCATTATTTAATGACACTGTAATTAATGATTTCAACTCTTCATACTGAGTATCCATTTGGGTTTTAATATCGTTTGCAACTTCAGTTAACATCTCTTTTTGAGAGTTTTTGAAATCTTGCAATGATTCGATAAATGCCTTCATTTCTTCCATTTGAGAAGCTTCAGGTGGTGTGATTTTGCTAATTGCATTTTCAACAGAAGTTTGTAAGTCAATCATCTGGCGCATAACAGAATCTACATCTGACATTACGATATCTTTGATGTTAGCTTCTATTTCATCTAATTGGTTACAAATTTGATTGTATGTAAAATCCAAACGGCTCAAGGTTGCTTGAGATACCGCATTTTCATTATTTGTGAAATCTTGATTTACTGCGGTATGTAATTCTTCAACATCAGTTGCTAAAGATGTTGCAAGGTTTGCATTGTTGCTGATATTTACAAGCATTTCTTTTATTGGTTCAAATTCTTCCATTATCTTGTCAGTATTTGAGTTTATTGCATTTACAACATCTGTATTTATAAGTTCAAGTTCTTGCTTATAATCTGTCAATTTGCTGTCAGCAACTGTTAGATTTTCGTATAATTCAGGACTTTTAGCATTTTCATGTCGCAAATCTTGAATAAATTCAAGCAACATGCTTGTTTTTTCTTCAATCAACGCAGCATTGTACGTGAACCCTTGTTGCATACGAGTTTCAAGACTATTTGTCAACTCTTCAAGTCCTTGGCATAAATCGTCCATTTTGCCGGTTACAAAATCAGCAACAGATTTTTCTCTTGAGTCTTCTTCGTATTTCAGAGTTCTAAAGGTTTCACTCAATGTCAAAATCATATCTTTGATTTCTGAGATTTCTTGCATTGATGATTTTAAATCTTGTTCAGAATACGGATTGTCAAGAGTTTTGGTAAATTCTAAATATTCATCAAGTCTTGAGATTATATCGGTTATTGCATTTTCGTTTTGACCTCGATACAATCCTAAATCTTCTTCAATTTTTATGAGCTTATTTTTGACATTTTCGGCAACTGCAAAATCTGACAAATCCATTATTCGTTTAATTTCGCCCAAATAATTTTCTAAAATGTCGATTGTTTCTTGGCTGTTGCTTTCAAATTCATCAAATTCTGATTGTTTAGATTCTAATATTTCTTTGATTTGATTAACTGTAGTTTTGATTTCGTTAGTGTCAATTTTGTTTACGGAAGTCAAATACTCGGAAATATTTGTCAATGTATCTTCAACAACTGTTGAACGTTTTTCAAAGATTTCTTTGATTGCAGCGGTGTCAATATTATCAAGTTTATCAAGGATTGCAACTTGATATTCTTTGATTGCAATATAATCTGAATTAATTTTATCTGTATTTGAAACAATAACTTCAAGCAGTTGTTTTACTTCATCAGAAAATCCTTCAAAATCTTCGCCTTTGACGATATTTTCAATGGATTCTTGGATTTCTGACAAATGTTCAACGACAGAGCCGTTTTGTTTTTCCGAAGTTGAAATAAATTCGGTCTTTAAGTTATCTAATTTTTGGAATACATCTGATATCTTTTCATTAATGGCATCGGTTGAATCTTTTTGAGAAATTTCGCTCAAATCGCCGACTATTGCTTCAACGACTTTCAATACTTTTAAAACATCTTCTCTGTCTGATTTTCCTTGCATTTGTACAAGTAATTCATCAGTGTTCTCTTTTATTTTTGAATTCGTTAACCATTCTTGAAGTGATGAAACTTTTTTGTGAACTTCTTCAACTTGTTCTTTCACTTCTTGACCTTGCGCTTCAAGGTTTGCACTGATTACGTCAAGTTTTGCGAGTACTGCTTGCTTATATTCTTCAATTGCATTGTCTTTGGCTGTGGATTTTTCTTGAAAATCAGTGATTTTATTAAGAAATTCTCTCAATTCTTCGATAAAATCATTAAATTCATCACCGGTTACAATATTATCAACAGAACGTTGTAATTCAGACAGATTAACGATTACAGAGTCATTATGCATTTCTTCTGTATTTATGAAGTCGTTTTTCAAATCCTCAATCATTTGATAAACGTCTGCTAATGTATTTTTAACCTTTTTTGCATCAGCGTTTTGAGAAAGTTCTTCAACACAATTTGAAACATTTTCCATCGTTTCAAGAATTTTTAAAACTTCATCTCTGTTTGGTTTTTGCTTAATTTGTTCAGCAATTTCCTGTGCGTTTTCTTTCACGTTTGAAGTTGCTAACCAGTTTTCGATAGAAGAAGTTTTGTCATAAATACTTTCAAATTCTTTATCAAAATTAAGATTTTTAACTTCGTTTTCAACATTGTCTATTTTGGCTGAAATATTTGCAGCATCATCTTTTCCTGCAACTTCTTGCAAATTCTCAACCAAACTCAGTTGATTACTGTTCAATGTTTCCATATCGGCATGGGTTGGCAAGTTGTCAACTTTGTCCATTATTTTGTCTGATTGTTTTACAAGAGTTTTAAGAGTTTTTTGTTCGTTATGATAAGCGTCTAAAATTCTTTCAATATCTTCTTTTTGAGGTAATGCTTTGACTAATTCTGATACTGTATTTTTTATTTCATAACTTTCTTTTTCAAAAGATATTTCATTTATTGATGTTAGAACCTTGTTTGAAACAATTTCCATAATATCAGAAATTATCTTTTTACCTGTCGTTAATTCTGTAGATACGTTTTGCAGGTTAGAAATAACATCATCAAGAATATCTTTTGCATCAACTTTTTGAACTTCTTTTTCTAAAAGGTTCAATTTTTCCGCAATTTCACCGATAGTATTTTCTACAAATTTAGTATTTGGAATGTTTTCAATATGCTGAGAGATTAGTCCTAATTGACTCTTTAGGTTTTCTGTACTTTCGAGTACTTCATCCGCCGTTTCTGATAATGTTGAAAACATGTCTTTTGTAGCGGATTTTTCGAGTTGTTGTTTCAAAAAGTCTGTAGCAGACGTGATTTCTTTAACGTCCGTTTTTGTAGCACTCTCTGATAATTTGTCGCTGATAGCAGTTGCTTTTTGAACTAGTATATCAATTACACTTTGAGCGTATTTCAGGCTTTCTTCGGTTGCAACGGTTGACAAGACTGTTTCCAATTGAACGTTTTTCTTGTCTAAGTTTGCCAAATAGCCGATAATATCTGATACCGCTTTTTGAATACTGTCGATTTGCTCAAGAATTTGAGCGCCGTTATTCGTTTGATTGATTTGCGCAATTCCGCTAATGATATTTTTAAGGTTAGAACTAACGCTATCAATGGTATATTTGTAACTTTGGTTTATATTTTCAAAATCATTTCTTAATAGGGAAATTGTGCGAAGGATATCTTCTTTGTCAGATTTGTTTGATGAGATTTCGGCAATTTTATTTTCAATGCCGGCAATTAAGGCTTTTTGCTGACGAATTTCAGAGTATACGGTGTTCATATTGTTTGAAAAGATTTCAAACAAATCTTTCATTTCTTTTGTTTTGACATGCTCATCTTGTTCGTTGAAAATTGCTTTGAGGGCTTTTTCAATATCAGAAAACTTGTCTAAAGTTGTTTTGTACTTATCATCAGACATTTTAGCCAAATCAGAAAGATATGACTTAATAAGTTCTGCTGATGCTGAATTTTTATCAAGTATTTCTAATTTGTTTGCAACACTAACCAAGAGTCTTTCGAAACTCTCACTATTTGCTGAATTTGCTCGTTTTATCTCCCTCAACGATTCAAAGATTAAGTCTATTTCTTGAGCCATTCTCCCACCTTTACAAATATATCCCTACATTTTACATATTACCAACATCAAATCTCTAAGTAAAATTATTTTTACATATTTATTACAAATGTTAAGAATAAGTGCTACAAAAATATTATTAGTGTTATTATAGTAAAGGAGAAGATTAGAAAGAGGGATATTATGAGTCACATAGTAATTGATGACACGAGATGTAAGGCATGCTATTTGTGTATCAAAGAGTGTCCTAAAAAGTTGATTAAAGTCAGCGAAAAGACAAACAATTTGGGTAACAAAATTGTAGAATTTGATGACAAGAATAATGAATGTTTGGGCTGTGCAATGTGTGCAATGAGATGTCCTGATTTAGCAATAAAAGAAGTTTATAGAGGTTAAAGATATGGCAGTTGAATGTATGACTGGTAAAAAAGTTTTAATGAAAGGTAATTATGCAATAGCAAATGCTGCTGTTATGGCTGGTTGTCAGTGCTATTTCGGTTATCCTATTACTCCGCAGAGTGAAATTGGCGAATTCATGAGCGGAAAGATGCAAGAACTTCATAGAGCCTATGTTTCGGCAGAAAGTGAACTTGCAGCGATTAATATGACACTAGGAGCATGCGCAACGGGTGTTAAGGCAATGTCATCATCATCTTCATGTGCAGTTTCTCTTATGCAAGAAGCGTTGTCTTATGCGACAGCGGATGAACTTCCGGTAGTTTTGGTCAGTGTTATGAGAGGTGGCCCTGGATTAGGTAATATTTACCCATCACAAGGAGATTACAATCAATCTACAAAAGGTGGCGGAAATGGAGATTACCATTTAATAGTGCTTGCTCCATCAACTGTTCAAGAATGTTTTGATTTGACATACAAAGCGTTCTATCTTGCTCATAAGTACAAAAATCCGACAGTATTGCTAGCGGACGGGTTGTTAGGGCAAATGATGGAACCTTTGGAATTTAAAGAATATCCGTATCCTGAAATTGACCATTCTGATTGGGCTTTAACTGGTGCTAAGGATAGAGAGGCGCGTATTATTCGTTCTTATGCTCCAATCGCTGATGAACATTGCGTATTTATGGATAATCTTTATAAAAATAAATACAAAGTTATCGAAGAAAACGAAACTGAATGGGAAGAAGTCGGAACAGAAGATGCGGACGTGCTTTTGGTAAGTTTCGGTTCAACATCAAGAAACGTTAAAACGGCTGCAAAAATTTGCAGAGAAAAAGGTATAAAAGCAGGTATTTTAAGACCAATTACATTGTATCCGTTCCCAACAAAGAGAATTAACCAACTTGCAGACAAAGTTAAAAAAGTTATTACGGTTGAAGTTAATATGGGACAAATGGTAAACGATGTAAGACTTGCGGTTAACGGTAAATGTCCTGTTGAATTGATTAATAAAGCGGTCGGAACACCTCCGGCACCGGAAGAAATAGTTGAAAGAATTGAGGAGTTAGTATAATGGAAACACAAGTATTTAAAGTTCCGGAATCGTTCAAAAAAGATTTCAAATATACCTTCTGTCCGGGTTGTGACCACGGTGTTGCAATAAGACTTGTCGGGGAATGCCTTGACGAATTAGGTATTAGTGATAATGCAATCATTGCTGCATCAATCGGTTGTTCGGTTACGATTTACGATTTTCTAAACATTGATGCGTTAGAATCTCCTCACGGAAGAGCAATGGCAGAAGCTACCGGTATAAAAAGAGCAAGACCAGACAAATTTGTATTTACATATCAAGGTGATGGCGATTTTGCATCAATCGGACTTGCCGAAGGAATTCATGCCGCACTTCGTGGTGAAAAGATTTCAGCGATTTGTATAAATAATACAACTTACGGTATGACAGGCGGTCAACTCGGACCTACTACAATGATGGGACAAGTTACGACTACTTCTCCGACAGGAAGAAATGCAGAGTATTACGGTTATCCGATTAAAATAGCCGAACATATTGCGTTATGTGAAGGTACAGCATTCAGTGCAAGAGTTTCACTTGACAGTGTTGCAAATATCAGAAAAGCAAAACAGGCTATCAAGAAGGCTTTTGAAGTTCAACTTCAAGGTCTTGGACTCGGGTTTGTTGAAATTCTTTCCGGTTGTCCAACAAATTGGAGAATGACACCTGAGCAATCTCACGAAAGAGTGAAAAACGAAATGCAAAAAACTTTCCCGCTCGGAATTTATAAAGATGTTACAGCAGAAACTAAATAAGGATACATTATGGAAAAAGATTTTATTATAGCAGGATTTGGCGGACAAGGTGTACTACTTGCCGGAGAGGTATTGGCTAACGGATTTATGCTTGATGATAAAAAAGTTACCTGGTATCCTTCTTATGGTGCCGAAATGAGGGGCGGAACGGTTAATTGTACTGTTGTTATGTCTGATGATGAAGTTGGTGCTGTTCAAAAATCAAAGGCTGATTTTATTGTTGTTTTAAACCAAGCATCGTTTGATAAATACATATCTTGGGTTAAAAAAGGTGGTACAATTATTGTTAATTCTTCACTTGCAAAGATTAGCAAAATCAGAGATGATATAAATTATGCGGTAGCGCCAATTACCGAACTTGCTCAAGAAAAACTTGGCAATATCAAAATGTCTAATATATTAGCATTAGGAATTGTGGCAAAAGTTTGCAATTCTGTTAATCTAAAAACTTTGGAAAATGCATTGTATAACGTAATTCCACCACATAGAAAGCAACTTATTCCAAAAAATATCGAGGCTTTAAAACTCGGTTATGAGTATGATTTATTGCCTGTTTAGTTTTAAAATCACCTAAAAAGTTGATTTTAAATTTGAAGGGACAGTTTATTCTTATCATGTGATATATAAGAGGTTTAAATAACGTGAAACGTGAAATCATAATTTCATCAATCAAAGAAAAAGAAATTCAACTGTCTAAACTAAAAGAACATACCGACAAAAGTGAAGTGTGTTTGGATTTGTACAACAAAATTCTCATTGAAAAAGCGGTTTTGATAAAGCAACTCGAAGATTTACAGAATAAATCAATAATTAATCGAATTAAGCATCTGCTTCCTCGTCAGGAAAAATTAATTTGCGATTATTTCAAGGGCAGATAATTATTCTGTCAATGATAGTACAATTTTATAAAAATCTTGTAAACGTTCTCTGTTTACAGGTTTTATTCTATTGACAATTTCTGAAAATAAATCAATATCGTCTTGTTGATGTTCAAAATCGAACAAGTCTTTGATTTTTACGCCCAAAACTTTAGCGATTTTTTCGAGATTTTCTGGTGAGGGAAAAGTTCTGCCAGTTTCAATGTTGCTCAAATTTCTCGGCGCAATACCGATTAACTCCGCAAGTTGTTCTTGTTTTATATTCTGACGTTTGCGAAGTTCTTGGACTCTTCTACCTAAAAGTTTTTTTACTTCTGACATAATTACCTCACTTTTAATATCTATAGCGATTGATGTAATGTATCATTATATGGAAATTTATAGACGAGGCATGTTGAGAGAAAGAAAGTCGGCTTTACGTTAGCGGAAATTTTGATAACGATAGGGATAATAGGTGTTGTTGCCGCAATTGATGATGGTGAAGCAGGAACCGTGCAAAGAACCAGAGAACAACTCATAAATGGACCTTCAACTTGTAATTATCAATGCAGTAAAAAAGGGCGTGGAATGTGGTGCGGAGCCTTGATACAAAAAGACGGTTGGAAGATTAGTAAAGATTATCCTTGGTAAGAATTTAAAATTTTTCAAATCTGTGCTTGCAATTTTGTGTAAATTAGTGTAACATATTGTTATAAAACTATAGAAAAATATATAAAATGTAATGTTTTCAGTAGTTTACAACTTTGTATAGGATTATTAAAAATAAAAGTAAGGAAAAGAATATGACGGAGAATTTGGAAATGTCAGCAGAAACTGAAGATCGTCAAAGAATTTTATTGGCAGATGATGAAGCCAGTATAAGACGTATTTTGGAAACTCGTTTAAAAATGGCAGGTTACGATGTTTATACAGCGCAAGATGGTGAAGAAGCTGTTGCAGCATTTAACAAATACAACCCAGATTTGGTTGTGCTAGATGTTATGATGCCAAAAATGGACGGCTACGGTGTTACAAGAGAAATTCGTAGATCTTCTGATGTTCCAATTATTATATTGACAGCTTTAGGAGATGTTTCAGAAAGAATTACAGGCTTAGAATTGGGTGCAGATGATTATGTTATCAAACCTTTCAGCCCTAAAGAACTTGAAGCAAGAGTTAAAGCAGTATTGAGAAGAACTAATAACAGAGAAATGGTTACTCCGGCAGGAAAAGTAACTAAGAATGTTATTACAACCGGTAATATCAAAATTGATACTGCTCGTCGTCAAGTTTACAGAAAGAATGAACGCATCAGATTGACTGGAATGGAATTCAGTTTGTTAGAATTGTTAGTAAACAATTCAGGTCAAGCATTCTCAAGAAACGAAATCTTGCAACATGTTTGGGCTTATCCGCCAGATCATCGCATTGATACAAGGGTTGTTGACGTACATATTTCAAGATTACGTTCAAAACTTGAAACTGACCCTGCAAATCCTGAGTTAATCTTGACTGCACGTGGTATCGGTTATATGTTCCAAAGAATTAACTAATTTTAACAAAAAAGAGCAGCCATAATGGTTGCTCTTTTTGTTTTTTGGAGAGAATATGTAAAATAATAATATCCCTCTTAATATTCCTATAGCGGTAAAAGTTTGTATAATGGTATTATTATCCGTGAAATTTAAAATATTAAAAATAAATTAACACTTGATTTTCAGACTGTTTTTGATAGAATAAAAGAGTAATAGATATGGCGGAAGTCGTCAAGCGGTTAAGACCTCGGATTGTGGTTCCGATATGCGTGGGTTCGAATCCCATCTTCCGCCCCACTAAAATTTAAGACCTCGTATGAGGTCTTTTTTACTGTTCTCGTAAGGGTTTTACGGGTTCGGATAAATTCATAATTTTTTGAAGAACCTCTAAATACGTGTGCATTGCTAATTATGGATTAGCATTTGTTTATAAATTTTTTATAAATTCTACAACTTCTTCTAATGAATATATATTTTGTTGAACAAAGAATTCTTTGCCGGTTTGTTCTTTTACGTATGTTAGTGATTTCCCGTCCAGAAAATCTTCTGTGTAAGGTCGAAGCATTATTGATGGTACAACGACAATATCACCATCTGTATCTTTGACTGTTCTGATTAAATCATCTGTTGTAATTAATCCTGCAACAGTAATGTTTTCTCCCCAATAACTTGATTTTACCGGTCTGATTTCTACTGTTAAATTTTTTATTTTATTTAATTTCTGAGATATTTCATAAAACATGTTTTTTGCAGCGTAGGAGCAAGCAAAAATCATTTTAAAAGGTGCTGAAATTTTTTTAGGTAATTTATGTCTGTTGAAATTATCTAACGTGAAACGTAAAGAGCCAACACCATCATCAAGTTGTCCAAAATTTCCGTAATATTTTGCCGGCGGAATAGGTTCATCAGCAAGCAAGAAAAATTCATCAGAGCAACATACTCGTTTGTATTTTGAAGCAATTTCAATTGTTTCTTTTGCGCATTGTTTATCGACTTGTTTTAATTCGCCTTCTCGGAATTTTGTTACCCCAACCGGAACTATTGCGACTGATAATACGGTATTTTTTAGTTCTGCAAGGTCTGATAATGTTCTATCTAATTCTTTTCCGTCGTTCCATCCTGGGCATAAAACAATTTGGGCATGGAAAGGTATTTTGTTCTTTCTGAACCATTTTAAATTTTCTAATGCTTTACCTGCGTTTGGGTTTCTTAGCATTTTTACCCTTAATTCAGGATTTGTCGTTTGCACAGAAACATAAAACGGTCCAAGATGCATTCGTTTTATTCTGTCTTTGTCCGAATCTTTCAAGTTTGTTAGTGTAATATAAGTACCTTGCAGATACGATAATCTATAATCGTCATCTTTTACATATAGAGTCTTTCGCAAACCTTTTGGTTGCTGGTCAACGAAGCAAAATATGCAATGGTTTAGACATGGTTTTATTCTGTCAAAAACCGCACTTTCAAAAACTATTCCCAAATCATCATCAAAATCTTTCTCTATCTCGATTTCTTCAATCTCGCCATTCGTTTTTTTGATTTCAATGGTAATTAGTTCTGATTTCATGTAGAAATTGTAATCAATCATATCAGTTGGAGTAACTCCATCAATAGAAAGGAGTTCGTCACCTGATTCTATTCCTATTTCTTCTGCTATAGAACCTTCTGTTACGCTGTTTACAATTGCCGGCATTTAGTTTTTCTCCAGTTGGTCAATCATTGTAATGAAATTTTTGTATGTACAAATTGTGTCATCTAAAACTATTTTTTGATAAGTTGTTAATGGAGTGTATTCATCTGTTAGAATTTTTTCTGCATTATTTTTGTGTGTTAAAATATTCGTTCTGATATCTGAAAAAACTTCTGCTTTGTCTTCGTCTTCTAATATTGACAGGCAAGATAGTTTAATTTTTGCATCAGACATAAATTGGAGTGGATTTTTTGACATTGGTTTTAGCATAAGATTTCTTAATTCTTTTAGCCCATCTTTTGTTATTGCATAAAAAACAGATAATTTTCCACCATCAGACATAACTTTAGATGATGTTATAAATCCTTGTTTTTCCAGTCTGACAAGTGCCGGTTTTAGTGCGCCGAAACTAGGGTTTGTGTAGGCTAAAAAATATTCCTGTATGCGTTTTAAAATTGCATACATCGTGAAATCATGATTAACCAATATGTACAAAACCATTAAATCTATCATAAATTTAGAATATCATTAATTACAGGATTAAACAATATGAATATTTTAATTAAGATTTGTAAATGAAAAACTATTAATTAGGCAAATTTTTATATTCAGGGTTTTATAATAGGTACAGACAGACTTGAAAGGTAGGTGTACTAGAATGGCAGAAGTAGCAGCAATTCAACCAAAATTTACAACAATTGCATATCAAACAAAAGACGGTGAAAACGTTTCAGCAACGAAAAAAGATGGTGTCGTAACTCTTGTTGGTGATAAAAATGGCACAAGACAAATGGAACTTGATAAATTTGTTAAAGAAGAATTAACAAATAATGTAAAAAATATCAAGTTAGAAAACGCACCAGAAAAAGATACTGTAGAAATTTCTAAACCGGCAGCAACTCCGGAAGCAGCAAAAGCCGAAGCGCCAAAAGCTACAGAAGAGGCAAAAGCTACCGATAAAGCAATCGATGTTAAAACAGCCGATGTAAAACCTGAAACACCGGTTGTTACAGATGCTAAAAAAGATGATGCAGCAAAACCTAAAAAATTAGATGTAGTTGCGTAAGTCTTAGCAAAATTTTTATATTAACCGATTACGTCTTGAATTAAGATGTAATCGGTTTTATTTTGCTAAAATAATTGCAACGCCTGTCAAAATCATAAACCAAGTTGTTATGTTTCTTACGTAGAAAAATCTAAAATAAAAAGGTACATCTTTTGTGTTTTTTAGTTGTTGCCAATTATCTAACGGATAGTGCCAAGCCCGTATTAGAGGAAGGTTTGTTTTGTCCTGATTGAAGAGTTTTAATGATTTATACAAATCAAAAATCAATGGTAATGTTAGTAATGTTAATAAATACCAATAATTCTGTGTTGAATATCCCAAGAAAAATATATTTAAAAATCCAAGCAAATAGAAAAAAGTTAAGAATTTTAGTGCATTTTCTTTTGTTTTAAAAAATCTGCATAGTGTTTTTTTATGAGAGCATTCATCTCCATCGTAATCCATCAACATGTGCACATATAATATTGAAATAGTAAAAAATACACAAGCAAATGATAGCAAAAGCAAATTCAATGAAAGCTGTTTTGTCATTACATAATAAGTTCCTTCATAAAGTAATGGCCCAAACGCCAACATAACTGCCAGTTCTCCAATCCCGTTCAGTGAAAATTTTTGGTACGTTAAGGCGATAATAAGTCCAATCATTGCAAAAATTGCAACATAATGTCCGGAAGTGAAAAATAAAACAATTCCAATCAACGCTGCACAAACAAGAAATGTTATGATAGTTTGTAATAATTGTTTTTCGGTTGCATGATTGCTTTTTAGATACCAGCATTTGCAATTTTGAGCGGTATTTAAGAACTTTTCATCTTTTGATAGAATTTTGTAATCAAAGTAATCGTCAAGAAGGTTTGTTGCCATGTGAGCAAGTGAAATTCCCACAAGAGCAAGTAATCCAAGAATAGTATTCCCGTTATGTTTGATTGCGTAAACAAATACAACAAGCCAATTCAGAACTGTAATTGGTAATGTGTATACTCTTGCGCAATTGAGCCAAAATGCAATTTTTTTTAAAAAGTTCACTATAATCATATATTTATAATATTTTTCATTGCGACTACGTGTTCGTAACTTGCACCGGCTTCAAGGATTTCTTCTGCATCAAGTCCGAACATTGTAATTAAATCGTGCGCTTTTGTAAGGTCATTTTCGTTTAGATATCTAACGACATTTTTTACAGCATCAGTACGGGTTAATCGTGTAATTTGGTCATTAATGCCTTTTCTAAAAATTCTTGTTTTAGATTTGCCCATTACTTATTTCCCTCGCTGTCAAATTTCTCAAAGCCTAGCAATGCTGCTCCAATCATTCCTGAATAATTTCCTGCTTCTGCTTTTTTTACTTTTGTAGGAGTTGTAACTATTTGCGAATTTACATATTCTTCAATTCTTTTAGTATCTGTAAATTCTGCCATTGAGCCTGAAAGAACAATGCAATCAGGGTCAAAAATATCAGCAAGCCCAATTAGACCTTCTGCAATATCATTTTGCCATTTGTCTAAAATCTCAATCATTTTAGAATTATTTGCTTTTACCCCATCAACGACATCGTAGGTTGTAACGTTAGTGTCATTTAACATTTCTTCGGCTGTTTTCTTTAGTCCGTTACCGGAAGCATAGCATTCAAAACAATCCCAAGCACCACAAGTACATTTGCGTTCTTTTTTTGTGCTCATTTTGAAGTGCATTTCGCCTGCTGCTCCGTTTTTTCCTTTCAATATTTTGTTGTTGATGATTATTCCGCCACCAACACCAGTTCCAAGTGTAATCATTACTGAAACAGAAGTGTTTTGAGATGCTCCGATTTTATATTCCGCCCAAGCCGCACAGTTAGCATCATTTTCCACATAAACAGGCTTTGTTGAAAGCGATTGAAAAGGCATTGTCGGGTATTCTTTTGCGATATTTCCTGTCGAGCCGACAATTCCTGTGTTTTCGTTATTTACCGCGCCACATGTGCAAAAAGCAACCAAATCAACCTCGTTTTCGTGACGTTTTACAATATCTTCAAGAGTTGATTTAATTTCAGCAAAAGTCTTCGGAGTATGTGCTTTTTCAATCTCGCTTATTATATTTCCGTTTTTGTCAATTATAGCGTTATAAATTTTCGTACCGCCAATATCTATAGCCAAAGCCTTTTCCATTTTTCACTCCTTAATTTTTACTTTTCGCCTTTAAATAAAGCAACTTGAGTTTTCAAAAACTTATAAATACTTCTGATTTCACGAACCGTATATTCTCTGCCGATTAGTTTGACTTTTCTGTCATAATTCGGCAAATTATTTTTAGGTAATGGCGGTGAAGGATTTTCCCTAACAAATTTCCCTATATCTTTACTTGTATAACCTTGAGATATCTGAAGTCTTGATAATATTTTCATAACAATTCCTATACTAAAAAAATGTAAATCTGTTATTTATTTCTAAATACAAAGCGTTTTGTAATGAGTTGCGGACGAGTTATCGCTGAACCGATAACAACACAGTGAGCACCGAGTTCAAAAGCCTTGTTAACCTGTTGTGGTTCCCAAATTCTACCTTCCAAAATTACAGGCATGTTGGTTTCAGAAACTAATTGGCTTAATAATTCAAAATCAGGTTCTTTTACCGGAGAATTCGCAGATTCAAGTGTATAACCAGCCAGTGTTGTTGATAAAATATCCGCACCGGCTTCTTTTGCTTTAATTCCTTCTTCCAGAGTCGAAATATCCGCCATTGCAAGTCTTTTATTTATGTGAATGTATTTTATCAAATCAGCAAGTTTTTCGTTTCCCGGACGTTTACGTTGAGTACCGTCAAACGCAACAATATCTGCACCTGCTTCAACTAATGTGATGATGTCTTTTATTGTTGGTGTAATGTAGACGATTTCTTTATAATTTTTAGGAATAACATTAGGTTTTGTTAATCCTATTACCGGAATGTCAAAATTTGCTTTTGCGTTTTTGACATCACGAGCACCGGCAACCCTTAGTGCTCCGGCGCCACCATTTACAACTGATTTCATCATCGCAAGCATGCAATCTTCCTTGTATAAAGGTTCTGATGGCATTGCCTGTACTGATACAACAATAGTTCCCTTAATTGAAGATAAAATATTTCTCATACCTTGATTATATCTTAAACATGAATAAAACATTACAAAATAAAAGAAAAAGTTGCCAATTATATTGTTGGCAACATTAAATAAACACGAGGATATTAAGAGAGAGAGTATAAAAAATCTTAGTTATATCCTTTTAATCACTATATAAAATTAAATTTCCTTTAAACCGTTTTCTTAAATTTCCCTTACATTTATATAAACGTAAATTTTTTAGAAAAATTGCCTAAATTACATAAATGTTGTTAATACTTCTTAATTAGTGATAACAAGTATATACGATATATTTATCAATGATTTAATTTGCATGCAAGGTTTGCATGTTGTGCTTAACAATTCATTTTTGCAAAAGCATGTTTATTTCAAGTTAGAGAAATTGGTTTCGTATTTTAAGTCTAAATTTTTAGCCGTATTTTTCCAAAATTCGTGGATATTTTGAGCAAACGTATTATTTAATAAGCATTCTGTTTCTATCTCTTTTGCTTGATTATGTTCATCTTTAGTCAAAGGATTTTTTGTAGCTTCTTTTACTTTTTTGTAATCAGCGTAAGGTGTCCCGATTTTTTTATGAATAATATTTTCCATTTTCTTTTGTATTGAAGTTGGAAATAATTTTCTGTAATTTTTGGCATATTCGGTTGTTGCAACCGAACCTGCACCTAAAACCGCCAAACTTTCAAAACATTGCCATAATTTTTTAGGTAGAATATAGTACAATATAATACTTTTTTGCGGTTGTTGAGTTAGAGAGGAGTATTCTCCTTTTGAATTATAGGCGACCATTTTCTTGCATTTTTGTGAAACCATTGTTAAATAATCAAATAAAGAAACAGGTGCAGAACCGTATTTTGATATGTCGGGGTGTCCGTGAACGAAACTGTTTCCGGGTAGCAAATGAGCAATGTCATCGATATGTATTTCTTCAACATTTCCGTCAGTTTCTGCTAAAATTCGTTTACCGTCAATGATTAAACCACGTTCAAAAGGTTTTTCCGTGTTTAGTGCGGCTAACACTCTGTTTTTAGCATAATTATTCGCAACTTTATCATTTAGAAAATTTATGTAACCTTGTTTATCGACATATCCGATGGTTTCGGGGGTAATGCTTTTAGGTGCGACTTTTCTTAAAAGTACCGACCCGCAATTTTTGACTGCTGAAATATTTACCATTATTTACTACCTTCCTGCTACTATACTATTAATAATGAAAAATGCGGAGAAAATTTGTCTGATTTTGTTCCTTTGTTAAAATATATTACGGAGTTTTTGTCCGAAGTTATTATGTGAAGCAACTTGTGGTATTGAAAAAGTGTGTGCAAGTGTGGTACAATCAACCTAACAACAGCGAGGAATTTAGTATGAATAAAACATTAGTAAAATATCCGTTTTTGACAAAAGAAGTTGAGATTTACGAAAGAGAGAACGGACATAAAATAGTTTTGGCACATAAAGAAGGTGAAATGGTTAATATTTCATCTTGGGTTAAAACAGGTTCAATAAATGAGAATGACGAAAATAACGGCATTTCACATTTCCTCGAACACCTGATGTTTAAAGGAACTCATACTTACAAAGTCGGTGAATTTGACAGAATGCTAGAATCTAAAGGTGCAATTGTTAATGCTGCAACTTGGAAGGATTACACCTTTTATTATGTAACTTTGCCAAAAGGTATAGGTAACAAAGATTTTAACTTGGCAATAGATTTACATTCTGATATGATGATGGATCCGGTTTTTCCAGCAGAAGAACTTGGCGCACCGTTTGATATTAACGATAATTCAGTTACAGATAAACGTGAACGTCATGTCGTTATTGAAGAAATCAGAATGAGAAAAGACCAACCTTGGACAAAGGTTTATAATATTTGTAATAAAAATATGTACACACAACATCCTTACAAAAGAGATGTAATTGGTACTCCTGAGATTATTTCTCAAGTGACTAGAGAAGATATTGATAATTATTACAGAACTTTCTACACTCCTCAAAATGTTACAACCATTGTAGTTGGAGATTTTAACCACGAAGAAGTATTGAATACTTTATGTGAAAAATTCACCTTCCCTGATAGACATAGTGCTCCGGTGAGAGTGAATACTCCTGATACTCCGGTTCAGGAAACAAAGTATGTTGAAACATCGTCTAATGTAAATACTTCTTATGTTATGTTTGGTTGGTTAGGTCCAAAAGCAAATGAGTTAAAGGCCGGTATTTGTTTAGATTTGATTAGTATTATCTTTGGCGATGGCTCAAGTTCTCGTTTGCAGCAAAACTTGATAGAAAAATTACCTGAGAGAATTTTCAATATTATCAGTTCTGAACATTATCAATTCAAAGATGGTAATAATTTCTTTATTCAAGCAAATTTTGATTCTGAATTTAAAGACAAGGCTATTGAATTGATTAAACAAGAATTGGCAAACTTGTTAAATAACAAAATTACCGAAGAAGAACTTCTAAAGGCTAAAAAACGTATGAAATCAAGATTTGCTTATGGTGCGGAAACTGTTTCTGAAATTGGTGAAACTATCGGTTATTATATGACAGTTTGTGATGACTTGAAGCTTATTGAAGAATATTTGGCGGATTTAGACAGTATTCAAGTTTCAGACCTAGAAGATACAATAAGAAAGTATTTATCAATTAACAATGCTGTAATTTCAGTATTGGTGCCTGAAAGGAAATAACCTGATGAGTACTGTTGAAGAACAACTTGATGAAGTTAAATCAAAATGTTTGAACTGTTCAAAATGTTCGCTTTGTCAAACTCGTACAAATACAGTTTTTTCAGCAGGTGTACCTAACTCGAAATTGATGCTGATTGGAGAGGCTCCTGGGTATTATGAAGATATGAAAGGTGAACCTTTTGTTGGAAAAGCCGGTCAGTTGCTTGATAAAATCTTGGGGTGTGTCGGATTTTCAAGACAAAAAGATATTTATATTTGTAACACATTGAAATGTCGTCCGCCTGAAAATCGTGACCCGTTACCTGACGAAAAACAGGCATGTCGGGAGTATTTAGACGCTCAAGTTAAAATTCTTCAACCTCGGATTATTCTTTTGTGTGGAAGAGTTGCAGTAAATTCGTTTATTGATACAAAATTAGGGATTACTAAACTCCGTGGAAAGTGGTTTGAGGGACCTTATTTTTCCAAAATGATGCCGATTTTCCACCCTTCTTATCTTTTGCGAAATGATAGCAAAGAAAAAGGTTCTCCCAAATGGTTTATGTGGCAAGATATCAAAGAAGTTCGAAGAGTTTATGACCAACTCAACGGGTAAAAAGGTAAGTAATTAATGACAGAAATTTTAGAGGTTAATAATAAAAATTCTTTTGAGAAATTTTCCTACATGGTGAATTACTCGGACAAAGATTACTGTGATGATGTTCTTACTCTTGGTTTAGAAAAAACTTGGGACAATATTTGTGAATATTTGAGAAATAATGGTGAAAATGTTCTTGGAATATTGAAAGTCGATAATTTTGGAGAATTGTACGAAAAAGGACTTGCGCTTGTTGATAAGAATAAGAAAAAAGCAAGTGGGCAGTACTATACGCCTGACGATGTCGCAACTGTGATGGCAAATTGGTTGAAACCCTTAGATGGCGAAAATATTTGTGATGTTGCTTGTGGTACGGGAAAACTTATTTTAACCTATTTGCAGTTGTTTGAGAAAAAAGAGGTTCAAAAGTTTTTATCGCAGAAACGTTTATTTTTGTATGATATTGATAAAACTGCATTAAACGTTTGCAAGTCAATAATTTTGTATACTTATGGGTATGAGTATGAGGATGATATAAATATTATTTGTGCTGATTTTTTGGATAAAAACGTAAAATTGCCGGAAAATTGTAAGGTTATCACAAATCCGCCTTATGCAAATATTTCGGAAATCCCTACAACTTGGGTTCAAACAAATGTTCAAAAGGATACTAAAGAATTATATTCATCTTTTATGGAAAAAATAATTGAACAAAGTAAAAGTTCTGTAATTATTTCTCCATATAGTTTTTTAGGTGGAAGCAAATTTTATTCTTTGAGATTACTAATGAATGATTACAATGGATTTATTGTTTCGTTTGATAATGTTCCTGGAACTATCTTTTGTGGAAGAAAACATGGAATTTTTAACACTAACACAAGTAATTCCGTTCGTGCTGCAATTACAGTTGTGCAAAATTCTCCTAAAAATGGTTCTGGATTTAAAATCTCTCCGCTTATAAGATTTAAAGCTATAGAAAGGAATTTGTTGTTAAAAAACGATGTATTGGAAAGTTTTTTAAATCCGCAATTCCAAAAAGTATGTGATACTGCTAAAATGTATTATAAGTGCGATAAACGGCTAGATGAAATTTTTGAAAAATGGCAAGCTATAAGTGATAAAACATTAAGTGATTATGTTACCGTAGGTGGAAAATATTCAATATATATGCCAAATACTTGTAGATATTATACAACATCCTCTGCAGTGAAAATGAATAGAAATGGGCAAATATCACTATCCTTTGATGATGAAGATGTGTTTTATTATGTCTATTGCTTGATAAATTCTTCTCTTGCGTACTGGCATTGGCGACTATATGATGGTGGAATTACATATCCGAAAAGTTTATTGCTTACAATTCCTGTTTTTTATTCAAAATTGTCAATAGATGATAAAACGTTTTTCAAAGATGTCGCTCAAAAAATGATATCTTCTGCCAACGATTTTCTAATAACCAAGAATAATGTCGGTTTGCAAGAAAATATAAAATATCCAAAAGCTTACCGAGATAAATTAAATCAAAAAATACTTGACATTCTAGGCATTGATGAAAATGCAAATATTTTTGATATAATACATTCAAATATGGCATTGAGGGTGAATTTATGCAAAATTTAGTTACTCAATAACGTTTCCATTTTTGTCATATTTAGTAACTCTGCCATCGGGTCTATATTTATATGAACCGGTTACTTTGCCGGAACCGTCATAAATTATTGTTCTATTTCCCATTCTTTTATAAGAAGCTGTTGCTTTTCCATTCTTGTCATAATGTGTGATTTTTGTGCCATAACGGTTGTATGAATCTGTTACGTTTCCATCTTTATCGTATCTTGTGACTTTTGTTCCGTAATACTTGGTCATGCCTGCATAATTACCGTTTTGGTCATAATTCATTACTTTGTTGCCATAATAGAAATGGTGTGAATTTATTTTTTTTCCACAACCGTCATAATAAGATACGGTGTTTCCGTAAACTTTTGAGTATCCTTCATTTTGGCTACAATTTGCAAATGCACCAAAAGAACAGCAGGTTGTAAAATAAAATCCGATTAATAGTAATACAAATTTTTTCATTATTTTCCCCTTTTATATATTAATAAAAACATAATTTATAAATAAATTGTCTTAATTATATTGATTTGATATAAAATAATTAAGATTTTGTAATATTTCTTAATATTTATAAAAAGGGGCTTGATTTTCAAATATAAAGCGCTAATATACAAGTGTAAAAAGAACACTAAATAAAAGATAGCGTGAAGTAAATGGCAGTTATCCCAAAAAAACAACCTTTTATACAAAAATTATGTAACAGACTTGGTGAAAATAACAAACCGATATATACAGTTTTAGCAATAGCGTGTGGTAAAGGTACAGTTCGTCCGATTTTAAGTATCACTGATAAAAAAGAAAAACCAGATGCTCGTAAATATGCCGCATTAAGAGAATTGATGACCGAGTTTATCGGAGTTCCAACAACGATGGCTCTAGGTATTATTGCAGAGAATTTGACAAGGTTTATTGTTCCAAAGAAATCTCCAAGATATAAAAATGTTCGTTCTGTAATGTCATTTTTAGGTATTTGTATGGCAGCCGGTTATTTTGTTCCTAAGTTTTGCAATATTGGAATGCCCCCTGTAATGAAAAAGCTTATGCCAAATTATGATCCGAATGCAGACGGTTCAGCCCCAGCAAGCAAAACAGAGTTGGCAAAAGTTGATAAATCAAACTTAAATATAAATAATACTGTAAAAAAATCTGGTTTGCAGGTTTATCCTACAATGAAAGGTTTTTCGGCATATTATAATAATGGAATGCGAGTGTAAATTATGAATGTTTCTCCTATTCAAAAAACAATGATTGGTATTAGAAGGGTTACCTCAAACCCAAAGGCTGCTGCGTTTGCTCAAAACACTGTTTGCGCAATCGCTGTTGAAACTACATTAAAAGCGCTCGGTCGTCCTGCATTTATTTACTATGATAAAAATGCAAACGGTAGATCTAAAAAATATGCAGCAACAAAAGAGTTTATTTATCAATCTTTCTGTTTAGGTTTGTATTTGAGTTTGATTGACAAATTTAAAGGTATTGCCTATAACAAATTTAGCAAACATTTGGCAAATAAAGACCCTGAAAATAAAAGAAAATTAGATTTATTTGATACTGAACAAGCAAAAATTAAGGCTGCTCCCAAAGAGAAAAAAGCCTCAATGGAAAAAGCGTTCCATACTATGATTCAAAAAAATCCTGATTTGAAATTTGGAAAAGGTGTTAAAGAATTGAGTTCAATAGGTGCGACTGTCTTTATTTTGGCATTGTGTGCTCCTATTTTATCTCAAATAATTTTGCACCCAGTAATGAATTTGATTTTCAAAAACGGTAAAAAACAAGCTAAATCAACACAAAATGTTCAACAACCACAGCAAACTCAACCTGCAAAATAATAACTTGCAAAACTATTTTGTTCGGTGAATAATTTTGTGCAAAAGGTGGTTTTTATGGATAAATTTATTGTTTTGTGTACGGTAAATGATTTAGAAGTTGCAAAAAATTTGTCAAAGACTTTGCTGGAAAAAAGATTGATAGCTTGTGCTAATATTGTTCCGCAAGTTCTTTCTATGTATGAATGGAAAGGCGAAATTGTTACTGATAATGAATTTCTTATGATTCTCAAAACAAACGCCTCTTTGTTTGACGAATTGAAAACAGAAATCAAACAACTTCACCCTTATGAAGTGCCGGAAATTATTTCCTTTAAAATTGATAATGGTTCAAAAGAATATTTAGATTGGATTGATAAAGTTACAAAATCCTAATTACAAATCAGTTTGCAATAGAATATCATGTCCTACATTGTGCATCATATCCAAGTATGCATCATAGTATCTTTGAACAACATCAATATAATCTCGCAGAGTTTCTTGGTGCATGTTTTCAACTTGTAACAAGTTCAATAAAGATGATTGACCTTTTTGGTAACGTTTTTTGTGTTCTTCTAAAATTGTATTGGATTCCTTTAGAATATCCTGGTAGTAAGTGACGTTAATTTTTGCATACTTGAACTTGTTATAATCTTCTTTTAGCGCATATTTTAGATGGTTTTCAAAAGAATCTTTGTCGATTTTGCTACGTTCAAGAACAATTTTTGCACGGTTAACTTCAGGTGTATAAAAATAGAACAATGGAATATCCGCATTTACTCCTACATAAGCACCAGGAAGCGCTCCAGAACCTGTTTGATGCGCAGTTTGATATGCATATCCTCCACCGACAGTAATATCAGGGATACGTTTGTGTTTTTCATTAGTAACTTCCTGTTCGCTACGTTGAATATTATCCTGAGCAATTGATAGAGAATAACTGTATTTCATCGCAGTAGCTTCAATTTCTTGGTATGGCATAAGATTCAGGTCTAAAATAGACAAGTTGTTTGCAAATAGTGACGGTTCAACTGTGTCGTATAAGATTTCAGAATCTTTTATATTTAGAGAATTGTTAAGTTCAAATTGTGCACTTAAAAGGTTTGCTTTTGCTCTGTTTAGAAATACAACTTGTTTTTGATATTTCATTTGAGAATGTAATACATCAAGTTTGTAGTTTGAGGAGTTTTTTGGATGCTGTTCTGCGATACTTTGCATTTCTTTAAATAGTTTTTCTCTGTCTTGTAGAATTTTTACGACAGATTTAGCATAAAGAATGTAGAAGTAATTACGCATAACTTCGATTTTTAAATCAAGTTCTTTTGCTTTAATTTCTTTTTGTATAATGTCTAAATCTTTCTGAGCAATCTTTTTTCTAATTCCTCTTTTGCTGACTTCAATTGGAACTGCTAATCCGAATTGGCTGGAGTTGCCACGAGTAACTTTTCCCATCAGAAAATTCGATTGAAATTGTGGATTCTTTAGTGCGTTAGCAATTTTTATATTTTGTTCCATTTCTTCGGCTTGCTTGCGTTTTGATTTCAAGTCAAGATTGTTTTCAAGTGCTAATTCTACAGCCTTGTCCATCGTAATATGTACAACTTCGCCAAATGAGGGCAGTACTGAAACTAAAAATAGAATAAATGTAATAAAAAACTTTTTCATAATATCCCTACTTCTTGCGTAAGAATTTTACCATGAAAAAAGGTTTTATTCAAAGATGGAATAATTAAGTAATTATTGTTCCTCAAAAAAGAAAACAAAATGTCGAAGAAGGGACTCTGCCTGAATGTAGGCGAGAATATGAAATTCGAGCCGTACAATGAAGGTATGT
>CAKUUC010000008.1 GCA_934692625.1 uncultured Candidatus Melainabacteria bacterium
GGCTGAACCAATGTGTTTTTACCAACAGTAAAAACACATGTGAGAGGAACCGTAAGCAAAAGTTAAACAAAAATAAACAAAATGTCGAAGAAGGGACTCGAACCCTCATGGATTGCTCCATACGCACCTGAAACGTACGTGTCTACCATTCCACCACTTCGACATTTTGTTTGTAAAAATTTTCTATTAAGTTGTCAAATTTCTGCCATGTTATATGTACTCAGTGGTGGAGTTACCTCAGGGGTAACCCTCTCGGAAAATGATACTCAATCATTTTCCTGCGGCAGAGTACCACTTCGACATTTTGTTTGTAAAAATTTTCTATTAAGTTGTCAAATTATTGCCATGTTATATGTACTCAGTGGTGGAGTTGCCTCAAGGGCAACCCTCTCGGAAAATGATACTCAATCATTTTCCTGCGGCAGAGTACCACTTCGACATTTTGTTTGTAAATTTTTTGACAATTTACTGAACTGTTGCCATGATTTCTTCAGTTATGTCATCTCCGCCAAATAGGACAACATATTTAGACAAAACCATATCATAACCTTTTTCTTGGGCTGTCTTTGAAATTAATTCTGTAATTTCATTTTCGATATCTTTTAATTTTTGAGTATAATTATCTCTGATTTCGTTTTGTCTTTGCGCAAATTGTTTATTGTATTCGGCAACTAACGTTTGTTTTTCTTCGTCAGATTTTCTTGAATCTACATCAACTTTTACTCCGGCAAGCCACATATTCAGTTCTCTAACTTTTGTTTCTTGTTCATTTTTTAGGTCTTGCACTCTTTTTGATTGTCCGACAACTTTGTTAACGTCAACAACCGCAATATTTTTTGTTTCCATTTTTCACTCCTCAGTTTTCTTAATTTTAGCATAAAAGTTGAAATTTTTTCTACTATCTTTGTAATATCAGTTAACATTATATAGTAATTTTTGAACAATTAGGGTATATATATCGTTAATTATATGTGGTAGTAATCAGGAGAAAAGCATGAAAAGAATAATAACATTTATTATTTTTGCATTTGTATTAGGGATTGTTCCTAGTCATGCCGCTCCGTATGGTGGCGGAATATATGGCGGAGGTATTGGCATGCGACAACCTTCAGGCATGTATGGCGGAATGTATAGAAGGCAAAATAATTACAGACGACCTTCTGGAAATACTACTTATTATTATCGACCTGTTGAACCTATTCCGCCGAATTATGATAAAAACGGTGTGAAAACTCCGCCTCAAACAATTAGTTGTTTAGGTACCTCTTCTTATGTAAGAATTGGTAATACCAGTTATGCTTGTAATTCTGCTGCCGCAACAAGAATAAAAGTAAAGTATAAAAATAATAAAGTATCTTCAAGCAATAATAGAAGATATGGAATGTAAAGGAGTTTGCGTATGAAAAAATTTATTTGTTTAATTGCATTGGGTTTGATAGTAGGTTTAACTCCTTGTTTAGCAGCACCGCCTGCAGGTGGTGGCGGACGCCCAATGGGCGGACCACAAATGGGTGGCGGTATGCATAGACCTCCTATGGGTGGAGCAATGTCAAGACCGCCAATGGGGGGTGGAATGAATCGTCCACCGATGGGTAGACCCCCTATGCACGGTTCTGTTTCAATGGGTAGACCTCCTCGTCCGATGGGTTATCATAGACCAATGCCGCCAATGTACAGACCAATAGTAAGACCTTATTACGGTTCAAGATATTATGCATATTATCCGTATTATCCGTATTATCCGACTTATTATTCATCTTACTCTTATTACCCTTATGCAACAGAAGTTATGCCTGTTCCGGCAACAACGGGTACAGTAGTTGTCCAAGATAATTATGCAGGTATAAATACCACTGCAAATGTAATCAACGCTGCGGCTAATGTTGCTGCTACAATAAGATATTTGACTTGGTAATAGTTTTTTAATGAGTTATAAAGCGGTATTGTTATAAGATACCGCTTTTTTAGTTTGAATTTTGTTGCAAAAAAAAGCCGTCTTAAAAAGAACGGCTACCAGACTTGGGGAGGAGGTATGAAAAACTTTCGTTTCTCATATCTATATTCTTTATAACGTCTTTGATTTTTATTTCTTTAGATAAAAGTTTTAAATCTCATCTGTTTGATGTAGTGAACTGTTTTTGATAAGCAATAAAAATGCAAAGGCTTTTAATAAAACCTTTGCATTAGTCTTTTTCATATTCCATCTATTGTAAATATTAACTTACTTGCATTTCCTTTTCAAAACCAAACAATGAACTTACAGATTCATCATCGTGAATTCTTGAAATTGCTTGAGCAAGTAATGGCGCAACTGAAATTTGTTTGATATTAGATGGTAACTTACTTGTATCAAGCGGAATTGTATTTGTTACGATACATTGTGTAATTGGTGCAGATCCCAATCTATCAAGTGCTGGACCTGAGAATACAGGGTGAGTTGCGCAAACATAGATTTCTTTTGCACCCTTTGATTTCAATAATTTTGAGGCTTCGCAAATTGTACCAGCAGTATCAATTATATCGTCAAACATCAAGCAAACTTTGCCTTCAACATCACCGATAACATTTGTAGCAATGGCTTCATTGTGTTTGTCACGTCTTTTATCAATAATTGCAATCGGGCAATCAAGTCTTTTTGCGAAATAACGGGTTCTGTTAGCGCCACCCATATCAGGAGATACTGCAACCATATTATCAGGGTCAATGCCTAAATCTTTTATGTAATTAACCAAAATAGGTGCTGCAAAAATGTGGTCAACCAAGATGTTGAAGAAACCTTGAATTTGACCGGTATGTAAATCCATTGCCAAAACTCTATCAGCACCTGCTGTTGTTAACAAATCTGCAACTAATTTTGCAGTAATTGCTTCACGACCAGAAGTTTTTCTGTCTTGTCTTGCATATCCATAGTAAGGAATAACTGCAGTAATAGTTTTTGCACTTGCTCTTTTAAATGCATCAATTATAATTAGCAATTCCATTAAATTTTCATTTACCGGATTGCAAACTGGTTGAATAATGAAAACGTCGTCCCCTCTTACACTTTCTTTAACTTGAACATAAATTTCTCCGTCTGCAAAGTTTTTTACAACCATAGGTCCAACGGTTGTTCCAAGTTGGTCAGCAATTTCTTGAGCTAATTTCGGGTTAGAACGTCCGGCAAATAACTTAATGTCATGTGTCGGGTTGATAGCTCTTTCTAATTGAGGGTATGCCATTTCTTCAATCACAGTCATTTTTTCGTAATCCTTTCCTATCCGCTTTTTCTTAATTTCGCTATTCGGACTTAACCATTATAAAACTGTCAGCGAATATCTACAATATTTTTTTAAGTTTTGTAATAGAATAAATCCGCTAAATTTTAAATTTTGACAGAATGTAATCAAATGTTAAGAAAAATGACCAAATCAAAAATAAAAAGAGCGAACTGTTTAGGTTCGCTCTTCTCTATTAAAGTTTATCACTTTTATTTTTCATCGTTAGATTTTATCGGAATTCTCATTCCATAGAATGAACGAATTACGAAAATCAATGCGATTACAAGTAATACTGCTCCGATATATGGTGCAATATGTCTGAAGTTTTCATTGATTGCAATTTCCATTGCTAACAAACCGAATAATGTTGTGAATTTGATAATTGGGTTCATTGCAACAGAAGATGTATCTTTGAATGGGTCCCCCACTGTATCACCAACTACAGTTGCTTCGTGCAAAGTTGTTCCTTTTTCTTTTAAGTCAACTTCAACGATTTTTTTAGCGTTATCCCAACAACCGCCGGCATTTGCCATAAATACTGCTTGGAACAAGCCAAATACTGCAATTGCAATCAAGTAACTTACAAAGAATGATACTGCAAGTTGAGTTTTTACTCCAGGTGCAGATAAGCAAGCAAGTGCTAATGCAAATGCGAACAATGAAATAAAGATATTAACCATACCTTTTTGTGCATATTGAGTACAAATTTTTACAACTTCTTTAGAGTTTGCAAGGTTTGCACTCTTTTCATCAGCTTCACCTAACTTGATATTTTCTTTGATGTATTCAACCGCTCTATAAGCACCAGTTGTAACGGCTTGCATAGATGCACCGCTAAACCAGTAAATTACAGCACCACCTGTTAATAAACCAAGTAATGTGTATGGGTTTAGCAAGTTAAGGATTTCTTGAGGTTCAACACCTAATGTATCTTTGATTACCAAAATCAAAGAGAAAATCATTGTGGTCGCACCAACTACCGCAGTACCGATAAGTACTGGTTTAGAGGTTGCTTTGAATGTGTTACCTGCACCATCATTTTCTTCCAAGTATTGTTTTGCGTTTTCAAAATCAGCATCAAAACCGTATTCTTTTTTGATTTCTTCGCTAATGTTCGGTACTTCTTCAATCAATGACAATTCATAAACAGATTGAGCATTGTCTGTTACAGGGCCGTATGAGTCAACAGCAATTGTTACAGGTCCCATACCCAAGAAACCAAATGCAACAAGACCAAACGCAAATACTGATGAGTAATCCATCATTGTTTCAGGAATATATGTACTTGCAAAGTATGCAAAGCCCATAAGTAATACAATTACCATACCAATCCAAAAGCCTGAGAAGTTACCGGAAACAATACCTGATAAGATTGTCAAAGAAGCACCGCCTTCACGAGAAGCGGTAACAACTTCTTCTGTATGTTTTGCTTTTGGAGATGTGAAAATTTTAGTGAATTCCGGTATCAATGCAGCGCCCAATGTACCGCAAGAAATGATACAAGATAAAATTAACCAAATGTTATGACCAAGACTGTTCAATAACCAGTAACTTACACCAAATGTCATACCGATTGACAAGATTGATGTTAACCAAACAAGTCTTGTTAAAGGTGCTTCAAAGTCGAATTTTTTAACGTTTGGAGCATAAACGAATTTATCCCAAAGTCCGTTAATCCAATATGAAACAACTGATGTAATAATCATCAAGAATCTCATTACGAAAATCCAAGCAAGTAATTGAACTTGATTTTCTTGACCTGCAACAGCAAGCAAGATGAAACTAACTAATGCAACACCTGTTACACCGTAAGTTTCAAAACCGTCAGCGGTAGGTCCGATTGAATCGCCTGCGTTATCACCTGTACAATCTGCAATAACCCCAGGGTTTCTCGGATCATCTTCTT
The DNA here is from genome assembly GCA_934692625.1 of uncultured Candidatus Melainabacteria bacterium. GTDB lineage: Bacteria > Cyanobacteriota > Vampirovibrionia > Gastranaerophilales > Gastranaerophilaceae > Zag111. Next base: position 5,164 of record CAKUUC010000008.1, read on the forward strand.
TAATACCGAATTGAATTTTCATCAAATCTGAACCGATATCTGCGATTTTTGTAAAGATACCACCGGCAACACGTAATGCTGAAGCACCTAGTGATTCACCGATAGCAAATCCGATAAAGCAAGCACCTGCAATTTTTTCAGGAACGAATAATAAAATTATTAACATCATGATAAGTTCAACTGAAACCAGTAAAACACCGATGCTCATGCCGGCTTTTAGCGGAATATTCATTGTGTTAAGCGGATTACCTTTTAATGCAGCAAACGCAGTTCTTGAGTTTGCAAGAGTGTTCATTCTGATACCGAACCAAGCAACAGAATAAGAACCTAAAATACCTATCACAGACCAAGCAAGAATTGTCAAAACTCCGCCAATTCCCATTTGTCTTAAGTATCCAAAATAGAATGCGATACATAAACCAATTAAGATTTCTAATACCGCTAAAAATTTACCTTGTTGAACTAAGTAAGTTTTACAAGTTTCAAAAATAGTATTTCCAACATCGTCCATAACTTTGTGAACTTCAAGTTTTTTGATGTTAAGAAATTCAACGAGTCCTAATACAAGACCCAATACGGAAATCCCAATTCCAACAAGTAATAAGGTGTAACTGCAAGGTGCAATATCCTTAATTCGAGGAACGAGCAAGTCCGCTTCACTTGCAAATGCAGGTGAACTTACCAAAAGCGTTACTACTAACATCAGTAGGCTAATTGGTGAAAATAATTTTTTAAACATAAGCTCTTTCTCCTTTTTGAAAGTTTATATCTACATTGTAATTATATTTTATATTTGTCATAAAATGCAATATTTAACAATAAATTTTACATAAATGTTCTTGTTTGTTATACTAGCATTATGAGTGATATTTTAAAATTTCTATGGGTAAGTACGGCTATATTTTGTATTTTTGCACTAGTCGCATCGTTACCTGTTAAGAAATATCAGAAAGGTTTCAGACATTTTTTAGCCAAACAAAAATATGCCCCACAAGCACGAATAAATGCTGCGCAAAGGTATATGGACGCTTATGAGCGAGGTGAAATTTCAGAGGTGTATCAATTTGGTTATGCTCCGGAATTTATGGAGTATTACCACAAAGAACTGAATATACAGAGTAATATTGTTGGCTTTGAATCCAATAATGGCAGAAGATATACAAGACCACTTTATATTCGAGATATAAATAATCCGAACATTTTGTATCCATATTCTGAACGTTTGGACGAAATGTTTTCCAGCCCGTAATGATATTATGTTAAATGTTAAGTTTGTAAATAGGTTTGAAGCTCTGATACTGTCTTAATGTTGCGGTATTATCGTTGCTTTTTCTGTATAAAATAGACAATTTTTCTTTAGAAAATATTTTTATATATAGGTAAGGGAAATTTTTGAGATAAGGGGATTTTTATAGATGTTGAATACAGCAAGTTTTTTTAAATTTATTGGGGTAAAAGCGTTTAAACCTCTAAAATCTATTCATCCGGAAAAAATAAAATATGTACCGTTAAAGGCTAATCTTGAACTAACCGAGGATATTATAAAATCTTCACTTAAAGCTAGTAAAAAATCTTCTTTTGATACAATATTGTCTCATATAGAAATGCCAAATGGTAATTACAACTTAAAAACCTTTGAATTTCTTAAGAAAATGGAGCCCATCGGTCTAGATAATTATGAACTCTCTACAATTTTAGATAATGCCCCAATACTAGATTCTTCTAAGTTTGATATTGATGCATTTGGAAGTTTTGCTCAATTATTGAAAAAAAGTATGCTAGACTGTAAAATTGGAGTTAACAGCTATTTTGATATATTAGGAAATTCTATAGGGAAAAACGGTGAATTTTCAACTCAAAATTTAAAAGAGTTTTCTGCAATTTTTAATAAATATCAAAAAACGAGAGATATTGTTACTGCAGTTAATTTTAGAAAATATGCTACTGTTGAAAAAATAGCAGATTTATCAATTCAAGATAAAAATGATTTTTTGACTAAGCTTATAAGTAATGGTTATAACGCAAATGTGGCTCAAGATATTCGTATATTGCCAAAATCAAAGGAAGAATATCAAAAACTTGTTCAAAATTTATTAGATGATACCGCTTTGCATTTTACACCTCTAACAAAAAGTGAGCAAGATGCTACTGTTGTTGCTCTTAAAAACTTGTTTGATGCAAACGGTACTATTTCTGAAACGAGTCTTTCTCAAATCTTAAAGGCTTTTCCGGAAATTGCAACTAAAGATATGTCTATTAAAAAATCATCTTTAAAAATGTTACAAAAAATGAGTAAAGATGGCAGATTTGCAGAATTGGCACAAGAAGATAAATTAACGTTGCAACTTGCCGCTTTATTTAAAGATTCAAGTTCTTTACATGGTGTTAGAGATGTTGAGCAGTCTGCTTATAATGCGTTTTATCTTGCTGAAAAATTAAATTTGCCTCAAGAAAATAAATTGAAATTATATTCTATTATAAAAAATCAAAACTTGTTTGAAAAAGTATTAAGAGGTGAAATTTCCTGCAATACATTTAGCAATACGGCTTGTGAAATGCGTTATAAAGATAATTATAAAATGTTGGAAATCTTTTCTACAGCGAAAGGTATCATCGTACCGCAAAATCTGCAATTTTTGCAAGATATCAAACGTGATATAAGTTTAATACAAAATAGAGCTATTCAGGTTCCTCAATCAAAAATACCGAAAGCCAGTAATTTTATTGTAAATGGAAAGTCCGTAAAGAAAATTGAACAAAATGGAGTTACTAATATTGTTGTATATTTAGATAAAAAAACTCCTGTAAAATATATAGATGAAAATGGTGTTGAAAAAATCTTAGACGTTAAAGATTTGCATAACTTCTACCATGCAACAACAATTCCTGAAGGTATAGAGTTAGCCTCAAGACCAAATTCTAAGTATGCTACAAGCGCTTCTTATTCAAACCCAACACAAAGAAGTCATCATTTTTTTGGAACTGAAGGGCTGGTATTGAACATGAACAGTAATGATATATTCTATTCTCACATTTTGAGAGATGCTGATGGTACCGGTTTTGGAAAATCTATTGACCCAACGCGCTACATAGTTAAATCTATAGATAAAGCTTTCTATAATTTAAGCGATGTCTTTAAAAAATATGATTGTAAATCATTGGAAGAATTGCGAGTAATAAATCCTCAAGCAGCAGAAGAGTTAAATGCTGCAATTTTAAACGCTGTTCCAACTTCCGAATATGGTGAAACTATTGGAGCTTATGCAAAACCTCAAGGTGTATTTTTCCAAGGACCTAAAAAAGGTTATAATCCAATGTATTCTTTTGGGACTTCAAAGAAGACAAAATCAAAAGAAATAAAAGAAAAATTGTATAAGTTTTTGGGTATAAAAGATAACTACAAATTTAAAGATGTTCCACAAAATTTAAAACAATATGCAGAAAAGAATGATTTTGCAATATTCCATTTGGGGGATTAGTAAATCTCATCTTTACTTCACATAAACTCTATCGAGCAATTTTATTTCAAATATACTGCCTGCTGGTAGGTTTAGGTTGCCGCCTTTTGTTGTAAGTGCTGTAATTGGCGATAGTGCGGTACAGCCTGTATATCCTACAAAACCAACAAGTGTCGGGATTGGTGAAAGTATTACTAAGATTGGATTTTCTGACATCTTTGAAGATACTTTTCTCGTCTTTTTATAAAAGTTTTCACCTTTATCTATTTGTTTGCCAATTCCTGCTATATATTGTCTTTGTCCTTTTATATTATTAAAAAATATTTTTTTCGATTTGGCTTTTGTTATTTTTCCACGAGCCTGATATGTCGTTCCATTGTAGGTCATTGAGGTTATCTTTAATACGACTAATGCTCCGTTACCTGTACTTTGAGCACCATGAGAATTTACGATTTCTCCGTAGAATTTGGTTCCTATTGGAATTGTTACCTCTTTTTTATAAATGTTTTCTGTTGTAGTAAAAGAAATTTTTGTTCCTTTTCTAGAATATCCTGAAATTGCTTGATTAGATTTTGTGGTAAATGTTGTCCATTGTGGAATTTTTTTAGTATAAATATTATCCGCTTTAGAAATTACCATTTGAGTTGGTGAATAATTAAGTGTTGCGTTTGAAATATTTTTAGAGGTATTATTTTTTGTTGATTGTTTTTGTGTTTGATTTACATTGTTATTCAAAACGTCTTGTTCTAATTTTCCCGTGTCATATTGTTTTTTGATAGTATCATCAACTGACATATCAAGGTCGAATGCCAAAACAGGCATTGTGAAAAAAGTGCATATTAGAATGTTTATTAAAAATTTTTTCAACATAAGTTTAATTAAATTATTGTGGTAAAAATTTAAATACTCTTGTAATGTTTTATTTGCACTACAAGAGTATCTGAATATATTATTTTATTATTTAAGCATTTCGTTAATAGCTTTTGCTGCTTTTTTACCGGCACCCATTGCGTTAATTGCATTAGAAGCGCCAACAGGAGCAACGTCACCGCCTGCGAATACGCAAGGAATATTAGTAGCTCTTGAATCAGGGTCAACTTGGATATATCCTTTTGCATCTGTTGCTATGTCTAAGCCTTCTGATTCTGCAGAACGTTGGATAATCGGATTAGGGCCTGTGCCGAGTGCAACAATTACGGTGTCAACATCTTCAACTACATATTTTCCGGTTCCGACCGGTCTTCTTCTGCCTGAAGCATCAGGTTCGCCAAGTTCCATAATTTCAAACTTCATGCCTGCGACGTATCCGTCCTTGTCTAAAATTTCAACCGGTGCGTGTAAGAATTTGAACTGAACACCTTCTTCTTTTGCGTGTCGTATTTCTTCAAGTCTTGCCGGAAGTTCTTTTTCAGTTCTTCTGTAGCAAATTGAAACTTCTTCAAATCCTACTCTAACGGCAGTTCTTGCAGCGTCCATTGCAACGTTACCACCACCGATTACGGCAACTTTTTTACCGACTTTTAATGGAGTTACGCAATCATTTCTACCTGCGCCCATAAGGTTTACACGGGTTAAAAATTCATTTGCAGAAAATACACAGTTTAGGTTTTCTCCTTTTATTCCCATCATTTTAGGTAAACCTGCACCCGAACAAATAAATATTGCATCGAATCCGTCATCTTCAAGTTGTTTTAGGGTAATTGATTTACCTACAATTACGTTTGTGTGGAATACAACGCCCATTGCTTTCAGGTTTTCAATTTCTCTATCTAAAATTGTTCTTGGTAGTCTGAAAGGTGGAATACCATAGCGAAGAACACCGCCGAGTTTGTGAAGTGCTTCAAATACAACAACTTCGTGACCTGCTTTTCTCAAATCAGCTGCGGCAGTAATTCCTGCACAACCTGAACCTACGATAGCAACCTTTTTGCCGGACGGTTTAATTTCTGTAGTTGCGGCTTTGGTATTGTCACCAACGTAACGTTCTAATGCTCCGATAGCAACGGCTTCACCTTTTATTCCTAAAATACAATTGCCTTCGCATTGTCTTTCTTGAGGACAAACTCTACCGCAAACTGATGGTAGCATGCTTGTTTGTCTGATGATTTCACCAGCCTTATCTAAATTATCTTCTTTTAATGCTGCTATAAATTCAGGAATTTGAATATTAACTGGGCAACCTTGTACACATCTAGGGTTTTTACAGTGAAGACATCTTGATGCTTCCAGTTTAACCTGTTCTGCTGTTAAGTTGCTTTCTACCGGTTCAAAATTTGAACGTCTTTCGATTTTATCCTGTTCTTTTACTCTTTGTCTTTCGATAACCATAATATTATCCCTTCTTATTTTTACGACTTATTAGCTATATTTTATTTGCAAAACTCAGTTTGTGCAAGTTGTAACAAATTTCTAAATTCTTTACATATCCTAACAAAGTGTATAAATTTGTGAAAAATATGCTAATATTCTAGTTAAGAGAGTGTGTTATGAGTATTAATATATTAATTTTGTTATTAGTGAGTATAATTGTAGGATTTTTGGTTTGGACGATTGCTTCGTCATATTTCGAGAAAAAAATTGACGAATTGAAGTCTGAAAATATACTTCTTAAGAATCAAAATTCGCTAAATCAAAATTTGGTGAGTGAGTTAAAGTTAGAATTTTCAAAAATTGCCAAAGATGCGATTTTATCTGAGCAAGAAAGTCTTTTGACTCAACATTCTAACGATTTGAAAACGAAAATAGACTTATTCAAGGCGGAAGAAATTACCCCGATAAATGCTTTATTAAAAGAGTTTAAAACATCTCTTGAAAATTACCAAAAATCTCACAATACCGATACTCAAGAAATTAAGCAAGCAATATCTATTGCTGAACAGTATGCAAAAGCCCTAACTACAGATCAAAATTCTCGTGGTGAATTTGGGGAAGATATGTTAGAACAAATTTTGCAATTTGCAACTTTGCAAGAAGGAATTCATTATTCAAAACAAATGTCGATTGTTGGTGGAAAACCTGATTTTGTCGTGCACTTGCCAAACGACAGGCATGTCGTGATTGATTCAAAAGCAATTTTGAAAAATTATTTGACATATCGTCATACAGAAAACGAAACCGATAAAAAGAATTTTATAAATGATGTTACTGTATGTATAAATGATTTAGCAAAACGACATTATCAAACTAGTGAAACTCTTAATCAGGCAGGATTTATTTTGATGTTTGTTCCGATAGAATCGTGCGTAATTATGATTTATACAGATTCTGATTGCCGAAAAATTATTGAACTTGCTAATGAGAAAAATATTATAATAGTCGGTAAATCTTCATTGTTGGTTGCCTTGAGGTTGGTTACTCAACTTTGGGCGGCAGATGTTCAAAATCGTAATGTTAAAAATATCATAGCAACTGGTGAAAGATTGTATAATAATATTGCAACACATCTTCAAGGTTTGATGAATATTCAGCAGGCTATCAATAAGGCCTCTGAGTCTATTCAAAAAGAGATTAATCGCTTTACCGCAAACAATAAAGGTAGTGTTATAAAAGAGGTTCAAAATTTAAGACAATATGGGATAAAGGTTGATAAAATTGCCAATATGGCGCTTTTAAATAAAGATGAAAAACTAAATGATGAAACTTTAGGAGAGAAAATAAATGAGTAATAATTTTGAAGAAAATAATAAAATTTTTAGTGCAGAAGGAATTATAAACAGACGTAATTTCTTTGCTAATTATTTAGTGTCGATTTTAGTTGGGCTTGTTGTATTTTCGACACCAATATTTTATTTGACAATGTTTAATACCGAAATGATGTCTAAAATTATGCAAGCCGCACTATCAAATCCGACAAGTAGTGAATTCCCGTTGTGGTTTGTAATTTGGGGTATTGTCGGATTTATTATAAGGCTTTGTGTTTTGACTCCAAGTATAATAAAAAGGGTTCGAGATATAACAGAAAAAGAAGACGTAACACTAATTGTATCTATTATTCTTGTGTTGATGTTGCTTGGAAATATTCCGTGTAAATTTCCGATTGTTTCTCAAATTTTCTTAGGGATAAATTTCTTTATTATACTTTGTTTAATGTTTACAAAAGGCAAAATTACATCTGAAAAACCGGTAGACAATGTTGTAAAATTCAACTGGGGTGCGATGTTCGGAACTTGGATTTGGGGTTTGATTAACAAATCTTATGTTACACTTTGGGCAATTCCGTTATTTTTTACTTGCGGTGGATTCTTTGTGTTTGCTTTGATTTGCGGTTTGAAAGGTAATGAATGGGCTTATGCAAAACAAAAAGACAAAAGTCTTGAAGATTTCCACAAATCTCAAACAGTACAAACAGCTTGGTTTTCTGCTTGCGTGCCGATAGTTGCCCTTGTGTTTTCAATAATTTCCGTATTATTTGGCAGTGTGATGTTATATCAATATTTTCAGAAAAATCCGAACGCTCTAAAATCTATGGAAAATTATTCTTCAAGAATGATTACATCATCAGTTGAGGCTCGTTATGATAATATTGAACTTACTGATAATGAGTATAAATTCTATATTTCGCCGACTGTTTGGAACGGTTTGCCAGCAAAAGCGAAGAAAAATTTGTTTGTGACGACCGAAAGTTACGTTTTTGTGAAACTTACCGAAGATAATAAGATTTCTAAAAAAGAATTGAGTTCAAACGATAAGTATTTGGCAGAGTCCAATAAAATTAAGATTTACAGTTCATTTAACAATGAATTGTTGGCGGAGCGAAATGTTGACGTTGAAAACTACAAAAAACTTGAAGAACAGTATAAAAAGAAAGAAATCCCAATGAGGGCTTTGCTTGAGGTTACAAATGGCGGGTACAGTTTCAACGAACACCCGACCTTACCGTAGGCGGATATTATACCATAATTTTTTCATCAAGAATTTCGCAAGCATCTTTAATAAATTGTTCGCACGGACGTTTGGTGTAGTATTCTGCCGTTCGTTTTGACGGTACAAATGAGGAGTCTTTGCCGTCTGTTTCGCCTAATAGTTCTCTACAAATTATTGTGCCGTGTTTTTCTTTAAACTGTTGGGCAAGTTCTTGTATTCGTTGGTAATGTTCGGCTTTGACGATGTCGTTATTAGGTTCGGTATACCCTTTTGCAAGTCCTGCCACCATAAACATTGCACTGACGGCTCCGCAAACTTCACGCAATCTGCCCATACCACCGCCAAATGATGAAGACATTTTTAATGCCATGGTTTCATCAATTCCAAAATCTTTTGCATAAGTTAAAAACACGGATTGAGCACAGTTATAACCCTTTTTGAAATAATTTGCTGCAATTTGTGAATGTTTCGGTTTTGTTTCCATATTTCTAATCCTTTAAATTTAAAATAACTCATACAAAATTACAGAAACCGAGGTCGCAAGGTTTAAGGATTCTACTTTTGGGGACATTTCGATTTTGACAGAATCGTTTGATAATTTTATTAATTCGTCCGTCAATCCGTCCGCCTCGCTCCCGAACATTACAACCGCCGGAAGATTTATTTTGTATGTTTTTAGCAAATTTTTACTTCTTGGCAAGGTCGCAATTTTGTTAAAATCTTTGAATATTTTATTAAATGTTTCAACATCTTTTATTTGTACAATCGGAAGTTTCCAAAGATTTCCGACAGATGCTCTGACTGTTTTAGGATTGTAAATGTCAACGCAATCCCCAAATAGCACCACTGCATCGACACCAAATGCAACTGCTGACCTTAAAATTGTTCCTAAGTTACCCGAATCTTTAATATCTTCAAGCAAAACAACCTTTTGCACATTTTTTAAATCTTTAATATCAAAAATTTTTTGCACCCCGATAGCAACAGCTTCCGGTGTTGAGTCTGTTGTGGAAATCTTTTTCAAAACAGGTTCAGAGGATTCAATCAAAATGTCTTTGCAAAATTCGTATTCTTTGATTTTATTTTTATCTACAAAAACGTGTTCCAAAATTATTCCTGAGTCAAACGCTTCTTTGATTGCCTTAAAACCTTCAAGCAAAAATTTCTTTTCAATATTTCTGTATTTTTTTTGTTGTAATTTTACCGTATTTTTTACCAAATCATTATTCACGCTTGTTATTTCCATTACAACACCTCAAATTCTTCAAGCCAAATTTTTTCTTGTTCTGTTAACATTGAAAAATCAATCAATTTTTTCTCATAATTCATTTTAACAAAAGAATGAATGTTATTGTCTTTAAAATAGCAGGAATTTTCTAATCTTACCCCGAAAAATCCCTCTTTATGTAATCCCGGTTCGATAGAAAAACACATTCCGTTTTTGAGTTCGACTTTTGAGGTTTCGTGTTTGCTCAATCTCGGCGGAAATTCGTGAACATTTATCCCTATTCCGTGCCCCAATCCATGATTGAATACAAAGCCTTGCGTATCGTTTTCTTCAAACAGTTTTTGAACTACACTGTCAACGTCAAATCCTGTGAAAGGTCTTTCGATGTGTGTTTTTGCGTAATTATATGCGTTCAAAAAGGCTTTTAATACAAGTGTGTAAATCTCTTTTTGCAATTTTGTCGGCTCACCTTTTACAAAAACTCTTGTGATATCTGTTGCTAAGCCACCTTCAAAATACCCGCCACAATCAATCAAAACAAGCGAACCGTCCGTTACTATTTCGTCTTTTGATGATTTTGAATAATGAGCAAGTGCCGAATTTTTGTCTTTCGCAACAATAGATTTAAAGCTCAACCCCTTAGCACCGTTTTTATAAAACTCTTCTTCTAAATGCTTTGCTATGTCGTATTCTGAAATATTATCATTATTTAAAATATATTCTCGAGTTGCTTTAACGGCTTTGTCTGTTCTTGCAAATGCAGACTTTAGATGCTCAAGTTCGGTGTCATTTTTTTGAGCCTTCATCTCTTTTACGGAATTTGAGGTTAAAATTTTTGCTTTGTCTTTAATCAATGCGTAATCGTAGGCATTAATTGAAGATTTGTCAATAAAAATAGTTCCTTTAATATTTTTTAAATCTTGTTCAAGTTTTTCAAAATCTTTGCATTTATATAAACTGTTGCAATCTTTTTTTATTATTGCTCTAGCCTTGATTTTTGCAGAAAAGTTTTGTGAGAAATTTCTCGTATTATATAAATAAGAAACCTCGTCTAAGTCTGTCAAATAAATGCTTTCATCGTCTTTTAAGTTTTGAGTAATCTTTTTGATTTTGTTTTCTGTTGTAATTCCTGTTAAAGAAGTGTCTAGTGTAATATCATCTTGGTTTTGATTTTTGTTTGAAATTTCCATATCTAACGGATCAATCGGCAAAAGTTTTGTTTTACGTTGTGAACTTAACAGATTATAAGTGTTTAGTGAAACTTTTTGAGAGAAAATTCCCAACGTTTCATCTTGTGGAACTCTGGCAATAATTTCGTTTAATTGAGATTGCGTTCCTGTAAGTTTTACTACGGTTACGATTTCATGGTCGACTTCCAAATCCGCTTGAATATGATATCTTCCGTCAACAAAAAGAAAAATTGTGTCAGGAGTAACCAGCGCTTCGCCTGTTGAACCTGAAAAATTTGTGATTTTGTATCTTGAATTTTCTTGCAATGTATTATATTCAACCAAAAATTTGTTAGTTGAATTTACCAACAAATATTTTATCTGGTTGTCAGCCATGAAATTTTTTATAACCGTAATATTATCCATCTTAGTTTTTACCTGTTAATTGGATTAAGTGCCATCCGAATTGAGTTTGAACTGGTTGCGAAATTTCACCTAATTCAAGAGAAAATGCAGCATCTTCAAACGGTTTAACCATCATCCCTTTGCCGAAGAAGCCTAAATCTCCGCCATTTTGACCTGATGGACAAAGTGATTTTGCTTCTGCGATTTCAGCAAAAGATGCGCCATTTTTGATTTCATCATACAATTTTTTAGCTTCGTCTTCTGTTTTTACAAGAATATGACTTGCTCTAACTTCTGTTGTCATGTCTTATTTCTCCTATATCTCTACAGATGCATTATAAAATAAAAAGGTTTGTCTTGCAATTATACAATACAAACCGGAAGTTATAAAACATGAAAAATTTTTGTTTAGGTTGTAAGTTCAAAATGTTTATACCAAACCGCTAAAAGAAAAAATCTTGTCGCAACCCCGAAAAAGTGCTTGGACAAATTGAACTTACATTATTATTTTAACCAGTCATGGCATAAAATTTCACCATTCCAAAGGATAAATTTTTTGAGTTTTGAGTTGGCATTTTTTACTAATTACAAAGTATTAATTGAGATAATTATAAAACTCTTGATTTTGAATATATTTTATTGTAATATAAATTTTGTGAGCGAAATACATGCGGAAGTAGCTCAGTTGGTAGAGCGTCTGCCTTCCAAGCAGGCTGTCGCGAGTTCGAGTCTCGTCTTCCGCTTATTAAAAAAGGACTACTTTGGTAGTCCTTTTTTAATAGGGGTAATAAAATATTTTAATTTTCGTTTCCTTTGAGTTAAACGGAACTGTTTAGTTGTATATAATATTTAAAACAAAACTGTTGTTATATTGAGAGTATTATCGACTTGTCAGGAAATTTGTAACTTATTATAACAATTCCGTTGTTTGGGGCAAAAAATTTTTTTTAGCGGTTTTGTATAGGTTGAAGGAGTTTTAAATGTTAATTTCAAATAATTCAAATAATCCTGCTTTTGGTGCTACAATTTCTCCAAAATTAAAAATTCAGTTGGCAAAACAAGTAAGAATTTCTGACTCTAAAAAACGTATAGGTCAAAAATTATCCCAACAACTTTTGAAAATGGAAACTTGGGGCAGTAACAATTCTGAAATTGTTATTGCAAAAAATAGATTAGGGCATTATTGTTTAGGTTTGAAATGTAAACTGTCAGATAGAGGACCTGTTCTTACTATGCCGTTGGACAATTTGCGCGGTCGAACAGAATTGTCTCAATTTTTGAATTTATCCGGCGAAAATATTCATAATACTGAAAGTTCAATAAGATATATGTATGCAAAATATGGTGCAGATATTTTTGAAAAATTTGCAGTGTAATTCTTTTATATAATGTAACAATTTTTTTAATTTTCTAATGCAAGATTTTTGAAGTGTTATATTAATTTTGGATTGGAGAATTGAATGGCTCAGACAATTGCCCCTCAAGAACAGAGAAAATTTCCATTGTGGCTAATCTCGGTAACCGTGATTTTACCAACGTTTTTTGCTATGTTAGCAACATCTGCAACAAACGTTGCACTCCCTCACATGGGCGGAGCATTTGGCGCAACAAATGATGAAACAAAATGGGTAATTACTAGTTATATGGTTTCAAATGCCGTGTTTTTACCCCTAACCGGATGGTTTGAAAGTACATTAGGCAGAAAGAACTTTCTATTAATTTTCTTGAGTTTGTTTGGTATTGGTTCAGTAGTTTGCGTGTTTGCTAATAGTTTGAATATGCTTATTTTAGGTAGGCTTATTCAAGGTGTTGGTGGTGGAATTATGATGCCAATGTGTCAATCTATTTTGCTACAAGAATTTCCAAAAGATAGAGCAGGCGATGCAATGGCACTGTTTTCTTTTGCAACGATGGTTTCGTCTATCATTGGTCCGACAGTCGGCGGTTTGCTAGTTGATAATTTATCTTGGCCGTGGATTTTTATTGTAAATATTCCTGTTACAATTTTGTCTTTATTATTAATACATTTTGTTTTGACTGATACTCCACGAAATACCGGTAATAAAAAAGTTGATGTAATCGGGCTTGGCTCCTTGACTCTTTGGCTATTTAGTATGCAAGTTGTTTTGGACAAGGGGCAACAGTATGGCTGGTTTGATTGTACGTGGATTTGTTGGTTGCTCGGTTTTTCTATATTTTGTGCGATATTTTTCGTTGTTTGGGAACTTGAAAATAAAAATGCAATGGTTGATTTGACTGTATTTAAAAACTTCAATTTCTCTTTAGGTACGGTATTAGCAGATATTGCGAATTTGCTTGTTTATGCAACTATTATCCTTTTGCCACAGTATTTGCAAGGTTTGATGGGGTATACCGCATCTTTAAGCGGTTTATCTCTCGCAACAAGGGTTTTGTCAGCGGTTATTTGTTTAACTTTTGTAGGTTCGCTTGCTAAAATTATTGATAGCAGAATTGTTATTATTGTCGGATTTTTAATGATGGCTGCGTCCGGTTATATGTTTAGTTTGATTAGTTTACAGACTAATTTTGCATATTTGTTTGTTCCAAACTTTTTGTTTGGGGCTGGTATGGTTTTGGCTTTTGTTCCAATTTCAGGGTTAGCGCTTGGTTCATTGCCAAAGGCGCAAATTTCCAACGCTGCAGGGATTCACAGTTTGACAAAATGTGTTGCTGCTTCAATTTTTACATCACTTGCTTCAAGTTTCGCAATCAGTTTATCAGAAGTTCACCAATTCTATTTGGTTGGAAATATGTCAAAATTTAACCCTATGTTTTTGAAACATTTTAACCATTATTATGGTGCATTTTTACATCATTTTCCTAATGTTGTTGCGGCGAAAAAAGCAAATATTGTATTATATAAACAACTTATGGCGCAATCAAAATTGTATGCTTATGTCGATATTTTCCAATATTTGACATTGGTAACAGTTTTGATATCAGTTTTGGCAATATTTTTAAAAGTAAATAAAAAGAAGAAAAATGCTTAAAACCTGTTTTTAAAAATACGAATAACTCCACACTACAGTCTTTTTTATTTAATAAATTTATCAACTAATTTATCAAACCAAGAACCTTCGTATATTTTAGGATTTGTTTTATGCTTAGATAATCCGTTAATGCTGTCAAAACAATCCGTATCCAATACGTTGCTGTCGAAAACGCTTTTTTCGTTTTCTTTCTTTTTCTTTCTATTCCGCATCATGTATCCGGTATTTCCGCCGCTTCCGCCATCATTGTTCATTCCGGCGGTTGGTCTGATTACCGGTTGCGGTCTTCCAATGTTTGCATCGAAACTCATTTTTGCGGTTCCTTATATTTTCCCTTACTTATATAAACGTATTTTTTCTTAAATTTTTGTTACAATATGCCAAAATTGTTACAAAAATTTACTATATTTCCCTAGTATATGGGAATGTAGGTAAAAAATTTTAGATAGATTTTTGATTTTTGTGGTAACATGATGACAAATAAGGAGAAGTTATAAATGGATAAAGAATTAAGAGATAAGTATGAAGTCGTTATCGGACTTGAAGTTCATGCTCAATTAAAAACAAAGACTAAAATTTTTGCTCCGGATAAAAATGAATTCGGACAAGAACCTAACAGTTTAACAAGCCCTATTACATTAGGTATGCCTGGGGTTTTGCCTGTTTTGAATAAAGAAGTTGTTAATATGGGTATTTTGACAGGTTTGGCATTGAATTGTGAAATACCTTCAAGATGTAAATTCGACAGAAAACAGTATTTTTATCCAGATTTACCAAAAGGTTATCAAATTTCTCAATATGATGAGCCAATTTGTATAAACGGACACTTGGATATCAATGGTAAAAGAATTGGTATTACAAGAGCACACTTGGAAGAAGATGCCGGAAAACTTGTTCACGTTGGTGCTGATGGTTTGGCTGGTTCAAGTTATTCACTTGTTGACTTGAATAGAGCCGGAACTCCGCTTCTTGAAATCGTATCAGAACCTGATATGAGAAGTTCGGAAGAAGCAAAAAATTATATGGAAGAATTGAGAGATATCGTTCGTTATATCGGCGTTTGTGACGGTAACTTGGAAGAAGGTTCTATGAGATGCGATGCTAATATCTCAATTATGCCTAAAGGTTCTACAAAATTCGGTACAAGAGCGGAAATCAAGAACGTAAACAGTTTCTCTGCTTTGCAACGTGCTATTGAGTACGAAATCGACAGACAAATCGAAATCGTTGAAGAAGGTGGCGAAGTTGTACAAGAAACAAGATTGTGGGATGACAATTCTCGTGAAACTCGTTCAATGAGAGGAAAAGAAGATGCTCACGATTACAGATACTTCCCAGAACCTGATTTGATGCCACTTGAAATTTCAAGAGAATGGGTTCAACGTATTAAAGACAGCATGCCGGAATTGCCGGCTCAAAAACGTGCCAGATATCAAGGTCTTGGACTTAGCGAATATGATGCTAACGTAATTGTTGAACAAATGGGACTTGCTTTGTTCTTTGATAAAGTTCTAGAACTTGGTGCTACTCCAAAAATTGCTGTAAACTTCATTATGGGTGAAATTTCAGCATATTTAAAAGAAGACCATATCGAAATTACTGATACAAAATTGACTCCTGAAAATTTGGCTGAATTGATTTCCTTGATTGAAAAAGGCACAATTTCTAATAATATCGGTAAACAAATTATTATTGAAATGTTGAAAGATGGAACTAAGGCTTCAGTTATCGTTGAAAAGAAAGGTTTGAGCCAAATTACTGATGAAGGTGCAATTAAAGCAATTGTTCAAAAAGTAGTTGATGCAAATCCAAACCAAGTTGAAGCGTATAAAAACGGTAAAACAAATCTTTTAGGTTTCTTTGTCGGTCAAGTTATGAAGGAAACAAAAGGTCGTGCTAATCCAAAAACAGTAAACGACTTATTGAAAGAAATTATTGGTTAATCAGTTTATAAAAAGTAGGGCATAGATTTTCTATGCCTTATTTTCTCGGAAGGAATAGTTTTGATGTTTAATTTATTTTCAAGAAGAAAAAAATGTTGTATGGAATCTGAAATTCTCGTGCAGTCAAAAATTTTGCAAGGTTTGATAGATGCATATGTTTCTGAAAACAATTGCATAAATATAGATGTTCCTGAAAATATTAACAGAATTATTCTTGTAGCGAGTGGCTCATCGTATCATTGTGCAAGATATGCTGCAGATATTTTGGGTTCAATTGCTAAAATCGAAGCCAGAGCGGTTTATTCGAGTGAATTTTTGTTAGAAGATACAATTGCACATAATGATGAACTTTTATATGTATTTATCACTCAATCTGGTGAAACTACTGATACAAATAGTGCGTTAGAAAAGGCTAAAGAGTTTGGTGTCAAAACTTTATCAATAACAAATAAAGAGAATTCTACGATTTGGAATGCGTCTGATTACAAAATTGCTTGTCTTGCAGGTGAAGAAAGAAGTATTGCAGCTACAAAATCTTTTACTTCTCAGTTGATGTGCGTAACTCTTTTGGCATTAAAATTTGCACAAAATAAAGGTTTTGATGTTTACGCAATTGTTGAAGATGTCAAAACTATTCCACATTTTGTTGACGTTGCTTATTCAAAACGCCCACAGGTGAAAACTTTAGCAAGATTCGTTTCGAAGTTCAAAAACGTGGTAATGACGGCAGATGGGCAAGCGTATGCTTTGGCAAAAGAGGCATCTTTAAAAATAAAAGAAACTTCATATTTAAACGCAACTTCAGCCATTTTGGGTGAATATATGCACGGTCATGTTGCAGTCTTGAATACGAAAAAATCAGTTTTGTTTTATATTGCAAACAGTGATATCACATATCCTGCGATTAAAAATTTGGAAAAAATTAAAAATAATTATAACCCGCCAATTTGCTTAATTGGCAATCGTACTAATCAGGTCAAATCTGCTTTTAATATAAATGTTGAATGCGATAGCCCGTTGGTAAAAACTTTTGCACTTACTGTTCTTATTCAATTGTTGGCACTTGAAATAGCGCAAAAACTTCACCGCAATGTCGACAAACCTCATGGTTTGAATAAAGTTGTGAAATAAGGTTGAGTTTTATTTGTCAGGCAGTGCCTGACCTACATTTGAATTATGTTCCCCACTTGCGGGAGAACCGAAATCTTTGATTTCGAAGGGGGGGACAGCTTCTTGTAAAGCGAACTAACAAATCCGTTTCTTACTTCAACAATAAATAAATTACGAGTCCGAAGGCAATTAACGAGAAAATCTCTACAATAATCCAATAGAGTGAATGTTTTTTCTTTTTTGGAACTGATTTTATCGAGGATTGTTGTTTCGTTTGTTTTTTAGGTTTTGTAGTGTTTTTTGATTTCCCGTTTTTGGAAGTTTTTGTTGTTTTTGAGGTTGATTTTGTATTTTTTTTCTTAGCGTCATCTTCTGCTTTTTGGTACTTTTGAGCAAGGTTTTTGTCTTTTTTGCCTGTTGCCAAAAGTTTAATGTCATAGTGAAGATTTAGAGTGTCTTTACTCCCTTTTTTATTGTAAACCGTATAATTTATTGCAACTTCAAAGGCTCGTTGCAGACATTCAAGAGCGTTTGTTCCGCTTTGTTTAACGGTCGAGGAGTGGACGGATAAATTTCCGCATTTTTTCAGAAAATACAAATCGTCTATAAATTCTTTTTCCTGTTCGGAACCTTGAGAATTATCTTTCAGAGTTGCCAACATTTGGTCAAAAGTTTCTTCTGTCGTGCGTTTTTTACCGAGAACATTTTTGCAAACATTTTCGGCAAATCGTCTTGTTTGAGTTATACATTGCTCAAAATATTCATCACGATAGAGTTTTTCGGCATCTGAAATTATATCGTATAAATTAACATCCGTATTTTTTAGAAAATCAAAATTTGTAGCCATAGTTTAATTGTATCAAATAATAGTCACATGTCTATTTTTGAAAATATTTATCGACTTATATATTTGTTTATATTACAATGTTAGCGATGATTGTACTAAAAAAGGAGAGAAATCAATGTTAACAAAAAATTCATCAGTAAAAACAAGTTTTTCAGGTGTTGATTTTTCAAAATATGCTTCAAAAACATCTGAATTTGTAAAAGAATTTGCATCAAGAGCAAATAAAGCCGGTAAATTTTTGAACTGGGTTAATTTGCCTCAAGAACAACTAAAAAGAGTTGACGAACTTTATTCTATGGTTGAAAAATTCAAGGCTCAAACAGGTGCTAAGAAATTGTGTGTTATGGGTATTGGCGGTTCAAAACATACAGTTGAACACATGTTGGGTATCAATGGTTTGAATGTTTGCCACGATGTAGTTGATTTTTATTCTGATGTTGATTCAATCAGTTTGGCTAGATTTATGCACAGACTTGGAGATATTACTTCTTCAAACTTCATGATTGCATCAAAATCTGGTTCTACTTTTGAAACAAAAGATGGATTTTTGAGAGTTCAACAAATGTTGATTGATGCTTATATGGCAAAAGGTCAATCAGAAGAAGAAGCTAAAAAATCAACAGCAAAACACTTTATTGCAGTAACTGACGCTAACAGTGAAAAAAGTGAATTAAGAAGAACTTCTATTGCTAACGGTTGGTTGGGCGATTTGTTCATTCATGATGATGTTGGCGGAAGATTTTCTGCATTTGATGATCACGCATTGTTCACTTTGGTTTGGGCTGGTATGCCAAAAGAAGATTTAATCACTTTATTAAATTCTGCTCAAGAAGTTTCTGCTCAATCTTTATCTGAAGATTTAGAAATCAATGATGCATTGAAAGAAGGTATTTTCTGGGCTGATGCAAAATTGAATGGTATTGAAGCTTCCGTTCACCAATATATGGGTTCAATGTTTGAAAACACTGTATATTGGCATGCTCAAATGCAAAACGAATCAGTAAAAGATACATTGAAACAAGTTGCAAAAGTTCCTGATGCTATGCACCACTCAGCAGAAGCACACTTCAACCCTGCAAATAAATTAGTTTTTGCATTGACTGTTCCTTCTGATAACGGTGTATGTTCAGAAAACTCAGCAAGTTATATTGATGCGTTGACAAAATCTTATGAGATTACCGGCGCATTCTTTAAAGAAGTTGTTGAAACTTCTAATATGGGCTTAACTCCTGCTGCTGCAGGTGCAATGACTCAATTGAGAGCATTTGCAACTGTTTACCAAGAAATCGTTGAAGCAGTTGTTTCAGGCAGAGAACTTCCGGAAGTTTTGGACAGTGTTCTTCAACCACACGTTGAATTTTACAAGAAAAATTTAAAAGGTGGAGTTGTAGTTCCTGGTAGAATTTCAAAATAGTAATTCTGTCAAAAGTTTATTTAAGAAAGAGAAAGTTTGATATTAAAAATCGGGCTTTCTCTTTTTTATTTTAGACTTAAAAACTGGCTATTTTAGTTAAGACTTGCTTTTTTTACTCTATGATATTATAATTATCCTAGTAAAAGAGGATAGATTAAGGATGAGTGACCCAAGTCCCGGAATTATAATTTCTAATTGGATAATTGTTTTTATATTGTTATTAGTTAATGCGTTCTTTGTATCTGCAGAATTTGCGATTGTTCGATCAAGAAAGGTTAAAATCGAGCAACTTACAAAAGACGGTAATGTTGAAGCAAAACTTGCGTTGAAAGCGTTAGAAGATATGAATTTCTTCATTGCTGCAGTACAAGTTGGTGTAACTATTGCAAGTATTGGTATTGGTTGGTTTGGATCTCCGACCATTGAAATGATGTTGAAGCCGTTGATGGCTTATTTCCCATCAATGCATGTTTATTTGGCGCCAATTACTGCTGTTGTTGCCTTCTTGGTAATTACATTTTTACATGTTGTTATCGGAGAACAAGTTCCAAAATGTATCGCATTGCAATATCCTGAAAAAATCTCATTGTATGTTGCAAAACCGATGAATTTGTTTATGACTATTTCAAAACCGTTTGTATGGATTTTGAATGTGTCTTGTAATGGAATTTTGCGTTTGTTGAGAGTTCCATCAAATAATACAAGAGTTGTTCATACAATCGAAGATTTGGACTTGTTGGTTGATACAAGTTATGATGAAGGTGTTTTGAACGAAACAGAAAAAGATATGCTTCATAACATGTTCAACTTTTCGGATTTGACTGCTCGTGAAGTTATGATTCCACGAACTGATATGGTTTGTGTTCCTATCGATATGCCGATGGAAGAGTTGAATAAACTGGCAAAAGAAAACCAATATACTCGTTATCCTGTTTATGATGGCGATATTGATCATATAACAGGGCTAATTCACGTAAAAGATTTATATTCTCTTGCTATTGAGGATAAAACTTGTCCAATCAAGTCTTTGCAAAGAAAAATTTTGTTAGTTCCTGAAACGATAACTCTTGACAATTTGGTTCGTGAATTTAAGAAAAATAAAGGTCAAATGGCTGTCGTTGTCGATGAGTTTGGCGGAACTTCCGGTATCATTACATTGGAAGATGTTTTTGAAGAAATCTTCGGGGATGTTCAAGATGAATTTGATGAGGAAGCGGAAATAAATATCACAGAAATCAAACCTAATCATTTCTTGGTAAACGGAATGATGAGATTAGATGAACTTGCTGAGTATTTTGATATTCCGGAAGACAGATTCAAGACTGAAGACGTTGATACAGTTGCCGGTTTTGTAGTAAAAGAACTTGGTCGTTTGGCGGTTGTTGATGATTTTGTCAAATATGATGAATTTACTTTTACTGTAAAAGAACTCGATGGCGTTAGAATTACAAAGCTTTTGGTTGTTCATGACAAACCGCAAGATGGTGAACCTATAGAAGAGTAATTTTCATACAAATATTGGGTTTACTTTTTTTTAACTGTCGTTATTATAGTAAGTATGAAGAAAGTTTTATTATTACTGTTTTTAATTTTGATTGGAATAAATGTCAGTTATAGTGCGGACGTTGATGTTGATGTGTCTGACGACTTGTGGGATAATTGGAATTCTGACCAACAAATGTATGGACAAGACAAAAGTGTTTCCGATGAAGATTTTGAAAAGACCGTAAAACAACTTGAAGATAAAAAGAATAAACGAATAAGAAAGAAAACTGTACCAAAAGGTGAAGAATTCCATCAAAGTAACGAAACCGAGGTAATATCAGAACAAGCGAACAAGGATAGTTTGCCGGTTGTGTGTATTCCTGCTGAAATTCAGTTGGAAGACGGAATTTTACCTATCGGTCATTATCAAGTTAAAGGCATTAAAGAAGAAGATGGGACAGTTAGTTTAGAATTGTATCAGGCTCATTATGTTATGGCAAAATTTCCTGCCGTTGAAACGAATGATGACTTTGGTGCTGAAACGATTTCTTTTGCAAAATGGGAACCTGTTGGTGATGACAGTATAAAAATAATTTTTGGTTCTGTTGATTTTAATGCTTATACCGTTGTGAATTTGAAAAAGTAAGGTGTATTTAACGGACAAAATCTTTGCTAAAATGTTGGTTGGATATAGTTGTCCGACGTATTGAAATACAGTCGCAGTCTGTTATACTACCACTTGAAAAGTAGGTCGGCATTGCTATGTCGACAGCGTTATTTTTTATCCCAGATTCTGAATAACAAGAAAATTTATTTGCTCATTGCCTTCGCAAAAATTTTCTAAGTTTTCAGAATGACTTTTTAGGCTCTTTAAAATGTCAGTAATATTTTCTCCTCTTTTGTAATGTTACAAAATGTTACATAATGGGTCGAAATATTAAAGAATTTGAGTGTGTATGCCGATTATAAAGATAAGCAATTTTGAAAGGATACGAAAAAATGGGATTGGCGGCTTCACAAGCAAGATTTTTATGTATAACAGCGCGAAAAATGAATTGTGAATACAAATCAACAGATTTGGCTCAACAAAAGCTTGAGATTACAAATCAGTTGGCTGACATTTCTAATACGTATTCAAATGCTTTAAATTCAACAAAATTAGTTTGGGATAATGATTCTGTTGCAACTGCAAGCACTCTAAACTATGGTTTGTTAATGAGTCCGTCTGCAGCAAATGATTACAACCCTTATATGTTATCAACTACCACAGGCGCAATTGTATTGACTTCTGAATATGCTGCGGCTGCAAAAGCGGCTGGTATTTCAAAAACTGGTGGTTTTGGTTCTCAAGATTCTCGAGATAAATTCATTTCGGCTTTGGCTTATTCCGGCAAGATTACAGAAGATACTGCAAATTCTGTTGCGCAAAATTTGTACAAAGTTGAAAAAGACGAAAACGGTAATTTACAATTTACTGGTAAAATTTCTAAACCTGCCGGAGTAACAAGCGGTATTGTGTGGAATCCGTTGGCTGGTATGGGCGGAGTTCCAAAAGAAAAATATGCTGCTGATGATTTTACAATGACTCAATTATGTATGAGTGATATCGGTAAAACTAAAATCGATTGGGCTCAAGCACTAGCCGGTATTGGGCAAATAACAGAACAAGAATATGATGCGCAAATTGATAAGTTTACTTCTTTAATCAAGTCTGCAAATCGTCATGAAATAACAAAAGAAGTTCTTGGTCAATTGAATAGTGATTATGCAACAGAAGAAAGCAAGAACGGTAATTCTAGTGCTTCGCCTGCTTATGATGCGGCAAAGGCTGCTAGGTATAAAGAAGTTGCAGAACTCGCAAAATACATCAATAACACTGACGAAGAAGGCTATGTCATTAATGACGAAGGTGTAAGACTTCAATTGAGCGGTCAAGATGTAAAACAAAATGATGCTTATGTTGCTATTTCAAAACAACTTGCCGCAGATAAAGATGCTTACAAAGAAAAGTACGAAAAAAGTACTGATAAAGTTTCTATCAACGGTGTTGGAACAGTTAACGGTAAAACGGTTGGTATTAATACTGAGAAAACAAACTTAAAAGATTCACAGGATTACGATGGTAAAACTGCAGATAAAAGTTTGTTTATTTTAAGTAGCGGTATTGTTCAAACGGGTGATGCTGTTTCTGAAATTGATATTGCAGATATTTTAACCGGTAATATTACGATTATCGGTGGAAGCAATAGTCTTCCGCTTCTAGGTACTCATAGCGATTTTACAGAAGCAGAATTTAAAGAAATTACTCAAAAAATCTTTAATAATATCGTTAAACAATTTGGCTATGTAGATGGTTCTACTGTTTCTGGTGTTGGCTTGAACGTAGATGATACTTCTGCTAAGGCTTT
This sequence comes from uncultured Candidatus Melainabacteria bacterium, assembly GCA_934692625.1. Taxonomy (GTDB): domain Bacteria; phylum Cyanobacteriota; class Vampirovibrionia; order Gastranaerophilales; family Gastranaerophilaceae; genus Zag111. The sequence continues at coordinate 28,505 of CAKUUC010000008.1, forward strand.
ATCATTTGCTTACAATATGGTTCAAAAACAATTCTTCAAAAGTAAATCTGAAAATACAGGCGGCAATGCTGATCAAAAATCTATGATTGATAACGCTGCTTATGTAAACTCTGAAAAATACAATTCAGTTGGAACAAACAGAGACAACACAAACTATGCGGTAAGTTTGAGTAATATGTTATCTGCATTCTTGACATACTATGATAACGGTTTGAATGGTGTTGATTCAAACTATGTTGTCGGTGCAAGTGTTGATACTTCAGAATATGTAACAGAAGATGCAAGTTATGTTTACTTAGGTAAACTTGATGATGAAAATTACTCAATGAGTGAAAAAGTTGCTGATTTTTACGATATCATTTATAATAACATTATTGAACACGGTTGGAGAGAAGATGATTCGTTAGAAGATAGCGAATATATGGAACAATGCATCAAAAACGGTACATATTCAATGGTTTCATTGAACAATTTGGATGGATATTATTATCAAACAAGATACAATGAAACAGGTTATATGACCGAGGTTACTGATGATGATGCTGTTGCCAGAGCGGAAGCAGAATTTACTGCGAAAAAAGCAGAATTGACCTATAAAGAAGATAAAATAGATATTCAAACAAAACAGTTGGATGCAGAAATTTCTTCATTGTCAACTGAATACGAAACAGTAAAACAATTGATATCTAAGAGTATTGAAAAAACATTCTCAATGTTTTCTAACTAATAAATAAATTGCTAAGGTTGAACAGCGTTGTTTTTGTTGTTCAACTTTTTCCTTTCTATTCTGTTAATGTTTGCTTTTTGTTTTGCGCGTTCTTTATTGATGATATCTTTTAATAATTTATTCAGAAGCTCAAGTTTTTCAGAGAACATATAGTTTTTGTTTTCATTGAGCAAATCTTCTTCATCAATATTTACGTGTTGTTTTGCTAGTTGTTTGGCAAATTTTCGTTGAGAGTGGTAGCCATTTATTTCTAGCATTGTACAATATCTGCTATCTTGAAGGTAGTTTATTTTATCTTTTGGGTCAAGTTTTTTCAAAAAGCCTTTGAATACTTGTTCTAGTCTTTTTAATATGAATAATTTTTCTTTGTTGCTTTCTGGTTCTTCCAGATTGTAAATGAAAGATTCGTATAGATTGTCGTAATCTTTAACATATAAATCTTTTTCGGTCATATATTGACATCTTGCTAATATTTTGGGGTTGTATAATTGGTCTGTTATGTGAGTAAATTCATGCATAAGGGAAGGAAGATCTCTAAGCCGAATTTTATTTTCTGTGGTCAGTAGTTCTAGTGTTATTGCATTGATTTTTGATGAAGAGTTATAATTTAGCGCACTGTATCCAAGGAAATCCGGATCTTCTACATCTTGGACAAGATTTTTTACTATAACATTGATATTATTGGGTAATAGTTCATCTATACATTTTTGAATTTCTTTTAGTGAAATCTCTCCGTTTTTAAATCGCCCTTTTATCTCACGATAAAATTTGTTGACAAGTTGTGATGATTTGTCTTGTCTGATTTGCAAAGAGCCTTTGACAGTTTTGTACGGCAATTTTACCGGTGGTAAAGTTATATTACTCATATTTGTTTTAAAATCCGAAAACGGTTATTTTTGCTATTATTTTAATATTTGTAAATGGCTTTTCTTTTATATAAATATTAACATTTTCTTAATTATTCGCACGTCTATAACCACTTGATTAGTTTTTTTGTTAATGTTACTATCTGCATGTTATAGTTAGTAAATGTTACACAATAAGAAGGAGTAAAACTTATGGTAAACGTAGCAATTAACGGATTTGGTAGAATCGGTCGTAACACATTGAGAGCCGCTATCAAAGAAGGTATTTTTGACAAAATTAATTATGTAGCAATCAATGACCCAGGTCTAAAACCTGAAGATGCTGCTAGAATCTTCAAATATGATTCAGTTATGGGTAGATTCGATGGTACTGTTGAAGCTTACGAAGAAGGTATTATCGTTAACGGTAAAAAAATTAAATTCTTCGCTGAAAAAGATCCATCTCAATTACCTTGGAAAGATTTAGGTGTTGAAGTTGTTGTTGAATCAACTGGTTTCTTCACAGATGCAACTAAAGCTCACGCTCACATCGATGCTGGTGCTAAAAAAGTTATCATTTCTGCACCTGCTTCTAACGAAGACAAAACAATCGTTTTGGGTGTTAACGAAAAAGAATATGATCCAGCAAAACACAATGTAATTTCAATGGCATCTTGTACAACTAACTGCTTGGCTCCAGTAGCAAAAGCAATCAATGACAAATTCGGTATCGTTAAAGGTTTGATGACAACAGTTCACTCTTACACTGGCGACCAAAGAATTTTGGATGCTGGTCACAAAGACCCACGTCGTGCCAGAGCAGGCGCATTGAACATCGTTCCTACAAAAACAGGTGCTGCTAAAGCTGTAGCTTTGGTTCTTCCTGAATTGAAAGGAAAACTTGATGGTTTCGCTATGAGAGTTCCTACTCCAGACGTTTCTTTGGTTGACGTTGTATTCGAAACTGAAAAGAAAGTTACTGTTGAAGAAGTTAACGCTGCTTTGAAAGAAGCTGCTGATGGTCACGTATTGTGCTATTCAGATGAACCATTAGTTTCAACTGACTACATCGGTTCTCACCAATCTTCAACTGTTGACTCTTTGTTAACAAGAGTTATGGGCGACAATATGGTTAAAGTTATTTCTTGGTATGATAACGAATGTGGTTATTCTACTAGATTGGCTGAAACTACATTGATGGTTGCTGAAAAATTATAATTCTTATAATTTTGAATAATAAAAAGGGACAGTCTTTTAAAAAGGCTGTCCTTTTTAGTTGTTTGACAATTTTCCTCGCAAGAGTTGATTAGAACATAAAATAATGAATATTATTGAGTCTTTCTATGCTACATAAATTTTAGGGTCAGGCATGTTATTGATTACTGCCATCATTTTATCCATTTGATATGCTGCTAGTTTTACTCGTTCATTAAAAGTTCGCTCTTCTTTAGGTTTTTGCTTGATTTCTTCTATTTCTTGTATTTCAACCATTGCTCGTTGTGCTTTAATTTTATCTGCAGCATCTTGAATGATTTTTGGAACAGGTGAAGTTCTGTTTTGAGGGGCAAAACAATCATTTGTACAATTCATTCCATTAACTTCTAACATAATCTACACATCCTTTCCTATTCGAATTTCCCTTAACTTTTGTACTTGTTATAAACCATTTTTTTCGAAATTTTTGCTATTTTGTATCTTTTTTGTTACAAAATATAGCGACAGAAAATAATCTGCCGCTATAAGTTTATTTCGTTATTAAGTTTTCAGTTTTATTCTTTGATAGTCATTGTAACAAGAGTAGCAAGTATCAAACAAATTGCACCTACAATGAAAGAATATTCATAATGATGGTTGATTCCGCCGTTGATTGCCGAAACATTAATTAGCCAACCTACAAGTGTACAAACAAAAACTTGCGGACCTGCAATGAATATGTTGAAAATACCCATGACAGAGCCTTCAGTCCCCGGTTTGATGTATTTAGATAACATTGCAAACGGCAATGCACAAACACTTGACCAACCAATACCGGATAGTGCCATAAATAATAATACTGCAGTTCTGTTGTCTTTAAACATTGTAAGCCCTAAATATGCGACAACCATTGATAACAATGATATTATATGAACTTTTCTGTTGCCGAATTTGTTTGCTAAAGTTCCGATAGGAACCGCAATTAGGAAACAAACCAAGTTGAAAATTGCAAGTCCGATAAGTGCATAATTTTGTGCTGCATCTTTTAGTGATTGTTCAACTAAAATCTTTGTATCATCAGGAATTCCGTAAACAGTGTGGATTGCAAATGCTGTGAAGTAAATCAATAGACACATCATACCAATCCAAGTGAAAAATTGCATTGTACAAATCTTTTTAACTTCAGGTGATAACAAGAAGAAATCTTTTAAAGATTCCCAAAAAGATTGTTTAGCACCATCTGATTTTTCTGATTCAGTGTCAGATTTTAGTGAACTCTTTTCTTTTATTGTCAAGCAAGTCCAAGTCATAGCAAGAGCGAATGCTAAACCTGCCATAATGAATTGTGCTTGTGTTGACATTTGATAATTGAACGCAAATTTTAAAAACGGTGCTACAGCCATTGCGATTACAGAACCCAACCCGATAGCAAGGCTAATGTAAGAGTTTGCCTGAGCGTGTTGTTCCGGTAATACAACGTCCGGAATTAAAGAACGGTATGGACCTTGTGCAATGTTGATACATGCATCAATTACCCAAATCATAATAGCAGCAACAAGCAAACCGCCCCAGGCCGGCATTGTAATATGGAACGCTTTTCCTATAAGGTCTGAAATTCCGGCAGAATTAGGAAATAACCAAAGTGCAATAGCAGTAATTAGTGCGCCTGCTAATAAATACGGTCTGCGTCGTCCGAAACGAGATTTAGTATTATCACTCAAAACTCCGACTATTGGTTGAACAACCATTCCGGAAAATGGTCCGGCTAACCAAATTAAACTGTATAACAACGGAGAAGCACCAAGACTTAGTGTTACGGGTTCTGCTAGGGCAATTCTCATTTGCCAAGCAAATTGTAATCCTAAAAATCCTAATGCAAAATTCAAAAAATTCAACGTGGTGAATCTTTTCATTTCAAATTCATCATTCATTAACTACCCCTTTTCTACATATTATATAGATTTTACTTTTATTTATTAAATTGTTTGTTTCGCTTAATTGCCGCTTCAATTAGTCCTGTGAATAACGGATGTGGTCTGTCTGGTCTTGATTTGAATTCTGGGTGGAACTGACATGCAACAAACCAGTCAAGTTTTGGCAATTCTACGATTTCTGCAAGCATTCCATCTGGTGACATTCCTGAAAATACCAACCCCGCATCAGTTAGTTTTTCGATATACTCGTTGTTAACTTCATATCTGTGTCTATGACGTTCTGAAATTGTCAACGACCCGTAAGCTTTTTGTGCAACTGAGCCTTCTTTAAGTTTGCAATCGTAAGCGCCAAGTCGCATTGTTCCGCCATAACCTTTGACATTTTTCTGTTCTAACATAATGTCGATTACAGGGTGAGTCGGATTTTCGTCAAATTCTTTAGAATTTGCACCTTTTAATCCAACGACATTTCTTGCATACTCAATAACTGCGCATTGCATACCTAAGCAAAGTCCTAAGAATGGTAAATTGTTTTCTCTGGCGTATTTTATTACGTTTAATTTGCCTTCTATTCCACGAACTCCAAAGCCCCCTGGGACAACTACCGCATTAACATCATTCAATTGCTTTTTGCATTGAGCGTAATCAACACAATCTTCTGAGTTTATCCATTTAATCTCAATAGCAGAAGAATTAGCATATCCTGCGTGTTTTAAAGATTCCACTACAGAAATATACGCATCTGATAATTTTGTATATTTTCCTGCAATTGCAATTTTTAGAGTTCTTTCCGGATTTTTAATTCTTTTAATTAAGTTTTCCCAAGCAGTTAAGTTTGGTGTGCGGTCTTCCATTTGTAACATTTTGAGTACAACGGAACACATATTTTGAGTTTCAAGCGCCAACGGAACTTCATAAATCGTTTTCATATCACGACATTCGATAACCGCATCTTTTGGAACAGAGCAAAATAGTGCAAGTTTTTCTCTTTCTGTTTTTGAAATCGGTTTAGAAGTTCTGCAAACCAATACTTCCGGTTGAATACCGTAACTTCTCAAAACATTAACGCTGTGTTGAGATGGTTTTGTTTTTAATTCTCCTGATGTTGGCAAATACGGCAATAATGTGCAATGAACAGATATTGCATTTCCTATGCCTATTTCAGATTTGAATTGTCTGATTGCTTCAATAAACGGTAAGCTTTCGATATCTCCAATTGTTCCGCCAATTTCAATGATATGAAAGTCTGGATTGAATTGCTTTGTTGCTTCGACAATTTTAGTTTTAATTTCATTTGTAATGTGCGGAATAACTTGAACTGTTGCGCCCAAATAGTCGCCACGACGTTCTTTGTTGATTACTTCTTGATAAATTTTACCAGAGGTTACGTTGTTTACTTTACCAAAACTAGTGTCAGTAAAGCGTTCATAGTGCCCGAGGTCTAAGTCTGTTTCTGCACCATCATCAGTCACAAAAACTTCACCGTGTTGAAACGGACTCATTGTTCCCGGATCTACATTTATATATGGGTCAAATTTTTGGATTATTACCGAATAATCTCTTGAACGTAGTAATCTACCTAATGACGCTGCGATAATTCCTTTTCCTAGTGAACTTACAACACCGCCTGTTACAAATATATATTTTGTCATGATACAAGATCCCAAATTTAAAACTAATTGATTTTAGGTACTTTGAAGAAGCCGTTTTCTTCGTCAGGTGCATTTGCCATTAACGCTTCTTTTGAAATTTCTTGCACCGGAATGTCTTCTCTAGTAACATTTACAAAATCAATAACTTGAGTCATCGGTTTAACATTTGAAGTATCAACTTCATTCATTTGGTCAACGTACTTCAATACATCGCCAAGTTGTTTTGTATATAAAACTTTTTCGTCTTCTGTAAGTTCTAATCTTGCTAATTTTGCAACATGTTCAACGTCTTTTACTGTAATCATTATTATCTCCTCAAACGTACGAATACACTATATTTATATAGTATCATAAACAACTTTTTTTGAGTGGATAAATTTTCTTCTTTTTACCAATGTTAACAAATGTTAATTAGATAGTTGGGTAATTGGCAAATTAATTTCTTTACGAGTATTATAGGTGGTGTAATCTGATAACAAAAAAGAAAGGACAATAAAATGATGAACGGTGTATCTTTTACAGGTAGAGAAGGAATGTTAACAAAAGGTATTAAAAATGTTGCAGCTCCAGATAAAATTCATGAATATCTAGGCACTGGTAAAATTTATAAAAAAGCGGCTCAAGTGGTTCCTGATATTCGTCCACAACTTGCAGAACTTGAAAAAAGCTATGCAATTTCTCACGGAACACCTGCAGATGTTGTTAAAGTTACTATCGGTAAAATTTTAAATACTAACGCATAGTAAATCTTTGAAGATATAAAAAAGAAGGCTTCTCCAATTTGGAAAGTCTTCTTTTTTGTTGTAGTTAAAAGATATTATTTAATACTTTCAAATAATTCAATTGCTCTTGCGATAGCCAAATCCATATTATAGTATTTGTAATCCCCTAATCTGCCCAAGAAATATACATTATTTAATGATTTTGCATCGTTTAGATATTTTTCGTATAATGCTGCATTTTCAGGGCTTGCAATTGGGTAATATCTTTCGTTTTTGCCTAGTTCAAAGAATTCTGAATATTCTTTTGCAATAACTGTTTTTTCTGATTTATCATTCAAGTAGTGTTTATATTCGTGAATTCTGGTGAAATCGTAATTATTTGGATAGTTTATACAAGCGTGAGATTGATAATATTCTCTGTCATAAGTTTCCATTTTGAAATGAACACTTCTATATGGTAATTGACCGTATTTATAGTTGAAAAATTCGTCAATGGAGCCGGTATAAAAAATTCTTACGTTTTCGCCATCTACAATATTTGAAGTTTCTTTTTTGAAGGATTCAAAATCAGTATTTAGAATAACTTCGATATTTTTATGTGTAAGCATTTTTTCAACAACAGCAGAGTATCCATCTAACGGAATACCTTGGTATTTGTCTTGGAAATATCTGTCATCAAGTGACAAATAAACCGGAACTCTTGCTGTAACCGCACCATCTACATCTTTTGGTGAAACTCCCCATTGTTTGGTTGTGTAGTTTAGGAAGATTTTTTCATAAACGTAATTTGCAAGATATTTTAAATCGTCATCATCTTGTTTTTGAAATTCCAAAATAGGAACTTTTGTATTATAAGGAAATGCATCTAAAAGTTTTGATTCCATTCTTTTGGCCATTGTAGTCGGGAAAACTTGATATAAAGTATGAAAATTGAATGGTATTTGTGCTTCAATTCCGTCTAAAATTCCGACAACAGAGTGCATATATGTGTTGAAATCCGTGAATTGTTTCAAAAATTCCCAAACTTTTTCGTTGTTTGTATGGAAAATGTGAGAACCGTATTTGTGAATCATAATTCCGTTTTCATCACGGTAATCATAACTGTTACCTGCTATGTGGTCTTTTTTATCAATAACGATAACTCTTTCGTTTAATTTATCAGCGATAAGATTTGCGATTGTTGCCCCACTAAATCCTGCACCTACGACAATGTTTAATCTGCTCATTTTTTCCTCTTTACTTTCTCTTTTCTTTTGTCCAAACAATTTGTCCGAACAATATTATATAATTTTCTCTTTTACTGCTAAATCTTAAATTTATAAAATTTAATTTTGATTTATCTGATAGAATTTCTAAAATCGGTGATTTTATCATTTTTTTATAAAACTTAAATTCTTTCTTTGTAATTTCTTTTCTTGTGATAAGTTTTTCAGAATTTACAAGTGTCCAAAAATCTTGCAAAAATTCTAAGTATCGTGGAATATTTTTGAATTTTATCATTCTGTTAATTACATTAATATAGGATAATTCTCGTTTAAATAATTGTACTAACAAATTCTCATCGGCGATATTCTTATCTTTTAGCCAATTGTGAATTTCGAGTGTTCTATTTATCGGAACGGTAAAATCTTTCAAATCTTTAGATGAATCGAAATTGATTTTTCTCCAATAGTAAAGCGGTCGATTTATAAAGGTTATTTTGTTAGCAAAATACAATGTTTGTATTTGGAACAAATTGTCTGTCCAGCCTGCTCCTTTTGCTTCTATAAATTTTATATTATGTTTTGTTAAAAACTCTCGTCTATAGATGCATGACCAAATGCTAGGGTGTGAATTTAATAATTCTGGGTGGTCTTGAAGTTTGAAAACTTCATTGTCATCTATCATTCCGCCAAGCATAACTTTTTTTAGATGTCCAAATTTTTGGGTATAATTTTCATAATATTGAGATTTTGCTATATCAGAATTTGTTTCAATGGCCCTATTTAACAATGTTTCATACATATCAGGTTCAATATAATCGTCAGGCTCAAGTATTGCGACATAATCACCTGTTGCCTTTGACAACCCCAAGTTGCAAGTGTGTCCGTAACCGCCGTTTTGTTTATCAATAACAATAATATTTGAATATTTATTTTTGAATTCATTGATAATTTGAAGACAATTGTCTTTGCTTCCATCATTAAGTACAATGATTTCAATGTCTTTGAGTGTTTGATTAACTACACTGTCCAAACATTCTTTCAAATATTTTTCGACATTATACACCGGTATTATTACACTTAATTTTGCCATTTATTTCCCTATTTTTATTTTAAGTTTGAGTCCTAAAAACTTCACAATGATATGCGATTGTGCTGATAAGTCTTCTCTTTTTATTGAAAATATTCTGTCTTTTATAAAATTTGTATTGCTTTCTTCGTAATATGAAATAATTGAAGTATTGTATGCTTTTTTTGTTTTAGACATTTTGTACAAATAGTATGAAGTCAACAATTCTGCAAAATATCCTGCCTGTCTGCCAAAAGATACGTCTTGCGGTAGTTTTAATACTATTGGAAAAAGAAATTCACAATATTTGAAAAAGTCTTCTTTTTTCATGATAAACATGTTGCAAAATCCACGATGAATATTGCCTTTTAAGAACTTTTCAATTTCAATACCCTCAGTTTGTTCTACATCTTTGCAAATCTGAATTGCGTTATCAATAAAATCCTTATCTCTATCTTCAAGGTTTAGCCAAATATCGTAAAAACTTTGTTTTGAAATTGAATGTTTTTGTTTTATAAAATCATACTTAGATAAAATCTTATCAAGTTTACCGTAGTTTATCTCAAAATATCTTCTGTAATGATTTAAGCCGATATAGTCAGGATTTCCCAGTTCGTCATAATTTTTCCATGCCCAATAAATAGCGGTCATTTCGTTTAAGGTTCTGTTTAAATATGAAATATTATCACCTGTATTATCGCCAATAGTATTATTTAACAACCATTCAAATTCATCTTTAGAAATTCGTCCATCTTTAGTTTTTTCAAATGCAATCTCTCGTCCGCAATGAATTGGAACTAACTTGTTGCTATTGTAGATATAATCTTTTTTGTGATATGCCACAAGAATTTTGACATCTTTTGGCGGATATTGTTTTTTTATGTAAGTGTTGTATAGAGCCACGTAAAATCTTGGACGTAAGAAGAAATGCGGTCTGTATTTCATATACGCTAACAAAGACGCTTTTTGATTATCTTTTGTCCAATGTTTGTAATCTTTTTCGTTTAATTTCCACGGCGTAAGTTGCAAATATTTGAAATATAAATCTCTATGATAGCTGAAACTTCCGTAGTGCCAAGGTTTTTTCTTTGCTGTAAAATGAATGATTTTCGGGTATTTTGTGTAACTTGAACGGTTTGTAAAATTGCTTGATTGAACATTCCATTCATCATCAAGTATCAAAATATTACCCTTGCAAACCTCATTTATAATTTCTTGATCGCCAACTTTAATCGTATCAATATGGTTTTTAGTATAATCAAGAAATTTTTGTTCAAGGTTTAATTCGACACCTCTTTTTAAATCAACAACAAGCATTCCTGCATTTATGTATGTAGGATTATCTTTTACAAGATGTTTTTTGATATCGTGAACACCGGCAATTGGGGAACCTTTTAAGTCAACATTGAATAAATCAAATAACGAAGTTTGAACAACCACATCGCAATCTAAATAAATAATTCTAGAAACATGAGGTAGTAATGTCGGTAATTTTAAGCGATAATAAGTTGCTAAGGTTACGTATTGATGAGATTTTACATTTTTGTAGTTGTCAAAACAATTATCATTAATTTTTACAAAGTTTATTTCACAATTTTTTATACTTTTCAGTGATAAAATTTCTTGTTTATGCTTGTCGGAAATTCCACCATCTAATATATAAAAAACAAGGTCATCAGTATTTTTTGCATTTGACAATGTCGATGCAATTACAACTCCTGCATGTTCAGCATAATTATCATCACAAGATAAACAAATGTTGATAATATTACCCATTTTGATACGAATTTCCTTCCTTTTTCAAGGATATAATTAATTAGTATTTATGTCAACGAATAATATATTTTTATATACTAAAAAAACACCCAAAGATTAAGGGTGTTTTTTAGGTTGATTTTTTGTAAATTATTAATGCCTGTATTGAGCGGTATCCCAATCCATAATAGGAATGTCGCTTTCAAAATCTTTAATTTTTTCGGTTGTAGTTTCAAGTTTTTTGCTTGCTTCGCTAAATTCTTTTTGTATTCTTTCAGCGGCAGCGTTATTTTGTTTTGCTAATATTGAATATGTCGGATTTCCAGAGATTTCTGCTCTTGTGTTGTTTAATGCTGCCATACTTTTTAAGTGGGTTAGTTTATTATCTAATGCGTTCAATTTTGGAACTTCTTTACCTTCCAATTTACCTTTTTTGAAGATTCTGGCAAATGCTTTTCCCATCTCTTGAGCGTTTGCTCGACTAAACCAATGTTTGAATTCTTTTAGCGGTTCAGATGTTGCAGCTACATTTCCATCAACTATAAAATCTGCGACATTGAAGTAAGTTCCATCTAATCTGTCAACTTTATAAGCTTGAATAACAAGTTCATCGTTTTTATAGTGCTGTGTCAATTTAGAAAAAGTTTCTTCCGCTTTTGCCAATTTTGCCCTGTCCAAGTTTATGTCGTTAAGTTTTAATCTTGCCGAGAATGCAGGTTGGTTTACGCTGTAATTAGTGTTCATTAAGTTGCCTCCTTTTGTTATTTACACGAAGGCTTCTCAAGATGTAAACTTGCTACCAAAATAAAAAATCGTTACAAAAATTTATAACCCTAAATCCTTTAAAAGTCTTTCGTTTTCGGAAAGATTAAACAACGCATCTTCAGAAAACGGGTCAACGATTCCGTTTTTTCTGAATAAATCATCAACAATCTTGTTGTGAGTTGTATTTTCAGGGTTTGAAAGTGCTAGTTTTGTGAAATTTGTGATGTCTGTTTTTCTTTCGTATAAATTTAGAGCATGCTTAGACAAACCTTTTAAAAAGGTTGTTTTTGTTTCTTCTTTGAACGAATTAATCGGCGAAGACATTGGAAAACAAGAGTTTTCGTCATTTGCTGCTTTTAGTTGTTTTGCCAATTTTTTGAACATCACATCTCCCTATAGTTATTAATATTATACATTATTTCAGAAATATTGCAATTTTATATTGTCATGCCGTACAAATTTGTAATACCTACCTTGATTATTCGTTTTGTTTAAAATAAAATGCAAGTACTAAAAAAAAGGAGTAAGAGTAGATTATGCTTGATATTAAACTAATTAGAGAAAATCCTGAGAAAATAAATGAATTGTTAAAAAGAAGAAATCCTGCTTTATCAATAGATGAAGTTATTAAGATTGATGAAGAGAGAAGAAAAATTCAAACTCAGGCTGACGAACTTAGAGCGCGCAGAAAAAATGAATCTCAAAAAATTGGTATGATGAAGAAAAATGGTGAAAATACCGATGAAATTCAAGAAGATGTGAGAAAATTAGGTGATGAAATTAAAGAATTAGAAGAAGTTCAAAACCAATTAGACCAAAAACAAAGAGATGTTCTTCTTCATATCCCAAACATTCCTGATGAATCTACTCCGATAGGAAAATCTGAAGATGATAACGTAGTTGTTTCAACTTGGGGTGAACCTACAAAATTTGATTTTGATTTCAAAGCGCATTGGGATATTTGCGAAGAAAAAGGAATTGTTGATTTCGAGCGTGGTGTAAGATTATCTCAATCAAGATTTATCTTGTACCGTGGAAAAGGCGCAAGACTTGAACGTGCTATTATCAACTTCTTCCTTGATGAGCATACTCAAAACGAAGGTTATGAGGAAATTTTACCACCATTTATGGCAAATTCTGCTACAATGACCGGTACTGGTCAACTTCCAAAATTTAAAGAAGATATGTACAAATGTGAAAACGAAGATTTGTACTTGATTCCGACAGCCGAAGTTCCTGTTACTAATATTTATGCCGGTGAAATTCTATCAGAAGATGAATTGCCTAAATATATGACTGCATACACTCCATGCTTTAGACGTGAAGCTGGTTCAGCTGGTAAAGATACAAGAGGTTTAATAAGAGTTCACCAATTCAATAAAGTTGAAATGGTAAAATATACAACTCCTGAAAATTCTCCAATGGAACACGAAAAATTAACTGAAAACGGTGAAAGAATGCTTCAACTTTTGGGTTTGCCATATAGAAGAGTTTCTTTATGTACTGCTGATATCGGATTTTCTGCTAACAAATGTTGGGATTTGGAAGTTTGGATGCCATCTTACGGAACTTATAAAGAAATTTCAAGTTGTTCTAATTATGGTGATTACCAAGCACGTCGTGCAAATATCAGATATAAAGATAAAGCTACCGGCAAAACCAGATTTGTTCACACAATTAATGGCTCAGGTTTGGCAGTTGGTAGAACATTTGCAGCGATTATTGAAAACTTCCAACAAGAAGATGGAACAGTTATTATTCCGGAAGTTTTGAGAAAATATACCGGTTTTGACAGACTATAATATAGTTTTAAAAACATAAATATTATAAAAGTTGGCTCTAAATTAAAAATTTAGAGCCTCTTTTTTATCTTATCTAAATATTATTATTTATCGGCTTTTTCTATTCGTAAAACTTCGTAAATATTCATTTTTTGCGCTTTTCCACGAATTTTTACTTCGTTAATTTTAATAACGTCTGCAATATCAGAAATATAAGAATATGTAGAACTGCTTACAAGTAAATTGGTTTTGTAGACTTTGTTGAAACTTTCGATTCTACTTGCAAGGTTTACTGTGTCACCGATTACAGTGTATTCCATACGGGCTTCAGAACCTATATTGCCGATGAACACTTCGCCGGTACAAATTCCAATTCCGATTTCGATTTTTGGCTTCCCTTCCATTAACCATTTTTCTCTCAAATATGCAACTTTTTGCAACATCTCGTAGGCGCATCGAACAGCGTTAACTGGGTGGTTAAGGTCTTGAATTGGTTCTCCAAAAATTGCCATAACCGCATCTCCGATGAATTTGTTAATAACACCGTTGTATTTTGTAATAATTGGTTCCATTTCGGTAAAATATTCATTCAAAATTTTTGTAACATCTTCTGCTGACATTTTTTCACTCATACTTGTGAAACCTCTTATGTCAGAGAATAAAACCGTTACGATTGCACGTTTTCCACCGAGTTTTAAGTCATCAATATTATTTACAACATTTTTCATGATGTCTTGAGATAAATATTTTCCCATTGCTTGTTTTATTTTTTCTTTGTTTCTGTTTTCTGTGATGAATTTAAACGAATAACCAAAGACAAAAGTCACTATTTCAGCACTAATCGGTATTACAGGATTTGTTATAATTCCGCATACTGCAAGGATAATTACTGCTATTCCATATAAAATATTTAGTCCGATAATTGAGAGTAAACCTTTAAATACTTTTGTTTTCAAAATTATTGCGAAAACTAAAATCGAAAGAAGTAAAAGCGACAATATATCAAGTGAAAAAACTAAAATTCCATCTTTTTTTATAAAGTCACCAAAAAGCAAGTTGTCATAGGCTGTTGTTTGTACATCTACTCCTGGGTGTCTTTCATTCATTGGCGTTTTTACGACGTCACCGGAAGGTCCCGTTATGTTCGCTCCAATAAATATTGTTTTGTCTTTGAATAATTCCGGATCATATAGCCTATCTTTCCCTTTTGAATTGTATAATTCAGGGTGATTTTGTGGTGTGATACCGTTTTTTAAGGCATTATAAGATTCCAGTATTTTGTATGCCGAAATTGTAATATGAGAGTAACTTGATTCTCCGTTATTTGAATAGAACCAAATCGGCGTCTTTAGTAACCCTTGTTTATCTATTGTAATTGGAATTTTTAGACCTGTTTTGGGAATTATTAAATTGTAATTATCTAAGATTACGTCATTTGTATCGTTTTCTAAAAGATATGTCTTGAGCGCTAAAGACGGGTAGAAATCATCACCAATTCTTACAATATATTCAGAATTATATACTTGGTGAGTTGTGTCATCTTCTTTAAAATATACAGAACCTAAATTGATTTTTTGAGCGGCAAGTTCTTCTGATATATTTGTTATTCCGTTAAATGTTTTAGGATAAATATCTTTTGATAAAATTTTTACATTTAACTTTTGATTGTTTTTGAATTGTTCAAAAAATTGACTTCCTTTGTCGCTTTGGTCGTCCAGTGAATATCCTGTTGTGAAATTTTTTATTTTAGAAAAAACATTGAGTTGTTTAATTTTATTATGTGCATTTTCGGAAAATTGAATACAAAAATCGTATGAAACACTTTTGGGTTTTGCATATTCATAGAAATAATTCAGTAATTTTACTCTTTCTTCTATTGTGCTCCAGTTAGGATATTTTTCTGCAGTTCTGTCATCTGCAACGATAATTATACTGTCATTTGAGGAGCTGATGTTCCACGTTGCAAAATTTTTCAATAAAAACCCATAGACAGGTTTTGATAAAAATGTTGCGGCAATTGCTGAAATCATTGCCGTTAATATCAAATATAGGCAAAATGCCCCGGCATAGAACCAAAAGTTTTTAAATTTTTTCATACATATCTCCCCACAGGTTATTTATTTTATGATATAATAAAGTCTAAAAAAAGGGAAGATTATGAATTTTGATTTAACAAAAAAACTAAAGGAAAACAAAGTTTTTCCTATCATTAGAAGTACAGATGAAAACGACGTTATCGCGAAAGTTAATGCATTGATAGACGGTGGTCTTGATGTTATTGAAGTTAACGTTGATGCTCCGAGAGTTTTCAATGCAATTAGTAAAGTTGCAGATAAGGCTGTAATTTGTGCAGGTGGAATTATTACATCATTGCAAGCACAAGTAGCAATTGAGTCCGGTGCAAAAATTATCTCATCACCTATTTTTCAACATAATTTATTGAAAATTTCAAAAGATAAACAATTACCGTTTATTGCAGGAACTTCAACCGCTAACGAAGCATACGAAGCGTGGAAATCAAGAATTCCGGTTGTGAAAATTTATCCGATAACTGCAATGGGTGGGGTTGAATATATTGAAAATTTACTTAGACCTATGCCGTTTTTGAATATTATTCCTCAAGGTGATGTCAAACTTCATGAAGTTGCTGATTATTTAAAAGCCGGTGCTTTAGCGGTTGGTGTTGGTAGAAACTTGACAGGTGTAGAGTCTTATTCTGAGATAACCAAACGAACTAAAGAATTATTGGAGAAATTAAAATAATGATTGATAAGTCGTTGGATATTATTACTATCGGAGAAAGTCTGATAGAGTTATCTTCTAATCAAAAATTAGAAGATGCAGAGTGCTTGCACAAATATTACGGTGGAGATTCCTTGGTTGTTGCGGTTGCAGCAAGCCGATTGAAGTCAAAAGTCGGATTTATTACATGTTTAGGTAACGATGTTTTCAAACAATTTTTAGTAAAAAGTTGGGAAAAAGAAGGGCTTGACACCTCTTTTGTAACTTGTACCGATGAAAACAACGGCATTTACTTTGTCGCTCGTGTGGCTGGAGAAGGTAAAGAATTTGCTCACTACAGAAAGAAAATCGCACCTGCAAAATTATCAATAGATAATATCAACGAGGATTATATAAAATCCGCAAAAATTGTGTACGCATCTGGAGTTACAATGTCTTTGTCAATTCAGGCTCGAGAAGCAGTGAAGAAAGCATTTGAAGTAGCAAAAGAAAATGGTATTTTGACTGCTTACGATCCTAATTTTTCAAAATTATTGTCTTCTGAAGATGAGGCTAAAGAGTACATTGCAGAAATTTTACCACTGACAGATATTTTGTTTATCAGTGAAAATAATGACATTCGTTCTTTGTATGAATTGGAGTCTGTTGATCAAGCAATAAAAAGGCTTACCGACTACGGAATTGATACAATTATTGTCAAATCAAGCAAAGATAAAGGTTACTATGTGAATAATAATCAAAATACTCTATTTGTGCCATTCTATACCGAAACTACTGTAGATACGACATCATCTGGAGATGCGTTTAATGGTGCATATTTACATTCTATAACTTCCGGTTATTCACCGGCGGAATCAGCAAAAATTGCCTCAATTGCCGCAGGTTTGCAGGCTCAAGGAATTGGTGCCATAAAATCAGTTCCTTATTATGATGAAGTTTTTGAAATATATAAAAACGGAGTTTAGTATGAAGAAAAAAAGATTTGTTTTGTCCGGATATTTTGGCTTCAAAAATTTTGGAGATGAGGCAATTTTGTCTGTTCTTGTGGCAAAATTGCGTGAATACGGACATAAAATCACCATAATTTCTTCTGATACTAAGTATACAAAAAGTAAATTCCGTTTTGTAAGAAGTGTTTATACTTTTAATATTAGAGATTTAATTGGCGCTATTGCAAAATCTGATTTTTTGATATCTGGCGGCGGTAGTTTGCTGCAAGATACTACGAGTTTTAAAAGTCTGATTTATTATCTTTTTGTAATTTTTATGGGATTGATTTTGGGTAAAAAAGTTATTATTTTTGCTCAAGGTATTGGACCTATTTCAAATCCTGTAGGACAATTTTTGACCGGTTTTTTGTTAAGATTTTGTACTTATGTAAGTGTTCGAGATGTGAAAAGTCAAGAATTGTTGAAAAAATGGGGAGTGAATTCGGAACTATTGTGTGACCCGATATTTTCAACAATGATACCGGAAGTTCAAAAAGAAAAGCGAGTAGCGGTTCAATTGAGAAATTGCGCAACTATGAATGAAGATTTTATTGACAGGCTTGCTCAAAACGTTGTGACAAGTTTTCCTGATTATATGATAGACATCTACTCATTTCAGGACACGTTAGATTTAGAGGTTTGTAAAAAATTCGAGCGCGCAGTTAGACTTTTGAATTCAGATATTAAAACTACATTATTTTCAGGCTTAACTGATGAACAAACTGTTAGTAATATCGCCAAATCAGAGTTTATGGTGGCAATGAGATTTCATGCGCTGATTGTTGGATTGCTGGCGGGAGTAAAAGTTCTGGGTATCAATTACGATATCAAGGTTGAAAAATTGGCAAAAGAATTTGGCTTTCCTTTGATAGGGTTAAAAAAATCTTTTGAAAAAGAATTTACTCTACAAAAAAATCTTGATATGCAAACAATTAGTAATTTGGTGAAAAATAAGAACTTTGATTGGTCTACGTTTGAACGTGTAATAAACGGTTAATATTTATGAAAATTGATGAAATCAGAAAAATATATCGTCAATATCAAACATTTCCACAGAATTTACCAAATGAGATAAAAGGATTTAATTGGGCGGCATTTTTGTTGACCTTTATTTGGGGTGTTCCTCATAAAGTTTGGATAACATTAGTTGCGATTCCTTTGATATGGTTTCAATTACCGTTTGGTTTTAATTGGCTATTGTTGCTTGTTTTTCAATTGTATTGCGGAATAAGAGGGAACGAATGGGCATATAGAGCAAATAATTATAAATCAGGTTACGAATTTAGGCTTTCTCAAATTAAATGGACAATTTTTGCAGTATTGTTAAATATTGCACTTCCTTTTATATTTTTACTTATTGTTTTTGTATTTGTAAAAAATGTTGATATGAATGATTTTGTACAAAATGCTCAATGCTCTGTTGTTTATAAACGTTTAAAATCAAAACCTGTCAGACTGATTTCGTTAAAATCTGAAAATCAGTTAGCAGAAGATTTCGCTCGTAATTTTGCTGAGGCAAAAAGTGACAATAATTCTGTAATATTCTCACTGTCTGAAAAAGATAAATCTCTGGAATTGTATTATATTAATTTTTATAAAAATTCTCAAAAATGTAGTTTAGCAGAACAGAATTGTAAAATTCAAAGCGGTTTTTCTGTCCCTACTGAGATTTATGAGCCAACCGGAGAATGTTTGTTCTATTTTGACGATGATTTTAATATTGAACCTTCTGTTTCAACCAGAAAATCAATTCAAAAGGGATATAATATATTTAAGTATTTGTAAACTTTTAGATTTTTTTGTAATATTGTGATATGAAATTTTTGAATAATATAAGAAATCGATATAGTTTTAATTTTTTAGTATTTATTGGGTTAGTTGATTTATTTACTATACTCGTTGCAATTGTGTTGCCTAAATTTAACAAAATCTTTGATATGTTTTCCGAATTCATATTGTATCCGATTTGGTATTTGTCATTTATATCAATTCTTGTTGCAATATGCCTATTTCTTACTGAGAAAAACAGGATTACTGATGAAAAGTTTATAAATTCTAAATTTATTTTTGTATGTCAATTGTTAGGTATATTATTTGTCGTTTTATCTGTTCTTTCTCCAATTTTTCCTTTTTTAGGGAACTTAATGTTCTTGAACAATGGTTTGTTTGATTCGCAATGGAATGTACCTTTTATTGATTATTAGGAGCTTATGAATATGAGTGTATTGTATAATCTGAGAAATCAATATAGTTTTAATTTTTTATCAGTTGTGGGGTTAATAAATTTGCTAACATTTATATGCCTTTTTATTGCACCGTCCACAAAACCACCTTTTTTTGAAGTTTTAAATCCAGGAATGGGTTTTGTATTGGTTTTATTTTCTGTCGTTGGTTTTTCTGTCGTAGCATTTTTTGTTGCAATTTTATTACACATCTTTTTGAAACTTAAAATTACAAATGAGCAATTTTTAAACTCAAAACTAATCTTTTTCTTGCAGTTTATAGGTATTCTATTTGTATTTGCACCAATTGCAGTTTTATTCTTTTTGCTATATTTCGTTTCTTAATAAAAATAATTAGCACTAAATTTTGTTTAGTTACCTTCTTCTAAAGTAACCTTTTACCATTGTTCCATCTTCTCGAGTATAAGCATTGACCCAAATTAAGTCTCCAGAATGGAATAGTTTCTCGGCTTGCCTTTGTGACATGACACATTGATTTTTTACTTGATTCATTATATATTTTTCATTTTCTAAAAATTCATTTTTAGTCATTTGTCCAATTTCTTCATTGGTAATTATTCTATTAGGGTCATAATTATATGTAAGATTACCTTTTAAGAGTGTTCTTATAATACCATTACTTGTTTCTTTACCAATCTCAAATGTATTGTGGTATTCTCTTCTGTTTTTTAGGTTTCCAATATTTTCTAAAAAATGGTATTTTAATGGTTTTGATAGTCCTCTAGCTTGGTTCTCGAGAATGTAAATTTTTCCAACTTGATTATCAATATTTGATGTGAAAATTTTGTCTTTTATGTGCCCATAATTTCTGATATTATCAAGATTATCTTTATTTATGAAAGGAATAAAAGCTCCTGTTCCATAAGCTTCAAATGTGATAGTTTCATATCCAGTAGCATTTCCAAATAATTGCGCTATGCTACCACCTAGCGAGTGTCCTGTAAAAACTATTTTAGTATTTTTATTATTTTTTTTGATTTTATAAAAGAAATTCATTGCATCATAATACTGGAGAGGTATTTCTCTAAGCCACATTTTTATATCATCAAAACCGTCACTTTCTATATCATCTGTTCCTCTAAATACGATGGCTATAGTTTTTTGTTTGTAAAAAGCTTCGCCATAGAAACCGTTTTTAGTTTCATAGCTATCAAAAGGTATCCAATCCTTTGGTAGTGATTTTCTATTTTTAGGGTATACTCCACTACAAAGTTTTTTCATTTCTGTATCAAATTCTATATTATTATTTCTTTTCATGTTATTTTGTTTTAATCCTTTCGTTTTTCTATTTATATGCCTTCTTTAGTTTTTTGACTATTTTGATTATGTCAAATTTTTCTCAAAAATAAAAGTCCGTATTTTTACTTAAGTAAAAATACGGACTTGTGTATCTTCTCAAATTTTTCCAATAAAAAAGACCCACCGAAGTGAGTCTTTTAGAATTGCTCCAGGCCAGACTTGAACTGGCACTGGGTTATACGCCCAATTGGATTTTAAGTCCAACGCGTCTACCGATTCCGCCACTGGAGCACGCCTTTGTTTATGTTTCTTTTGCAATCACTCTACCTTACCTCTCTTCAAAAGATTATCAATCTTTTTCGTCGGCAGAGTGCCACTGGAACATAAATAATATTCAATTTTCAAATTCTCAATTATTGAGAAATCTTTTGTTCGGTACGCTCAAATACGCACCTTCCTTGCTTTTATATTATATCAAACATATTTAATTGTCAATTGGAAAGTTTAGTCAAATATTCCTCGAGTTTTTCTATTCGACTCTCCAAATCTGTAATTATTGAAAACAAGGCGTTTGTTATGGTTTGTCTGTTTGAGCATGTTGCTCTACCGAGTAAGCCTGATTTTACGTTGTTAAACAGAAATTTTTGGAACATTTTTATAGAATGGTAAATCTCTTCATCTATGAGTTTTCGAGAATCTGCAAGAGTAATAAAAAGTTCAGATGTTGTGTTTTTTGCCGGCATGAACTTTCCTTGTCGTAGGAAGAAATAAATTTTGTCTAATTTTTCAAGTATTTCTTTATAACAAGTCAAAATCTTTTGTTTCTTTTCTACTAGTGTTTTTGTAAAATACTTTTTCGTTTGGTTGTAACCTTCATCAATAATTGCTTGACGTTTTTCTGTCGGATAGTTGAAATCGACCACGACAACGTTACCGGTATTTATAACCAGATAATCATATTTATCAGATTTTCCGTATAAATTTTTGATAAAATCAGTTTCTGTCGCTGTCATACAAGAATACATGCCATTTACATATTCGGCTACTTTTTCGTCAGTTCCCAAAAATTTTCCTTCCAGTCTGATTTCAAGAATTCTATCATTTGTGTCTGCAAGGTTTTTTGAATGCATCCACATTGGTTTACCTTTCATCAAATCTCCATCAACCAAAAGTTTGTTATCAATGTTTACTGCTCGCATAAGTCCCGGCATGCAACATGAAATTCTTACTGCCATTGCGACTTCATAATCAGGAGTTTCAAAAGTTGAAAATTCCTTACATTTGAAAGTGTACATGTCTGTTGTTATGATTATCAAATCTTTTTCTAAATCAGAAAATTTTACTGGTTCGTTTTTACCTTCAACGTATTTATCTTTATAATATTTCTTTTCAATGAGTTCTCTTAGCCAATTTAGAAAAACTTCACCTTTACTAAGTGCAAATTGGTGATTAAATCCTAGTGAAATATCTCTAAATAATTCAAAATTGACAGATAGAAATACTTCTGAAAGTTCTTCTGATGTATAGCCGACTGCATAAAGCATTGCAACTAACGCACCGACAGAAGAGCCAACAAGTGTTGATGGTTTTATTCCAAGTTCTTCAAAATATTTTACGACACCAGCATGGGCTGCGCCTCTGATTGCGCCACCTCCAAACATACAAGTATAACTGAAATTATCGTAATTTCTCATAAATTTAATTTTAGCATAAAAAAAGAGATTAACTATTGCCTCAGTAATCTCTTTTTCTACAATTTATAATTTATTGTAATTCAATAACTTATGCTGCTTGACCTTTGATTTCTCTGATAAGGTATTCAGCAACCCATTCAAAATCTTTGTTTTCGTGAGCGGCTTTTTCAAGGTATTGAACTGAAACATCACCTAAACGAATAAGAGTCATAGCAACAACACCTCTTTTAATTCCTCTAACAACTTGCAATTCGTCAACCAATTGAGGAACTACTGCTGTACCGATACTTACCAATTGATTTTCGATTTTGTTTTTTGTTACGTTATCTGCATTTTCTAATTTAGAAAGAATTTCGTTTACTGATTGCATAATTTTTTCTCCATTTATTGTTCTCTACATTATTATTATAAATTAAAAAATGTATGAACTGGGATTTCCTTACATAATCTTTATATCTTTATGCAAATATTAATATCTTCTTTACTTTTTTATTGTTGCAGGATTTTATCTTTAATTTCTTCAAGATATTTGACAGCATAAACTGCACCTATCGCACCATCTGAAGCGGCAGTAATTACTTGTCTTAACGGTGTATTTCGAACATCTCCGACTGCATAAACTCCGTCAATGGATGTTTTCATCGTGTTGTCTGTATTAATAAATCCTTTGCTGTCTTGCTTAAGTTGTCCTGAAAATAGGTTCACATTCGGACAAATTCCTATATATGGGAAAACGCCGTCAGTTTTTAATTCATGACATTCATTTGTTAACGTGTCACATAATGTCACTGAACTTACATTATCTTCACCATGAATTTCTTTAACTGTAGTGTTGTAAAGAAGTTCGATTTTATCACAATCTTTTAGTCTTTCTTGTATAATTTTATCTGCTCTTAATTCGTTTCGTCTGTGGATGAGATAGACCTTTTGTGCAAATCGTGTCAAATACATTGCTTCTTCAACTGCGGAATTGCCACCTCCGACAACGGCTACTATTTTATCTTTATAAAATGCCCCATCACAAACCGCGCAATAACTTACTCCTCGTCCGGTGAATTCAGATTCCCCTTTAATTCCCAATTTCATTGGAGTTGCTCCTGTAGCGATGATTACTGTTTTTGCACTAAATTTTGCTTCCGTTGTTAAAATTGTTTTAGGAGTTGAGATTAAATCTACAGTTAAAATTTCTTGCATCGGAAAACTCTTTACTCCAAACTCTTCTGCTTGTTTTTCAAAATTTTCCATCAATGTAAATGAATCGCAACCTATATATCCAGGGTAATTTTCTAATGTTGTGTAATTTACCGGTTGACCTCCAAATGTGTTGATATCAACGATTGCTGTCGAAACATTTCCTCTTGCTGCATAAATTGCTGATGATAATCCAGCAGGACCTCCTCCAAGAATTACTACATCAAAATCGTAAACTTTTGTCATTTATAATATCCTCATTTAGTGATTTCTTGCCCTGAAATCCTTTCTCCGGTTAGTGCGTATGTCGCATGTTCGTCTTTTATAACGCTTTTGTCTACATCAGAGATTGTTTTTAGTGTTAATTCGTCTGTTCCTGAAAACTTATTCCCTTTTACCTCTAATTTAACTCTGTCTGTTAGTAATTTATTGTCATATTTTCCGGTTTTAACAAACTCTACGTAATTGCCTCTGACCTCTCTGACATTGATTTGTGCTTGCGCTCCTGAAAAAGGATTACTTAATGTTATGACGTTATTTTCACTTGATAAGTTCCAAATATCGATATTTTTTTCACGAAATGTTACCGGAGAATCTGTAGTTGTTCGATGTGAAACGACTCTCCAAGCCCCAAAAAACTCATTAGGTACTTTTTCAATTCCGCCATGTAAAACAGTTTGGCAAGAACTGATAACAAACGGGCATGTAGTTATAAGTAATATAGAACAAACCGTAAATAATATTTTCAAAAATTTCATTGAAAATCCTTTATTTTACTTGAGTTACCATTGCTAATTTCTTCTGTAAACTAATTGCAGAATCCTCATAGCCGGCTCTACCCATAAGTGCGTAAGTGTAATTTTTAGCCTGTTCAACTCCTGGTTGATTGAAGGCATTTACATTATATAAAGCCCCTGCGATTGCAGTTTGAACTTCTAACATATAAAGCAATTGTCCCATGTGGTAGCCGTCAATCTTAGGTAATGTAATTGTTACTGTCGGACGAGCATAATCTGATAATGAAACTTTTGTAGAATCGGCTTCTGCATTAAGCAAATCATTTATTGTTTTTCCGCCTAAGTAGCCAATTCCTGTATATTCAAAGATTTTAGGAATTTCAAGTTTTGTGTCAAATTCTTCAACTCTAATAAAGTTAATAACTTTGTCATTAGGTCCTTCGTTATAAAGTTGGATTTGTGAATGTTGATCAGTTGCACCAAGCGCTTTGATTGGTGTCGGTCCGATATGAGTGTGTAATCCTTGCAAATTCTCTTCTTTACCTAAAGATTCTGCCCATAGTTGAGCATACCAATCTGCAACGTATTTTAAACGACTTGAATATGGCATCATAACAGAAAGATTTTTGCCTTTCTTTGTGTCCATAAGGTATTGTATTAATGCGTTTTGCGCTGCTATATTTTCATTGATATCAGTATTTTTCAACGCTAAATCCATATCTTTTATGCCGTTTGTAATTTCATCTACATCTATACCTAACAAGGCAAAAGGCAAAAGTCCAACTGCTGAAAATACTGAAAATCTGCCACCAACATCATCAGGAACAACAAAAGTTTTGTAGCCTTCTTGTTCTGCAATCTGTCTTAGTACACCAGTTTGTTTGTCTGTCGTAGCGACTACATGTTTTCTATATTCGTCTTCACCAACCGCTTTAACAAGTAAATCTTTAACAATCATAAATTGTGACATTGTTTCTGCAGTTGAACCTGATTTTGTAATAACGTTTACAAGTGTCTTTTTTAGGTCAAGAGTTTCAAATAGTCCGCTCATTGTGTCAGGGTCAATGTTATCAAGGAAAAATACTCTTGGGTAATTGTTTCTTTGTTCTGGGGTTAGTAAATTCCAGAATGGTTTTAGAAGGGCTTCTGTTACTGCCATACCGCCTAATGCGGAGCCACCGATACCGAGAATTAGTAAATTGTCAAATCTTCCACGAACCATAGAGGCATATTCTTTAACGTACCAAAGTGTTTCTTCATTGTAGCCAAGATTCATCCACTGTAGCCACTGTCCCGGTTTGTCTTTTCTCTTGTTTAAATCGGCAATAATTCCAGTGATTTTTTCTTTATATTGAGCAAATTCACTTGCTAAATCCAAGCCGTGTTCAGTACCAATGACACATGTGTCCACGTTTCTACAATCAAATTTAATCATTCGAACCCAAATATCCCTTCTACTTAAATAAACGTTATATCTGAATTTTCATATAAACATGTCCTTATTTCAAGTGTTTCTTGTACGTTTCACGAATATTGCTTTACATTTTTAAATTACCCCCTCTGCAAAAAAGTTGAAATCTATGTTATAATATGAATAGGCAGATTTTAAGGATAGCAAATTATGTATGAATTTCCATTTGAGTTAGACGATTTTCAAAAAGAGGCTTGTGAAGTTATTGATGAAGGCAAAAGCGTTGTTGTTTGTGCTCCAACCGGTGCAGGTAAGACTGTGATTGCTCAACACGCAATTCATAGAGCATTGGAACAAGGTTGTCGAATTTTTTATACAACACCATTGAAGGCTCTTTCTAATCAAAAGTTTTATGATTTCAGTGAAAAATACGGTTCAGATAAAGTTGGACTTTTAACAGGAGATACTTCAATAAATCGTGGTGCTCAAATTGTAATTATGACTACGGAAGTTTTTCGTAATATGTTGTATGGTACAAATTTCGGAGCAGTTGCAGACAATTTGAAAAATGTCAGATATGTTGTACTTGATGAAGTTCATTATATGAATGACGAACAGCGAGGGACCGTTTGGGAAGAAAGTATAATTTACTGTCCTACAAATATTCAGATAATTGCTTTATCTGCTACAGTTGCAAACTGTGATGAACTTACCAATTGGATAAATACAGTACATTCAAAAACAGAATTGGTTAATACAGATTTTCGTCCGGTTCCGCTAAAATTTTACTATTTTGACAGTTCACAACCTTTTAAATTGTTACCATTATTAACTCCAGATGGAAAGTTAAACAAAAAAATCAAGCCTGAAAAACCTCAGTGGGCAAAGGGAAAAGATAAACGTAAGAAATCTTATGTAAAACAAATTATTTCAAATTTGGCTGAAAATGATATGTTACCGGCAATATATTTCACATTCTCTCGTAAAAAATGTGATGAACAGATGGAAAAATGTTCGGGTCTGGGGCTAAATACCAGAGCAGAACAAGAAAAGATTAAGGCTTTTATTGAGGATTATATTGCAGAAAATCCTCATTTATACGGAAATAAACACATAGAATATTTAATTCAAGGTGTTGCCTCTCATCATGCCGGATTATTGCCGGCATGGAAGAACCTTGTTGAAAAACTATTTCAAATGGGGTTAATTAAGGTAGTTTTTGCGACAGAAACACTTGCCGCAGGTATTAACATGCCTGCACGTTCTACGGTTATCAGTTCAACAAGCAAACGTACTGATTCCGGTCACAGAATGCTTACCGCTAACGAATTTTTACAAATGTCCGGTCGTGCGGGACGTCGTGGAATGGATGAGGTCGGCTATGTAACTATTGTCGGTACATCTTTCCAATCTCCGGAAGAAGTTGCAGAACTTGTTTTAAGTGGTTCAAATCCGTTGGAAAGTCGTTTTTCTCCAAGTTATTCTATGGTTTTGAATTTGCTGCAAAGATTTTCTCTTGAAGAATCTAAAGAACTTATTTTGAAAAGTTTTGGATATTATTCGTCTGATTTTCGATTAAAACCAATTTTAGCGCAATTGGAACAATTTGATGTTGATTTAAAAGAGCGTGAATTTGTTTGTCCTGCAAAACTTACTGATCAAACCCTAAAAGAATATGATAGAGTTAGATTTTTGTATGTTCAAGATAGACAAACTTATAAAAAAATACTTCGTCAAGAAAAGGCAAAACACAGACCTCTATCTCCTGAAGTAATTGAATTTGGCGAACGTAATAAGGCTGAACTTGCAAAGTTGAAAAGTTATCCTTGTGATTGTTGCAAACACTATAAAAAACATTCAAAAAATATTGAAGTTATCGGTCGAATTTTGTCTAAAAAGAAAAAATTACAGAAAGAAATTGAACGACAGAAAGATATTTATTGGAATAAGTTTTTAGCACATCGTGAAATTTTGAAAGAATTTGGATATTTGGAAAACGATTATCCTACAGCAAAAGGAAAAACAACATCTCAAATTAGAGCAGAAAATGAACTATATTTGGCAGAAATTATCTTTTCCGGAGTTTTGGAAAATCTTACTCCTGCTCAACTTGCCGGTGTTATTTGTGCAATAACAACAGAAGATTTGCGCATTGAAATTCCATATATTCCATTCTCTGAACCTGTTAGAAAAACCTTGAACCAAATTAGAAATATAAAGAAAAAGATTATGAAGGCTCAATCTCGATATGATATAGATTCGCCTTTGTATATAAATCCTTACTTTAGTTCAATGATTGAACTTTGGGTTGAAGGTGCAGAATGGGAAACTGTAACAGAATCGCTCGAAGTCGGAGAAGGCGACATTGTAAGAGCCTTCAAACGAGTTGTTGATGTTTTACGACAATTGACAGTAATTGATAATGTTCCTGAAACTGTTGTATTTACTGCACGTGAAGCGATTGAAAAAATTCAACGTCCGCCAGTTGATATTGATTAATAAAAAATATTGACAACAGACTAACTTTGTTTTCTAATTAGTGTGTTAAATACACTTACTCAGTTGGAGGATTCATAATGTTAGTACAAAATATTACTCCTGTTAATTATGCAGGAAATCAATCATTTACAGCAAATAAATCAAAAAATTTAGAATCAGTAGTTTCTACAGCGTTTAATAAATTGGCACAATCAAAATCACTAAACAATCGTACATATTTAGGTACAACAAAACATGGTGAAAATATTGTTATACAAGAAACAGTGCTAGGTAAAGCCGCTAAATTATTTGTTTCTTTTAGCGAAGAAACACGTAAGCATGGAGCAAAAGATTTTGAAGTTTTTAATTTGACAAGAGAAAACGGCAAATATTCTACCTTAACTTATGAAAATGATGTTAAACCACCAATTCATAAAGTTGGTAAATTAAAGCATATTTTAGACAATCTTGTTTAAATTTCTTATTGAATAAAACATTACTCTATTGTTTAAATAGTGTAACTTTACCACTATTTAGTTTTGTAAAACCCTTGTGGCAAATAGGATTGAACTATTTGTAAAGATAGTTTAAAATATTAATAGGAAGTTCCTATTTGCCCTCATAGGTTTCTGATGAGTGTTATTCCCCGCCCCACTCTAAAATCAAAAAGGTATCCGAAAAATTAACACTGAAAGGTGATGATATATATGGATACGATTTTTGCACGCAAATTTTTATACTTTAATTTACAGTCGCATTTATATGCAGCGGGATTTTTCTTTTTAGTATTCGTTCTATATAATTTATATTTTATGCCTTCAATTTTTGCAAATGATTTGATTGCAAATACAAATTTAACTGTGCCCGCAATGACATCTTTGACAAAATCTATAAATGTAGGTTTGAGTTCAGGTTATTTGAAAAATAAGTTTGATGCACGTATTAAAAACAAATATCAAGGATATTATATAAATAATGTTGCTGATGGGGTTAAACACATTCGTATGGTCAAATATTTTAGCGGTAAACCTGTAAGATTAAATATTGTTGAAATAAATAGACTCGTCGCAAAAGACTATGAGGTTCGACCTGCAGTGGCATCTTCATCTTATTTGCATAGTAAACGCACAGTAAGAACAATTGCACAAAATACTAATTCTATTGTTGCGATAAATGGTGGTTTCTTCAAGCCACAAACAGGTGTTCCGCTTGGAACTTTGATGATTAATCATAAATTATACACCGGACCGATTTATGATAGGGTAGCTCTTGGAATTTTTGAAAACGGATATCAAGTCGGTCGTGTTCAATTTAAAGGTAAAATCATAGGAAACGGTTACGAAATTCCTATAGATAATATAAATCAGCCTAGAATGTTATCCTCATATATATTGATGTATACACGGGATTGGGGTGCTGTAGCCCCTGCTTCTCCACAGTATGGAGTTCAACTTCGGGTTGAAAATAATCGGATTACTGCGGCATCTGCCAATCCCCTTTCTATTCCGCAAAATGGTTATGTTTTGGTTGGTCCGAAATCTAAGTTAAGCAATTTGTTTGGTGCGGGTGCTGTTGATACTCAACTATTGTTAACTCAAGGTTGGAACAATGCAAAACATATTATTGGAGGCGGTCCTTATCTTGTTAAAGATGGCGAAGTTTTTGTAGATATGACTGCCGAAAAACTTCAATCAATTGGTGGGCGTAATCCAAGAACGGCAATAGGTTATACAAAAGATAATGATTTGATTTTAATAACTGCAGACGGACGAGAAGGTCATTCTGTCGGGCTTACGCTTACTGAACTTGCTAATTTGATGAAATCTTTAGGTTGTATTAACGCAATTAATCTTGATGGCGGTGGTTCAACCGTAATGTATGTAAATGGTGTTATCGTCAACAAACCGCAACAAATAGGAGGTATTGCTCTATCTAATGCTATGGTCATTTCTAAAAAATCTAACAACTAAAATGTTGCAAATGTTTGAATATATTGCAAACAATACAATTTTATTTGCTTAATTTTTGTATTTCTTCAATCAATTCATTTAAGCTTGAGTCATCTCTAATTGATTTGGCGCTATTGGCTGCTGTTAATGCTTCAGAATAGCGTTGCATATTGTAATAGATTGCCGCTTTGTTGTATTCAATTAAAAATTTGTCGTCATTGCTTTTTATATATTTTTCACCTTGTTGTAAAGTATTTATTGCGCTTTGGAAATCTCCGAAATCAGCGTAAGATGATGCCAAATTGATATATCCGCCGGCAATTGTTGGATAATTTTTTATGTAGTTTTGGTTTTCTATAATCTTATTTTTTATTCGTTCATCGTCTTCGCCAATCAAAATTGGTGCATAATAAAATGTTTCACTCTGCAAATTTTGATTATTTGAAATTGTCGGTTTAATTCTGTATAGCAAAACAAGGGTGTTTAAATCATTCCTTGTGAAATTTGGCGTAGGAAGAGAATTGAAATATCTTGAGCTGTTATCTTTTTGTGCAAACATTAAATCTCTGGGATTGTTGCTATGTCCCATTATACCTAATGTGTGCCCGATTTCGTGCAATGCTGTATTTAAAATTTCTTGAGATGAAAAGTTCTCGTGTCTTGGGTTTGTCTTATAAAAAGTTAAATTCATTTTTTTTAGAATTTTTTGACTTGAAATTTCAGGTTCTGTAAACGCTACAACATAACTACAAACATCGTTTTTACAAAAATCTTCCGGCAAATCTTTGAACGCAATTATAATATTTGCACTCTGTTTGTCGTTAACTTGGGTAAATTTCACAAAATTTGTACTGTTTGACCATAACGATAATGCCTTATTTATATTTTCAAGGTAGTATTGAGGTACTTCATTTGCATTTTCAAAATAGATTTTTAGTGGAAACGAACGTATATCCCAGCGCAAAATATCATTACCAAATACGGCATTGTTTATGTAATTTCCTCTAAATTCCGAAAAAATTTGTGATTTTATAAATGCGATTTTTAATTTTGCAGTTTTAGTCGCTTCGTCAGCGGGTTCTGTACTTGCTATTTCGTATAATTTCTTTTGAACAGAATATGTCGGTTTTGCTTTAGATAGAGCCAAAACATATGTATATCGCATTAAGCTATCTTTTGGAGTCGCAAATAATGCTCTTTCAAAGTAAGGTAGTGACTGTTCGTAATTGTTTGCTAAGTACAATTCTTTTCCTTTGTTGAAATTGTACATAGCGGAAAACGGTGACTTGTAGAATAGTGCTACAAGTAAAACGATTAAAAATATTCCGAGCAAAAATTTACGCATTAAGTTTTTCTTCCAATTCTTTTTCCAACTGTTGAGCAAGCGCTCTTGTATCGCCTTTTAATTTAAAATACTCTGCAAATTTAGGTGTAGTTTTGATGTTAATACTTCTGCCGTTTTTGTCTTTGTGTTTTGAAACGAGTCCTTTTTCAACTAATTCCGCAACGTGTTCATAAGCGCCGGAACGAAGTCGTACAAGTTCTGTTTGTCTTATTGGTTCTTTTAATGCGATGACAAGTAAAGTTCGCAAAACTGCCGGTTTTAAGTCGATTGGGCAAATCTTTTCTACAATGTCACTGTACTCTTCTTTTACTTGAAGAATATAACCGTTTTCATCATCAATTTCTAAAGCACCGTCACGAGAAGAATAATCCATAATCAATTCTAAGATTGCTTCTTCAATTTCTTCTGATTCACAATCTAAATATACTGCGATTTCATCTACAGTCAATGCTTTTGCAGTGACGAAAAGTACTGCTTCAATTCTAGACTTCAGCTGTTGAGTTTGCATCTTCTTTTATCCCACCTTTTACTACGTATAAATCAGAGTAGAATTCTTTTTGCTCCAATTCATAGTCAGTATCTCTGCTCAAAAACAGTAATGCAATATATGCACTGATTTTATCCATTCCGAGCATCGTTAATTCATTCAATTCGATTTTATCTTGGTTTGTAAAAATTTGTTCCAAATTGTCTTTTAATTTTAAAACTGCTTCTTCAATGTACTCTTCATGCGCCATTGAAACGATTTCTTCCGGAGTTAATCGTGAATAATTTCGCACGTGCCTTTTTGCTCTTTCGTGAGCACTTTTCATCGAAGCTCTTTTTTCAAGTTTTTCATAAAATTCTAATTGTTTAATCAAGTCTTTCAAAGAAACTACACGATTTCTGTTTAATCTGATACTTGTTCTACGTTGTAGGGCTTCGTCAAAACTTACGACATTGCTTGATGGAATAAATTCCGCATCATCATTATACTCAAGTGGAAAACCGTCATCATCATACTCAGCAACCGCATCATCTTCTTCTTGAAATTCTTCAAGTGTAAGTCCAGCAAGGATATTTGACTGCATTCTACAAAGAATAGATGCAAATAAAAGAGTACGACTTGCAACTCTTAAATTCATTGTTTTTAACTCAATCATTCGTTGAAGGTATTTGTCAGTAACATCAAGAATATCAATATTCCATGGGTCAATTTTGCCGGATTTTGCCATTTCAACAAGAATTCCGATACCATCGTTAGCATCAAATTGACGACCACTACCCGAAACTAGCGATTCTATATCAATATCTTCTGCATTAAGAGTATTATTATTTGCTGTTGTCATTTTCTATCCCTTTTACTACTGAGTTACCCCTGTAACTTTAGTTTTACCTTTTTCTTTTTGTGTAACGCCGATTGTTCTCACTGCTGCTTCAATCATTGGACGTCTGTGGCTTACAACCAAGAATTGTGTGTTTTCTGATTGTTTTTTAATCATTTCTGCAATTCTTTCAACGTTCATTGTATCTAAACTTGCATCAACCTCATCAAGTGCGTAGAATGGAGCCGGTAAGTATTTTTGAATTGAAAATACAAGAGCTAAAGCGGTCAATGCTTTTTCTCCACCTGATAGAGCGCCGAGTTTGTTATTAGTTGTTTTATCTCTAGGTTTTGCCTCGATTGTCATGCCGGCAGATAACGGGTCTTCTTCATTTTCCAAAATAAGACGACCTTCACCCTCTGACAATTGATGATAAATATCTTTAAAGTTTTCATTGATTGCATTGAAGGTTTTCATGAAAGCTTCTTTTTTCTCTTGTTCAAAACCTTTCATTTTATCCAAGATTGATTGTCGTTCGTTTGATAATGTCGAAATTCTTGTATCAAGTTCGGCTTTTCGTGCTGCACGTTCTTCGTAAGCAACGATAGCACGCATATTTACGTCACCCAAATCTTTCATTCTCTTGTCTAAACGTTGAATTTTTGCGTTCAATTCTTCTGCTGAAATCTCAACAGGTTCCATTTTTGCAATTTCAACTCCGGAATTTTCAAGGATTTCTGTTGCTTCTTTTAGTTGAGGTTCCAGTTCTTTTCTTCTTGTTTTGAATGATTCAATTTGTTCTCTAATGCTGATGAGTTCAGAATCTTTAACTTTACTGTTTGTTTGAAGTTCAATCAATTTGTTATTGATTTCATTTTTTTGTTTCAACAATTCTCCAATTTTTTCGTCAATAACTGATATTTTTACGGTTAATTCTTCAAATTGTTTTTCGAGTTGAACAATTTCTTCCTTCATAACAACTTTATCATTTGCAAGATTTTCGTTGTTTTTCAGAATGTTTTTAATATCTTGATTTTTGGATTCAATAAGTTGCTCATTGAATTTTATTTGACCTTCGTGTCCTTTCAATTCGTCATTTGCATTTGATAGACGAGTGTTGAGCATTCTCAAATCATCTTCCAAACCTTTAGTTTTTTCTTTTAATTCTTTTAAATCCTTATCATTTAAAAGTTCATCAATTTCTGCTAATTTATCTTGTAGTTGTTGGATTTTATCGGATAAATCAACACGTTTTGCTTCAATTTTATCTAATTCATTATTCAAAATTTCGATTTTAGGTTCATTTTCAGTGATGAATGTTTGTTTTGTTTCTAAAATATTTTGACTGTTTTCGAATTGTCGAGTCATGTTGCTTAACTCGATATTTGCTTTTGTATATTCAGAAGATGCTGAGGAGTGCGCAATTCTGATTTGTTCAAGCTTTGTTTCCAGTTCTTTTTTCTCTTTTTCTGCATTTGCACGTTTTTCTTGCAATTTGTTTAATTTTTCTTTTGCCGATTCGATTTCTTTGTCATCGTTTTGATTAAAACCAAAGCCTGATTTTTTTACATAACCACCTGTGATTGCCGCTGATTTTTCGTACAGTTTACCATCAAGTGTTACCATACGATATTTACCAATCAACGATTCTGCAACTTCCGCATCTTCAACAATCAAAGTATCTGCAACAGCGTAGAAAAATGCATCTAAATATATATCGTCAAAATCTACCAAGTTTATTGCAAAATCTATTACTCCGCTATTTTTGGGAAGTTGCAATCTTGTAGGTGCCTTTTTGAGTTTGTTTAATGGTAAGAAGGTTGCTCTGCCTGCTCTTGATGATTTTAACAGTTCCATTGCAACATTTGCAGTATGCGTATCATCTACAACAATGTTTGCCAAACGTCCGCCAAAGGCTATATCAAGTGCTGTTGAATATTCTTCATCAACTGAACCTAATTGCATCAATGGCGCATGAACACCATCAAGTTTAGCGTTCAAAACTGTATTGATAGGTATTGTTGCTGCAGAGCCTGCATTTGCACGTTTCATTGCTTCCATATCCGTTAATTTTCGGAACGCAACTCTTTCATCGTGTTCATAATCTTCAATTGCAGTTTTGGTATCATCAAGACGTTGCATAGTTTTAGTTTGCAAGTCTTTGAGTTCCTCCATTTCCTTTTTCAAATCACTTACTTGAAGTTGTTTTAAAGATTTATCGTCATCAAATGTTGCTTTTGCTTTTTGAGCATTTTCAATAAATTCTTTAGCGCTTGCAATTTCTTCTTTTAATGACTTTAATTCATGTTCTTTTGGTAAAGATTGTTTTAAAAGTTCATTATCTTTATCTTTGAAACTGTCTAAATCACGAGAAGCATTGTTTCTTTCTTGTAAATATTTGTCTGCACTACTGCTAAGTCCGGAAATTTCTTGAATTTTTTTGTTTAATTCTTCTTTTTTCTCTTTAATTTGTCCTTCAATGATGGTAATTTTATCATTAGAAAGTTTAATATTGAGTTTTTCATTTTCAATATTTTTCTGATAAGTTTTTATGCCGTTGTTTGCATTTTCAATAGATTGCAAGCCTTGTTGGATTTGTTTTTCTGAATAATCTATCGCATTTTTTTTGATTTGTATCCTTGCAGACAAGTCGCTTTGAGCATCTTTTAATTTATTTCGCTCATCTTCTCCTTGTTCTTTCAATATACCTTCTAGTTCTTTATATTTTTCAGTAACAAGTTTAATTTTTTCTTCTAAATCTTTTTTCTTAAACTCTTCTTCTTTTAACTGTTTGTTTGCTTGTAATATATTATTATGCGCAATTTCAAGGTTACGTTTTAGGTCGAAAAATTTAACTTTGCTGACCTGAGCTTCAAGACCGTTTTTCTCATCTTGCAACGCTTTATATTTTAGTGCAACTTCTCGTTCTTCTTTGAGTTGTTCAAGTGTTTTTTCAACCTCGCTCAAAATAAGCGCTGCAGATTGAACTCTTTGTTCAACTGTTTTTAATTCATTTGTTGCTTGGTCTATACGTCTGTCAAAATCCGCAACCCCAGCGATTTCATCAATAATTCCACGACGAACTTTTGGAGAACTCATTACAATACTTGATACGTCGCCTTGCATCATAACATTGTAACTGTTCGGAGTTACGTTGTATTTTTCTAATATTGAACGAATATTTGTTAATGTGTCAGTTTTATCATTCAGGTAATATGTACTTGCAAAGCCTTGTTTAGTTTTTCGGATACTTCTTGCTACGGATAATTCGTTATCACCGTCAACACCTCCGAATGTAACTTTTACGGTTGCTTCATTTCGATTGTTAAAAGTTGTAATAAAATCGGACAAATTTTCAATACGCAAAGCGCTGCCGGTTCTCAATCCAAGTGCAAACATAATACTGTCAATGATATTACTTTTTCCGGAGCCGTTTGGACCTGAAACTGTTGTAAAACCTTCCAATAACGGTATTGCAGCCTTGTTCGCAAAAGATTTAAAATTATCTATTTCCAACTGTTTTATGTACATAAATTTCCCTAAGTATAATGTATTGTATTATTATCGCAGATAGGGTTATGTCATGTCAAAAGTATTTAGCAAATTTTACATTTCGGTATTAATTTGAGTGTGAATCCTGAAATTCTTTTGCAAAACTTGGGTTTACTGCAAGCCATTTGAATGCTTGTGTTTCCATTTCCGGAATATCAATTACAAATGTTCCGCCGTAACGACCTCTAGAAAATACAAGGTAGCCTTCTTTTGCAAGATGTTGGAAGGCTGTTCTGATTGTGTTAGGGCTTAAGTCCAAATCTTTTGCCAATGTTAATATAGATGGTAATTTCTCACCGATTTCATAGTTTTGCGCAATTAATCGTTTTAAATAATTTTGAGTTTTTTCATAATGATAAAATGCCGCATCTTTTGCCGGTGCAAAAATTTTATCTTCGATTTTTTGTGATTTAATGGCTTCTCCCGGAATTTTAATTATTGTTGTTCCGTAAGTTCCACGTCTTGCTAAAAGATAACCTTTTCTGATTAGTATTTGCAAGGCATCGTGTGTCGTTTTTAAACTTACTTTTAATCTATTAGAAAGTTCTTGATGAGGAGGTAATTTGTCCCCAACTTTCATTTCTTTTGCAATTAGTTTTTCCAATTCTTTTGCGGTCATTTCAACAAGAGTTTCTGAGTGTTGTTTTGTATTGTTTTCATCAGGTGCAAAATCAAGAGTCAATACAACCCAACCGTTGTCACGAGCATTTTTAAATCTTCGTTTTATTATATTTTCAGCAACGAGTGCATCAATAGCAAGTCTTGTTGTATTGTTTGAAAATCCGATAATTGTTGCAATTGTTCTTGAAGAAGGTAAAAATGAACCCACTTTAAATCCATCATTTAAAATATAATTTTTTATTGCATTTATCGCTAAATCTCTTTTTGAAGTCAATTTTTTTATAGAAACAGGTTTGGTGTAGTCTTTTATCATTGTTCCTATGCATTGTTTTGATTCGACAAAACCTAAGTCTTCCAAATGTCTGATTGCATGCTGAATTGTTCCGACACTTACTCCAAGGGTGTATGCAAATTCTGATTTTGTAGGTAATACGTTTGAATATTTCGCTTTACCTGTTTTTAGTGCATGTTTTATCCAACTCGCAAGCCAATTTGCGATAATTATTGATTTTGAGTCATCGCAATTTTTTAAATCAGGTAATGAATTTTTAAATTCATTTATACTAATTTTAGTTAATTCTGATTTTTTAGGTAATGTAAAATTTTCTTTTTTGTTCATTTTTCACCTTTTTTTTTAATGATACACTATGTATAAAAAAACATCAAGATAAATTTTGCTAGTGTATTACGTTTTTTTAATTGACTATTTTGAGTTTTGGTTTGATACTGTAATTATGGTATTGCAAAGATTTATAGCGCTTGTGGATTGTGATTCGTTTTTTGTTTCTTGTGAACAAAAACGTAATCCAGAATTGAAAAATACTCCCGTATGTGTGCTTTCAAATACGGAAGGTTGTGTTGTTTCACGTTCTAAAGAGGCTAAAAAATATGGTATTAAAATGGGTGAGCCTTATTTTATGGCAAAAAAAGATCACCCAAATTGTACTTATATAACAGCAGACCATGAATACTACTCTCAAGTTTCACATCAGGTAATGAATGTTTTAAAAAACTTTAGTCCTTATGTTCAAATATATTCTATAGATGAAGCCTTTGTTGATTTTACCGGATTGACAAAGTTGTACAAGAAAAATTATCGCAGTCTTGCAGTATACCTAAGAGAAAAAATTTTGCAAGAGGTTGATATTCCTGTTTCTATTGGAGTTAGTTCTACAAAAACTTTGTCTAAATTAGCATCTGATAAGGCAAAATTTATGCAAGATGGTGTTTTTCTTGTTGGAAAAAGAAAAATTCATAAATTATTGAAAGATACCAAAATTGAAGAAATTTGGGGAATTGGAAGACGCTTAACAGTTAATTTGAAACGATATGGTATTTTGACGGCAGAAGAATTGGTTAATCATTCTGATAGTTGGTTGGATTCAAAAATTGGTATTCATGGAATTGAAATGAGGCATGAATTGCTTGGCGAAATGGTTTCGCGGGTGTCAAATAAAGAAAGAATTCCAAAATCTATTCAAAATACTCGTGCTTTTGGTATTTTTACGTCTGATTGGAACTTTATTAAAAATGAGTTAAATAGGCATATTCATACATCTTGTCGCAAGCTTCGTTCTTATGATACAAAGTGTTTGCAAATTGGTGTAATGCTTAGGACGAAAGATTTTCGAGTTTATTACAATAAAAAAGACTTGTTAGTTCCTGTTGATTTTGAGTTGGAAATCTCAAATATTGCAATAAAACTTCTTGAAGAAATTTATAATCCTGAAATTTTATACCGCAGTACCGGAGTATTCTTGAATAAAATAGGAGAGCAAAGTGTTGAACAGTTGAGTTTGTATTCTCAAGTTGATACAACAAACAAGAAAGATAAATTGGCAAAATGTTTTGACAAACTAGAGGCAAAATTTGGTAAAAATATTGTACAAACAGGATTTTATAAAAATAGTAGCAAAAAATAATTTGTTTGTTTTTTATATAACCAGAGGATTTAATTTATGAAAATAATGAGTATTCAACCATATAATAATTTTACATCACAAAGAAATTCAAAATCATATTTGGATAATTTTTCTACAAAAGTTAAAAATTCCGCAGATTTGAATGATACAATTACCGTTCCTAGAACAATATTTAAAGGTTACTTGGGCGTAATGAGTGGCATGACTTTGTTGACTCTTGGCGGACTAACAAGTAAATTCCAAAAAATTTCAAAACCTTTGAATATTTTGGGTACACTCGTTTCGATGTACGGAACTTGGGCTTTTGTTAGACCTTACATTGTTAACAAACAATCTAAAAACTAGGCTTTTATGTTTTTATTTTTGTGAAGCCCGGGTTTGTAGATGTCAAATTTGTAATTACCTTCAGAGGAATACAATCTTTCGTCTTTTGAAATTTTGACTTCTTGTTTGTATAGTTTTTGCAAAGTTTTATTATTGGCACCTATTGCTTGAATTCCGTCTTCTTCTTTTGCTTGTGCAACTTTACCCATTGCTCTTTCAAACAGTTCAAAATATTCAAGGCATAGTGGAAATTTTTTATCTTTAATGATTGCTGCTTTTGCACTTGGTAACATTTCCGCTTCTACAAATTTTGATTGCTCTTTATTTAATGCCGCATCAATTACTGTTGAAGCTTTAAGGTAAATATTGTTGACAATGGCTTCAACCAACGGTTTTTGAGTAGCATTATTATCTAGGTCAAAGTGTTCCATTATTGTAGAAATTTTCATTTGTTCTTTAACAGGAAGAGCAAGAAATTCATCAAATTTAATCAATGCTTCAATTGCTTTTTCACCATTAAACCGATTGTGGATAGTGGCAATAATGTCACTGTGTTTCGTTTCATAGTTTCCATAAAGTTCTTGATAGTTTTCTGTTGTTATCTTTTCGCTATCAATATAATGACCGGCTCTAATTTCATCAACACTTCCATCTGCTCTTTTTGCAAATTCTATTGCCTTTGCAAGTATAGGGTTTTTAGTATCATATAGTTTTTTATCAAGATAATCATTAAAATATTTCAAATCTTTTTCAAAATTTTGTGTATTTTCCAGTTTACCATCTTTATTTCTGTAATTTTCGACAATTTTTAATAATTTATCTGAAATTTCTCTTGTTTCATCAATGTTTTTAGGTCTGTAAGTAGAACAAATTGAGCCGGCATCAGGAAGGTTTAAATGGTACAACTCTTCAACCACATTGTCATAATTTTGGCAGTACTTTTTGTATTCAGCGGTTCTTTTTTGTTCTAGTTTTAATTCATTCAGCAAATGTTCTTTTTCCGCCTTATCAAGTTTTATTGTTCCGTGCGGAGAAAGATTTTCGGCTTTGATTTGTTTTGCACCGTCTTCTGTTGTTATTTTTTTGTCGTTGATATCATCAAGTATTCTTAAAAATTTGATTATTGGTGCTCTATCTTCTTTTGTGAATTGAGAAGAATCGAATTCTATTAATCTATCTAAAATCTCTTCATTCTGTGCAATTTCTGAATTGCCGTAATGTTTTAATCTTGCTTGTAATTGTTCTGTATTGAATCTTTCATAATTTCTTTCTGATTCTCTGATTTTTTGTGCTTTTTTAAGATAACCTTTGATGTTTTCATCCGGTTTTTCAAACTTATATGGAGTATCTCGAAAATCTTTAGGTCTTATAATTTTGTCACCTTCTTGATAAGTAATTTCAGCAAGTTTTTTACCTTCAATGTACATTTGTCTTAATACGCTTATAACATATTTGTCATAATCTATCTGCATCATTTGTAAATCATCGGGAGTGATTTTAGCCGGTAGTGGAATTGTCGGAATTTTGCTAAGTGAGTCTATGCTGTAAGCATCAAGTATTTTTGCATTGATGTTAGATGTAATGTTTTCTAAAATTTTCTCATTAACAATTTTAGGATCTTTTATTCCGCTTTTATTTACGACTTTTTTATACATTGAAACACTAGTTTCAGTTAATTTATCGACATAACTTTCTGCACCTTTAGTTTCGTAATATTCTAGTAGGTTTTCTGCAGTTTCTCTATCAAGTGTTGATGCAATTTTCTTTGCTAAAACTTCGTGCGGAGTTGGTGGAAGTTTCATTTTTGGATAAAGTCTTTTTACTTGCGAAAGTTTATTTGCAACACCTAAATGAGAATAATATTCATTGTAAACGCTGAATAAATCTGTATTATCATTCATTATTGCGGTATGAAGTTTACGTAATAACGGGTAATCGTTTTTATCATTAGCCATTTTATAAGCTCTGATATCCACAACTCTGTCATTAATGTCGATAAGAGTATCTTTCCATGCCAGAATTTGACGTTCTACAACTTCTTCTTGAATTCTTTCAACATCGTTTAACATTTCATTTTTTGAATAATTCTCAAGAATATATTTTTTCATGTCAGCTTTCATTTGTTTTCTGACTTTATTTAGTTCATCATTAACTATTTTTGTTGTTGAATAATTTTTGACTTCGTCAATTTTACTTTGAATTATGCCTGCAAGTCTAAATTTTTCAGCAAGAAAATCAACTTTAGGTGCTTTAACTCCATGCATTGCACCAAATGGAATTTCGTGTCCTGATAAATTTCCGTAACTGTTTGGTTCTATGTTAGTTGTTTGTTGCGGTTGTTGCTGCTTTTTTATTTGCAAGTCTTTAATTGATGTTGCGTATTGAATTTGAGGCAATGTGATTTTCATTTTTCCTAATCCTTAATTTTTTGTATTTAAAACGTATAATGCTGGGGTTTTGCTAAAATATAACAAAAGTTTTACAAATTTATAATTGTTTTCTACTCTTTCTATTGTATAAAATCCAAAAATTATTGCAACAGACCTTAATATATGATACAATTAACAGGTAATTTATTAAAATAGTGAGGCTAATTTTTATGAAAAAGGGTTTACCTTGGTTATGTATAACTTCATTAATTCTAATATCTGCATTACCTGCGTTTGCATATCATTGGACGCTTGCAGGACAAGGCAATTATGTTGATGCAGACAGTATTCATCCTACAAAAACGTCAAATTTTTATACAGGCGAAGGTAGCGGAAATGTTTATACAATGTGGACAAAATTCGTAGCTGATGAAGTACCTATAGAAAGAATGTTCGGAAAAGACATTTGGAGTTCTCGTGCTAAAGTCGCAATTGATTGCGGAAATAGAACTGCTACACGTCTTTCTTATTATGCTTATGATGCTGAAGGTTTTGCCGTTGCAGAGTATCCTAAAGTTAATGAAAAATTGTTAAATATTACTGAAGATATGGAAACTCCTGTTGCAGAAATTTTTAATTTTGTATGTTCCGGAGAATATAAAAAACATGTTCAACATCGCCATAATACGTGGAAGTTTGGTGACTAGTTACTAAATTTATTTACTTTATAAAAAAGTATCTCAGCAGTGAGATACTTTTTTAGTTTAAATATTTTTCGTGTAAATCTGTTCCGCCGGTTTTGATAAGTCCATATTTATCAGCAATTCCTTCTAATATGTCCGGATTTGAAAATTTTATGTATTTTCTCCATCTCGGATAAGGATAATAAACTTCCAAACCGTCTAAACCAATATCAACCAAATCCTTTATAAATTTTTCCATATTTAGCGCCCAACAGCATGCCGGGTGAGCAAGTACAGCAATCCCGCCGGCATTATGAATTTCTGAGATAAGTTTTTTTATATCTCTTTTTGCAAAAAATCTGAGAATATCCATTTCTGTTCCACGCTTGTCTTTTGCATAAAATTCTTGCATTCCTTCTGCGTTGATATCAATTCCATACGCTAAAAGGTGCAAAAAAATGTATTTGTACCAAACGTCAAATTCAACACCTGTAATAACATTTTCATCAGGAAAATCGAGATGCCCTTGAACAGTATTATGGTCGGTAATTGCGATTACATTGTAATTTTTGTCTTTTGCCTGTTTGACAATATCAGAAAATGTTGCTGAACCGTCTGAGTAAGTTGTGTGAATATGCAAGTTTGCTTTTTTCTGCTCAAATTCTTCTTTTTTTAAATTTTTTATAATTTCTATATTCTTAATCATATTCTTATCTTCGTGTTTTTGTATTAAAATTATATAACAAAAAGGAGTGAAAATGTCCAAAGATAAAGTTAATAATAGTATATTTTATGTTTTGTTTGAAGGCTTGAAGATATATTTTTCAAATATAGATAAATTTTTATTGTATATGCTATTCCCTGTATTTGGACAAGTTATAGGGCTGGTTTTGTCGCTGGTAATTCCTTTTGCGCTTGTGCAAACAATTACAGATAAGGTCGAAAATCCTGCAATGGCTTTGGTCTATCTGATTTTGCTTGCTGTTCCGGGGCTGCTAATTTTTACAAAGGCCTTTTGGAATTATCTGGTTGCTTATGTTGCATTAAATTCGATGACAGAAGGTGCATTAACTTCCGGCAAGGTTTATGATTTCCAATCTCACAATGAAGTTGCAACAAGACGCTCATTTTCATTTATTCTTTTGCTGCTTGTTGTTGGTGCGTTATCATCAGTTGGTAGCACCATATTTTTTATAATTCCAGGGTTTGTTATTTGGATTTACTTAATTTTAGTGTTCCAAGTATTTACATTTGAACCTGAATTGAACATTACGGAGATTTTCAAACGTAGTTTTTGTCTTATCAAGGGTAACTGGTTCAGAACATTTTTAATAATGGCATTTTTAACATTTTTCTCTATTTATATAATTTCACAAGGATTTGCCGTTGTTTTTGATTTCTTAAATCTTACAACATTAATTTGTAACAAATTAGATGAATATACTTCGTTAATTCCTCTTGATTATGTAAATGAATTTTTGACATACTTCAATTTGCAAAACATAACACCAACTATGATTTCAAAAGTAATTTTATCATCATCTTTAACCTTTTTTGTTATGGGATTAACTTTGCCTATTCGTAGTGTTTGTTGGACGTTGTGGTATGTGAATTTGAGCCAAATGAAGTTGTCTGATAATAAAAAAGATAAAACTAAAGTTTCAAAATCATCACGAAGAAAAAACATTGATAGAGAAGAATAATTTATGTTTATTTGTAAGAATTGTAAATCCATAGATAAATTTGAATTGATGTTTTCGCCTGATTACAATGGTAGCAGGAAGTTTTCTCAAGCGTATAATACAAAAGACGAGTTAGAAATATCAGTTGACGGTTATGTCTTTGTTCCGGATTTACAATTTATGAATGAGCATGCTGTTTGCAGATATTGCGGACAAATTTATATGTGGGATTACGATATGCGAAAGAATGAAAATATTTAAGAATTGGAGGCTAATATGAGATTGGAAAATCGTAAAAATGACCAAACCAGAGAAATAAAATTCACACGAAATTATACAAAACATGCATTGGGTTCCGTTTTGGTTGAGTTTGGAGATACAAAAG
Source organism: uncultured Candidatus Melainabacteria bacterium (assembly GCA_934692625.1). Classification (GTDB taxonomy): domain Bacteria; phylum Cyanobacteriota; class Vampirovibrionia; order Gastranaerophilales; family Gastranaerophilaceae; genus Zag111. The sequence goes on from CAKUUC010000008.1 coordinate 73,011, forward strand.
TTTTGACTACTGCTTCTGTAGAAGTTAGTAAACCAAAATGGATGGCAAAGGACGACCCTAGAGGTTGGTTGACTGCAGAATATTCACTTTTACCGTCATCTACATCTACAAGATGTCAAAGAGAAAGAACAAAAATTTCCGGCAGAACTCAAGAAATTCAACGTTTAATCGGGAGAAGCCTTAGAGCATGTGTTGATTTGACAAAAATGTCAGATTTAACAATTACGATTGATGCCGATGTAATTCAGGCTGATGGTGGGACAAGAACCGCAAGTATTTGTGGTGGTTTTGTTGCATTAACCGATGCAATCGAAAAGTTGATTGCTGACGGAACATTAAAGGAATCTCCAATAATCGAACCAATTGCTGCGATTTCTGCGGGTATTGTAGATGGAAAAGTTCGTTTGGATTTGAATTATGAAGAAGATTCACACGCTCAAGTAGATTCAAATGTCGTTTTGACGAAAAGCGGTAAAATTATAGAATTCCAAACAACTGCAGAAGGTGAACCTTACGAGTTTGAAAAGATGATTGAAATATTTAATCTTGCGAAAAAAGGCATCTCGGAAATTATTGAAAAATACTAAATTTTACGATATTATCAAAGTATGTTAAAAGGTATTTTATCTTTGATATTGTTTGTTGTTATTGTATTTGGAAACAGTTTTGCTCTCTCGCAAAGTACGTCTGTTTCTACAGGAGTTTCTAAAGATGTAACGACAACACAAGATGTTGACCCGACCGCAATGTCAACAAAAGTTAAGGCTTTTTTCAATAAAAATGAACAAAAAAAGAAAGTCATGCGTTCTAAAGATATAGTGAGGTATAAACAAAAAATTCGAGAACAGGAAATGTTACGTATCCAAAAGGAACGAGAGATAAAATATCTTGAACGAAGATTAAATGAAAAACAAAAAACATTAGACAGGTTAGAAAGAACGAAAGGAGAATGATGATGAAAAAATTATTAGTATCGTTATTGGCTGTTGCTGTAGTTGGTTTTGGTGCTGCTGCACAAGCAGGAACTTTGTCTAACGCATTGAATAATGCTGCAAATAACGTAAGTAAAAAAGAAGCTGCCGTAACTAAGGCAAAATCTGATGCGCAAGCAAAACAAGCCAAAGCAAAAGCAGATGCAAAAGCGAAACAAGCAAAGGCAAAGGCTGATGCTAAAGCAAGACAAGACAAGGCTAAAGCACAAGCGCAAGCACAACAAAACAAAGTAAAATCAGACATTCAAAAAGCAAAGGCTGACGCTCAAGCAAAACAGGCTAAGGCTAAAGCAGATGCACAAGCAAGACAAAAAGCAAATCAACAAACTTTGCAAAAGAAAAAAGATGCTTTGAATACTTTATTCGGTACTAAATAATTTTAGTTATAAATGTTCAAAAAAGGCGGAATTTTATACCTATAAAGTTCCGTCTTTTAATTGCTTAAAATTTTTATCTATGATAAACTAAAAGAAGTCAGATAGGGGATTTAGATGTTAATCGATAGTGACACAAAGTCTATGAAAGGTTCAAAAATAATATTTGATACACTCAAAAATTTGGGTGTTGATACAATTTTTGGCTACCCTGGCGGCATTGTATTAGATTTATACAATGAAATTTATGAAGGTTCCGGTATAAGACATATTTTGACTCGTCATGAACAGGCTGCGGTACATGCTGCAGAAGGTTATGCAAAAGAAACTGGTAAATGTGGTGTTGTTTTGGTAACATCTGGCCCGGGGGCAACTAATACTGTGTCAGGTATTGTGAATGCTTATCTTGATGGGTGTCCTGTTGTTATTATAACCGGTCAGGTTTACTCGAATTTATTAGGCAAAAATGCTTTTCAAGAAGCAAATATTTGCGATATTGCAAAATCTTGTACTAAAAAAGTTTATCAATTAAAATCAGCAGCATACATTCAAAAAACTTTATATGATGCTTTTAAAAGCGCAAATTCCGGCAAAAAGGGACCGGTAGTTATTGATATACCAAAAGATGTTTTTGAGCAAATGTATGACGTTGATATCTCCTTAGAATTAGAAAATAATCTACAGTTGACTGAGAATTCAAATATAAATATTGATAAGTTTATTTCAAGATTGAATTCTGTTACAAAGCCTGTAATTGTTGCGGGTGGTGGCGTAAATCAAGCGAATGCTGAAAAAGAATTGCGCAAATTTGCAGATAAGTTTTCTATTCCGGTGGTTAATACAATGATGGGGCTTGGCTCTTTTCCTCAAAATTCTGATAATTATTTCGGAATGGTTGGAATATTTGGTGATAATTCAGCAAATGAAATTGTCAAAAATTCTGATTTAGTCATTTCTTTGGGGGCAAGGTTTAACGATAGAATTTTGTGTAAATTTAAAGATATTGATTTAGCATCTAAATTTGTGCAAATTGATATAAATGAGGCTGAAATATCCAATTTTGTTGACGCTTCAGAATATTTCGTATCTGATATTAAAGATTTTTTAAATGTAATATTGGCTCAATCTGCCAATATTACTGCAAAATTTTCAGATTGGAGCAAAAATGCTCAAGTTTTTAAGGCTAAAAATGTAAAAAGAGAATGCAAAACAAATTTGTTACATTCCTTTGAAGTTTTGCAAGACATTGAAAGATTTACAAAATCTAAAAACGTGACCTTTACTTCAGAAGTTGGTCAACATCAGTTATGGGCTGTTCAAAATTTAAAATTTAATGAAAATAGAAAAATATTTGTATCAGGCGGTGCCGGCACTATGGGCTATGGTTTGCCCGCTGCTATTGGTGCTGCTGTTGCCAGTCCTGATAAAGATATTGTTTGTATTGCAGGTGATGGGTCTTTTCAAATGAATCTTCCAGAACTTGCTACTTGCAAAGACTATGACTTGAATGTTAAAATAATGGTACTTGATAACGGATATCTGGGTATGGTTCGTCAATTACAAGAAAAGAACTTTGAAGGCAGATATTCTGAAACTAAGATTTCTAACCCTGATTTTGTAACTTTGGCGCAAAGTTATAATGTTCCGGCGTTAAGAGTTACCAACAAAGAAGGTGTAAAACCTGCACTAGCAAAGGCATTTAGTACAAAAGGTTCTTTCTTGATTGATTTTGCAGTTGAACCTATGGAAACACTATAAAAATAAAATAATAATTTACCTGATTAAATTATTACCCTATATTAATACACTAAGAGGCTTGAACAATAATGAATGAAGCAATAATTAAAGAGATTAAAACAATTTACTCCGGCAGAGTGACTCCGGAAAATTCACCTGTCACCACTCCAGAAGTTAAGAAAAATTCAAATAAAAAAGTTTATAAATCCAAAACATTTTTCAATGGTGTTATGGAAAAATTAGACATTTTAGTTAATAACAAATCTAATTAGAACATTTGCTACAATTTCTACAACTTCCGCCACATGTTGAACCGCCCGAATGGCAGCCACCTTTAAATAAATCCACAAAATCAAATACTCTATCAGAAATTACTGCATCAATAACAACGGGATAAAGTTTTTTGCTTATTGTCTTTATTTCCTCTTCCAAATCGCAATAACTTGTAGTTAGACCAATTAATACCGGATATTGTGCCAATATCTTTTCTCTTTCATATTGATTTTCAATAATTGTCACTCCTGTAACTTTTACGTTTTTATAAGCCTCTGCTATTGCGTTATTAGTGTCAAACGCCGGAAGTAACGATGGGTGAATTCTTAAAATTTTAGTATTTGCGTTGTGGTTAGTTTCAATTTTGTCAAAGGTTGTGTAAATTATTAAGCTATCAGAGTCATAATTTTCTAAACTTATTGTATCTGTTGCTATCACAAATTCTAAACCTTTGTTTGAAAGATATTTTTTTATTTCTTCAACTAATTCTTTATTTTCTGAATTTACTAATGTTATTTTTGGCATAAAATAATCCTTTTCTTTTATTATAGCAAACTTTAGCCAATAAAAAAACGATTTCCAAAATAGTTTGGAAATCGTTTTTCATAATTGTTGTCAACTTATTAGTGGCAAAGTGCAAGAAGTACACCGGCTGCAACTGCAGAACCGATAACACCTGCTACGTTAGGTCCCATAGCGTGCATTAACAAGAAGTTTTGAGGGTTGTCCTCCAAACCAACTTTGTTTGCTACACGTGCTGCCATAGGAACTGCTGAAACACCAGCCGCACCGATAAGTGGGTTGATTTTTGTTTTTGAAAATAAGTTCATTAATTTTCCCATCAATACACCTGCTGCTGTTGCAACTGAGAATGCAATGATACCTAATAACAAGATTTTCAAAGTTTCTAAAGTTAGGAAGTGGTCATATTGTAATTTTAAACCAACTGCCAAACCTAAGAAAATAGTAACGATATTGATTAATGCGTTTTGCATTGTATCTGATAATCTTTCAACAACACCACATTCTTTACATAAGTTACCGAAAGTTAACATCCCAACTAAAGGACAAGCATCAGGTAAGAAAATTGCACAAAGTACAAGAACTACAAGAGGAAATACGATTTTTTCTCTCTTTGAAACTTCTCTCAACTGAGTCATTTGAATTTGTCTTTCTTCCTTAGTTGTTAACAATTTCATAATAGGCGGTTGAATCAAAGGAACCAATGCCATGTAAGAATATGCGGCAACTGCAATTGCACCCAATAAATCAGGAGCCAATCTTGAAGTTACGAAGATTGAAGTAGGGCCATCAGCACCACCGATGATACCGATAGAACCGGCTTCCGGAAGTGTAAAGCCTAAGAACAACGCTAGGAATAATGCGCCAAATATACCGAATTGAGCAGCACCACCTAATAATGCAGTCTTAGGGTTTGCAATCAATGGACCGAAGTCTGTCATTGCACCAACACCCATAAAGATTATTAATGGGAAAATGCCGATTGCAGGGTCGATACCTACTTTATAAACGAATTGTTGAAATCCGTGATCGCAAGGGAAGTTTGCAATCAAACCACCGAATGCGATAGGTACAAGCAATAATGGTTCAAATTGTTTTTTGATACCTAACCAAAGTAGGAATAAACAAATAAATACCATTATTATTTGTCCGTACATGTGTAAGAATTGTTCTACACAATTTGAAATTGACGGATCAGCAGGAAGAACGAAGTTCACGATACCTGTTGAGTGCCAAAGGTTTGCTAAACCATTTTGTATACTAATAGTCATCTCTAACTTCCTTTCCTAACTTAACCAATCACTACCAATGTTTGACCTGTAACGATTTTGTCACCTTGAGCAACTTCAATTGCATTAACAGTACCGGCTTTTGGAGATTTGATTTCAGTTTCCATTTTCATTGCTTCAACAACTAACAATACATCGCCTTCAGCAACTTCGTCGCCTTCTTCAACTTCAATTCTCAAAATGTTACCAGGAAGAGCAGCTTTTACTTCTTCACCTTCAGTTGAGCCAGAAGAAGCTTTATGTTCAATACCAGCTTTTACATTGATATCATACGCCTTGCCGTTAACTGTTGCTGTATCACCTTCAAGTTTAACAGCGTAATTTTTACCGTTAACTTTAACAGTGTATTCACCGTTTGAAGATGCTTGAGCAGCAGGTGCAGCGTCTTTGTTAGCAGTTTTGTTAACAGAAACTTTGCCTTTACCTAACAAGAATTCGATACCTTTATCTACGTTGCCGTCTTTACATGCAGCAGAAATAAAGATGTTTTCATCAGTTGTAGGAAGTCCAGCTTCTTCAAGTCTTTTCTTAGCGGCTTCAATACCCTTTTCTGGATCTTTTTCGTTAATATCAACAACTTTTTCAGTTGTAGGTTGCATACCGATTTTTTCTTCAGCCCATTTAACCAATTCAGGATCTGGTTCACATGGAGTTTTTCCGAAGTAACCCAAAAGCATTTTTGCATAACCTGGGTTTGCCTTTTCCCAAGGATGTTCAGTAATAGCATTCAAGAATGATTGTTGAGCGTAGAATTGAGAAACCGGAGTTACAGATGTTGCAAAACCGCCTCTTTCAACAACTTCTTTCATATTAGCAATAAGTTTAGGGAATTTGTCTAACATACCCATATCTTTCAATTGGTTTACAGTTGTTGCTGTTGCACCACCAGGAAGTGGAGCTTGAATTAGAATTGGGTTAACTGCTAATGAAATTGGAGAAATAGGATAATCTTTCATACATTCTTTGAAGATTTCTTCAGTTTCCATAATTTTCTTAATATCAATACCAAGGTCATATTCAGTACCTTTCAATGCATGCCACATAGAAATGATATCAGGTTGACCAGTACCGCCAGATACCGGTTTCATAGCCAAGTCGATACCGTCAGCGCCACCTTCAAGAGCGGCTAAGTATGCTGCTAAGCCTGTACCTGCTGTTTCGTGAGAGTGGAATCTGATGTGAGCATCTGGGCCTAACAATTCACGAGCCATTTTAACTGTTGCGTAAACTTTTCTTGGGTTAGAAGTACCTGAAGCATCTTTGAATGCCAAAGAATCAAACGGTAAACCTGAATCTAAGATGTTTCTCAAAACTTTTTCATAGAAAGCAACATCGTGAGCACCTTCGCAACCATAAGGAAGTTCCATCATAGTGATTGTAACTTCGTGTTGCATTCCGTATTTTTTAATTGAATTTGCAGAATCAACCAAGTTGTTAACATCGTTCAATGCATCAAAGTTTCTAACTACGTTAACACCGTGTTTAGCAAACATTTTTGCGTGTAAGTCGATAATATCACGAGGTTGAGAGTTCAAACCTACAACGTTTACACCACGAGCCAATGATTGAAGTTTAACGTCAGGACCAACAGCTTCTCTGATTTTATCCATTGTTTCAAAACCGTTTTCATTACAGAAAAATATCGGTGCTTGGAATCTAGCGCCACCGGCTGTTTCAAAGTGTTTCAAGCCAGCGCCTACTGCTGATTGTAAAGCAGGAATAAAGTCTTCGACAAGAACCTTTGCCCCGTAAATTGATTGGAAACCATCACGGAATGATGTATCCATAACCTTAATTAATTTTGTCATTTTTATACCCTTTCTTACTTTTATAAAACCTATCTTTTGAACATTGCCGCTACAATTGCTGCTGCAATTTCAGAATCATCACCTTTGGCAGCTTTTTTCTTAGCACCACCTGCTACTTGAGGTATTGGTTCAGGCCAAATAGTATTTATTTTTGCTACTGCTTTTGACATGCAATTCATTGCAAAAATCATAATGCACAAAAAGATAAATACTGTGCCCATGCCGATTAACATTACGGCAAGCCCTTCATTGAAAATTTCTAATACATTCATAATATATCTCCTATTGTAAGTACAAACTCTTTGTTTTCTTTATCTAAAAGGACTAACTCCCCGCTATCGTTAACGTTTTGAGCCAGTCCTTCTTTTATTTTATTAAATACTTGAATTTTTATTTCTTTATTCAAGAAACAATTTTTTTTAATATAATAATTTTTTATTGAGATAAAACCTTCAGTTAAAAATTTATTATAATTTGCAAAAAATTCATCTAATAATTTTTGCATAAAATCTTGCATATCAATTTTTCTATTTAATTCTAAATTTAATGATGTTACAACTCTGTCAGGTATTGCATCTGCATCTTGTTGATTAGCATTCAAGTTAACTCCGATACCTAGAACTATGCCTTTAAACTTGTTACCTTGAATTACGGTTTCTGATAAAATTCCTGCAATTTTTTTACTATTAATCAAAACATCATTAGGCCATTTTATTTGTGGATTAAGACCATATTTTTCTAAAACTTTACACAAACATACTGATAAATATTGGGTTAAATTAGGATAAATTTCATTAAAAACATCAGACGGTTTCAAGACAATTGACATAAACAAGTTATCATCACCCAAGTCTACCCATGAACGATTTAATCTCCCTCTCCCTTGTGTTTGATGTAGAGCATGTATCACAGTTTTGTCTTGAAGTGTGTCTATATTTAATTTTGCGTAACTGTTTGTTGAATTTACAGTATCTAATTGTATAATTTCCATATTTTCCCAACCACGCATACGAGATTATTATATACCAAACAAAAATATTATTTAAGTTTTAGTTAATCTCGCATTCTTGATTTTTGAATTGCATTTCGTATAAATGTTTGTAGTTTCCGTCTTGAATTTTCATTAATTCGTCATGAGTTCCAAGTTCAACAAGTCTGCCTTCGTTGATTACTGCAATTCTGTCAGCATTATTGATTGTTGAAAGTCTGTGAGCGATGACAAAAACTGTTTTATTTTGAATTAGATTGTCTAATGCTTTTTGAACAATTGCTTCTGATTCATTATCAAGTGCTGATGTTGCTTCATCTAAAATTACAATCGGAGCATTTTTAATCATTGCTCTGGCGATTGCAACTCGTTGTCTTTGACCGCCTGATAGTGCAGTTCCTCGTTCTCCAACTTGAGTGTTTATTCCATTTTCAGCTGATGCTACAAATTCATCAAGATGTGCCATTTTTATTACTTGATTTAATTCTTCATCAGTTGCTTTTTCATTACCCATTAAAATATTTTCTTTAATAGAGCCTGTAAATAAGAAATTGTCCTGAAAAACGAACGAAATATTGTTTCTCAAAGAGTGAATATCAATATTTCTAATATCAACTCCGTCAAATTTTATTGAGCCTTTGCAAATGTCGTAAAATCTAGGTAGCAGATTAACTGCGGTACTTTTTCCACCACCGGAATTTCCAACTAATGCAATAGTTTCGCCTTTATTTATATGCAAAGTGAAATCTTTAAGAACGGGTGTATCTTTTTCGTATTCAAATTCTACATTTTCGTAATCAATTGAATTTTCTAATCCTTGCATTTTTATTGGATTTTCGCAATTTTTAATATTTGGAATCAAGTCGAACAATTCAAATACCCTACCTAAAGCAACAAATGTTGTTTGAATGTCTGTAAGTGTTCTGCCAAGGTCTTTGACCGGTTTGTAGAGTAATAACAAAGAAGTTACGAATGAGGCAAAACTTCCTGCTGTCATTTCACCAGTGATAATTAAATGATTGCCGTAAAACATAACCAAAGCAATTCCGATAGAGCAGATAAAATACATTATCGGTGACATCCAGCCAACACGTTTAGTTAATGAAATTGTCAAATCGAATTGTTCTTTTATTTGTTTTTCAAATTTGGTATTTTGAAGTTCTTGCAAATTATAGGCAGTCATTATTTTATTGCCGGCAAATGTTTCATTGAAGTTTGTTGTCATGTTTCCGCCAACAACCATGTTTGCATTAGATACTTTTTTAATTCTTTTTCTAATAAGTGTAACTGGTGTAATTGCAATAGCCATAATGCCAACGCCAATTATTGCAAGTTTCCACGAGTTATATAACAGAACTGTCACAAGTCCGACAATTCCAAAACTTGTCATAATAAAGGTTTTTAATGTATTAATAATATTTTTTGATGCAGTTTCGGGGTCTGTGAAAAATCTTGTCAATACCAATCCTGAAGAATTTATATCAAAAAACATAGGGTCTAAAGATGTCAATTTTTTGAATAGTTCAATTTTGAGTGAATTTGAAATTTTGTTACCTGTCCAATCTGTAAGATAGTTATTGGTGTATTTTAATAAACCTTGAACTATTGCAAATGTCACAATACCAAATGGAATCGCAGAAGCAAGCACATTTTGTTCAATATTAAAACCTAAAATATGCCATGTTTGACCATTTATGACACAATCCATATATGGTTTTAGTGCAAAGGCAACAACCCCATCCAACAACCCAAGCGGTATTGCCAAAATTAAGTTTAATATAATTCTTGGTAAGTGTGGCTTGATAAATGGCGCAATTTTTTTTGTTAAATAACCATATCTAAACGCATCTTTTGACACGGTTTCTTTTAGTTTATAATCCATATCCCTTGCTCTCCCATATAAATGCTATTGTTTAATTATAACATAAAAGTTTGTCTTTTATAATTTATCTACAATTTTTTTTATTTCTGCAATTTTTTCATTATCCATTTTGTGTCCACCAGTCTTAATTTTAGTGAACTTTTTCAAATTCATAATATATGGTGTGATTTCGTTAACTTTGCATGTTCTTACATATTTGTCGTTATTTGCTTGAATTATATATGTATTTGTCGGATTATTTTTTAGATGTTTGCGAATATCAAAAACTTTATGGTATTGTTTGCTAAATCCTTCTATATATTTGTTTAATCCATATTCAAATTTATACTTTTTAGGATGTTTTATGACATTTTTTAACCAGAATTCTAAAGAAATCATTGGCGAAACCATTACTAAAAAATCTGGTTTAATGTCTTTTGCAACTCTAGCGCTTATATAAGCGCCAAAACTGTGTCCGATTATTCCCTTACACTGCTTGCCGTTTTCTTTCAAATAATTTAGCGAAGCTTGAATATCTTGCATTATGTTATTTTCACGGTAATTCTTAGTCAATTTGTTTTTGCCATATCCTCTATATTCAGGTGCCAATATTCCAAATTTTGATTTTGATATCTCCCGATACAAAGGCTGATTGTCATTTATATTTTGAGAAAATCCATGCAAAAATAAAATATAATCTTTTGAGTTGTTTCTGTTTATATCAAGTGCGCCAATTTCTTCTTTATTAGGTAAAACTATTTTTACCTCTTTTGTAAATGGTTTTAAATCTTCAGAAAGTGACAAGTAAGGGCGTTTTGAGCCAAATATAGAGTTTTTGTAACTCTTGTTTTCGAGATATCTTTGCATCATTTTTTCAAAGATATTCGCCCTGCCAGAAAAGAAAATTTCTTGAGGTTGAACTCTTTTTTCAAATATGTCTGAATTGTTGTATAACCCACCACAGTTTTGAATCTTTGTTTTCGTTGTGCTTTTTATCGTACTATTAAGTGGGGTAGTTCCTTGAATCCTTGTAATGTACATATCCTGAAATCCTTATTCATTTATTATATCACGAACTAAAATCTATTGTTAAAAGGTTTTCCTTGACAAATCTTTTTGATTGGTGTAGTCTATACTTACCGACGATTTGGGCGTGTGGTGGAATGGTAGACACGCTAGTCTTAGGAACTAGTGCGAAAGCATGGGAGTTCGAGTCTCTTCACGCCCAATTCTAAAAATAAGAACCTCGTAAGGGGTTCTTTTTTATTGGAAAAATTGGGCAGAAGAAACTCGAAAATAATTTGATTTAGTTGAAATCAAATTACCTCGTCAGCACTAAAGTGCATACCGCCCCTGTAAGGTTCGAGTACCCTACTCTCACCAACAGTTGCGGCATCTTCACTTGCAAAAGTTAGTGAGTCTATTTAGGCTCAAATTCTAAAAATAAGAACCTCGCAAGGGGTTCTTTTTTATTGGAAAAATTGGGCAGAAGAAACTCGAAAGTAATTTGATTTAGTTGAAATCAAATTACCTCGTCAGCACTAAAGTGCATACCGCCCCTGTAAGGTTCGAGTACCCTA
>CAKUUC010000009.1 GCA_934692625.1 uncultured Candidatus Melainabacteria bacterium
ACCTGAAATTGTTTTATCCAATGTTCCTGACAAATTCAATGTTCCGGAATTATTTATAGTACCTGTTAAATTGCTTGTACTTGAAATTACTTCGCCACTGTTAATTAAATTCCCAATATTTGCATTTACTGTTAATTTCCCCGATCCATTCACATTAATATCTTGAGAAATTACAGCATTATTTGTAACGGTATTAAGAATATTCGTTGAACCACTTCCGGTAATTTCTTTTTCAACATTCCCTTCTCCCAAATTTAACGTTCCGTTATTAGTTAAGGCAACATCTAAATTATTTGCATTAATCTCTAAAACTCCTGAATTTATAGCTGTTGTTCCGGAAATTTTACCATCAATAATATTGTTATTTGTAAAATTTAAATTACCATTATTGTTTGTAATAACAGTTTCGTTTCCTGTGAGTTTTATGTCAGAAATGTTTAAAGTAGATCCTGAATTCACAACAAAAGAAGTTTTTCCATCTAAATCTAATTCAGATAAAATAAGTTTTCCCAAAGAGTCTGTTTTTGTTGCCCCAACAATGTTTAGGTTTTTGTATATTGAACCAAGACTATCTGAAACTTTATAGTTTGCCGGAGTTTTGTTGCCGAGAGAATCTTCGTCCAAAAGATTAAATGTTTTATCTAAAATATTGCCGTTAGAATCTTTTAGTTCGGTATTAGTCAATGCAACCAAGGCATCTGCTATTGTTGCGACAGTACTTGTATCAATTTTGGTAACCTTTATATTAAGACTGTCATTTGTTGTATTCGTTTTGCCCAGCCCTAATGTTCCATAAATATCTTTTGTTGTTGTGATATCGCCAAATAAATCTTTATAATTTGCTGTCGGTGTTAGAGGGTTAGTTTTGGTCGAAACAATTTGTGTTATTTTTCCTGCAGTTGATGCTAATTTGTTGCTCAATGTAAGTTGTAAGTTATCAGTATTATCATTGTTTTGAATTATTTGGATTTTTAGATTTTTATCCAAAATATCATTAAAAGAATTATCTGCAAAATTCAAACTGTCAAGGGTTATAAAACCGCTTGAAGAGGCTTTTGTCGTAAATCCGTCTGCTATTTTATCGCCTATTGCGTAATCTAATTTATCTCCACTTGTTTTTGATAAATCTAAATCAATATTATATTTTGCACTTGCACCGGAATTTAGCGAATTAAATTCAGAGAAATTTTGAATTATTCCATCTGCCGTATCAATAACAACATTCCCGTCAACTGTAACATTTGCTCCACCTTTAATATCAGCCTTATCAAAAAGTTTAATTGTACCTGTGGAATCTCCGGTCAATAGCACATTATAACCGTTTACACCATTAATATAATCATTTAATAATATTGTACCACTTGTCGTTGCATTTAATGTAAGAGTTTTGCCTGGTGTACCAACATTAATTGCTTCATAATTCTTTGTTGCTCCACCGTCAGTTGAAACATAGTTGCCTGTGAATTCAGTCGAACCGCTATTATTTGCATTAATCGTTAAATCTTGCATGGTATATATAGCACCGCCTGATGCATTGCTTCCGCCATCAGATATTGCATAATTGTTTTTGAAAACAGAATTATTTATCGCCTTAATAATCGCAATATTACTAATAGCTCCGCCATACGCTCCCTTTGTTGAATCTGTCGATTCTGTTTTGGCATAATTATTCTCAAATGTGCTGTTTATTGAGTCAATAATTGCGTTTTTATAATAACTATCAGATTTCATATAAAAATTTGATATTGCTCCACCGTAAGCACTATTTCTATTCGACAAAACATAGTTTCCGCTAAAGTAAGCTTTTATATTTCCAATTTGAGCAATATCGTTATCTTTTGAACTCTCAACATAGTTTGCAATAACACCACCATTTGCAACAAGCACTGCTGATTGAACATAGTTATTTTTATAAGTTCCTAAAATTGCATCTTCAACAGGAATTCTATTATTATTTTCATCAAGTGTATAACCAATCCCGACAAAAGCATTTCCTTGACCATTGATAGAATTGGAAATTACACCACCACTTGCATCCACTACTTTTGAATTTGAGAACAGGGAATTGCCGACATATTCACCATTTATGCTTTTTATAATAGCAGAACCTTGACATGATTGGATTGAATTTGCAATGATTGTTCCGGATGCATGCCTGTCACTCTGAGCCCTTGTATCTTCAATAGTACTCTGTGAAATATTACTTTCCAAACGGTTATTAGAAACTTGTTTTAAATTTATATCTCCAATACTAACCGTAGTGTTTATTGTTTTTATACCACCATGAAGAAAATTATAAATAATTCCGCCACGCGCATTATCACTACAATCGACAGCAACTAAATTATTATTACTAATTTCATCAACAGTTACATCACCGTTTTTCGAAATAACAGTAGCATTTTCTACAGGAACTAATGCCGAACGAAATAATAACGAAGTTATATTCGTTGCATTTATAGTGTTTCCATGAATTTGTCTTACTGTAAGCTTGCCTATATTAGATGCGATTGTTGAATCATTCGGTAACTCTCTTAAATACAATACAAAACCGGTAGAAGTAGAAGTTTCACGACCAATAATAGTGTTATCATTAATTCCAATAATGGTGTTATTATTAATTTCCCCAATATTTATGTCATTGACTTTTGCACCTTGAAGATTTATTACTCCGCCACGCAAAAAATTCATCTCAAATTTGTTATTTGAAACAGAATCTATTGAAATCGAATTAATGTTCCCTGCAACATTTGTAATCAATCCATTTATATCGGTTTTTGCTTTTATAGTGTTTCCTATTATTTGCCCAATTTTAAGCTCGCCATTAACCGTTCCGCTTTCATTGTATATTAGCCCACCATCAATTTTTAAATTTGAATTAATTTCATTATTGGAAAAAGAACCAATATGCAAATTATCAATTTTTCCAAGTTTGTTGTAAATAAACCCACCTATAACCGAATTATTAGTAGCAGTTATAGTATTATTTTTTACTTCATTCCAATTTATTGATTGAACACTGCTATTCTCATTATTTAAAATTCCGCCGTAAACAACAGCTTTTGCGGTAATTTTATTTTTATTTACATCACCGTTCAAATTCAATTCGCCAATAGGTGTTAGTGTTCTTCTATTGTAAATCAAACCTCCATAAACATTTCCTACTGATGTCATTTCGTTCTCAATTAAATCTGTTATAACTCCTTTTGATTTTGCCGTTTGAATATATATCGTTCCTCCAGAAATATTTTTAGTAGTATTTACGCTGCTTGAAGAAACACTAACCTTATTCAAAGTTGTATCACAATCTTGTAAAAACAAAACAGACCCATTTGGATAGGCAGATGTTGTTCTACCGCTAATATCAATATTTTCCAATGATATAGTTGTATTTGCATTATTAACATTTATACTAGAATTTTTCCCAGTATATTTCATGTTTTTGAGAGTTAAACTTGAATTATCGACAAATGTAAATCTTGAATCTTTTTCATTTTTTAGACTATTCCCCTCACCATCAATTTCAATTGCATTAGTACCAACAGGAATAACCTTCGATTCCGAAATATCAATATCTTTTGCAAACAGTATTTTAGTAGGCTCAGTCGCATTTTTTATCTCTTTTAGCAACTCCTCCTTTGACGACACTGTAACATCTTTTGCAATAGCAAAATTATTACCACTTAACAGGAGTAATAAGATGGCGGAATATAGTAATATTTTACTTTTATTTCGTTCTGTTTTCAGCTTTCTCATAACAACTACTATTATTATAACCTAAATAGATTATAAATACAGATATACTGCACCTATTACTCCTAAAAAAACTTCGAAAATAGATTTCCTAAAATCTATTTTACCAAACTCAATAAAATTGCATATAAGAAAAAATTATTATTTTAGAATATATTCAACTCAACATGTAATATATTGCCCCTTTCAAAAAATTTAACAATGGATATTTTCTCATTAAAAAGAGATTGCGGAAGTTGGGTTCGCTGAATTCAAGTCAGCAATAATTTCTTCAAAGGGTGAATGTATCGAAAGCATTAAAAAAGAGCCCGTAGGCTCTGATTTTAATTGTTCTAGTTGTTTTAAATGGTGGAACTTCACATACGGTTTAACACTCCAAACTCTTAAAATTGTTTAGTATAATTGGCTTTTGAGTACGTTAGAAAGTTGCAATTTTTCTGAAATAATGTTTCAAGTATAGTTTTGTAATAAGCAAGCAATTTTTTAATACAAATTGTTTTATATATTATATAGGAGAATAAATGGGAATAATTGGAAAAGTTACACCAAAAATCTATGAATATTTACGATTTGCAGGAAAATCTTCTGTTTTAGAAGTAAAACCGATTAGCAGAGTAAATGTTAGCGGATTAAAATATAATGCGAATTTTGCACAATCTTTAAAGTACAAACCAGAAGAAATTAGTTCAGCATATAGAGAATATGCGAAAAGCCCATACATAAATTATTATTTACGAGAAGGGGTTCCTCTTTCAGAACAAAATAATAAACTTGTTAGTTGCTTAAAACAAGGAATTCGAGAATCAATCCCTAAAACTGGAAAGTTTTATCGAGGGATACAAAATTGTCCGGATGAAAAAACTGCAGAAAAACTTATTTTTCAAAACTCAGGATTTACCTCAGTAACACCCGAAATTAACAAAAACTATGCTAAATCATTTGCAGTAGGCAAAAATAGTGCTATTGTTGAGTTTGATTTAAAGAAACCACTTAAAGGTTTTCAAGAAAATAATTACGAAGTAATATTTGATACAAAAGCTTTCACATCTGACAAATATAAAATTAAAAAAGTCAAAGATAGCTTATTTAGGGTTACAGAAAAAAATGAAGCTGTTAAATTTGCGCCTATTACTCAACATTTTGAAGAAGGTGGCTCTTTAGTTTTTGGAACACTTCCAGATAATTATGTGTCAAAATCAAGAGAATTTATCAAAGCACATACTGTAACATATAAATTTGGCCCATATAAAGGACAAACAAAAACATTTCCCGATAGTTGGGAAGAAACTCAATCTATTTTGCCACATTATCATATTGATAAATTATGGAGTAATGGAAAAGGAAGTGGCACAAATTCTGTTCAATCCGTAGTAAGAAAAAGTGTTAATGATCCTAAAACCGCAGGACGAGTAACATTAGATGCTTGTTGTATTGATGGCAAAACATCACCGGCCGGATTTTATTATAAATTAGGTTTCCGATTTAAAGACCAAAAAATGAATAAACAGTTAGAAGAATGGATTGTGAATGGAGGTAAACGAGAAAATTCACCATTTTTAACAGGTATGATGTACTTACCAGCAGAAAATATAGAACATTGTTTAAACTATAAGGTTATTTAACCTCGTAAAACTTGCTAAAAAAGAGATTGCGGAAGTTGGATTCGCTGAATTCAAGTCAGCAATAATTTCTTCAAAAGATAAATGTATCAAAAGCATTAAAAAAGAGCCCTTAGGCTCTGATTTTAATTGTTCTTGTTGTTTTATATTTGGGCCCGGAGGGATTCGAACCCACGACCAAAGGATTATGAGTCCTCTGCGCTACCGCTGCGCCACAGGCCCGTGACGACTTGTCTTTTACGAAATTCCACTAACCTTTTTTCTCAATCTCTTTTAGAGTTTTTACCAACGATTAGTGTTATCTCTCTTCAAGATTGTAGCATAAAACTTTTATTTTGCAAATCTATTTTGTGTGTTTGTCGATTTTTTCGGACAAATACGTTGAAAATATTGGCAATATTCCGTAGTATATTGATGCGAAAATTAATGTTGGTCTTAATATATTTATCCCTTCAATATATTTCAAAACTTTTGGGTCTGCGGCATTCAACTGTTTGAATTTTTCTATAAATTTTCCGGTTTTCTTTTTCATTAACTTATCAACCCCATAGCCGCCAATCAATGTAACTCCTGTAGAAATAATATTGTTATATATAAGTGCTTTTTTTCTATTTTCTTTTATTCGCTTACTTGTTGCGGTTTGGTGGCAATTGGTTGCGGTTAATAAAATATCTGTTGCTGCTGTTAAATGTTTAGCGATATCTTTGTCATTTTTCTCATATTTCTTTGCAATATTTTGAACTTTTGGATTGTTAATTCCTTTAGCAACTCCTTTGGCTATTTTATCTACAAAATGACCTGTAAAAAATACATTTTTCTCTTTTTGAATATCAAAATTGTTTTGAAATTGCGGTTTGTTTTTCTTTTCTACCGGTGTTTTTTTGTTAAGTAAGTCCATAATTACCGGAATTAATGCAACTGTCAAAACGGATTTTGGTATGGCTGTCAAAAGTCCTGTTCCGAGTTTATAAAATTGCGTAATCATTCGGTAGCTTCTTGAATTTGTGAGAGCTTTTGTATCTGATTGCAAGTTTTTTATTGTGTTTTTGTTTAGAAATTTATCAGGGGTGTCATCAATTCTTTTTACTGCAAGTTCAAGTGGTAATGTAATTGATTCAAGCATCGCAAATTTTATAAGACCTGAACAAATTGAATTTGACATTGCATATTGCTTGTTTTCTTTTTCAACGTTCGGAGTCATGCTTATCATAAGAGGGCGAACACCGATTGTCATAAGCAATGAGGTTGTAGCCGAAAACGAGGTGCCATGTTCTGATAATTTTTCGAGTCCTTTTAGCAATTTTTTATTGGTTAAAATTTTATTTGTGAAATTTTGGTGTGTAATCTTTTGAACATTCATTGCCATATCCTATTTATATTAGACAACGCTAAAGCAATAAAGTAAAAGTCTTTTGATAAAACTTTACTTTATGCTTAAACTTTTTGTTTTTGATATACTTTGTGTAGTAATGGAGAAAACAATGAGAGATGAATTATTATCTGTAATCGAGAAAAATAGCCGAATTGATTTTAGTGAATTGGCGGTTTTGCTCGGAACCAGTGAAGAAGAAGTTTTAAAAGAATTATCGCAACTTGAAAAAGATGGCGTAATTTGTGGTTATCATACATTGATAAATTGGGAAAAAACAAGTATTGAGAAAGTTACCGGATTGATTGAAGTTAAGGTTACTCCGCAAAGAGGTCGTGGCTTCGATAATATTGCGGAAAGAATTTATAACTATCCTGAAGTTAAGGCTGTATATTTGATTTCAGGCGGGTACGATTTATTAGTAATTTTGGAAGAAAAATCTTTGAAAGAAATTGCCAATTTTGTGACGGATAAACTTTCAACTCTTGATTCTGTATTGAGTACGGCGACTCATTTTATTTTGAAAAAATACAAGGATCACGGAACTATTTTGAATAGGGAAGAAAAGGACGAAAGAGAGGTAATTACACCATGAGAAATTTTCTTTCCGACAAAATTGTAAATATTAAACCTTCAGGGATAAGAAAATTTTTTGACATTGTCAGTGAGATGGAAGATGCAATATCTCTAGGTGTTGGAGAGCCAGATTTTGACACTCCTTGGCATATCCGAGATGAAGGGATTTATGCTTTTGAAAGGGGTAAGACTTTTTATACATCAAATGCCGGTTTGAAAGACTTGCGACAAGAAATTTCAAAATATTTGCAACGTTCTCAAAATGTTAAATATGATTCTGATAGCGAAATTTTAGTAACTGTAGGTGGATCTGAAGCGATTGATATCGGTTTGCGAGCGGTTGTTAATCCTGATGATGAGGTTATTATTCCGCAACCGTCTTACGTATCGTATGAACCTTGTGCAATATTGGCAGGTGCTAAACCTGTGATATTAGAGTTGAGGGCTGAAGATGAATTTAGGCTTACTCCAGAACTCCTTTTGAGTAAAATTACTGATAAAACAAAAATTTTGATTTTGCCGTTTCCAAACAATCCTACCGGTGCAATTATGGAACGTGAGGATTTGGAGAAAATTGCAAAGATTATTATTGAAAAAGATATTTTGGTAATGTCTGATGAAATTTATTCGGAATTAACTTATTCAGGCAAACATGTTTCAATTACTTCAATTGCCGGCATGAAAGAACGTACAATCTTGATTAATGGTTTTTCAAAGGCTTATGCTATGACCGGTTGGAGATTGGGTTATGCTTGCGGTCCGAAAGAAATTATTAAACAAATGACAAAAATCCATCAATATGCGATTATGTGCGCTCCTACGACCAGTCAATATGCGGCGATTGAAGCACTGAAAAATGGTGATGAAGATGTTTTGAAAATGCGTCAAGCGTACAATATGCGTAGAAGATTTCTTATTGATGCTTTCAAAAAAATGAAATTAGATTGTTTTGAGCCATTTGGTGCTTTTTATGTTTTCCCTTGTATCAAGGAATTTGGAATGACAAGTGAAGAATTTGCAACAAGATTTTTGAAAGAAGAAAAAGTTGCAGTAGTTCCTGGGACAGCGTTTGGTGCTTGCGGGGAAGGCTTTTTGAGAATTTCTTATGCATATTCGTTGGAAAATCTAAAAGTTGCGATTGGACGATTAGAAAAATTTGTTGAAAAATTGCGTAAGGAGTAATTTATTTATAAAATTTAACACATAAAATAGCCTAATCGGGTATGTTTTTTGATGTATTTTTCAGATTAAATTTATTTAGTTTGGAGTTGTTATGCGAAAACTTATCCCGATATATTTAGTTTTAATTCTTATGGCATTTGTAATTGTGCAAAAAGTCAAGGCTGAAAACGTACATTTCAATAATTTTATTTATACATTAAAGTCCGGAGATATTTCAAATCGAAAATCTGTAGTGAAAAATGAATATTATAGACGTGACGAAAATAAGGACTATTGGACCAGTGCTATTCAAATTTCTTATTATCCTGAGATTACAAACCCACTAAAATATGCAGCGGAAACTGATAAAAAAATTGAAAGTAAAGAAAACTTGTTGTTGCTGAAATTTATTCAAAATAAAAAACAAAATGTTGCAATAATCAGTTATCTTGAAAATATTGTTCAAAATGATAAAACTTATTTTATATATAACCTTTGCAAATATGAAAAACACCCTAAGAAAGGAATTTTAGAACTTAAATTTTCTAAAAAATACGTGTTTAATACCAAAGAAGAAATTACCCAAATTGGTAAAGAAATTAAATCTATAAATAATGATTATATGGAACAAATGGTTATTTTACATATTCCGGCAATTGTTGAAAAAGAATTTTAAAAATTTTTTACTAGCAAATTTAATTTTTACAGGTTTTTGCTGTTGTATGCAAATTACAAATCAAAATCAAAAAATTAATTTCGGCGGAATTCCGCTTGGTGTGGCAAAAGTTGTCGGTCGTGACGGAAAAGCGGCAGAACTCTCTTTATATAAAATAACTAAAAAAGATGATGAGTTTTTAGGAAAGCTTGAACGTTCTGTCGATGCAAAAAAGTTGCAAGATGGTTTTAATGATGACCAGTATGCTTTGTGGAATTTCCTTATTAAGAATGGAATTTCTGAATGTCGCTATCGAGGAACGGGCTTTTTAGTTACAAAAGATAATGTGCCTTGTGGTATATTGTCTTATCAACCGAGATATTTCACTGTGTCGGTTCCTGATGTTGCGACTTGGCCTGTTGAAAAGAATAAAAAAGTTCCATTTGCCGGAAAAGCTATGTTTATGGAGTTGTTTAAACATGTTTTGAAAAATGATGATTATTCACAAGTTTCTCTTGTTGCAATGAAAGATTCTGTTTATTCGCCTGCGGAGCATTATAAAAGTCTTGGGTTTAGAAAAACCAGTGAAAACAAGACCGATATAAGAATGGTAATCACAATAGGCAGAATGAAGAAAGCATTGGAAGATTTTAAGTCATTAATTGATTTTACGCCCGCGAAAAATCAAGATGAAGTTGATTTAGCAAAAGTGCTTAAATTAAAAAAAAGAAAAATTATGGATATTTTTAAACATAACAAAAACTAAAAGAAAAGGGGCTCTTCGCCCCTTTCCATTCTAAATGAACAAGAATCAGTATTTTTAACTGATATTTATAATTAACCCAAAATCTGAGTTAGAGTTTCATTTTCCAAAAGTTTTGTTACAAATTTTAATAGCATTAATTTGATAAAATATTTTAAAAACTTTAAAATTTTTGCAAAAATTTTTATGTTTGAGCTTATATATTAATATGATTTCAACAAATAATAATATAAGCCCCTCATTTAAAGGTTATGATGCAAGACCGCTAAAAGGTTTTTTACTAACAAGTAATTATAAAGGGATAGCGCAAGAATTAAGACAAATTGGTGAAAAACACGGGTTTGATGTGTTTATGCTACGTTCCGGTAACATTTCAAAAAATGAATTTCTAGACGAAAAAAACACCGCCAAAATATTTGCACAAGATTATTGGTCTATTATAAATAACAAATTGGCATCTTTTTACACTGAGAAAAAAAGTAGTCTGACTGCAACATTAAAACTCGCTTTTGGATTGGAAAATGAACCGGTTCAAGCCAACGCACGGAGTAATAATACTTTTCATTCAACAGAAACTGAATTGTTAAAATTGGTTGATAAAATAAAAGAAGTTGTCAAATCTCCGATAGATATTCCTGCGGTAGACGGTATGATTATAAATATGGAAAATCGTTTGGAACATGTAAGAGCAAATTATAGAGCTCTTTGTGACTTTTCACATATTGTGGGTGGAAACTTCTTTATTTCAAAAAATACAAAAGGTAAAGATAGTCTTTTGATTGGCGAAGATGAGTTGGCAAAATTTGCAAAGTCTGAAATAAAAAATATGTTTGGAGTTGACAATGTCTGTGTTGTTCCTCAAATGGATAACCATATTGATTTGTTTTTAAGACCTTTGAACAATGGTATTGTTTTGGTTGCTGATGAAAGTAAAACTAATGGAATTTTACAAAATTGTGTTAAACAGTTAGATGATTTGATAATGAAAAAATCACTCGATTTAATTCATTTCTTTACTCCAAAATCAAAGAAGAAAATTAGTGTATCAGAATTGTTTGGAGTAAAGTCTGCCAAAAAGAATATTGAAAGATTACTTTCAGAAAATGAAAAAAATAATAAAACTTATTGTATTCCAGATTTGGACGAAGTTGAAGATTGTTTGAAAAAATCAGGGTATATTCCGGTGCGAGTTCCGGCAAGTATAAATAAAATTGTTGATGGCGAGGACTCTTCGTATCAATTTTTTAAAGAGCAATATTTGAATTATATAAATTCTTGTGCAACTGTCAACAAAGATGGTGATGTTGTATTTATTACAAATAAAGACAGTTTGGCAAAGGGGTTAGGTTTGACCGACAAAATTAAGACAGAAATAGGACTTAATTTTGAGGAAATATTTAAAAATAGTGTGAGCGATTATATCAAACCTGAGAATATTTATTTTTTGTCCGGCAAAAATAATGCCTTGGGTGATAAATTACTTTTGGCTCGTCAAGGTGGAATTCATTGTGCAACAATGGAAATTCCATAACTTGTTTGATATCCCACAATTATGCTTACGCACAATTTCAATATTGAGCACACATATTCCAACGTCAAAAGTGTGTTTTGATTGCTATCTAAATACTTAAATTTATACTGATTTTTTCCCTATTCTTTTGTGGAAAAATTTTGCATCTACATTTTGTAACATTTCTTTTATTGTAGTTTCTGAATGGTGGTTTTTGTTGATTGTGTGTGTTGATAGACCTATAAGGTTTTTAATTCTGTCCAAAATGGTAGGATTTTCTTTTTGTACATTCAATTTTAATTCGTACAATTTTTCTTGGTAAGTATGCACAGTATCGGTTTCGCCAGCGATTTTGTGACTTAATGAACCGGTGACATTATAACCTTCGTCTGCAAGTTCTTTAATCCCTTTAGAACTTAAAAATGCGTTTTCAAGTTTTGTAGGCCATTGCCCTTTTATGGCGATTCGTCCTGTAAAAGATTGATTGTTTTGGTTTGTCATTTGTATTGGGGTAATATTCATTTTTCTTTCCTCCTAGTCTGTATTACAACCACAATTATAATAACTAAAGTTTTAATGTAAATATATAAAATTTATACAATAAAAAGCCATTGACAAGTGCCAATGGCTGCGAATTTTGAAATACTAAATAGCTTACTTATTGTGGTTGAAACCTATTTGACCTCTTGAATTTCCTTTGTTTTGAGTTTTGAATTGTTCTATTGCACTTAGAAAATCAGAGTGTGTTAATTTTGCAGTTTTAATTTCATCTTCATTGAATGTTCCTGCGTTCATCTTTTCGTAAATTCCAAGACGATTCATCATGTTTTCTCTTGCAAGTTTTGTGACATAGAGAATATCTCCACCAACGGCTTTCATTCCGTGTAATTTATCAACAAGTTCTTCCACGTTTACATCACTGTCAAGAGATTTGTTTTGTGTATGAATGTCAAATATCTTTCTTACTCCGTCTTTATCAGGAGTATCCATCAATATGTGTTTACTCAAACGTTCTGCACGTTTTAGGGCTGGGTCTAAAGTGTCATAACGGTTTGTCAAACCTATGATATAAACATTGTCACCGTTTTCGTACAAATCTGTGATTGAGGTTAATAATTGGTCAATCAATTTGTCACTGTAATGGTCGCCATTTCCTCTTGTATTACCTATTGCATCAATTTCATCAATAATCCCGATAGAAGGTTGGTTTTCTTTTAGTCCTTCAAAAAATGCACGTACATTTCCTTCTGATTCTCCAACCCATTTTGATTGAAATGCTGTTCCGCTGATATATGCACTGTTTACACCGGCTTCATTTGCAAGTGCTCGGCAGATTGCAGTTTTACCTGTGCCGGCAGGTCCGTGTATGATAAAACCTCGGGTTACATCTTCCGGAGCGTAAGCAGCAGGATATTTTATAGGGAATAAAATACTCTTTTTCAATTCGTCAATTGCTTTATCTTGTCCGCCAATTTTGTCAAAGGTGATTTTCCCTATCGGTTTTGTTGATTGTTGAATTCTTTTAGAAATTGTTTTTTGATTAAGTTTTGCAAGTTCATCTTGAACTTCTTTTGTATAATCAAAAGTTTGTGCAAAAACTTTGCTCATTGTCGTCAAATCGTGTTTTGGCTTGTCTTTTATGTGGATAACATCATTGCCCATTTGAACGGTGTCGTGGTTTACTACATAAAAACTGGTTCCAGGGTCTAAAGAGTAGTTTTTGCCACCTGTGATTAGTGTTAATTTTTTGTCGTTGATGTTTAAAAGTTCAGTATCGCCAAGTGCATTTTTAATAAACGCATAGTTTTGATTTAGAGAATCTTCTTTCATAAAAGTTTCTCGTTTAATTACCTGACTAACTTTTTGGACACTTTTTTTCAACGCTTCTTGCGCTTTGTTAAAATCTTTACCAACAACAATTACATCACCAAATTTTAGTGATTGGAATAGCGTTGCCAGTCTGTCTTCTAGCGGAAATTGTTGCAAAAGAGTTTCTGCGGCTTTTCTAATATCGTTAACACCTGTGAAATTTATTTGCTTTTTGTTCACTAAATCTCTACCGTAACCGTAATTAGGCAAGGTGACCATTTGATTTTGAACTGTCGAATTTTTGTTACTTAATTCGTTGTTTTTTGTGTTGTTTAAATCTCTTTGATAAATTCTTTCCCCATAGTTAATCTTTGTAATTCTCATTTGTCACCTCGTCTGAAATTGGCATTGCGCCAAAACTATTCATATTTCTATCTACTACAATGATAGTAGATTAACTTATTTATAAATTCTTGTCAATAGAAAATCTTGACAATACAAGTCTTTTCAGAATTGTTATATCTTTGTATTGCTTGCTACAAGTGTAGTTTGTACGATTATTCCCGATATCGCTTTTGTTAAGATTTCTTAATATATGGCTCAAATCATGCAATTATGCGGTTTTGCATGTTTTTATATATATGAAGGTTAAATAAAGGTTAGTTAAAAGGTTAAAAAGGTAGGGTTAAAATGGGTATTTTCACATTTACCGCTCGAGTACATGCATTGATGTACGAAAAGAGCAACATCGAGTATCGTTTGATGAAGTTAACGAAAAAGATGCAGGCATTACAACAGTATTCATCATTGATAGCAAATGGGGGTGTTTCAATCGGCGAATTGCTTAGTGCTCCTGGTATGGCTATGGGTAGAACATTAAACTATTTGGCTTGGGCTCATAACAATTCTGTATTGTATATGCAGCAAAATGCTCCGCAAGCAATTTCTTGGTACCAAAGTCAAATGGGTAATACACAAGATGCACAATCTATGCAGAAAATGCAAAATTGGGTTATGACAAAATTATACGAGCAAGGTCGAGAAAAGGCAATGCAAATTGAAACTCGTAATTTGAAGGTCGAAGAAGACCGATTGGCTCAAGAAAAAGAACGTTTGACTGCACAAGGTACAGCAGTTGAGGCAGAATTGAAAGCCGCTAAAGAAGGTCGTGACGCAGCAATTAAAGATATGGCTCCGAAATATACCTTCAACGCATAATAAAGAATAATAAGAGAAATTAACCCCTTTCTTTAAATATAACCAACCAATTAACCAAAAAGAAAAGTTCCGCAAACTGCGGAACTTTTTAAATATTAATTATTGTTGTTCTTCGTCGTCAATTTTGAATTTTGGAATGATGACTACAGAATCTTTTATTAGAAATTCATTGCCTCTGAATTTAGCATTTGGTCCTTTATAAGTATGAACGGCTTTTTTATTACTTGCTTTGAATTGTTCGCTTGCTTTTTTGATATTTTCAGGGGTCGGGTCAATTCCTTGTTGTCTAAGAGCTTCTGCAAGAAGTGTTTTATACCCTTTACCTTTTGGAACTTTGTATTTGCCACCTGCTTGCGGAATATTAGTGTTGTTTACGTTACTGTTACCGTTTTCATTAGATACAGAGCCTGTTTTGCCGTTAAGAGGTGTTAATTCAAGTTCATAGGCTGTTTTCTTGAAATCTTCTCTTGTCATAACGATTTCTTTTGTTGGATCCCAAGGGTTGCGTAAGTAAACATTTTTATCGTCAACTTTTGAAATTGAGAATGCGTGTCCGCCACCTTTTAATTCTTTACCGTTGACGTTTTGTGAACCGACTAACATACCTGCATTACCTGCGTAATTGTCCAATTTGCCGTCTTTGCAGTCATTTGCCATTTTATCTAACATGTTGTCCATTTTTTTGTTTTGTTCAGGTGATAATTTTATTCCATGTCCTGTTGGTTTCATGTTTAAATCAGAATCAATTTGACAGATTGGAACATCTTCTTTTTTGCATTTTGCTAGGAATATTTCTGGTTCTTTTCCTGTTAGTAAAGCAACCGCATCCCCACTATGTCCGCTGTTTAACTTATCAGCATCATTAGTGAGAACTCCTCTGATATATAATTGTTTTTGTGCTTGATAATCATTTAATTTAGGATTTGCTTTTTTAAGGTCTGCCATGTCATTATAAGCATCTGTTCTGTAGTTTTCGTATGCAACTTCAAGTAATAATACATCTTTATCACCTGCTGAATATTTTTTACCCGCTAATTTGGCTTTTTCGTGGATTTCAGATTCAGTGTATGTGTAAGATTCTTTAATATCAATATCTTTTTCGGGTACCCCTTGTTTAAGGAGTCTTTCTCTTGCTTCTTTTGCACCAGGGAAATGTACAGTGTAGGTTGTTTCACCTTTTTCGTTTTTACCGGTGGTGATAGTTTGTTTTAGTGCTTCTCGGCCTTCAGAAGATTCTCTCAATGAATTTAAACCAGAAAGTAAGTAACAATCACCACGACCTTTTTGGAATGAGGTGTCAAAGTTTCCGTCGACCTTGCTAAAGTCGTGTGATTGAATAACTTTTCCATCTTTATCTTTAACAACCATACCAGTTAGTACGCCATCTTTATCAAAGGTGTTTTCTGTAATTTCTTTGACTGTTTTGCCGTCTTTTTCGTATTTTATTTGTTTTGTTGGAATTTCTCCCAGTTTGTTTTTAAGATTTGGTCCGTCATAGTATTCTTCAACTTTTCCACCTCGCCTGTAGGTTACAAGATGACTGCTTTCAATCTTTCCATCTTTGAATTTGTCAACTTGAGTTATTGGATTACCGTTTTGGGTTCCTGATACTTCAAATTGTTTTATGGTTTTTCCGTCTGCTTCATAGGTGCACTTTTTAGTTAGATCAGATATCGTTTTTCCTGTGGAATCTTTTATTACGGAATGAGCAGATTCATTTTTCCCATATTTGTTTAGCTTGTATTCATTGTGGGCTGTTGAACCGTCTTTGTTTTTTACATCTTCAGTTACACCTGACAAAGTTTTTCCATCATCTGCATATTTTTTGTTGCTTATTGATGTGTATTCAGGAGTTTTTGACTGAGTTTGTGAAGTTGTTAATTTACCGTTTTGATATTCATTTTTTGTAATATCTTGACGTGTTGTTTTTCCTGTTTTAGAATCTGTAACTGTTCTGGTTGTTTGGATTGGTTTTCCTTCACTATTATTTTGTATTTGAATTTTTGCAACAGATACGGGTTGACCTTTTGCATCATACTTGGTGTCAAGAATACCAGTTTTGTTACCAGCGTTATCATAAGAGTATTTTGTTTCATATCTGTTAATAATAGCACCTTTGCTATCTCTATTGACATCTTGTAATGCTACCATATTTCCATTTTTATCATAAGTATATCTTGCTGTTGTGGAACCATTTGGATTTTTGGTTTGTTTACCGATCAAGTTTCCGTTTGTATCATAATTGTTTGTTTCGGTAAATTTCTTTTTCTCGTTTGTTGTAACAGTAGAAAAAGAACCGTCCTCATTTCTGGTTGTTGTTGTCACACTGCCATCTTTGTTTTTAACGGTTGTTTTTCCCGCTTTTTTATCAACAGAGGTTCCAATTTTGTTGAAATCTTCTTTTGTGCCGAGTTTTGCTTTTTCAAATTCTTTTTCAGATAGAGTGTTATTACCTGCTGCTTTTTGCAAATCACTAAGCATTTTTCTAGCTTCTTTTTCGCTGATTATGCCATCATTATTTGCATCATATTTTTTCATAAAAAGAGGTGTATCTTTGGTAATTTGCGTTGCCTTAACATTGTTTTTGTTAAGCGTAACATTAGTCCCTTTTAATTTGATGTTAATGTTTTGATTGTTGATAGAATTTACCATTTGCACCTCTTCTTATTTTTTTTAATTGCTCTGTATATATAAACGATATATTGACAGCGGAAATTTAGCGTTTTTTACATTTCTTAATAAAAATTTACAAGGAAATGTAATAGGTTTGATGGCTAAACCCTTTGCTGATGTGGTTTTGCGATGTTTATGCAATTCTTCATATATGAAGAGAATTTGTCTTGTATTTGTAATATTTTTTTTATTAATCATTGAACCGTTTGGTTTTTCGGCTCAATATGGGTTGTATTCTCCGCAAGAATATAGCAACAATATGGATATTGAAGCCGGTGAAAGAATTTTATTTATTCTGGATTTTTCAAACAGTATGTCTGAGCCTCTTGAAGGTTCCCGCAAAGTTGACTTGATGCTTGATACAATGAAACAAATTTTACCCAAAATAAGTTCAGCCAATTGGGTTGGTCTGAGAATTTACGGACACAAAATGGGGTTTACTCCGATGGAAGCATGCCGAGCCTCTACCCTAGTTTCGCCGATTTTACGTAATAATACGGAAAATATTGAATTCGCTCTCCAAAAATCTAAACCTCGCGGCATGACACCTATTACCTATTCTCTAAAACAGGCAATAAAATATGATTTTATGGGATTTAAAGGGAAAAAACATATAATTTTGCTAACTGATGGGGGTGAAAATTGTGACGAAAGTCCTTGTACTTTTGTTATGAACCTCATAAAGATTCGCAGAGATGTTACGATAGATGTGATTGCGTTTAATATTCAAGATTCTGATGATTTAGAACAATTACAATGTACGGCACTTGTAACAAGCGGAAGATTTTACAATGCACAAACCGCAGCAGAACTCCTAAATGGGTTCAATAATTCTATTGAAGGTTCTAAAAGTGTAGAAGCAAAAATTATTTCGCATTAAATCGTAAAAAACGAAGGTATATTTTCCACACCTTCGTTTTATGATTATAAATATTTATAATATGTTTTTATTCGTTTCCACCAGAAACTGCAACTAATACAATAAATGCTATCCCCCAAAGTAAAATTGCAAAAATGTTTACAATGGGGATACAAATGCCTAGTACACAAATTCCAGTTTTCCGATACCATAAGTTTCAGAAGAAAAGATATTGTGTTTTGGTGGTTCTTCTGCCGGTGTTTGGTTCATGTCGAATTGTTCCATAAATAATATTCTATATTTTGTACAAGATGCCCAGAGTTATAATAACATTTCTAACTGAATAAAAAACATATAAATAGTGGATTTTGGAACAAATTTTGAGATTCTGCCACTTGACAAAATATAGAATATCGTAAATAATGAAAGTGTAGGGCGAGAGCCTTTAAACTTTAGGCGGATTAAAGACTCTGCTTCGCACCCTACGGTTTTAATAAATTCAATGCTACTATGAGTATGTCAATTGCTAATAGTAGCATTATTAATTTATTCACCATAGTTTTGCCCTCCTTTCCGTCCAAATTCTTCGTTAATTTGTGTGTGACGGAAGTTGCATTGTGCAAAACCCTACAAAAGTTATGGTAGCATAAAAAAGTTGGGTTTATTAACTCAACTTTTTGCAAATTTATATAATTAAGTGTGATTAACGATATTTTACACTGCGGTTTTTAGGGCTTCTTTATCGACTTCTTCTTTTTGAGTAAGAATTTTTACATTATTTTGAACTTTGTTATGTGGTAATTTTTTGTACTTGTAATACAAAATCATATCAGTGCCGACTAGGATAAAATTTAACAGGTACAAATATATAACTTTATCCGGAGCGTACAAAATATGGTGCAACATGCCGAGTACATAACCGATTTCAACTAACCATAAAAAGTGAATACTTTTACCTTTTACTTCTTTTGATTTGTATGTTTTTACGACTTGAAACGGCCAACTTGCACCGAAACAAACCATCATTCCTGCTTCTAATAAACTCATAATTTCACTTTCCTTTGATATTATAGGGTAACTTCAAATTTATTATATTACTAACAAAAATTATGGAACATATATTTAATTTTTTCAAAATGTTACTATTGTTCATAAAAAACTTGCCCATCTCGTAAAGTTTGTATAAAATAAAAGAAAATTGGGGAGGAAGCAGTTTTCATGCCGAAACTAGCAAGAAATTACGATAGCGTGTACGGAGATCCGTATTATTATCAAAGTTACACAAAGTATAATTACAGTGTTTATGAAAATGTTAGAACTGAAGAACTTAGTCGTTACGCTTCATTAAGACACGAAAATCGACCAAAGAAAAAAGTTAATAAAAAGAAAAAGTTCGTGCAAGTTTTAGTTGCATTTGTATTCTTTGTGATTATGGCAATGACCGCTTTACCTTATGCATTCAGTCATGTTACAAAGGCGTTTTTTGAACCTACTCCGCATAGTGCAATTACGGCTGATTTGAATGAAATTAGTTTCCCTACGACTAAATACTTATCAAATACTTGGGCTTTTGACAATCCAATGTTTAACTATTCTGCAAACGGCAAAACTGCAATGATGACACCGTTAAAAGAAAATGTAAATATGCCGGTGTTGAAACAAGAATTACTCGGTTTAATGGAACAGTATCCGACAATTAAACCTGCCATTTATGTTTGGGATTATGATACTCAGAATTTTGTTAATATCAATGCAGATAAGAGTTATGCAACGGCTAGTATTATTAAAATACCGGTATTAATTGATGTTTTCAAATCAATCGAAGCAGGACAGATATCACTTGATGATAAAATTCCATTGACAGAATATTATCGTTCAGAAGGTTCAGGAAGTTTACAATTCAATGCAAGAAATTCAGAATATACTATTGATGAACTTGCAAATCACATGATTACCGAATCTGACAATTCTGCAACAAATATGCTCATGGCAAAAGTCGGTTCAATGACAGATGTAAATCAATCAATTAGAGATTGGGGTTTGAAAAATACTTATGTTCAAACTTGGTTGCCAGATTTGGGCGGAACAAACAGAACTACTGCAATTGAAATGGCTACAATGTTGTATAATATTGACGAAAATGATTCTTTCTTGAGTGAAGAATCAAGGAGTAGAATTCTTAATTATATGGGACATGTTCACAATAATCGACTAATTCAAGCAGGATTGGGTGCTGGGTCTGTATTTCTACATAAAACAGGTGATATTGGAACAATGTTAGGTGATGCTGGTATTGTAATTGCTCCAAATGGTAAAAAATATTTGGTTGTAATTCTTGCAAACAGACCTCATAATTCTGTAGCCGGTAAAGATTTTATCGTTCATGCTTCTGAAATTATTTATAATTATATGGTGAAATAATGTTAAAAGATTTGTTGGAAACAAGGCACTGTTTTAAATTCGTATGTGGTGCCGGTAATGAAGATGTTGAAGAAATCAAACGGTTAGTTTATGTTTATGCAATTGCAGGTTGTAGATTTTTTGATTTGTCTGCAAATTTAGAAGTTGTAGATGCTGCAAAAGAAGCGTTAGATCTTGCAAAAGTTTATGATGCATATCTTTGTGTAAGTGTTGGGATTAAGAATGATCCGCATGTGAAAAAAGCCGTTATTGATTATGATAGATGTGTAAATTGTGGTGCTTGTGAAGAAATTTGTCCGCAACATGCAATACATTACGGTAAAGTGAAAAAATCAAAATGTATCGGTTGCGGAAAATGTTGGAAAGTTTGTTCAAAAACTGCAATTTCGTATACTTCTGAAGAAAAAGATTTGAGCGAAGTTTTACCTGCTATTGTAGATAAAAATATAGATTGTATAGAATTCCATGCAATGGGATTAGATGAAAGCGAAATATTCGGCAAATGGAATTATATTAATAACAATTATGACGGATTATTGAGTATTTGTACAAGTCGAGGAAAATTGAGTGACGAGGGTTTGGTTGAACGAATTAAGTCTATGATAGAAAATCGTGAACCTTACTCAACAATCATTCAAGCAGACGGATTTCCTATGAGTGGCGGAGATGATAATTACAAATCAACCTTGCAAGCGGTTGCAACTGCTGAAATTGTTCAGAATGAAAACTTGCCTGTATATTTAATTTTGTCCGGCGGTACAAATGGTAAAACAACAGAACTTGCTCAAATGTGTGAAATTAAATACCATGGTGTTGCAATTGGTTCTTATGCAAGAAAAATTGTTAATAAATATGTATCAAGACCGGATTTTTGGTCTAATTCGGAAGTCCTTAAAAGTGCATTAGAAGTTGCTAAACCTTTGGTTGATACTGTTATTTTGTAAAGAGGTTAATGTGGAAATTTTTTATATTGATAAATCTGAATTTTTACAACATTTTTCGTTATTGGAATTAGAAAAGTATTCTGATGGACGAAAATACAAATCTCAGGAAAAATATTTAGAACATCTTTGCGGGCTGTATTTGGTTAAAAACATTGCTATGAAGATTTATAATATCAAAAATACGGATATTGAAATTATTTCAGATAAACCATTTTTCAAAAGCAGAGAATTGTATTTTAGTGTATCGCATTCTCAAAATATTGTTGCAGTTGCTTTTTCAAAATATGACATTGGCTTAGATGTTGAGTTTATAAAAAAAAGAGATTTTAAAAGTATTATGAATCATTACAATTTTGAAATTGAAAATCCGTCGGCTAGAGAGTTCTATAAATTTTGGACGTTGCATGAAGCTGAAATCAAACTGGGACAAGCGCCTGTATCAAAATTTTCTATACCAATGAATGATGAATATTATTTGTCTTGTGTAAGTTCGACTCTCCTTATCTCAAGTTTTGATATTATGAAATTAAAACCGAATTCTTTGTAATCAGAAGTTTAAGACTTGTACATTTTTCATCAAAAATATTGAATTTTCTGTGATATAATCGCTTTAGTGAAAGTCGAAAATTTAAGGAGAGAAAAATGGATATAAAAGCGGTTATTTTGGCAGCCGGAAAAGGTACCAGAATGAAATCAGAAACAACACCAAAAGTTTTGCATCAAATTATGGGTAAAACATTATTAGGTTACGTATTAGATAATGTTAAAAATTTTGCATCTGAACAGTTTGTAATTGTGGGACATCACGCACAAGAGGTTGAAGATTTTGTAAAAACAAATTATACAAACGCTAAAACAGTTCTGCAAACTCCGCAGTTAGGCACAGGGCATGCTGTTTCCATGGTTTGTCCGACATTAGAAAATTATGACGGTTTAGTTTTGATTTTATGCGGTGATACTCCATTGATTAAAGAAGAAACTTTGAAATCTTTTGTAGAATTCCATAAATCCAGCAATTCTGATATTACAGTTATGAGTACGATTTTTGATAATCCTACAAATTACGGCAGAATAATTAGAGATACTGACAATTCGTTAAAATGTATTGTAGAAGAAAAAGATGCCACCCCTGAACAAAAGGCGGTAAAAGAAGTTAATGCCGGTATTTATTGCTTAAATTGGGGCAAGGTTAAATCTGCATTTCCTCAACTAAAAACAAATAATGCACAAGGTGAATATTATTTGACGGATATCATTTCTTGGGGAAAAGAACAGGCTTTGAAGGTAAATGCATTTATTCTTGATGATAGTGACGAAATTTATGGTATAAATTCTCGTTTGAATTTGGCTACTGCTACAAAAATTATGAACAGACGTAATCTTGAAAGATATATGGTGAATGGAGTTACTATTGTTGACCCTGATTCTACTTGGATTAGCGAAGATACAGAAATCGGAGTGGATACAATAATTTACCCTGCAACATATATTGAAGGTAAAAATAAAATCGGTAAGTCTTGTAAAATCGGACCTTGTGCTCATTTAAGAGGCGGTGTAGAGGTTTGTGATAATGTTAAAGTCGGAAATTTTGTAGAAGTAAAAAAATCAAAAATTTCTTCAAATACAAATGTTGGACACCTTTCTTATATCGGAGATTCAGAACTCGGGGAACACGTGAATATCGGTGCAGGAACGATTACCGCAAATTATAATCCTTTGACAAAAGCAAAAACAAAAACTGTGTTGAAAGATGATGTCAAAATCGGTTCAAATACTGTTCTGGTTGCGCCTGTAACGGTTGAAAACGGAGCAAATGTAGGCGCAGGAACTATTGTTACAAAAGATGTTTCTGCTTGGTCACTTGCAATTACCCGTTCACCGTTGAAAGTTATTGAAAATTGGGTGAAAAAGCAGTTAGAAAAGTAAATTTTATATAAATATTGAAATGAGTCGGTAAAATTTTTGTACCGACTTATTTTTTGAGTTGATTTATTAGGTTAAAGTTCTATTATTGAATAGAAGGGAATTTAATTTATGTACAATCCGAAATCTACAGTAGCAGAAGAATTTATAGATAATGAAGAAGTTTTGGCAAGTTTAGAATTTGCAAAAAATAATAAAAGTAACGTTAAACTAATTGATGGAATCTTGGATAAAGCAAAATTAGGTAAAGGGCTTACTCATAGGGAAGCGGCAGTTTTGCTGGAATGTGATATTGAAGAGAAAAATCAGGAAATTTTCAATCTCGCAAAGAAAATTAAACAAGATTATTACGGAAATCGAATAGTTTTGTTTGCTCCGTTGTATTTGTCCAATTATTGCGTAAACGGTTGTGTTTATTGCCCGTATCACGCTAAAAATAAACACATTCCACGTAAAAAGATGACACAAGAAGAGATTAGGGAAGAAGTTATTGCTCTTCAAGATATGGGACATAAACGTCTTGCGATTGAAACTGGCGAAGACCCTGTAAACAACCCGATTGAGTACATTTTGGACTCATTAAAAACAATTTATTCTGTACATCACAAAAATGGCGCAATTCGTAGAGCGAATGTCAATATTGCTGCAACAACGGTTGAAAATTATCGTAAATTGAAAGAAGCCGGAATCGGTACATATATTTTGTTCCAAGAAACTTATAATAAAAAAGCGTATGAAACCTTACACCCAACAGGGCCAAAACATAATTATGCTTATCATACTGAAGCAATGGACAGGGCGATGCAGGGCGGAATTGATGATGTCGGTTTGGGCGTTTTATTTGGCTTAGAACTTTACAAATATGAATTTTCAGCACTTTTAATGCATGCAGAACATTTGGAAGCTGTATATGGTGTTGGTCCTCATACGATTTCTGTTCCGAGAATAAGACACGCTGATGATATCAATCCTGATGAATTTGACAACGGAATTGATGACGATACATTTGCTAAGATTGTTGCTTGTATTAGAATCGCGGTACCTTATACCGGCATGATTATTTCAACGAGAGAGTCTGCTGAATGTAGAAAACGAGTTTTAGAACTTGGAGTTTCTCAAATTAGTGGCGGTTCAAAAACAAGTGTAGGCGGTTATGCAAATCCGGAAGTCGAAAAAGAAGACGAGAAAACTGCACAGTTTGATGTTTCAGATAGAAGAAGTCTTGATGAAGTTGTAAAATGGCTTATGGAACTGGGGTATTTGCCTAGTTTCTGTACGGCTTGTTATAGAGAAGGTCGTGTTGGGGATAGATTTATGTCAATTTGCAAACAGCAACAAATTCATAACTTCTGCCACCCGAATGCGATAATGACATTGGCTGAATATTTGGAAGATTATGCAAAACCTGACACTAAAAAAGTCGGCGAAAAACTTATAAGTAAAGAACTTCAAACAATTGATGATAGTAAAATTAAATCAATGACCGAAAAATACTTGGAAAAAATTAAATCGGGCGAAAGAGATTTCAGATTTTAAAAGTTTATTTCATTTTTAAACAAAATGTGATATTATTTTTGTATGAATTTTGAAGAGAAAACATTGTCATCAAAGGTTGTGTATGACGGGAAAGTAATGACCGTGATAAGAGATGACGTTGAAGTTGCAGACGGACATAGGTCATTTAGAGAAGTTGTAGTGCATAACGGTGGAGTCGTTGTGATTGCAATGAAAGATAGAGAAACAATTTTGCTGGTCAAGCAGTTCAGATATCCATTGAAACGGGTTAATGTTGAACTTCCTGCGGGCAAACTTGAGATTGGTGAGAATCCTGATTTTGCGTGTAAACGTGAGTTGGAAGAAGAAACAGGATATCGGGCGAAAGATTGGAAATCTTTGGGATTTATCAATACTACTCCCGGAATATGTACGGAGAAATTGTATTTATACTTGGCTCAGAACTTGGAGTTTGTTGGAGAACACCCTGACGAGGGCGAAATTTTGAAATGTGTTGAATATAAATTAGATGAAGTTTTTGAAATGATTAAGAATGGTGAAATCAATGACGCAAAAACGATTTGCGCCTTGATGAGAGCATTTTGTAAGGAGTTTGTATTGTAATGATAAAAATGATTGCGACGGATATTGACGGAACTATTTATAGTCCGAAAATCGGATTTAGTCCGAAAGTTCGTGAATGTATGAAACAACTTTGTGGTATGGGGGTTAAGGTTGTTTTGGTTACGGGGCGAATGCATTGTTCTGCTTGTCATGTTGCTGATGAATTGGGTCTTGACACCCCGATAATATCATATCAGGGCGGGTTGGTGAAAGATAGAGCGAATAATACTTTATATAGGGAGAATTTGCCGTCAGAGTATGCCAAAGCGATTATAAAATGGGCAAGAGAGAACAAGATTCATATTAATTTGTATATTGATGACAAACTTTTTGTAGAAGAAGATAACGACATAATTAAATATTACACTAGCGATAAATTTATAGATTATACGGTGTGTTCGTTTGATGACTTGGAGATTGATAATGTCAATAAGATTTTGGCGATAGACTTGCATGATGCCAAGAAGGTTACGTCTTGGGTAAATGAGTTGAAAGGGCGCTATCCGGAGTTGTTTATTGTCAAATCTACCCCATATTTTTGCGAAATAGGGAGTGAAAAGGCGAAAAAATCATGTGGAGTCAACTATTTGCGTAAGTATTGGGGCTTGTCGGAAGATGAAGTTTTGACGATAGGTGACCAGAATAACGATATTGACTTGGTAAAAGCGGGTGGAATCGGTGTAGCAATGGGAAATGCGACAGATGAACTCAAATCCTGTGCTGATTATATAACAGATACTGTCGAAAACGATGGCTTTGTCAAGGCTGTAGAGAAGTTTGTGCTTAAGTAAGTTAGGGTTGACAAAAGAAAAGTAGGTCGGCATTGCAATGCCGACGGTGTTATTCTTTATCACAGATTCTGAATAAGATAAAATCTACGCAATAAAAATTGCTTGATTTTTAATCTTTTCAGAATGACGAAAGCCCTGCCAGCCCAACAAACCAGTCATTCCGGACAGCACGAGCAGTGTGCGTAACAAATTTAGTTGCATAGTAATGTGCCCCCCTTGAGGGGGAACCGAAATCTATGATTTCGAAGGGGGGTAAAATTATCAAAAACAAAACAAAACTTTTCAATCCAATCTCACTTACTTCTTTATTATGAAGAATTGTAAACGGTTCAATCTCTCTCTATACTTGCGTTTTACTCTTTTTACACATGAAAATATTCAATTTTGTTAAAGTTTTTCGATACAAATGACGAATACATGAACAAAAGATAAAGTATTACGTAAAAATTTGTAGAAAGTGAAAGAAAATGGCAAACTTGTCGCCACGCGCAAAACCAAAATTAACAAAACTTAACACTAAGTAAAGTGCCTAAAACTCCTCAGCGAAAAGACTTTGCGACGTTTGTATATAATTAGAATATAAAAAATATATAAAACATACGCAATTTTTAGGTAAAAGAAACGTTTATAGAACTATAAAGTTATGTGCAGAAAATAATATAGAAAGGACACAAAAAATGAGTGGAGTGCAAATCACAGCAGCTAACGTAAATGAAGCTTACGCAAGCAGAATGAAAGCGTTAGATGCGCAAGTAAAAAATGGTGAAGTAACACTAGAAGCAGCGAAAGAACAGCTGTTAAATTTCAGAACTGAACACGCAGCAGCGTTTAAAGAAGCAGGCGTAAATTTTTCTAAAGATGATGCTGATGCAGAAGCAAAAGAATCTGCAGCAAAGGCTTATGGCTTAGACTTGAAAATGTGTGCTGATGAAATTGGAAAGAAAGCCACAGCAGAAGCAGAACAAGCAAAAGCCGGTCATTCATCAGATGGTGAAGGTCAAAATTTGTCACAATTGGATAAAAAATTGTTGGGGCGTGCTCAGCAATTATATCCTGAATCTCTTGTAATGTTAGAAAATGGTAAAGTCGTTGTAAAAAATAAAACAACAGGTAAAGTTGATGAAGCAAAAACTAAAGAGGCTCAATCAATTCCTATTGACGGGACTCCTATTGATGTTAATTTGACAAGAGAAACGGTAAATCCGCATGCAAAAGTTGGCTTGGTAAATCATAAGGATGCTGAAAAAATGCGTAATTATGATACAAAACAAAAAGCGCATAGTGAGTTTACAGATTCAACAATTACTAAAGATGATGTAAAAGCCACTAAAAAAGAAATAAAAGATACGAAAAAAGAGATTAAAAACCTTCAAAAACAAGCAAAAGCTTTACGTAAACAAGGACGAAGAGCCGAAGCACGTGAAATCGAAGCAGAATTAAAAGATGAATATAAAAATCTAAAAGAATTAGGCACTAAATATGAACAAGATAAAGTCCTAAGTTCTACAAAAGGTGAACGTGGTATTGCAAGAGCTGCAAAACATAACGCAAAACGATATGATAAAATAGATAATGTTGACCGAGTATTATTACCTGGGCAAAAAGAAGATGATAGTACTATCGCAAAAGGTAACGGTGGCAAAACTGTTCGATTGACTGACAAACAAGCAGAAACTTTGCGTAAATTATCAACTCATGCTCAATCTATGATTAACAAAATGGAAGAAGATTTAGAGGCATCTAAAAAAAGTGGAGATGCTGCGGCAATCAAAGCTGGTGAAGAAGCACTAGAATCTGCAAAGAGAAAATATGGTGATTTGGCAGAAGCTTATGATGATGTAAAAGGTTCTGTTGATGTTAAAAAACTCCAAACAGG
This sequence comes from uncultured Candidatus Melainabacteria bacterium, assembly GCA_934692625.1. Classification (GTDB taxonomy): domain Bacteria; phylum Cyanobacteriota; class Vampirovibrionia; order Gastranaerophilales; family Gastranaerophilaceae; genus Zag111. The sequence continues at coordinate 28,039 of CAKUUC010000009.1, forward strand.
TTTGGCACAATTCTCCGGTGGAGATTTTAAATTCAACATTGATGAGAAAAGGGCATTAAGTGCTGAATCTGCGATTAGAGATGACGAAGCATACAAAGTAAGTAAAGGCGATATAGCAAGTCTTGCTAAGGCTGTTGGCTTTGGTAATGAAAGTGCCACAAAGAAAAGACTTCTTGCTGGTGGTATAACTTCAGCTACTACTGCTCTTGCAACAATTTGGAATCATAAACATTCAGCATCTGCTTATGCTAAAGATGTTAAATCCGTAACGGCAAATGATTCAGTTGCATTTGATGAGCAAACTAAAACCGCATTCTTCAAATTTATGGATTCAAACGGCAACCCTGTATATAAACAAATCAGCGTAACCGCTAAAGCTGCGGCAACTGCCAAGGGTCTTACTGCAACTGCAGTAGCTGAAGCCGTTGCGTCCGCTTCTTCAATGGTTCCTCTAATTGGAAGGTTAGCCGCTCCTGCTATTGCGGGTGTTACAGCTGCCTTAATTGCAAATCCAGAATCAAAAGATGCGTTCAACGGTAACAGCGTGGATACAGTATTAGAAAACTTAAATTCTGTATCAGGTAAAGACAACAAGAAAATTGTTGCTCAAATCCAAAATATGGAAATTACAGGTGATCCGACTAGAGATAAAGCAATCAAGGCTGCTGTAATCTCTGCTTCTATCAATGGTAAGGCAAATACGGAAGAATTGTTGGCAGCTTACGAAAGCTTGAAGGATACTAAAAAGGCGCTTGAGGAAATCGATAACTATAAAGAACCTGTCACTCCACCAACGCCACCTACTCCACCAACACCACCTACTCCTCCAACACCACCAACACCTCCTACACCGCCAACACCTCCTACACCACCAACACCACCGGTAGCTAAGAAAATTGGTGGTTGGGCAAGAGATCACAAGTTGTTAGATAAACGAAATGTTCCTCAAGACCAACGTGAAGTCAACGGTACAGGCAAAGGCAGAGCGCAAATCGTAATTGCTGATGAAAAAGGCGAAATTGCGATTACCGGCGATAAACAAGCACCTGATACAATTCAAATCAAAGATAATACAAACAACAAAATCAATACTTTCGAGTACAGAAAATTGACAGATGAAGAAGTATCAAAAGGTGTTACTAAAGACGGTGTCAAGTTGACTGGTCTTGATGGCAAACCTGGTCCATTCTATGTCTTGACAAAAGCGGTTGATGCACAAGGTAACTTGAGAAATAATCACCCTGAACTTTATCAACTAGAACTTGATGATAATGATGAAGCAACAAATTACCATTTGGAACAATATGACGGCATGAACGGAAGCGGTGTTTCAAGTATGCAATGGGAAAACCGTGCAACTCGTCACCACCACACAAGACGAAGAAAATAAAAACTGAATAGCTGATAGATGAGTCGGAAATCTTTATTCAAAGATTTCCGACTTTGTTTTGACTAAATTGATTTTTTCGACATAAAAAAGCCTGCATTGGCAAAGTCGGTACCAATATCGTAAATTTTATATGTCAGGCAGTGCCGTGACCTACGTTTGGTTTTGCAATATGGGTTCAATGTTGAAATATAATACTGGATTGCTTCGCTAATCGCTCGCAATGACTATATTAGCGGGTGTTTAACGAGGTTAAATTTTTACCCTACCCTTGAGGGAGGGTCGAAATCTATGATTTCGGGGTGGGGTTAATGAAAAACAGCTTTTTACAAAACGAACCCTGATAACAGATTCTGAATAGGCTAAAAATCACTTTTCGCATACTCAAAGGCTTTTTTAAGCCTTTCAGTATGACGATAGCTTTGCAATTCCCACCAATCAGTCACTAGCGCTACTGCTATCAGTATGACAATATCTTTATTAAACTCCCCATATTTCAACGCAAAAAAAAAGCTTCTAGAAGAAGCTTCCTTGGAATTTTTTTACAATTCCTCGTGTAAAAGATTAGTAGGTAGAAAGTAGAAGGTAGTCTTTTATATAAATTTCTTTATATATCGTTTGTATATATTAATAAAATATTTTTTATTGCCAAAATTGCGCAAATTGCTCTGTTTTGTTACATAACTTTACAAATACCCATAAAACCTCAAAATTTCGTTCGAAATTCACTAAACAATTCTTTTATATTGCTATTTTTGCCGTTTTGCATTATATTAAAACCAGCAAAAAGAGGATTATTATGAAAATTGCGATATATCCGGGAAGTTTCGACCCGATAACAAAAGGACATTTGGATATCTTGAAAAATGCATCGGAAATTTTTGACAAAGTTATCATTGCCGTTGCGCACAATATCAAAAAATCAGGGTTTTTGACCGTCGAAGAACGTGTTGAGCTCATCAAGCAAAGTGTTAAAGATATTCCGAATGTTGAAGTCGATGCGTTCAGTGGTTTGACTATTGAGTATGCGAAAAAACGTAATGCGGAAGTTTTGATTCGTGGACTTCGTGCCGTTTCAGATTTTGAGTACGAAATGCAATTGTCGCAGGCAAATAGCGCTTTATGCAAGGAAATTAAAACCGTTTTCCTTACTACAAAACCAAAATACAACTTTATTTCATCAAGTACAATCCGTGAAATTTTGGCAAATGGCGGAGATATTTCAAAATTCGTTCCTGAGCCGGTTTACGAGTATCTCAAGGATAAAAAGGAGTTTATTGATGAAGTTTAAAAGCAGTGAATCTATCAAAAATCTTGAAAAACAACTCCAGTCTGGGTATTCACTACCGATATTCAAAGGGTATGTAGCCGTTAAGACTACAGGTTTTTACAAGTTTATTGATACCTTTTATTCTTCTTTACCGACTGATTTGCAAGAGGCGAAATCTCTTTTGCGAAAATTTGATATCAATTCCCATAAATCAAATGATGAAATTTCCAGTTCAAAAAACTCTCCCTACGACGGTTTACGAGAGCTTGAACACCGTTTGGGCGAGGCAATAAAATTTGCAGATTTTGCGATTGTGAGTGTCAAGGAATTTGAAAATTTAATCAATAAAGTTTACAAAAGTTTGCCGGAAGAAATTACAAAAGCCGAAGCTTTGGACAAGTGAAAACATGTTAAAATATGTAATTGCATGCCAAAATAATATTTGACAATTACACGTTATCATGGCACACTTTAATTACATAAATGTGAAAGGGATAAAAGGGATACTAACATGCCACAAAACGGAGTTTACGATTTACTAAAAATGTTGGAAATCGCCTTAGATGAAGGTTATTCCGTACTTAAATATACTGTAGTAAACAAAAGAGAAATTGAAGATTTAATTGATAGAATATATTCAGCGCTACCTCCGGAAGTTCAAGAAGCAAGACTTCTTCTCCGTGATAAGGAAAGGTTGATAAACGAAGCAAGACAACAAGCGGCAAGAATTGTTCAAGATGCTCAAAACGAAGCAGACAGAATTTTGTCTGAATCTGACCAAAGAAAAGCACTTGAAAGAGAAGGTGCTCGCATTAAAAATGAAGTCATGGAAGATTGTGAAAAAATGAAACATCTTGCAAAACAAGATAGCGAAAATATCCGTCTTCAAGCAACCGAAGAAGCTGTTAAAATTCGTGAAGGTGCTGAACTTTATGCAGAAAGACTTTTTGCATGCTTAGAAGGTAACTTGACTCAACTTCAACAAGATGTTAAGAATTGTCAATTGTATGTGAACAAATTGAGAAATGACACCTCTGCACGTTATTCTACTCAATCTGGTCCAAACAGAGAATTATAAGTCTTAATTAAAAGAAATAATATATACCAAAAGCACTTTTTTTAAAGTGCTTTTTTATTGGCAAAAATTTAGTATTTGTTTACAATTGGTTTGCAATTTATTTTTTTTGATATATTATAAAACTATAAGCCGATAAAGATAGAATGTGTAATTACCACATTCTATTTTAAATAGAAGACAAGTTAATAACAAAAGGAAATAAAACAATGGGTATCAAAGGAAAAAATGACAGAATGGTAGTTCTAGCATGTGAAGAATGTAAAGAAAGAAACTACACAACAACAAAAAACAAAAAAAACATTAAAGAAAGATTAGAATTAAATAAATATTGTCCAAGATGCAGAAAAACTACTGCTCACAAGGAAACTAAGTAATAATTTGCAATACGGAAGGCGGATTGTTTCTGTCTTCCGTGCTCAAAACTTTGATTGAGCGTCCTTAGTTCAGTTGGTAGAACGTCGGTCTCCAAAACCGGATGTCGAGGGTTCGAGTCCTTCAGGGCGCGATTTTAACTCAAATAAAGGATTGTCAAAATGAATGAAGCAGTAGAAGCTATAAAAACATATTTTAAAGGTGTAAAGGCTGAGTGGGGAAAAGTCAGCTGGCCTGAAAGAAGAACTGTCATATTTGAAACAGGTTCTGTTATTGTAATTGTCTTTGTTTTTACTGTTGCGATATATTTGATGGATTTAATCTTTAAAGGATTATTCGGCTTAATCAAGCCGGTTTAATAAAACCAAACGTTAAGCAAAAATATAACTAAAGGTGGCTTATGACTAAAAAAGAAAAAACTATGGAAGAAGAATTAAACGAAGATATCTTGGAAGAACAAGCGCATGAACAAACTGTTCAAGCGGAAAAAGAAGCCAAGAAAAACCAAAAAAGATGGTATATTGTTCACACATATTCAGGTTACGAAAACAAGGTAAAAGTGAACCTTGAGAAACGAATTGAATATATGAACATGGGCGACAAGATATTCAGAATAGAAGTTCCTCAAAAAACAGTTACTCAGATGAAGGCTGGTAAAAAACAGGAAAAAGAAGAAAAAATCTTCCCAGGCTATGTTCTTGTTGAAATGATTATGGACGAAGATAGCTGGTATGTTGTAAGACACACTTCAGGTGTAACAAAATTCGTAGGTTCAGCGAAAAAACCTATTCCTGCCAGAGAAAGTGAAATTAAGAAAATTCTTCACAGATCTACATCTCAAGTTGAAAAAATTGAACTTGATGTTAAAGCAGGCGATAAAGTTAGAATTATTTCAGGACCGTTTGCAGACTTTGATGCAGATATCGTTGAAGTTTACCCTGATAAATCTAAACTTAGAGCAAATGTTTCAATCTTCGGTCGTGAAACTCCGATTGAATTGGAATACAAACAAATCAATAAGCTATAATTAAAAAGCAGATAGTACAAAAATGTGGAAGGATTTTTATTGAGAAATAGAAACCGTTATTACCACAAAAGGAGAAAAAAATGGCAAAAAAAGTAGTAGGAAAAATCAAGCTTCAAATCGAAGCAGGTAAAGCAAATCCGTCACCTCCAGTTGGTCCGGCATTGGGTCAACACGGTGTTAACATCATGGATTTTTGTAAACAATTCAATGCTAAAACTCAAGACAAAGCAGGATACATCATTCCGGTTGTTATTGATGTTTATGAAGATAAAAGCTTCACATTCATTATCAAATCACCACCAGCTCCTGTATTGATTAAAAAAGCATTAAATATATCAAAAGGTTCATCTGTACCTAACAAAGATAAAGTTGCTGAAATCACAAGAGCTCAATTAGAAGAAATCGCTAAAATTAAAATGGACGATTTGAATGCAACAACTATGGAAGCAGCAGTAAAAATGATTGCTGGTTCTTGCAGAGCAATGGGTGTAACAGTAAAAGATTAATTGATGGAAGGACGAAAGTCCGTTAATACCACGAAAGGAAAACTAAAAAATGTCAAAAATAACTAAAAAACAAAGAAAAATGCAGGAAATGCTGGAGGGTTTTGTACAACCTTCAACAGCTGTTGATGCAATTAAAAAATTACAAGAAATTTCTAAAGAAGTTTCTAAATTCAACGAAACAGTTGAATGCCACATGCGTTTAGGTATCGATGTAAGACAAGCAGACCAACAAATCAGATCAACTGTCGTATTACCGGCTGGTTTGGGTAAAGAAGTTAGAGTTTGCGTTATTGCCAAAGGTGCTAAAGCAACTGAAGCAACTGAAGCGGGTGCAGATTTTGCAGGTGCTGAAGAAATCATCGATAAAATTGCAGGTGGTTGGTTTGAATTCGATACATTGATTGCAACACCTGATTGTATGGCTATGTTAGGTAAATTAGGTCGTGTATTGGGACCTAAAGGCTTGATGCCAAACCCTAAAACAGGTACTGTAACAATGGATATTGCAAAAGCAGTTAAAGATGCTAAAGCAGGTAAAGTTGAATACCGTGCAGATAAACAAGGTATGATTCACTGCCCTATCGGTAAAATTCAATTTGCAGAAGCTGATCTTGTTAAAAACTATGCAACATTGGCAGATGCAATCTTGAAAGCAAAACCTGCTTCAGCAAAAGGTACATTCGTAAAATCAGTATACTTAGCAACTACAATGGGACCTGGAATTAAATTGGATCCAAAAGTATTTGCAGCAGAAGTAAAAGAATTAATCGCTGGTTAATTTAGTACTGACAATGCAGAATTTTAGAAAAGACGTAAGGCAACTTACGTCTTTTTTATTGTCATATTTAGACTTTCTGAGCAATCTTTTCTGCTTGTTTAAATTTTTCAGGTATTGTATAAAGTGTTATTCTAATATTTGGGTGGATTGTATCTGTTTTGTTTCATTATCTTAATAATAAATTGTAATATTACAAAATGTAAAAACTATTTTAAACTTTCAAAACCATTGATATAATTGCTTTATGGTATGGTATGGTATGGTATGGCGGGGCGGTGTACTTATGAGCAAAAATCGTTCATAATAAGAATATGACTTTGAAAATATTGAAATTTAAAAATGCAAAATTAATGAGAAAAACAGACTCTGAATCACAAGAAAATTAAGTACTCGTAATACTCGTACAAATTTTCTAAGTTTTCAGAATGACAAGTCAAATAATAAAAGCCGATAAGGGGAATTGAACCCCTGACCTACTGATTACGAATCAGTTGCTCTACCATCTGAGCTATATCGGCTTAATTTGGCATTGCAACAAAGTCTAAAACTCTGTCCATATCTGTTACAGACAAAATTTTAGCATAATTTTCTATTTTCGTCCAGTTTTAATCAAATATTAATTCAATCCGAGCATGAATTTATTGAGATTGGCAGAAATATTCATTGCAGAAAATATTGAATTTTGGCTTTGAGTCAGGGTTGAATATTCGTTTTCAATGGCGGTTAATTCTGTGCGAAATTGTTGTACTTCGTTTGATTTTGTCTTATCATTTTCTGTTTGGAAAGTTAGGGTTGAAATTTTATTTGATAAACTTGTTAAAATTTCTGACATTGTAGAGTTTTGCGAAATTGATACTCCCATTTTTGATGCAAGATTTTTAGCTTTTGTGATTAGTTCAAGTTCGCTTGAACAAGTTGTTTCTTTGTTTTGAGTATCAGTTTTTTGAACTTGTTGTCTTGATTGTGCTGCTGTTATAAGCATTTGCGCTTGTGCTTCTGAAGTTACATTTGTTGTGTCAATGCCAAGTGCTTGAAGTTTACGTTTTGTTTCTTCGCTCAATTTATTTTGGGTACAAAATGAATAACTAGCTCCCAAGTTAGAAATGTTATTTATAGACATAATGCCACCTTTCTGCATTATTCTGTTTAATGAAAATATTAAGTCTGTCAATATTTTTTACGGTATCAGGTAGGAATAACTTTAGGTTAATGCGCTGTGATTTTACAATAATTTACAACTTAATATTATTATAATATTTTGGGATTGTTTTGATGGTATGTTTTTTGTAGAATTTACATGCAGTACTTTTTAAGAAGGAGAACACTATGAAAAAATCAATTAAAGACCTTGGCGAAATCAAGGGAAAAAGAGCGTTAGTCAGAGTTGATATTAACGTTCCGTTGGATGAAAACAAAAATGTTACTGATGACACAAGAATTCAAGCAATTTTGCCAACAGTGAAATTTTTGAAAGATAAAGGCGCTAAAATCATCTTGATGGCTCACTTAGGCAGACCAAAAGGTGAATGGAACTTAGAATTTTCACTTGAACCGGTTGCTAAATATTTGGCAAAAGTTTTGGGTGAAGATGTATTATTTGTTAAATCTCCTGTTGGTGAAGGTGCTGACAAAGAATTAGCAGAATTGAAAGACGGACAAGTTGCATTGTTGGAAAATATCAGATTCTACAAGGCTGAAGAAGCTAAAGATGATGATATGACATTTGCTAATGAACTTGCAAAACTTGGTGATTTCTATGTGAACGATGCATTTGGTGCTGCTCACAGAAAACACACTTCAACTGCAAAATTGGCACATGTTTTGAAACCTGCTGTTGCCGGATTGTTGATGGAAAAAGAAATCAGATGCTTATCTCAAGCACTTGATAACCCAACTCACCCATTTACTGCTGTAGTTGGTGGTGCAAAAGTTTCTTCTAAAATTGGTGTTTTAGAAAACTTGATTGACAAAGTTGACAACCTAATCATCGGTGGTGGTATGGCTTATACTTTCGTTAAGGCTAATGGCGGTAAAATTGGTAACTCAATTTGCGAAGACGACCAAATTGATACTGCAAAAGCTATTGAAAAGAAAGCTGCTGAAAAAGGTGTTAAACTTGTAATGGCTACAGACGTTTTAGTTGCTGATGATTTCTCTGGTAACGGAACTAATAAATTCGTTAAAATCAACGAAATCCCAGACGGATTTGAAGGCGTTGATGCTGGTATGGATTCAAGAAAAGCATTTGCAGATGTTTTGAAATCTTCAAAAACTATCTTGATGAACGGACCTGTTGGCGCATTTGAAAATCCTAAATTCGCAGACGGTACAAAAGCTGTTTTGGAAGCTATCGTAGAAGCAACTAAAAACGGTGCTGTTTCAGTAATTGGTGGTGGCGATTCTGTTTCTGCTGCTAAAAAATTCTGCAAGGCTGAAGATTTCACTCACGTTTCAACAGGTGGTGGTGCTTCTTTGGAATTTATCGAAGGTAAAGTTCTTCCAGGTGTTGCAGCGTTAGACGAAGCGTAATTCTTACGTTTGACAATCTAAATATTAAAAAGAGGTGAGTCTTTACTCGCCTCTTTTTTTATTTTTTATAATGTATAATAGCAAAAAATATTTTGTTTGTTTTTTTGTATGAAAAAGAGGTATTTATGGACGTAAATTTTACTGGTTTTTCAAATATATATGGAATGAAGTTAAGAGTTAAAAAGATGAATGAAGCACAAGAGGCTATAGGTAATGTTGACAAAACTTATCTTTCTCTTATGTTAAAGGACGATGAAGCGGGGAATGATTTGTCAGAATTTAAAAAAATGATTTCAACCACTGACAAGCCAAATATTAAACACCCTATTTTTGATAATTCTATTACAATTGTTTCTGCAAAAGAAACCGGACGTAATGATATGGGGATTAAAAATACAAAGTTCAATTTTTATGTAAATAGTAATACTCCATTGAACGTGAATGATAAAAATTTGAAGTTTTTTACTTATCTTGCAAAGTTATTGAGAAAAATTCAAAATATACCGGAAGATAGTTTTCTTGTGTCTGACAGTTTGATGAGGTCCGGAGTAATCAATAAAACTTTGTTTTTAGACGATAACGTTCCATTTGATATCAGACAATTTGTACCTAATGTGTTCTATCCAATTAATGTCAAAGCTCAGGCAAAAGATATCAACAAAAATTTGCAAGAATGTATGACTGAATATTTTGCATAGATGGTTCAATATTTGATTTTCAATGTAACAAAAGTTAATTGAATATCGCGGATATTAGCAAAAAATATCTTTTACTGGTATTAAACCAATAGAATAGTATATTTGAAAGGTTAAACATGTACATTTCTCCTATAGGATTAAGACCATATAAAAATCATGCTCCGTCATTTAAAGCGCAAAATGGAATACCTTCAGAAATTGATTTGTTGAAGGAAATCAGAAAGGGCAATGTAAACCCGAATCAGGTAGATAATACAACAGGTGAAACGATTTTTCAGGTGTTGGTAAAGAATAACTATATCAATGCTGTTTCTTATCTTATAGCAAAGCCATCAAACCGTGACAAAATTATAAATTTTTCGGCAAACGGAAAATATCCGCTTGATTATGCCGTCAGTGACAAAATGAAAACGATTTTGTCTTCACACGGTGCGATTTCAAGCCCTAAAAAAGATATTGCTGAAGTAAAGTCAGATTATCCCGATGCACGAGAAACTGCTGCAAAATTGTACATGGCAAATCCTGTTGTTGTTCAGCCAAAACAAATGAAAGAAGTTGAGCCTCAACAAACTCAATTAGAACCTGAAGAAGAGAATATGCAATCTCAACAGGTTGAAGCTTCAAGGCACTCTACCGAAAATAATAATGTAAATTATTTCAATTCTTTTGAAGAAGTTGAAGATGAACAAAGTTCTCAAAACGAAGTTGTAGAGAATAATAATACAGAAAGTCCAAAACAAAATAGAAATACTTTAAGTGGGGATGAAATTGCAATTCCTGAAAGTTATGCTAATTATTCTGTTTTGAAATCGCAAAAGGACGATGTAAAGGGGATTTCAAAAATTATTGGTATGAATGAATTAAAAGTACCAATAATGGAAAATGTAATTTCACCGATGAAGGAAAAGTTTGCAAATTCGACATTGATGGCAAATAATATTGATATTCCAAATGGTATACTTATTCAAACGCCTGAAAATATTACGCAATTTGTGAAAGCGTTGTCATCCGAAACTAAAATGCCGGTATTACAAGCGTTTAATCCTAACGAAGTTAAGCCGATGTTGAATGACATCGAGAAAAACTATAAAACAACAGGACAGAAAACGATTATTTTAATCCGTGGTTTTGACAATTTCTTTACTACTGGTGCTAATTGTGCGTTAGATGAGCACAATTTTATGTTGACAGTTGAAAATTGTTCGAAAAAAGGTGCGTTGATTTTGGCTACCGCAGATGAGAAGTGTAATATTAATAAAAAATTCTTCAAAGCGGGAATTTTTGACAAGATTGTTGATTTGCCTAAACCTGATTATAATACACGGAAAATGTATTTGGACGAATATTTCAAAGATAAACATTTATTTAGCGACTTGGCTCCGATAAGTGACCAAATTGCTGAAATGACGGATAATTTTACGTGTTCTGATATTGAAAAAGTGTTGAAAGACAGTGCAAGACGTGCGGCGTCAAATTTTTATGATAAAGTTTCTCCTGAAACTTTTGATGCGGTACTTGCCGATTTTACTAAAGAGCATGGAATTACTCCGATTGATGTGTACAACAAAACAGCAATCTATGATACTCCTGAATTTCAACGTGTTCCGATATCAAAAGATGAAATGAAAAGTTTGAACCAAATGGGCGGACTTGACGACGTCAAAGAAAGTTTAGAACGTTTGTATGTGCAACCGTTTGAAAATTTGGACGAGTTGAAAAAACAACTTGGAAGTGCTGCTATTCCGGACGGTGCGATATTCTACGGTTCTGCAGGTAATGGTAAGACTTTGACAGCAAAAGTTTTGGCTAGGGAACTTGGATTACCGTTTTACGAAACAAAATTATCAGATATTGCAAGTCCTTACATTCACGATGTGAGCAAAAATATTAGAAAAATGTCAAAGCAACTTAATGACAAGTACGAAAAAACAGGTGAAATGTCGGTGTGGTTCTTTGATGAATTCGATTCTCTCGGTGAGGCTCGTGACGGTCAAACTGCAAGTCATAAACAAGAAGTTACGAATACTCTTTTGCAAGAATTGAACAATCCTTCCTCAAAGGGGTATATTTTGATAGCGGCGACAAATGACCTTGATGGAGTTGATGCTGCATTGAAACGTAGAGGTCGTTTGGGAAATTGGATTCAATTTTCAAACCCTACTCATAATGAAATTATTGATATTGTTCGAAAAAATCTTTCCAAAACTCCGTTTACCAGAAAATATTCTGGTAACTTGGAATTTTTGGAAAAAATAGAAAAAGAATTTGAAGGTAGTTCAATTTCTTCAATAGTTTCAGTTTTGACAGATGCAAAACGTGAAGCGATTTTGTCAGGTGAAGATTTTGAAACTTGTATAAAAACTTGTTTTGATGAACATACAAAACGTCAAATGGGCGAATTTTGTAACAAAGCCGGTTTGAAACAACATCAATACAAGGATTACGATTTCAAAAATCTTGATGAATTAGGCGGAATGGAAGATGTAAAACAGTCATTAACTGACAATGTTGTAGATGTTTGGGATCCTGAAATCCGTAAGGCGTTGCTCGCTAACCGTCGAGCAATTCCTGGAGGTGTAATCTTGGAAGGTCCTGCCGGTACCGGTAAAACAACCGTGATTGAAACTTTGGCAAGGCAAATGGGTGTTCCGTTATTTAAGATGAATTATGCTCAAGAAGGAAATGAATATATCCACGGCGTTTCAAGGAATGTGACTGATATTTTTGACAGACTTGCTTTACAATCAAAAATTATGAAAAAGCCGGTTATGTTGTTCTTTGATGAGGCTGAAAAATTCTTCCCTCGTTATGCAGATGGTCATCAAATTGAAGAAGTTAATACTTATAAAGAGTTGATGAATAATGCTTCTGATAATGGTATAATTCTTGTCGGAGCAACAAATCATATTGATTTGGTTAACCAAGAGATTATCGGCAACCCTAGAAGAATGGGAACCGTAATTCATGTTGGTAATCCGAGCGTTAAAGATAGACAAAGTCTGGTTAAATCGTTGCTTTCTAATTTGCCGATTTTATCAGAACCGTTGACAGATGATGTGGCTAAAGAGTTGGCAGAAATGGCAGACGGCATGTCTATCGGACAAATTGCGGATTGTGTAGACAAAATTATTGTTAAGGCTGTCAAAAAGAAAGAAAATATCACTACAGAACAACTTTTAGAAGGTTTTAAATCACAAAAAGAAAATAATTAATTTTTCGGAAATGGAATATAATGCAAATAAAACCAATTCAAAATACAAATAATAACGTGAATTTTCAAGGACTTCACGGAAATAAAAAAATGGTAAAGAAGTTTTATGAATTCGGATTAGACAAAGGTTGGAGTTTTGATAAGTGTATAGATAGGTTTGAAGTTCTTATAACTACTAGTAAAACAAATTTGTTTGGACAAGTTAAAGAATTTTTTGTTCAAGCAGGTGAGAGCATAAAAAAAAATGAAAAAGGGACTTTAGAGCTTAGTGGAGCAAAGAGTGTAAAGTTAGCTTTTGATTCAGACGGGCATTTGAAAGAAGGAAATTATGGTCCGGGGTCAATGTATTTCTTTAGAGAATTAGTTAATGATATTGTTAAAACTTCCTCATCTGAAAAGCTTAAAAACCTATTATTGACGGAAAAAGTCAAATTTTCTGATATGGAATCTTATTCAGCATCTACATTAAAAGACAGATTAAATGATAAAGATATGGAAGAAGTTGCCAAGTTTTATACGGATAAAATGATAAAAACCGTTGATAAAGATGGCAATACTCCTTTGCATGAAAGTGATATTAGAAATATTCGCATTGCGAAAGATTTGCTTGAAGATTTTCCTGAAATGTTGACAAAATTGTTGTTGACAAAAAACAAAGCAGGTGAATTCCCGACAGATGGTAGAAATTTTGGCTATAGTATAGAAACAGAAAAAATACTTTATGATATAGCGACTCAGTTACGTTCAAATCCAAGAGCGCTTATTACTATAGTGGAACATAAACCTCGAACATTTATGAACTCGTCTGTGGTGGAAAAGTTAAATGCCGGAGGTAGTCCTTATCAAGATAGTTTTAGGGACAATATTTTAGCTATCATAAGAGAAGCAAAAGATACCATAAATTTTAATTATGGCAAATTTGTTCCGGTGATGTCACCTTCTGAATTTAATGTGGCAAAAGATGTTGAAAAACTCATAAAAGAAGGAATAGATATCAATAAAATTCTGAAAATTTCGAGAATGTCTGATGTTAAAAATACCAAAGGCTTGCTATTGAACAATACTGATTTTGCCAATAAAACAATAGATTTTATCTTAAATGAAGCAAGTTTAGACGATAAACAGATGGCTATTGGAATTTTGAAAAATTTACCTGACCTGAGTTTTGATAAAGTTGATGATATGGGAATTTCAATTTTGGAAAAGATTATAAATTCTGAAAACTTTTCACTTTTAGATCTTGTGAAAGATAAAAATTTGACTTATTATCCCGAACTTGATGATGCTTATAAACAAGTTTGTGATGAATCTTTTAAACGACAACTTTCTAACCTCGACTTAAATTTTGTAGACTTGAAAAAGGCTATCAAGGCAGCATCTATGGAGGCTTTGAGAAAATTGGATTTTGAATTCAAATCACCGTTTTATCACAGAAAAACTACAGGTCGGGAAATCTACGACACCTCTCGAGAAGATGACACTTACGAAATGTGGTTTTATCGTGATTTTTGTGATAAGTACAAAAAATATCTTTACACACAATATGATGAAAGAGATGAAAAAGCCGTACAGAAGCCTCGTGGTTGGTGGGAATAACAAATAAGAAAGAAAAATAAAATGAGAATACAACAAACAAATACAATAAATTTTACATCAAACAGACAAAGGGAAGCCGAATTGAGGGAACTCAGACGCTTACAGGAGCAAAGACGATTGCTTGAAAGACAAAATTTACTTCAAAGTATTTCGTATCCTTCGCTTGATAACTCAATAAGTACACAAGTTGCCGGTTTTTTGTCAAAATTCACCTGTGCAATTCAAAACGCATCGGAACATAACGTAATGGAGTTTTTCGGCGATGAACAAACCGCTCAAAGTTTGCGAAAAAATTTGTCGCCCGAATGTCAGGCTGATAGCAAAATGTTGCGTAAAGAAATTCAAACAATGCAAGAGTTGAAAGACCCTGTGATGATGCTTTTGAGTGCAAACAGAATGAAAAAATTTGTACCAAAAGAAGGCATTTTGTCACCTGACCAACAACATAATTTTGTCGAAGGCTTAAAAAAGACCGTTTCGACTGTCGTGAGAAATTCTGACCTTGAAAAGTTTGAGCCGGAAGACAAGGCTGCGATTTTGGAAATGGTACAAAAAGTTGAAAATTCAAATTCTGTAAATTTCGGTATTGAAGAAAAATTGAAAATTTTGGTTGACAGATTGAACACTAAAAAACTAAAACTTGGTTTTGTTCCACCGGTAAAAGTTCGAGAATTGGGCTTAGATAAAATTAAACTTAAATAAATAGGAAAACTATGAAAATTCAACCTATACAATATAATAATAACGTAGTGTTTAAGGGATTGTTTTCAGGGAAAAATAATACAAATCCCGTAAACATTCCTGAACAACATGATACTTTTGAAAAGGAAGCTTTGGCAGCTCAAGAAGTGCCGACTAAGAAAAGTTTTTTGTCTAAATTAAAAATCCGATAAAGACTCTCAAAGAGAAAATTCCAAATATTGACCCTGTAAAAGAGCATGAATATAATCGGGAATTGTTAGAAAACTGGTTTATGAATACTACTAAAATTCGAGATAGAGTAGTTGATGGTAAATTGGATTTGGCAAAATATCCAGAACACACATTGTCTGAGTTCAGCCCGCTGAATGAATATAATGACATTATGGATTGTTTTATAAAACAACAGTTGACAGAAGATTATGAACGAAAACTTCCGGTGCACAAATGTTCATTTAAAGAACTAAAAGCAACTCTTACGCAAGGTCAATGTCGCTAAAGATATTCGGTGACGGCGTTTTGTTTTGATAATTTAACCTGATTTTTGTCGGAACGGTTAATTCTATCGGGGCAGAAATTGATTTTACCCCAGTTGCAGGCATGGTGGCGTAAACTTTACCATCAATATCAATACATTTTAGTGCAAAATCTCTAAGTGTTTCAAATTTTTGCGATGGAGTCAGGTTTTCCCATTTCATCGCTTCATCAATGAGCGCTTCTTGTTCTGCGAAGTTCGTTCTTTGAGTGAAAAATCTTCGCCCTCGTCCGCTTGCTTCAATCAAATGTGACTTGTCAAAGCGAGTGAGGTTTTCTGGTTTTAAATATGGTACATTTTCGATTGACGAACCAACAAGATTTTTCACTTTTGCATAAATTTCTTCGTAAAGTTTACGAGTTGCGTTTTCGTTAACGAGTTCGTTTCCTTGTATATTTGGTGCGTATCTGTAGATAATTTTTGATTTTCCGTTTTCAAACAATTTGAAAAATGTTGTAATTGCGTTAGCCATTTTGTTTGTATAAATATTTCTGAAAAACTCTGCATTTTCTTGATTTCCAGTTTTTAATGCAAGTCTTGATTTTTCCATAATTCCTGCAAATGGATTTATCGAAATGTCTATTGATTCAAACATTTTAGGATTTTTTTGTGCTAATTGCGCTAGTTCTATTGATGTGTTTTGAGCATATTTTGAATTTTTATTCCAGCCGGAAGTTACAAAAAGTATCGGCAAGTTTAGTTTTTCAAAAATTTGCTCAATGGCTTCTGTGACGGAATGTTTTCTTGATAGTCCTTTTATCGGAATGTCTGATGGGTTCGAATCGTCAATAATGTTTAAGTATTTATTTCCATTCAAAATATTAAATCCGAGTCGTTCATTGAGTTTCTTAAATCCATCTAAAAAACGTGTCAAATCTTCAAATAAAATAGTCTTGTTCTCTTGTGGTGTGGCGTTTTTTAGGCAATGCGAACACGAAACATTACACCCGCGAAAAAGATTCAGGGTTTCAAACCTTTTGGTAATAAAGCCCACTTCATCTAAATTTACTCCGTTAAATATCGGTATATCAGATTGTATACCCTCAAGCGGTGATAAATTAAACCTTGTTAGCGGGTATTTTGAGTTTTTCAGTTCCTGAGGAATGCTTTTTAAATGTAAGTTTATTTTTGATAATGAATTCATTATATTTAGATAAAAATTGTAAAAGAAAATTTTTGCTATTTTGTTGCAAAGTTTTTCTTATTGAATTTGGTTGGTTTTTGTAATATTTTGTAGTTATGTATGAGGATTATGAAAAGATTTTAGATGAGTTGAAGACTCATTCGCACTTTAGAAATTTGAAAAATTTTGATGGAAAAGATGAAAAATTTATCTATTATAAAGGTAAAAAATTATTAAATCTTTCGTCAAATAATTATTTGAATTTTGCCGATAATAAAGCGATTACCGAAGAATTTTTGCAAACTGTCGGTAATAAATATTCATTTGGCAGTGCATCTGCTCGTTTGCTAACCGGAACGTTGCCGGTTTATGACGAGTTGGAAACCCTTTTGGCAACTTTGTATAATAAAGAAGCAACTTTGCTTTATAATAGCGGATATCACGCTAATGTCGGAATTTCGAGTGCATTAAATCAAAAAGGTGACGTTATTTTTTCTGACAAATTAAATCATGCAAGTATAATTGACGGTATGCAATTATCTCAAGGAAAATTTTTTAGATTTCCGCATAATGATACGGAAGCGCTTGAAAAATTACTCATTAGAGAACGAGAAAATTATAAAAATGCATTTATAATTACCGAAAGCGTTTTTTCAATGGATGGCGATATTGCCGATTTGAAAAAACTTGTTGAATTGAAGAAAAAATATAATTGCAATTTGGTGATTGATGAAGCCCATGCTTTTGGTGTTTTCGGGCAAAAAGGTTTGGGAGTAGCGGAAGAACTTGGCATAATTGATGATATTGATTTGCTTGTTGGAACTTTTGGCAAAGCCACAGGCTCAATGGGTGCCTTTGTTGTCGGTTCAAGGGTTTTGATTGACTTTTTGATAAATAAATCACGTTCGTTTATTTTTTCAACCGCATTACCGCCAATAAATGTTGCATTCACAAAATGGATTATAGAAAACAAATTTCCGCAAACTTTGGCAAAACGTCAACGAATGCTAAATATCGCAAAAAAATTTGGCAGCCAAAGTCATATAATCCCTGTTATTATTGGTGAAAACAAAGATACTGTTGATTTGTGCGATGTTTTGTTTCACAATGGCTATTTTACGTTGCCGATAAGACCTCCGACCGTGCCGGTTGGAACTTCTCGTTTGAGATTGTCATTGACTTGTGAGATTGAAGAAATTGAATTGAAAATTTTGAAGGAGAAAATTGATGAAATCTTGTTGGCTAAGTCAAAATAACAGTTCAAATTTGATAGTATTTTTCGCAGGTTGGAGTTTTGATGAAACACCGTTCAAAACCTTGAGTTGTGAAGGTTTTGATGTGCTTTTTATTTATGATTATAATGAGATTTCAGAACTCGAAATTCTTAAAAATATTTCAGAAAAATACGAGCAAAAATTTTTGATAACATGGTCAATGGGGGTATTTGTCGCGGCGTATTTGAGAAAATATTTTGAAAATTTTGACAAAAAAATTGCCATAAACGGAACGATTACACCTGTTGATAACGAGTTTGGAATTCCTGTCAAAATGTTTGAATTGACCTTGAAACATGCAAGCGTTGGTTTGGGTGGAAAATTTTACAAAAATGTTTATAAAACAGAAGCCGAATTTGAAAAATATTCCCAAAATCCTGTCAAACGTAGTATTGAAAATAGAGTTTCCGAACTTGAAAATTTATATGAATTTATTAAATCAAACAGTGTAAATGGTGAAAAATTTTACGATTTTGCGGTAGTGTCTGAGTATGATAAAATTATTCCTCCGAAAAATCAAATTGCAAGTCATAAAAATTTTGAAGTGCCGATAAAAATAATAGAAAGCGGACATTCCCCGTTTTTTGAATTTAGTAAATGGAAAGAAATTGTTGACCTATGCCGATAGATTTTAGACATGTAAAAAAACAATTTGAAAAAAGTATGGCGGATTATGATAAAAATGCAGTTGTGCAGGATTTGACCGCCTCAAAATTGATGTTTGAATTGTTGAAAATTTCAGATAGTTTTGAAAATGTTTTGGAAATTGGTACAGGTACTGGGCTTTTGACAAAACGTGTTGCAAAAGATTTGAAATTTAAAAATTTCTATGCAAATGATTTGATTGAAAAATCCAAAAATTACGTGACAAAATTTATTCCTACCGCACATTTTATTTGCGGAAATGCTGCAAAAATTAAGGTTGAGCGAAAGGTCGATTTGATACTTTCTAATGCCGTTTTGCAGTGGTTTCAAAATCAAGAAAAGATTTTTGAAATATTAAAATTTAGGCTTCAAAAAGACGGAATTTTGGCATTCACAACGTTTTCCCCGTCAAATTTTAAAGAAATTACTGAAATTACAGGCTTGTCACTTCAATATAAAACAAAAGAAGAATTGAACGAGATTTTGAAGAAATTGGGATTTGAAATTTTATATAGTGAAGAATTTTTTGAGCCGGTTAATTTTAATACACCGCTTGAACTTTTGGCTCACCTGAAAAAAACCGGAGTAAATTCACTTTCTGACAGAACTTGGACAGTAAAAGAGGTTAAGGCTTTTTGTGATAAATATTCAAAACTCCATAAACAGACAGTTTTGACATATTCACCGATAATTATTATTGCAAGAAAAATCGGTTGATTTTACAAATATAAACACCGTAGGTCAGGCAATACCTGACACAAAATCTAAACTCCAATCCAATTCAAATATCCGATAACAAGTCCTGCGATTGCGGAAATTCCTAAATATACGAGCGGGTCGTTTTTTCTGACAAAACTCATAATAATTAGAGCAACAAGCAACATTGTTCCAAATAAATGCAAGTTTGATGTGAATATCAAACGGATGCCAACGGCTGATAGCAATGCACAACCAGCGGGTTTGATACTTTTTATTGCGCCTTTGACGTATCGGTTTGTTTTGAATTTTTCTAACATTTTTGAAACTATTGTTACGATAATGAATGACGGTAAGATTACTGCTGTGGTTGCTAGTAATGAGCCGAAAATTCCGGCACTGTTAAATCCTGCAAAGGTTGCTACATTCACTCCGACAGGTCCTGGGGTAATTGAAGAAATTGCGAGCATATTGGTTAAATCTGCAGCAGAATACCAGTGGAATTTGTCTGCAATTTCGTATAAAAACGGTAATGTTGCGTATCCGCCACCGAATGAAAAAATTCCGATTTGAAAGAATTGCCAAAATAGTTGTATATAAATCATTTGCAATCTCCTTTGGCTTTATTCCCGAGGAACTTTTCGTTCAGAATTCCAACAAGAACAGAAGTTATAATAATTAACGGCAATGGAATTTTTCCTGACAATGCTGCAAGTAGGCAGATTAAATACACTCCGAGAGTGAATTTGTCTGTAACGGATTTTTTCCACATTTCTTTTACGGCTAGGAAAAGTAGTGTAATTACACCAATTCCTACCCCCCAGAATATGTGCTGAATTGTAGGTCTTGAAACAAGTTCGTTAAATAAAAATGCTAACAATATTATTGCGACAAATGCAGGAGTTATCATTCCTATTGTTGCAGCAACTGCACCTTTGGTTCCACATAGTTTTCTGCCAGTAAAAATTGCTGTATTTGCTGCAATAATCCCTGGGAGTGAGGCTCCTAGCGCATAATATTCACACAATTCGTCTGCCGTTAACCAGTTTCTTTTATCAACAAGTTCGCTAGTCAATAGCGGTAATATTACGTAGCCGCCACCAAGCAACAATGTGCCGATTTTGAAAAATATTTTGAAGATTGCGTAAAAACTCTTTTCCATACATTTATTTTATCTCATAAAAATATTATTGTTATTGAAACTTCGCCGTGAAATGTAAAATTTTGTAACTATACTGTTAAATTTTTATATTGACGAGTTTTCATGCGCAAAAAATATATAAAGGGGTCCTATGAGAATACAATCAATTACATCTGGATTTATCAATTTTGAAGGTAAAAGACAAGATAGAAAAAATGTAGAGCAATTAAAGAAAAATAATCCGTACGATTTGAACGTGATAAATCAACGCAATATTTCTGCATCTATCGAAAATCTTTCAAAAGAGGGTGGCGAAGATAATGTCAAATTCTTGCTTGATGTGTCAAGACATTTGAAATATGGCACAAATATTGATTTGGGCAAAACTCCTAATCACGATTGGCGAGCAGAACTTTATCAGGCTGCTGAAAAATCTATAGAAAAATCCCCTAAAAATGTCCGAAAAAAGTTGTATGCTCAAATGGATAAGGCGAAAAATACTCAACACCCGTTGACTGCTTCAGAACGTGAAATTTTAGATTTGAGAGAATCAATTTTGTCAAAAGTTGATAGAGATGTTTTGGAAAATATAAAATATGATAATGTGAGAAATTTTGATCGAAATTTTGATTATTTGATTTCTTCATCTGAAATTTCGACGGCTCAAAAACTGTATGTTATGAAAAAGTTAAATTATCTTATGAGTCCAAAATATAAGATAAATCCGCAATTGGCAGATAAAAAGACGCAAGTTCTGGCTGAAATGGTAAATGATATGGTTATCAACACTCCTGAGTCAAAAATCCCGAATATCAAATCAGTAAACCAAATGTCTGTCGGTTCTTGTGCTGCTATTTCTATTTGCCGTAAGAAAATGGCTTATGAAGATAAGGCAAATTATGTAGATATTATATTGTCAGAATTAGACAATAAAGATTACATGATGATATATGATATTTCAAAATTAGGCAGTAATAAAAAAATTCCTGTAGCAAAACCTTATATTGATTTTGATTATGCAATGAAACAAGGTTTTAGAATTCTTGATGCTTCTGCTTTGAACTGGATGAATGCTGCTGACGCAACAGGTAGAGCAAATGAAGCAACTCAAAATTATGTTGCTTTTGACAAAACATTCTTTGATACATTTACAGATGGTCACATTATTGCGGATATTGATGAATCTCTTGAATCTGAACAAGACTATTACAGAGCGTTATTGAAAGCGAAAAAATTCATTAAAGAATGCAAAAAAGATAAGTTAGGCATGCAATTGGATTCGAACAAGGTTAAAAATGAATTTGACAAAAATATTAACGAAATCCAAAAGTACTCAAATTCATTAAATTCTATTTTGGGAGAAATTGCACCTGCTTCATCAAAAGAAAATCGTCGTCAAGTATTGAGCGATTTGCGTGCGTTGTCGGTTAGTACATCAAAAGACATTTCAAAAACCGATAAACAAGATTTGAAAAATTTTATGTATATTCCAAATGAACCGGAAAAATTTAAGACTGAAAAAATTAAAAATTATATTGTTTCTCATTTGGATTATGTGAATAACGATTTACTAGATAAGAATGCTGATTTTATAACTGATTTGTTGACTAATATTTCCAAAGCTACGAAAGCAACACAGTCACCTGTTTCAAGTAAAATTTTAGATGCAAAGCAGTTGTATCGTGCTGCAGCCGCATTCAGAACCCAAACTCAATTCGGTTTAGAAAATATGTACAAAACTTGTGACACCATGAGGGAAATGGGGCTTCCTGATAGAGAAACAATGATTTTTAATAATATAGATGAAATTATTAAAAAATTGAACAAAGATACATTGAACCCTACGGTAAAAGCGACTTTGTATGAACGTTTCCAAGTTAATACTCCGGAAGATTTGATTGCAACTTTGGAATTTAATAGAGAAAATTTGCAACATGAAATGACTGTAACTTTTGATGAGTTATACAAATCAGTAATGCTAAATGACCGTAAGACAACTTTATTGAAAAATTTAAAAGCCATAAAAACTAATATTGTTGATGACAAGGACAAAAATACACTTGAACAAATGGCTTTCAATATGAAGATGAAACCTGACAAAAGACAGGTTGTAAAAGAATTAGACAAACTAATTGATATTATGGAAAATAATCCGTCTGAGGAAGATTATGTTTATTCGTACAACAAAGCC
Organism: uncultured Candidatus Melainabacteria bacterium; assembly: GCA_934692625.1. Taxonomy (GTDB): domain Bacteria; phylum Cyanobacteriota; class Vampirovibrionia; order Gastranaerophilales; family Gastranaerophilaceae; genus Zag111. Next base: position 50,795 of record CAKUUC010000009.1, read on the forward strand.
GGCGGCAGAAACCAAATGTTGGATTTCAAAAGTATTATGGAAAATATCGGTGCAGTTTTGCGTGAGAATTCTCCGGAATCTAAATCTGTAATTAGTGATTTTAATGAAGTAAACGGATTGCCAAAAGATGCATCAATAACGGAAACTCTTAATAAATTTGTTGAAATTGGAGAAAAATTTAACCAGTTATCATTTTTGACAAAGGCTTTCCAACAAGCATTGGAAGTTCAAGACGAAGATGGAACAATTTTGAATACTGTTGTTCCTAAAGAAGTTATTATGAAAAAACTTGAGCAAGAACACAAAATTATATCAGAAAAAGATTTGAGCGCTCTTCAAGATAAATTTGCAACAATAACAGATGCTTCTCATCTTCCTGATGGTACAAGGGCAAGAATGAGGGAATTACCTAAAGAATTGACAACTTTTTCAAAACATGAAAGAGAAATTTTGAAAGACATAAGCAAAAATATTAACCAATGGTATTCAACAACTTCAAGGGATTTGAACGCTCAGTATAAAGTTATTGAAGAACCGTTGAAAGAACAATTCCGTCAGCTTGGTGTTGTAATTGGTCGCCATTGGCTTCCTAACGATGGTCATGGTGGCTTGGGTTCATATCAAGAAGTTAGAATATTGGAAAGTATGACAGATAAGCCGTATTACATAGAAAGAGATGGCAATGTTGCCGTTTCCAAAATTTTAAATTCTCCGTATTCAGGAGTTTCTTCAACTTCTGTTTTAACAAGTGAATACGCAGGACACGCTCAATATATTGCCGATATTAAACAAGTTCCTGTAAAAACAAAAGATGGTATTGAAACAAAATATGCAATCTTCCACGACAACACGTGGGGGGCAATTGAACACGAAAATTCATGGCGTGATGAAAACGGCTTGTTGAGAACTGATTATTCTCAAGATGCAGGTGGTGACGGTGGTTATATTACCGGTGACAACTTCCGAAACGGTGTTTTTGCTGACGAAATAATGAATGCAGTTGGCGAAAATAAAGTTGAAGATAAAAACAGTAAACAATATAAAAAATTGTTAGGCGCTGATGGTGAAGAATATAAATTCAACATGTTTAATGATGTTATTGTACAAGGTGAACCTGATGGTATCAGAGATTTTGCATCAAGTATTAAACACCATGCTATACAAGATGAAGATAGATATTTTAAAGATTTGAAAAAAGATGTTGCGAATATGACTCGTGACGAATTGAAACAGAAAATAAATCTTATTAATATTGTCCCGAAAACTGCATATTACAATTATGAAAATGTAGAAAAACGAATTTTAGGTCGTGGAAAATTTGATAAAGGTATTGATACAAAAGCAAAATATGATGCTTTGTCAAATAATGATGAAGTTAAATTGTTGTTAGAAACAAATGCTCTATTTGCTTCTTATCCTAACTTACCAGATAAAAAGAGATTTTATGAAGGAAAGTTATCAACCAAGAAAATTTCAGATATTAAAAATTCTATTCAGCGTGAGGCTCGTAAGAATTTTGATTATTCTTTTGCAAAAAGTCCTGATATTGCAAAAGGCGGTAGAGATATTTCGACTCAAGAAATTTTCTCATTATTGAATAGTTTTGCAAAAGAAAATAAGTTGGAATTAAAACAAAAACAAATCCCTTCGATGATAAAATCATTGGGCGAAATAGATAAGTCAAAATTTGACGGAAGTTTGAAAAATACAATCAATTTAATGACAAATAGTTTTAAGCTTGAGATGACAAAACAGCTTAACGGTACTGTTTCTTCTGACAAAATTGATGAAATTACTCAAAAAGTCCATGATATTTTGATAAAAAATATGTATTTTACCGAACAAGATATGGAAAATATCAATTTCAAACGTGACAATATGCCTGCGGTTGAAAAATGGATTGATGATACGTTTAATCCGGCAACTGACAAGGAGTTTGCTCAAATTTACAGAAAACTTCAAGATATGCCAATTGACAAATTTAAACAAAAATACAATTCAACAATAACTGCCCGTGCTTTGGGTATAAAACATATTACAGGTTATGACTTGTTGAAAAAATTTAGAGCAAATGATTTAGATGTTCAAGATAATGTATTTTCACTGCTATACAATATTGAATATTATAATACTTATGTTACATCTGAAAGAATACCGGCATACGATTATTCAAAAATGAATAGAGTTCTAGCCGGTGCAACATATAAAAATAAGAAAAAATCATTTGATGAAACCTTCCTTTCAAATTATTATGCATTGAAAAGTTTAAACATTGGTAAATCCTATGATAGAATTTCAAATGACGCGTTTAGGAAATATAATACAATCCCTGCCTATGTAAAAATAGAAACTGAAGATTCTGCGGCAATTGCTGATGCATTGATTAACTTTAAACTTTCAGTAGAAGATAGTGTTGCAAATAGTACAATGACAAAACGAGTTCTTGGAGTTATCAGTGATGTTCGAAATCTTCAAGGAGCATTAGATAACTTAGATGATAATGCAATATTGCCGGAAAAATATTGGCAAGAATTGGGACCTTTTGCAGTAAAATTCTATGCAGATTTTTCAGAAGATTCGACGGTTCAAGAATCTGTTCTCGCAGCAAAAGATATTATCAATTCAACACCTGCCAAAACGACAGTAAAAGAATATAAACAATTGTTGGGCGTAATTGCAGGCGAATTCTTCCCGCTAGAAAACAATCCAGATGGTGGAAGCAGAGAAAATAATGTGAGAATTTTTGCAGATAATATCAAGTCTGAAAGACAGTATTTTGTTACAGAATCTGTTGATCCAAAATATCAAAAGAATGCAAATGTTTTATTGAACAAATGGATTAGAGCAAAAGTTCAAAACTCAAAAGATGCTGATTTGTACTTTGCAGAATTTGTTGCGTTCTATAACAAGCATAGAATAACTCTATCTCCTGAAAAATTATACTTAGAGTATTTGATGACACTTGCAAAACCTACACCAACAAACAATCCGTACAAAGATTTTACTCCTGAGCAAAATGAAATGCTTAAACGAGTAAAAAATTCTTATGATACGGAAGTTACATCGTTGTTGTATAGTGCAAATCTTGTAAAATTACAAAACCTTCTAATGAATGCGGCAAAAGATGGTAATTTGAACAAGGTTAAACGAGAACTTGAGCATACAAAAGTAAAAATGATGTCTGGTGATGAAATCGACTTGTGCTCAGATAAAGGTTTAATTCTTATGTTAAAATCATTGATTGAACAAGATGATTTGGATACTGCATTGTTGTTTATTGACCAACTTGGTTTGAATGAACTTGCAATGAAAACATTTGCAACAGGTTATCTGTCTTTTGATGGTGCAAGAACTATTATAAAACGTTCTTATAATATTTTTGATGCACTTGATAAACAGTTTGGATATCTCAATAAAGAAGCTCAAAAGTTAAGTGATATCGACAATGATGCGGATTACAAAGAACGTTTGATTCAATTCCGTGACAAAGTTGTAAATTACTGCAACCATACTAACTTTAGACGTACCGGAAGAATTTATTCGCTTACAATAGATGAAAGTATCAAAGAAATGGAAAAAAAGCCTGAAAAGTCTAGATATGCATTACTCATGGCAAATCTTGAAATGGGTAGAGCAGGAGCGCTTGACTATGCACAGAAAAATGTTGATAGTCTAAATGTAGCATTGAATAAATTCCAGATAGTTTCTCGCTTGTTACATTCTATCAAGTTGCCAAGAAATTCAAGCTATGTACGTTATGCGGAAGAATTTGATAATAAAATGAGTGATTTATCAACTTATATTTCAAAATATTCTGTAGATTTCAAAAATGTTCCTGTTTCTTTGGGTGATTGTGCCGATATGAAAATGCTAGAACGTAATGAAGAAGAATAAAGAGAAAGTGAAGGATTTAATAAATCGTTACTAATACTTGATTTTCTTGAATATTCATGGTATTTTTACGTTGTCAGACTGTCGGAAAAAGTTGAAATCTAAAAGGGAACTTTTAATCTTCAGCAACATTAATCCGATAAGTGACGAGTATTTAAGGAAACCGCACAGATAATCTGTGCAGGTCTAAGATAGGAGAAAAAGAATGAATACAGATCCAATAGCTGATATGCTTACAAGAATTAGAAATGCTAACACAGTTAAGCACCCTTCAGTTGAAGTTCCGGCTTCAAAATTGAAAATCGAATTGGCAAAACTTTTGAAAGAAGAAGGTTTTATCGCTGATTACGAAGTTCAAGAAAAAGGACAATTCAAAGTTATCGTTATTTCATTGAAATATGATGTAAACGGTAAACCAGTTATCACAAAATTAGAAAGAATTTCTAAACCTGGTTTGAGACACTACTCAAAAGCTAAAAACTTGCAAAAAGTTTTGGGCGGTATGGGTATCGCTGTTGTTTCAACTCCAAAAGGTTTGTTGACTGACAGAAAAGCAAGAAAAGAAAACGTTGGTGGCGAAGTTCTTTGCTACGTTTACTAATTTTGTAAATTATTTAGTTTTCGGGTTTAATTGGTAGAAAAGCCCGTGAAATAGCACATATACCACAAGGAGAAATTAAAAATGTCAAGAATTGGTAAAAAACCGGTTGAAATTCCTCAAGGTATTGAGGTTAAAATTGACGGACAAACGGTTTCCGCTAAAGGACCTTTGGGTACTGAAGTTGTAGAAATTCGTCCTGAAATTGCTGTAAAATTAGAAGATAATCACGTTGTATTGTCAAAAGTTGGCACTTCTCGTGAAACAGATGCATTATACGGCTTGTCAAGAACACTTGTTGCTAACGCTATTCAAGGTGTTAAAGAAGGTTTTGTTAAAAAACTTGAAATCAACGGTGTTGGTTACAGAGCACAAATGCAAGGTACAACATTAAATATGGCACTAGGATATTCACACCCTGTAGATATCGTTCCGCCTGAAGGTATTACAATTTCTGTTGAAGCTAATACAAAAATCACTGTTAAAGGTTCTAACAAACAAAAAGTGGGTGATGTTGCAGCGTTAATCAGATCTAAACGTAAACCTGAAGTATACAAAGGTAAAGGTATCAAATACGAAGGCGAATACATTAGACGTAAAGCCGGTAAAGCAGGTAAAAAGTAAGGTAGTCGTTAGCGAACGAAGTGAGCGTTACGAATACCTTATGCCGAACTTGTTTCGGTATTTGTGGTGGATTTGCAAATGTTTGTTTGTGAATTTACCTAGCGGACAGGCATGTGCCTGAATAAATACAAATAATGCCCGTATAAACTCTTGATTAGGTTTTTCAAGCAGGTTTGGGCAATGAAAGGATAATAAAATGATTAAACAACAAACAAGAAAACCATTAGTTCAAAAAAGACACAGATCAATCAGAGTTAAATTGGCTGGTACTGCAGAATTCCCTAGATTAGCGGTTTACAGAAGTACTAAACACATTTATGCTCAATTGATTGATGATGATAATCATGTAACATTGGCTTCTGCTTCTTCAAACGACAAAGATTTGAAAGAAAAATTGGCTCACGGTGGTAACATCGAGGCTGCTAAAGTTGTTGGTGAAGCTATTGCACAAAAAGCGAAAAAAGCAGGTATTGAATGTGTAGTATTTGACCGTGGCGGATTTTTATACCATGGTAGAATTGCTGCATTGGCAGAAGCTGCAAGAGAAGCTGGTTTAATGTTCTAATCAAACAATTTGAACAAACAAAAAATCAGGTCATTAATTATGACCTGATTTTTGTTATCTTAACCTAAGCCGCCTTTGAGGATTTTTATTTTTCCCTCGTTACTGCAATCCCAACTGTTCCAGTGAGTTTCACCTTTTGTATCTGTCCAGATTCTGTCACCATATTTAAAATTATTACCATCTCTTATAAGGATTGATGTTGATTTTTTAGTTTCACCAAATGGTAAGAAATCAACGGCTTCTGTTCTAGTTGTAAATGGTGCAGTTTTTACTCTTGTTGTTTGTCGAGTTATTTTTCCTGCGTTGTTAATTGCGGTTGTTTTTCCAAACCGTTTGTAAACTTTTGTTCCGTTAGGTGCGGTTTTTCCTAATTTTGCGCCGTATCTGATGAATCGATACGCTTCTTTTGCTGCTGTTGTTAAAAATCCCATGTTTTCTCCTTTATTTTATGCAATTGTTTTTAGTGAGTCGTTTTGTTGTGACATAAGTACGATTTCGCGTTTATCTAACGCCGGAAAATACGGAAGTGGTGTTACTTTCGCATCGTCTTCTCCTGGGCGATATGGTAATGGTTTTAACACCGGTTGCTTGATAGTTGGCTTGAAAGCTATAGCAGGTAATGCTTCTTCTGCCCATTCTCCTTTGTCTGTTTCGAAGTATTTAAGCGCTTTTCCGTTAACGTAGTCTTTAATGTTTTTGAATGAAATATTACCTTTGTTGTCAACTTTGAAGTTTGGATTTAGCGTGCCATTTTTTGTTATGATATCTTCTTCGGTAATCTCTAGTCCTAAGGCTTGAATTTTTTCTAAGAATTTTTTCACTTGAGATTTTTTAACTTGCGCTAATGGCATTAGTTCTTTTCCTTGAACAATATCGATGATTGATGGCTTTTGGTATTTGACAACTTTTCCCATTCTGATTTCGCCGTTTTTATCTGTAATATATTCAAATGCAACATTTGGTTTGAACTTTTTTATTTGTTCAAGGAACGTTGCTTTCTCTTCAGGTGTCATTAGCCTAAGTTTGCCAACTTTTTGTGTGTAACCTGTTTGAGTTGTGCTTATTCCAGCAATTCCAAGATTTTCCCCCACCATAATAAATCCTTTCTTTATAAATTCCCCGTATGTATTTATAAAGAAATTTTAAAGGCGAAAATTGCTTTCTTTTCTAAAATGTGAACTTTTGTTAAATGCTAATGTGTTGACTTAACACGAGCAATGCATAACTGTAGATAGGATTATCCTTGTAAAAAGGACTTGAGCGATTCTATTGCACGGTCAGACATTAGTTGCCCTTTGAGTTTTTTATTTTTACGTTCCTTTTTAGGAAGTTCTACAGGCGGAACAATTCCCCAGTTTGAATTTATCGGTTGGAAATTTTCGTGTTCCGGATTTGTTATGTAGTGGGTTAAAGCCCCGAGCATTGTGTCTTTGGGCAACTCTAAAAGTGGTTCATTATTTAATAATTTAGCCATATTGATTCCTGCCAAAAGTCCAGATGCGATAGATTCGGTGTACCCTTCTGTTCCGGTGATTTGACCGGCAAAGAATAAATCTTTTCTCACTCTTGTTTGTAATGTCGGATTAAGAAGTGTTGGAGAGTTTATAAAAGTGTTTCTGTGCATTACTCCGTATCTTACAATACTCACATTTTCAAGCCCAGGGATTGATTGAAGAAGTTCTTTTTGACTTCCCCATTTTAAGTTTGTTTGAAACCCGACAAGATTAAATAGCGTTTTGGCAGAATTATCTTGTCGCAACTGGACAACTGCGTAGTTCTTTTCATTTGTACGTTTGTCAATCAATCCGACCGGTTTCATCGGACCAAATCTTAAGGTGTCTTCACCACGAGATGCCAAAACTTCTATTGGTAAACAACTTTCAAAAAATTTTGCACCTTTTTCAAAATCGTGTTTTTCAATTTTAGGAGCGTTGATTAAAATATTATAAAATTTTTCGTACTGTTCTTTATTCATTGGACAGTTGATGTAGGAGGCTTCTCCCTTATCATAACGGCTAGCCCAAAAAGCAATGTCAAAATTAATGCTATCAATTTCTACAATTGGTGCTATTGCATCAAAAAAGTGTAAATATTCACTGTTTGTAAATTTTTTGATTGAGTCTGCAAATTTTGAACTCGTTAAAGGTCCTGATGCAATGATTGTTGGAGTTTGAGGGATTTCTGTTAATTCTTCTCTTATTAGAGTAATATTCTCGTTTTCAAGAATTTTTTGTGTAACGGTTTGGGAAAATTTATGTCTGTCGATGGCTAAAGCGTTTCCTGCTGGAACTTGGCACGCTTTTGCAATTTCAATCAATTCTCCGCCAAGAACTTCCATTTCATGTTTTAACAAACCGCTTCCATTTGTGATGTCGTAAGAACCTAAACTGTTTGAACAGACAAATTCTGCACAGTCTTCTGTAGTGTGAGCGCCAGTTTGTGTAGTTGGGCGCATTTCATATAATTTGACCTGAATTCCTCTTTTGGCCAGTTGTAATGCGGCTTCTGAACCTGCAAGACCGGCACCGATAATAGTTACTTCCATGTTTGTAGTCTAGCCGATACATAGTGCTCTGTCAAATTAAAATTATTAATAAATGTTAAATTTTGTTATGTTTGTAGTAATAACTATTGTATTTATTCCAATGATTAAGTATAATAATTACACTTGTTTTGAAATGTCATTGAAAAATATGTAAATATTTTGAAACATTACCTCAAAAACTAACAATTTAGGATTAAGAATTGTTTTTAATAATCATGTAACAGTAGTGGTAGATTAGTAGGGATCAATGTCAGTAACGCCAATAATACAAAGTATAGATTCAAATAATAATAATGCGAATAAGTTAAAAAAACATCAAACGATAAAATCGTATTCGCCTGTTGCGAAAACACCTATGTCAAAAGATAGTGTATCTTTTACCGGTTGTAATCCGGTAGTTGGGTTAATGGACTTTATTGCAGCAGGCGGTTTTGCGACTGCATTTATCATTCAAGATGGTTTGGGCTTTGTTTTCCCTCGTGTTGGTGGGGGGTTGCTTCGTGGCGGTCCTGAAAAGCATGACGAAAATGGCAACGTTGTTTTAGATAAAGACGGAAAACCAAAGCACGAATTGAACTGGGCTTTGGCAAGAAAAGAATTGCTAAGAGAAATGATTACAGGGCCTAGTGCGTTTATCATTCCGCTATTTATGATGAAGTATATCAAAAAGCATTATGGCGCAGCAAATGATGTTAAGTTGGGCTATCTTGATAGTTTCCAAAAGCCTTATGAAAAATTCGTTACTGACAACGCAAAACTTGTTCAAGCAGGTAATGCATCAACTCAAAAAGCAGAATTCTACAAAAGTGTATTTACTGATGTTATTGAAAACAGTGTAAATAGAGTTTTGTCGGAAGCAGAAAAAATGTCCGCAGATGAAGTAGCTTCAACTGCGGAGTATTTTGCAAAACGTCAAGTTAAAATTGAAGAAATAATGGCTAATAAAGACCTTAAAAAGGCGACAAAGGCTCAAAAAATTCAAGAACTTGGCGGAAGTGTTGAAGAAGCTTACATGAACTTGAAGAAGAATAAAATCGGCGGTATTGTTGATGAAACCTCTGTATTTATGACTTCCACAATCAAGGGTGGCAAAAATAACGGTACTATCGGTGAGTTATTGGGTGCGTTGAATAATTATTTTGATGATGCTAGCAAAACTACTCAAAAATTCATCAAAGATAATATCAATGCAGAAAATATCGAAGCGTCAATCAAACAATTTACCAAAAACAAAATGGGTACAAGATTGTTGACTAACTTGGGCTTGTTCGGTACAGTTGCTTTGTTCTACACTCAAATTCCAAAACTTTATAATATGGGATTGAAGGAAAATCCGGCATTGGCTGGTAAAAAGAACGACAAGGATGCAAATACTGACCCGTCAAAAGTAAATGCAGATAAAAAGGCAAATGTTGCGTTTACCGGTTTGTCCTCAAAATTAGGTTCAATCTCTCAAAGTATGTTCAAAAACAAAATTTCCGGTTACTTTACTGATATGTTTGAATTGAACGGTCCGGTAATTTCCGGTGGTGCAATGGCGACTTTGCTATACGGTTTCTGTATTCCGCCAAGACTTAAAAAGGCTCAAGATAAATATGATTTTGGTGAAATCTTGCTTCGTGATTTGACAGCGTTCACTGCTTTGTTGTTTGGAGCAAAAGCGGTTGCTAGATTGTCAACAGATTTATTCTCAAAGGTTACTGGTTTGGCATTGAATCGTAAACATCTAGATGGCAAAAATATTTTCAAGAAGATTCTTGCTTACGTAAAACCAAGCAATGATGGTCACAAAGTATTGTCATCTAATGAATTGACTTCAAAATATACAAATATCGAAAATTACAAAAATCAGGTAAACGGCTTTATTGAATTTATTGAAAAAAGTGGTGGTAATATTAAAAAAGCCTTCACAAAAGATAAAGATATTAAAGCAGCAGTTGAAAATATTGTTAAAAAACATACAAATAAATCTTATGCAGAGGCTTCTGTTTCTGAAATCAAAGATGCATTGCGTGCTGCAAATGCTGAAAATGGTAAAGATATTAAAGATTTCTATAAATTGTTCAAAAACGGTAACGGAATGCTTGAAACTGCAAAAACTTGTAATAGTATGTTTGACTTCTTGTCAACAATCGTACTTGTTCCGGGCTTAATTATTTGGTTGACCAGAGCGTGCGAAAAAATGACCGCAAATCGTATTAAGCAAGAACAAGGCGAACCTCAACCTCAAGTTGCAAGCGCTGCTCCAAAACGCACAATGACAAATCCTCCATCTATGTCAGGATTTTTGAGAAATGCACAAGCAAATTAGTTGCAAAATTTTGTTAGAATATAAAAATGACTTGATTTGATATCAAGTCATTTTTAGTATGTTAATTTGAAATGTTTTAAAACTATTCAACTGCTTCAATCAAAGCATTGATATCAGCAACCATTGCATCTGCGTCATAGCCATGAACTTTAGCGCCAGCTTCCAAGTTTTCAAATCTTGCTGCAGCGCAACCCAAACAACCTAAACCGTATCTGTGGAAAACTTCAATACTTTCAGGGTGTTTTTGAGCGATTTCCAATATATTCATTTCTTTTGTAACTTTTTCTGCCATAATCTTTTCTCCTTTTTGACTTTTCTTAAATTTCTATTAAACATATTATACACAAAAAAAAGAAGGATTGGTATAGTATGGAATTGTTAAAAATTTTTATCAAAGATGAAGTACCGGCAGTTGGTTTGACGGAATTCAAAGAAAAAAAAGAAGAACATTCTAATAATGTTCCACAGCGTTTAAATTTGAATAAACCGTCATTTAGGCAAAATTACAGAAATAATTTCATTATGCCGTAATGTTTCTTAATATTCGCATCAAAAAGCGCAATTTTTGACATTCAAAATCCTTTATAATAATATAAGGGAAAAATGGAGTAAAATTGTGGCACCAGTAACGGGAAAAAGTTTAATATCAGCGTTTCTAAATCCGCAAAGTGTTCAGTACACACAACGGACAAGACCGGCATTTGCGGGAGTTACTAATCCTGCTAAGACTGCTGGCGTTGCTGCTATCAAGTATGAACGTGCTCCTCAACAAGGCGCATCTGTTCCAATGACAGATAGAAACGGTAATCCATTACTTGCAGATTATATGCCTTGCGGTATGCGTTGCGATTATTTTGCATAATTAACTCATTATATCTAGGCGGTTTCCTTTCTCTGAATTTGATACATCAGGGTGGAATGGGTTGCTGCCGTTTGGTTTGATGTTGTTTAGAAAATCAAAAGCAACTTTTTGCGTGGCTTGATTATTCCGAGCTTCAAAAAATTTCACCGGTTGAACGGCATACGTATATTGTCTTTTGATTTCTTCAATAGCGTTGTTCATAATTTCTCTCTTCTGTATATATAAAGTTTTTGGTTTAGGTAAAATTTCAATATTGAGAAATTTATTTACAAAGTTTACATTCTATTTGCAGAAATCTTTTTGGGTTAGATAAACTGTGCAGTTTTTGAAATCTTGCAAGATTTTAAATCTTTTGGTTGTCCTGCAAAAATTATTTCACCACCGTCTTTTCCGCCTTCTGGTCCCATATCAATGATATAGTCGGCATTTTTTATTACATCTAAATCGTGTTCAATTACAATTACTGTAGCGCCGTTTTGAAGTAGTGTCGTAAAGACATTGAGTAAGGTTTGAACGTCCAGTGGGTGGAGTCCGATTGTCGGTTCATCAAAAATAAATACAGAACTAGATTGGGATTTTCTCATTTCGCTTGCAAGTTTTAAGCGCTGAGCCTCGCCACCCGAGAGATTAGGTGTTGCTTCTCCTAGTGTCAAATAGCCCAAACCCAAATCCTGCAAAACTTCCAGTCTTTGCTTAACTATTTTTATATCCTTGCAAACTTCAAGTGCTGTACTTACGTCCATTGCCATAATTTCAGGCAATGAATAGCCGTTGTATTTAATGTTTTGGATACTTTTTGCATAGCGAGAACCACCACACTCAGGACAAGGAATTTCAACGTCCGGTAAAAATTGAATGTCCAGATTTATCACACCGGTTCCATCACACACTGGGCAGCGTAAATTGCCGGTATTGTATGAAAAATCTCCTGATTTGTAGGATAGGCCGCTATTTTTAGAAATTTTAGCGAAAATTTTTCTTAATTCATCGTGAATATTTGCATAAGTTGCAACTGTTGAGCGTACGTTTATTCCGATTGGAGTTGCATCAATGAGTTTTACTTGTTCTATGCCTTCTGCTTCAATTTTTTTGACATGTTTAGGAAGTTTTGCTCCGTTAGTTAAATGTTCAAGAGCAGGCACAAGGCTTTCGAGTACCATTGTTGTTTTTCCTGAGCCTGAAACTCCTGTAACTACTGACAATTTTCCTTTTGGAATATCTATTTTTAACGGTTTTACCGTATGGATTTTATCAGTTTCTAAATGGATTTTGCCAAATTCAAATAAATCGGCATTGTTTGATGTTTTTGAAATCTTAACTTTAGATTTGCCCGATAAAAATCCGCCAATTATAGATTTTTCGTTGTTTTCTATCTCTTTGACTGTTCCTTGGGCAATTACGTAACCCCCGTTTATTCCTGCTTGCGGTCCCATTTCAATAATGTAATCTGCTTCTTTTAAAATTTGAGTGTCATGATCAACTAGAATAATTGAATTACCATCAGAAAGTAAATCGTGCAAAACTCCCTTTAATCCTACAATATTTGATGGGTGTAAGCCGATTGACGGCTCATCAAGAACGTATAGAACTCCTGTTGTACGATTTCGCACCGAGCGCGCAAGTTGCATTCTTTGTCGTTCGCCGGTTGAAAGCGTTGAGGCTGCTCTATCAAGTGATAAATAGCCTAATCCTAAATCCATTAAACGTTTTGCAACGCTTTGGAAAGAGTCGCAAATACTTTCTGCCATTGGTTGCATGTCTTTTGGTAGTGAGGACGGAACTTGCTTTACCCACTCAACTAGTTCTGATAGGGTCATTTGACAGGCTTTATCTAAGCTAATTCCCATAAGTTTTGGGTATCGTGCCGTTTGTGATAATCTTGTACCATTACAATCAGGACAAATGTCTTGTTTTAAAAATTTCTCAACCCTTTTCATGCTTTTTTCGTCTTTAACTTTAGATAAGGCGTTTTCGACTGTATAAACCGCATTATAATATGTGAAATCAAGTTCACCCGCTTGGTTTGTGTTTTTTGCCTTGTAAAAAATATGTTTTTTCTCTGCTGGTCCATTGTAAACGATATCTTTTTCTTTTGGTGTTAAATCTTTAAACGGAATATCTGTGCGAACTCCCATTTCTCGGCAAACATCAGTCATTAAAGACCACATCAAAGTTCCCCATGGGGCAACGGCGCCTTCATCAATTGTTAAATTCTCATCAGGGACTAGGGTTGATATATCAACAGTTCGAACAATGCCTGTGCCGCCACAAGTTTGACAGGCTCCTTGACTATTAAAAGCAAGTTCTTCTGCAGATGGAGCGTAAAAATGTTCTCCGCAAACAGGGCAAACAAGTTCTTGTTCTGCAGCAACGGCTAAACTTGGTTCAACATAATGACCGTTTGGACATCTGTGGCTTGCGAGTCTTGAGAACATTAACCGCAAACTATTCAATAGTTCAGTGCCTGTGCCGAATGTGCTTCGAACTCCAGGAACACTTGGTCTTTGGTGTAAGGCAAGTGCTGCCGGAACGTACAAGACTTCATCTACCAAGGCTTTTTCTGCTTGTGTCATTCTTCGTCTTGTGTATGTCGAGAGAGCTTCTAAATATCTTCTTGAACCTTCTGAATACAAAACACCTAGTGCAAGCGATGATTTGCCGGAGCCAGAAACTCCTGCAATGCCGACAATTTTGTTTAATGGAACATCAACATCTATATTTTTTAAATTGTGAACTTTTGCTCCTCGAACCTTTATCGATGTAATCTCATTTGACATTATAAAATTTACCCTCTCATATTAATTATAAATATTCTAAAATAATTTGCAAACGGTATTCTTGGGTCGGTTATATTTGACTCCCCTGTGTTTTAATGCAATAATCGGTGCATGAATTATATTTTTTATTTCTTAATTGTTGCATCAATTATAATCGGAGCAATAAATGGAAAACTTCAAGATGTGGTTAATTCAATAATGGACGGGGCTGAAATGTCTGTCAAAATAGCGTTTTCACTAATCGGAATTATGGCATTTTGGCTGGGAATGATGCGAATTGCTGAAAAATCCGGAATTATTAAATTTATTTCAAAATTATTGCAACCGATTACGAAATTCTTGTTTAATGAATTGCCTGAAAATTCCCCTGCAATTGGTGATATAGCAATGAATTTTACGGCTAACGCTTTTGGACTTGCTAATGCTGCAACGCCTTTTGGCATTCGTGCGATGGAAGAATTACAAAAGGAAAATAATGATAAAAAACAGGCATCAAACTCGATGTGTTTGTTCTTGGGAATGAATACTGCAGGATTTCAACTTATCCCAACGACTGTTCTTGCGGTTTTGGTCGGTATCGGATATAAAAATCCGACGGAAATTATTGCTCCGACTCTTATTGTTACTTTGATTGCGTTTGTTTCGGCTATTGTAATTGCTAAAACATTACAGTGTCTGACGACAAAGAAAGGCGGTAACAATAATGGTTAAATTTTTAAATATTATTTCGCTTTGGGCATTACCCGCTATTCTTATTACAGTGTTAACTGTTGGATTGGTTAAAAAAATTTCAGTTTATGAAGAGTTTACGGAAGGTGCAAAAGACGGTTTCAAAGTTGCAGTGAAAATTATACCATACTTAGTCGCAATTATTGTTGGAATTTCAATGTTCAGGGCAAGTGGTGCTATTGACCTTTTAGCAAAACTTTTTGCTCCGATTTTGACGAAATTCCACATAACATCAGATGTTTTGCCTTTGATGATTGTCCGTTCATTGTCGGGTTCAGGGGCTTTAGGTATTTTTTCTGACATTGCAAATACCGCAGGTCCTGATGCTTATTCAACAAAACTTGCTGCAATTATGCTCGGTAGCAGTGAAACTACTTTCTATGTTCTTGCGGTTTATTTTGGTGCAGTTGGAATTTCTAAAATTCGGTATGCGCTTGTTGTCGGGTTGTTGGCAGATTTTATCGGAATTGTTGCAGCTGTTTGGGTGTGTAGCCTGATGTTTGCATAGCATCAAGCCAACTTTGAGTGTATTCTTTAACTTCATCTTCAACAATTTTTCTGACAACGATTGCGTAATTTATATTGATACAGTCAATTTTTTCAATTTCTTCAATAACGTAGGCTTTGCTTCCACAGTTGTGACAAAATCCGTCTTCCGGAACTACTTCATCGTTGCGAATTGTTGCTCTTTCTTTCATTCCGCAGCAAGCGCATCGTGCAATATACCAATGGTTTTCAATGAGTTCCCCGCAATCAGGACAATAACCTATATCACTATCCAGCGGAACGTGATTGTGATGGCATTTATTATGAAGATTGAATAATTCACTCCAAAACATACTTTTTATTTAATATTTTTGTGTGAAAAGTCAACAATGTCCAAAATTTTATTTCGATTGTAAACAAATGTTACAAGTGAAGACTTTTGTGAAATTAATGTAATCTAAAATACTTTATATAAGTAAGAGCACAAATAAATAAGAAGAGGATAAGATTATGTCTATTGCAAATTTACAAGAAAAGTTGTTATTTTTCACACAACAAAAAAGTAACATTTCGACTCAATTATCAAATGTTCAAATGAATCAATTGTCAGCAACAAAACAAATTCAAGCAAAACAACAAAATTTTAATCAACAGTTGTCTGCATTGTATTATGATGATGAATACGGCTACGGAACAGAAGAATACAGTGAGCAGTATGAAATATTGTTGAATGAGCATGAGTTTGAAATGGCAAGTATAAATTCTTGGGAATCTCAACTTGAACTGGAGAAAGAAAATCTTGAGAACCAGTTAAATGAAATTCAGTCTTATGAAAATTCTTGGCAAAAATTATTGTCAACAAATATCAAAAACGACTTTACTTACGGTGGCGTTGGCGGTAAATAGAACGAATAAAATTTTAGACATAATATTTATAATAAAAAATAACCCGATTGATATAATCGGGTTATTTCTTTTATTACAAGTTTTAGTTTCTAAACTATGCTTTAGCAGCACCTGATTTAGAAATGATTTCTTCTTCGATATTTCTAGGAACTTGTTCGTAGTTGTGGAATTCCATAGAGAATGTACCACGACCTTGAGTGTTAGATCTCAAGTCTGTAGCGTAACCGAACATGTTAGCCAATGGAACCAATGCTCTAACGATTACGTTACCAGTGTTACCTTGAGGTTCTTGACCTTCAACACGACCACGTCTTCTTGAAATATCACCGATGATTGTACCTGTGAATTCATCAGGAATTTCGATTTCAACTTTCATCATAGGTTCAAGAATGCAAGGTTGAGCTTTTCTTGTACCTTCTTTGATAGCCATTGAACCAGCAATTTTGAATGCCATTTCTGATGAATCGACTTCGTGGTAAGATCCATCGTAAAGTTCAACTTTAACGTCAATCATAGGGAATCCTGCTAGGATACCGCCTTCAAGTGCTTCTTCCATACCTTTTCTTGCAGGTTCGATGTATTCTTTCGGAATAGCACCACCGACGATTTTGTTTTCAAATACAAATCCTGCATTTTCTTCTGCTGGAGAAATTCTGATTTTAACGTGACCATATTGACCTTTACCACCTGATTGACGAGCGAATTTAGAATCTTGATCAGCAGTACCTCTGATTGTTTCTCTGTAAGCAACTTGAGGTTTACCGATGTTAGCTTCTACTTTGAATTCTCTCATCATACGGTCAACGATGATATCCAAGTGAAGTTCACCCATACCAGAAATGATTGTTTGACCTGTTTCTTCGTCAGATTTAACTCTGAATGACGGATCTTCTTCAGCAAGTTTTTGAAGAGCGATACCCATTTTATCTTGGTCTGCTTTTGTTTTTGGTTCGATAGCAACTGAGATAACCGGTTCTGGGAATGTCATTCTTTCTAAGATGATAGGTGCTTTTTCATCACACAATGTATCACCTGTAGTTGTATCTTTCAAACCAACTGCAGCACAGATGTCACCTGCGTAAACTTCTGATTCTTCAATTCTTTGGTCAGCATACATACGAACCAATCTTGAAATACGTTCTTTCTTTCCGTTAGTAGAGTTCAAAACGTAAGAACCTGAAGTGATAACACCTGAATATACTCTCAAGAATGTCAAACGACCTACGAATGGGTCTGTCATAACTTTGAATGACAATGCTGAGAATGGTTCAGAGTCAGAAGAGTGTCTTTCAGTTTTTGTACCGTCTTCTAATTCACCTTCAATAGCTTTTACATCAACTGGAGATGGCATGTAATCAACAACTGCGTTCAATAATAACTGAACACCTTTGTTTTTGAATGCTGTACCGCAAGTTACAGGAACGATTTTGTTTTCGCAAACTGCTTTTCTCAATACTGCTTTCAATTCATCGATAGTGATTGAATCAGGATCTTCGAAGAATTTTTCCATCAATGCATCATCTTCAGAAGCGATGGCTTCAACCATAGCATCGTGATATTCTTGAGCTTTTTCTATCATATCAGCAGGGATATCTTCTTCTTTAATATCAGTACCTAAATCGTTAGTGTAGATTTCAGCTTTCATTGTCATAAGGTCGATAAGACCTGTGAATTTATCTTCAGCACCGATTGGCAACTGAATAGGAACAGCGTTAGCACCTAATCTGTTTTTGATTTGGTCAACAACTCTGTAGAAGTCAGCACCAGTTCTATCCATTTTGTTTACGAATACCATACGAGGAACTTCGTATCTGTTCGCTTGACGCCATACAGTTTCAGATTGAGATTGAACACCACCAACTGCACAGAATACAGCAACAACACCGTCTAATACACGCAATGAACGTTCAACTTCGATTGTAAAGTCAACGTGTCCAGGGGTGTCGATGATGTTGATTTGGTGACCTTTCCAAGTTGCTGTAACAGCAGCAGATTGGATTGTGATACCACGTTCTTTTTCTTGTTCCATAAAGTCAGTTACAGCAGCACCATCGTGAGTTTCACCGATTTTGTGAGTTTTACCAGTGTAAAACAAAATACGTTCTGTTGTAGTTGTTTTACCGGCATCGATGTGGGCTGCAATACCAATGTTTCTAATTTTTTCTAATGGAGTTTTTCTTGCCATTTTTCTTTCCTTTTTCTATTTATATGTACATCGCTATTTTACATTTAGCCTATAGTAATTATCGCATAAACATGTTTTATTTCAATTAAAAACAACAATTTATGAATGTTTATTAATATATTGTCTAAATTGGTGCGAAATGAGTTTTAATCATCAAAGTCGAACAATTCTTTTGGATGAACTTTTAAAATATCGGCGATGAGTTTTACTTTTGAAACAGTAAGGTCTGTTCTTGCAATTTCAATCAAACTAATCATAGAACGAGAAATTCCCTCAGTTGCCAAATCGTCTTGAGTAAGTCCTTTTTCGTGTCTTAACCGTTTTAGATTTTTTGCAAACTTTTGTAAATATTCCTTGTTCATTCCTGAATTGTTAGCTATACTAGCAAGTATTACAACTAGTGTCACTAGCAAAAGAGGAGTTGAGAGAATGAGAAAGTTTATAAATAAACGTAAAAAGTTTGGGTTTACACTTGCGGAAGTGCTTATTACACTGGGCATAATCGGTGTTGTTGCCTCAATGACAATACCTTCTCTTTTGACTGATATCAGCAATAAAAAATTAAAAACTCAATTCTTAAAAACTTACGGTGATTTGAACCAAGCAGCTAAACTTTTTTACACAAATGAGGGAGCTTCTGTTCACGATGTTGATATGACATATACGCATAGTGGTTGGCGTAGTGATGAGGTTTTGAAAAAATATATGTCATATTTCAAAGGGTATAATGAAAAGCCACGAAATCAGGCTTATGACTTTTGGAGAGAATATGATGCTCGTCAAAATATAACACAACGTAATCTTGATGGAAGTGTGACTACTCAATATCCATGTGATCAATCTTTTGTCAGTTTGGATATTAACGGTAGAATTTTTGCGACAGATGACCATGTTATGGCTCATCTAAATCAAAACTATCCGTTTGGTCCAAAAATTTGTGTGGATATTAATGGTATCGCACCGCCAAACAGAATGGGTTATGATAGGTTTGTTTTTGTATTTACTGCAGATAATGAAGTTGTGCCATATACTGGATATTTATGGAATGGAATTGCTTCAAATGTAGAAGTGACCAAAGATGATGAGATTAAAAATATCTCAAAATATTGTAGCAAAACCGAAAATACCAATACTCCTGCTCATACTTGTGCGTATTTTGCATTAAAAGATAAAAGCCCGACAGGCGAAGGAACGTACTGGAAAGACTTTTTGAAAAAGTAGAAAAATTAAAGCTATATCCCTACAGACAATCCAGCGCAGAGGTTAATGGATTGTCCGGTAATCCCTTTTGCTTCCGGTGAAATTAGATATTTGACAAGGTTTGCGACCTCAACTGGCTCAACAAAACGACGTTGCGGAATGCAATCAAGGATTTCCTCTTTTGAAAACTCACTATCATCAATCGAGGAATTGCCAAGTTCCGTATCGACCCACCCAGGGTTAATTGTGTTCACTGTAATTCCAAATTCTGCCAATTCCAGTCCTGCGGATTTTGCAAATCCGATTAGTCCGGCTTTTGTTGCCGAATATAATGGAGCGTTTGCTTCTCCCATTACGCCAGATATTGAACCGATATTGACAATTCTGCCAAATTTTTTCTTTTTCATGTTTGGGATTGCTCTTGAACTCAAGTAAATCGGGGCTTGAAGGTTTACTTTTGAAATGTGTTCTAGTTCATTCAATGTGATTTTTTCGGTTGGATTATAAATATATTCTCCTGCATTGTTGATTAGAATATCAATTTCTTTATCTTCGATAAAAGTTCCTAAGTTCTTCAAGTCATCAGTGTTTGACAGGTCACAGACAAAATATCCGTCACATTTTATTTCTTTCAATAAGTTTTCGTTTCTTGCCGTAATATAGACATGCCCGACAGTTGATAGAGTCTGAGCGATTGATTTGCCTATTCCTTTTGAAGCGCCAGTTACTAGTATATTCATAATTATCCTTTAATTGTAAAATACCTCACTTTTCAGCGAGGTATTTTGTAAAATTTGTATTAATTCTTGATTACTTAATGATTCCAAATCCGAGTAAGAATTCGCAAATCAAGAAAATCAAACAAACGATTCCTGTTAATTTGTTCAATCCTTTTTCTGCACTTTTTTGTGATGCGAACATTTGTGATGCACCACCGATAGCGCCGATACCATCACCTTTTGGTGAATGTAATAAAATTAGAATTATAAGTAAAATTGCTGATACTGTGCCAAGTATCCATAAAAAATTAGCCATTATTTAACTTTCTCCTTTTTAATAAAATGTGCCCGTTTAGAGTTTAGTTCAATATTTTCAAATGTATATAGCCTAGCCGGACGTTTTGAAGATGATTTTGTGTATTCTTCAAGTTCAATCAATCCGTCTGTCGCAAGGGCTTTCTTTCTGAAATTTCTCTTATCAAGGCTTTTGCCCATGATAAGTTCGTATGCTTTTTGCATTTCAGTTAGTGTGAATTTTTCCGGCAAAAGTTGGTATGCAACCGGACAAAGTTCTAATCTTTCACGGGTTCTTTTTAGTGAATATTGTATAATTTCTTTGTGGTCGTAAGCCATTGACGGCAAATCGTTGACCTTGTGCCAATCGAGTTCTGATGTCGATTGGATTTTTAAATCTTTATCTCTTACTAATGCGAAGTATGCGCAGGTAATGACACGAGCGTTAGGGTGACGAAGCGGATCGCCGAATGTGTATAACTGTTCCAGATAAATGTTATCTACGTCAGTTTTTTCTTTCAGAACTCTTAATGCGGCTTCATCAAGGTTTTCTGAAAGCTTGATATATCCTCCTGGGATTGCCCATCTGCCCTTGAAAGGTTCTGTTGTACGCTTAACCAATAACACTTGAATACTATTATTTCTAATTGTCAATATAACGACGTCGACTGTAATTTCGTGTGTTTTTGTAACGTTGAACATTCTTTTTTAACCTTTTTCTACCTTTTTCACTTATATCTTATAATAAACACAATATAAACACTATTGCAATTTGTTAATATTGTTAATATTAGTTAACAATTTGTGAAAATCATGCAATTTAGGTCAGTAAAAATACTTTATATAAATATAAGGGGGAAATAAGAGAATGTCAGCAGTAAATACTTACAATACAATAGCGAACAGTCCATTAGCAGCGGGCGTGTATGCTGCCGGTCTGCAATGCGTGGAACAGCAAAAACGAATGGCTGCACTTAATCAAAAAATGATGGCATCTATTCCGCAACATTTGGCTAATTATTCTCAATATACAACTATAACGACTACGACTACAACCTCTTCAAATCCGTATGGAAAATATTGTAATTTCAGTACAAATGCAGTTAAAATTTCAGATAATGATGCAAATTTGAATGCAAGTTTTTATCACGGAAATTCAGGTTCAGACGTAAATCGCAGAGTTGATACAAAGTGTAATAAATCAGCCGCAGAATTAAATAAACACCTGTCAGGCGTTTTGGCCGGAAAAGGTGAAGTATTTTTGGAAGCTGAAAGACGATACGGAGTTAATGCAGCGTTCTTAATTGCTATATGTAAATTAGAAAGCGGTAACGGTAAAAGTCGTTTAGCAAAACAACAAAACAATGTCGGCGGTATGGGCGGTCAAGGAAACTTCAAAACTTACGCTTCCGTAGATGATTGTATTTTTGACATTGCTAAAAATATTTCACAAGGCAAATATTATTTCCGTCAAGGCAAGAAAACAATAGCACAAATCGGACCGACTTATTGTGACAGTCGTTGGGCAAGTCAAGTTAGCGGAATAATGGACCAAATTGCATAATGTTTTCTTCTGCTAATTAATAATTAATTACAAAATCTTGAAGTAATAATTTTTTTCGTGTACTTTATCCATGTAATCTTAGTTTTTACAGAAAGGGAAAAATGGATAAGGGATATATAGAGAACGGTTTTATTGTAGATTTAACCACTGCAAGAAAAACTTCCGAAATTATTTATGAACTTTCAAGAGTATTAGACATGCCGGAAGCAAAAGGTAAACATATTTGTTTAAAACTCGGTGCGGTTGAGTTGTCAGAATCTGAATTGACAAGTGTAAAATCTCTTGTTGAATTGATGGAATCTCAGTTGGCATTTATTAGTACAAGTTCTGCAGTAACTTTGGAATCTGCAACGGCATTAGGTATAAAAATTTCTGAATTTACAGAACAAGTTGAAGCTCCTGTTTTTGAACCTCAAGAACCTCAACCTGAGGTTTCTAATGCACTTGATGCGATTTTTGGTGAAGATGCTGCACAAAAAACTTCTGAAACTGTTGAAAAAACAGAAGAGTCTACTTCGCAAATTGCAGAACAAAATACAGAAGATGATGATGAAATTTCTCCAATAGTTAAACACAGTGAATGCATAGCAGAAGATGTTATTGCTCAAGAAATTATTGAAGAAACTGATGAAGATATTGCAAAGAAAAAAGCCGAGCCTGAAAACTTGCCGACATTATATATAAGAAGAACAATACGTTCCGGTCAAAGTATTTCATCTGACGGTAATATTATTGTTATTGGCGATATCAACCCTGGGGCTGAGGTTATTGCAAAAGGTGATATAACAGTTTGGGGAATTTTGGGCGGAATAGCACATGCCGGTTCTGACGGTAATAATTATGCAAGAATTAGAGCATTGAAATTAAATCCTGTACAAATCAGAATTGGTTCAGTGTTTGCAAGACGTCCTGATACAGTAAATCTTCCGTATATTCAAAAATCTTGTGAATATACTCCGGAAGAAGCGTTTACTTATAAAGGAAGTATTGTAATAAGAAAGATACATGAAGAAAATTAAGGAGATATAAATGACTGGTAGAGTAATAGTAATTACGTCCGGAAAAGGCGGTGTCGGAAAAACTACAACTAACGCCAATATCGGTACTGCTCTTGCCAGAGCGGGTAACAAGGTTGTAATGATTGATACTGACCTTGGGCTAAGAAACTTGGACCTGCTTTTAGGCTTGGAAAACAGAATCGTTTACACAATTGTAGACGTTGTTGAAAAACGTTGCAAGTTGAAACAAGCACTTGTAAAAGATAAGAAAAATCCTAATCTTTGCTTGTTAGCGGCAGCGCAAACTCGTGACAAAACTGCAATTACAGAAGAACAATTAAAAGAAATTTGTGAAAAATTGCAAGAAGATTTTGATTTTATTTTGGTAGATTGTCCTGCCGGAATTGAACAAGGGTTCCAAAATGCGATTGCCGGTGCTTCAGAAGCAATTGTTGTTACAACTCCTGAGATGTCAGCCGTTCGTGATGCAGATAGAATTATCGGACTTTTGGAAGCAAGAGAAGAAATCAAATCTTACAAATTGTTGCTTAACCGTGTAAGACCGAATTTGATTAAATCAAACGATATGATGAGCGTTGATGATGTTGTTGAAATTTTGTCTGCTGACTTAATCGGTATAATTCCGGAAGATACCGGTATTATTACATCAACAAACAAAGGTGAGCCTATTGTAAACGATGAAAAATCATTGGCAGGAAGAGCATATAGAAATGTTGCTCATCGTATTATGGGCGAAGATGTACCGTTTTTGAACTTGGAAGAAGAAACCAGTGTAATGACAAAGGTTAAAAAATTCTTCTCACATCTTATAGGTAAGGAGAAGTAGAATGAGCGAAAATATATTAAAAGATCTTTGTAATAGGGTTTTGAGCCTGTTCAGACAAACGGAAACAAAAGAGGAAAATGCAAAATCTGTTGCTTGCAACAGATTGAGAGTAGTTTTGATGCAAGATAGAACAAATCTTACTCCTGAATTGTTGCAACGTATGAGAAGAGAACTTGTAGAATTACTTTCAAAATACGTTGAAATGGATAAGGATGCGTTGGAATTGAATTTTGACCAAGAGGGCGACCAAATGGCACTAATGCTTTCAATTCCTGTTATCAGAGCGAAAGATGAAGAAGAAATTGAAAAAGCGCTAGCACAAGAAGATAGCGAAAAAGATGCCGATGATGATTCTGACGATGAAAACGACTCGGAAAATGAAGAGATTTCGGCTGAGTCAGAAGAAGGTTCTGAAGATGAAATTGAAATAACAGAAGATGATGAATCAGATTCAGATGTTGAAAAAACGGAAGAAAATTCTGAATCCAATGACGAAAAACAAGACTAGTTTGTAAGATGTTAGATATATAAAAAGCAGGCATGAAATTTTCTCGTTCCTGCTTTTTTATTGCGTTACAAAATATATTAAATTACTAACAGATTCTGAATAACAAGAAAATTTATTTGTTCATTGCTTTCACAAAAATTTTCTAAGTTTTCAGAATGACGAAACCCTTGCTAGGCACACCAAATAGTCACTCTGAACAGCACGAACGATAGGGAGTGCTACGATTCAGAGTCTGTTATTTAATGCAATTTTACTAAGTTTTCTCTAATGACAATAGCTTAAAAAAAGTAGGTTGGCATTGCTATGCCAACAGCATTATTTTTATAACTTGCAAAACGAATCAAAAAATCCCTTTTTTTCAACAACCCAAAATGAATCGATGTTTTAGGCATTTTTCAAGAGTAAAGTAATTAGTTCGGCATTTTTGCTAGGTGCTGATTTTTTTGTTGGAACTACTGTAAACTTTAGGGCGCCTTTTTTAGCCATCAATTCATCGGCTTGAGCACAAAATAAACTGATTGAATCGTTAATGCGGGCAATGTCGCCATTTTCTACGTAATTTTTAATTTTTGTTATATTCATATCTACCACCACAGATAGAAAGTTTACTAAAAATAAAAATTGCCTAAATTCCTTTGATTGTTAAGTTTTATGAATTATTCAATTTCTTCCGGTAAAAATAACGGGTTTTTCCCTAAAATTTCTCGGGTGTGTTCATAGCAACAAGTCTTGTTTGCGGTTAACCTTTGGTATTCTCGCACAATATTAAGTACATCATCAATACTCAAACGAATCATTCTTCTTTTGTTTTCAATAATTTTAGCCATAAATAAAAATCCTTTCCAAAATAATCTTCGGAAAGAATTTTTATCGACTTTAATTTATCATTTGTTTGGTTTATTTATGTCTTGGAATATTTGAAAAATGTGGTTGTCTTGCAACTCTTGTGCTATCTGCATTTTCTGTATGTGACGTTGTTGGTGCCGCTTGTTTTTTAGGTTTTATTATATTACCTTGTGCATTTCTTAAGTTACCCTGTTTGTCATAGTAAGTACCGTCTTTATTTGCTTGTTTAATATCCTTTCTGATTATCCATTTACCATTTTTTAGTTCATAGTGAGTTTTTGTCTTTTCATCGTAGTATATGTTTTTATTCCAAGTCGGACGAAGTGTTGATTGTGATGTGCCAGTTTTATTTGTAGATGTTGTACCTTTGTTTCCTGATGTACCTTTTGTACCTTTTGTGCCGCCGGCAGAACCTGTGCCTCGTGTTCTTCCGGTTGAGCCGGTACCTTTTGTGCTAGAACCACCATTAGTTGTTCCGGCTTTTGTTTCATCGTTATTGTCAGTGTCGTTTACTGTACCGTCTTTTTTGTCGGTCTTGCTATCAGCAGGTACCATTTTGCCTTTTTGGGTGTTGTCAGTTGTCGTTTTATTTTTGTCCGAGTCATTTACTCCGTCTTTTTTATCTTTTTCGTCGTCGTCTTCGCCAGGTTTTACATTACCCTTGCCATCGGTAGTTGGGGTTGTTGTATCCTTAGTTTTTCCTGTGGTGTCGCCGGTAGTGTCAGTAGTTCCTGGGGCATTGTCATTTTTCTTGCCCAATATATCTTGCATTTCATCATAGGAACCACGTCCGACATTATTTCCGTTTTTATCAGTTGCAGAGAACGTTCCATCTCCGTTATCAACAATGTCATAACCTTTCTTTTGATATAAAGTTTTTAAGTTTGTACATTGTTGGGTAGAGCTTAATGTTTGTGGCTGTTGAATATAGCCGCCACCACCGCTGTATCCGCCAGTTGGAGCATATTGAACAACTGTTTGTTGCTTATTACGGTTAAACCAACCAACTACAAGTCCAGTTAGAAAGCCAACTCCTCCGCCAATAGCAGCCGCCCCCGCAGCATCATTTCCGCAGTGACAATGTGATGGTGGCATTCCGCCCATCATAAAGATATTTGTCATTCCACCTCTTGCCATTGGTGCTCTCATCATTGGTGGTGGAAGTAATCCGCCCATTTGAAATCTAGAACCGTAATTAAAATTCATTGTTCTGTCCTCTTCTTGTGCTTTTATATATATAAAGTATATAAACATTAGATAATTGCATGCATGAGGATGTTTTGTTACAAAAGTTAATATATGAGGACTGGTAACATTGTTTCATGTTGGGGATTTTACGTGTGTCTAGTGGCTTTTATTTATAAGTGGCGGCACGAGTTGAAAACTCGTGCCGCCATACAACAAAATTAATTATTAAATGCTGATTATTGATCACTTTCGTGATGTTCGTTATCTTTCATTAGTTTTGCAAAATCAGACGGTTTAATACTTTGTACAAAATTTTTAAATTCTTCCGCTTCCTCTGCATCTTTAGCGCTATCTGTTGAAACTGAACCGTTTGAAAGAACATTTGCGGTAACATAAATAGGTGTATCAACTCTTATTGCTACTGCTATTGCATCTGATGGGCGAGAATCTATTTCAATGGTTTTGCCATCGTTATCAGTTAAGAAAATTGTGGCATAGTAAGTTTCTTTTTCTACGTCGTTGATTTCGACACGGTCAATTTTGTAACCTGTTTTTTCGATTATGCTGATTATTAAATCGTGTGTCATAGGACGCGCAACTGATAAATTTTCAATTTTTCTAATTATAGAACTTGCTTCGGCTGAACCAATCCAAATAGGTAGAGCACGGCGGTTTTCTTTGTCGTGAAGAACGACGATAGGAGAGCCTGTTCTTGTATCGAGTGCAATACCCATAACTTTCATTTCAATCATTGTGTAAACCTCTCTAATGTACTTAATGATATTGTAGTTCGGTAAAAATAAACGGTCAATACGGGGCATGGTGGAGATTTTAATATTTGATATAAAAGAGAGTATGTATATAACTAAGAAAATTTTTGAATATATACAAAAAGGTATTTACGAAAAAAAATATTTATGATATGATACGAATAAGCGCATGACAAAACTGCGCAAAATACTTGAAAATGGAAAAGTGGCCGAGTGGCTTAAGGCGGCACCCTGCTAAGGTGTTGTGTGGAGTTATCTGCACCCAGGGTTCAAATCCCTGCTTTTCCGTTTTTTTAATTATTCGAAAACGCCCGGTTTCGGGCGTTTTTGTATGTACAAACATTTTTTTAACTTTCAGTTAATTCTATTTTGACAATTAGGCAAAATAATCATAAATATTTTTTATAATCTTGTAACTAGGTTTAGGTTCAGCCAAAAAGTCAGGATCGTCTATTGCCTTATCAATTAACTTAACGAATGTAGACTTGTTCCATTTTGATCCATAGCTAAGGTAGCCACCATCATCCAAAAAAATTTTCTGTCCATTATCATGATTTTCCAGAGTAAGCAAATGTTTACCACAAACACGAGTTTGACCTATGTGTAAATCCAAAACAGTGTCTCCACCAACCTTTGACAATCGTTCCAATGCTGATTTTAGCGCTTGAGTACCTTCTACGTTATTACCATAATCAAAACCGTCATAACCAGTATCTAAAGCCACTAAAGCTTCAACGTCTTGGTTAAATTTTATTCTTGCCCCGAAATTTGTGTTGGAATTGTTTTGTTGAACTCGGTTTACTTGCATTTATATTCTCCTTTCTGTTGTATATTATTGTACAAAAAGTAAATAAAAAAATTTTTGCTAGTTAATTGCAGTAATTATTTCATGCGCTTAACAATTACAAATCTTTGAATATTTATGGTATGATTTCTTCAAGGTGGGTAGTTTGCTACCTTCGGGTTAAAACTTTGGAGAAAGTTGGCGTTATGTTATTAAATAAGGGTTTTCAAGACGAGAACAATCAAAGGGTGGGGTCTGCCTTGCCAATTTGGGTGCAAAAATTTTTTGATTTTTTGTGTTGTAACAAGTCAAAAATTTTTATCATTGTTGTAATGATTCTTTTTATTACTCTTACCACAATTGGAGTTTTGCATCATGAACCATGGTTTGATGAAGCGCAAGCGTGGTTGATTGCTCAGGATTTAGGTTTTGGTGAACTTTTAAAATATATGAAATACGAAGGGCATCTGTTTATGTGGTTTTTAGCACTTATGCCGAGTGCAAAATTACATTTGACTTATCCTTTGCCAATGCTGTTTACTAACGTAATTTTTGCTTGGGGTGCGGTTTATATATTATTGAAGAAAAGCCCGTTTCATCCGATATTGAAAGTTTTGATAACTTTCTCATTACCGATAGCCTATCAATATGCGGTTCTAGCAAGACCTTATGCGATGGGTGTAATGTTTTTGTTTGCACTTGCTGCATTATATAAGGATAAACTCGAACGACCTATTTTATATTCAATATTAATTACCTTATGTGCAAATACGAGTTCAATGGCTCTATGTGGCGCATTTGCATTCGGTGTAATATTTTTGTTTGATTACATAAAATCGAAAAAAGAATTTTGGAAAACAAAAGAATTTTATACGATTTTTTCTATTGCAACTTTTTGTGTCGCAATTTTAGGATATCAACTTTTGGGTGCAGATAAAAAATCTGCAGAATTGATGACATATTATTTATATGCAAAAGATACTTTTAATTTCTTTTTTAGTTCAGCATATAATGGTGTATTTTTTACGTTTGTGAACAATATTTATTATGCATACATATTTGTTGGAGCCTTGTTTATATTGGCACTTTTCGCTTTTTATAAAGATAAAAGAACATTATTCTTTTTCTATTTTAATTATGTCTTATTGACATTTATATTTACAAAATTGTACAATGGCTACTCTTGGCATCATTATTTCTATTTTATTTATCTTGTAATTTCTTTATGGATATTTGACAAATCAAAATCCAATTTATGGCATAAAATACTTATTGGTTTATTTTCTTTTTCATTAATAATATCTGTAATTTCTACATTTTATTCATATCAAGGAGATATTACTGACCGTTATACAGAAAGTAAGTCCGTAGCAGACTATATTGCAACGCATGATAAGTATAAAAATGCCAATCTTGTTTTTTGTGATGAGTTATCACATTCAATTGTGCCGTATTTGAAAGACAAAAATATAAAAACATATAATTGCGAAGCGAAAAATAATATTTCGTTTTTTAATAGAAAATCTGGAAATTCATTACAAGTTAGCAATACTAGATTAAATCCTACTTATTTTAATAAGTTTACTGATAAAGATACTTACGTTGTATTTTATAACGGCAGATATACAAAAATAAAAAATCAATACTTTGATATGGACTTCGAATACTGTTCAGAAATGGGTATAGATTATACGCAGTATTGCATAATGAAAATAAAAAGGAAGTAATGTGAATAAAAAATTATTTTTAGAATTTTTTAGATATATTTTAGTAGGTGGATCGGCGTTTTTGATTGATATCGGCGTGATGTACCTATTTAAAGAATTTATTTTTCAAGGAAAATATTTATATTTGGCGGTATTTATCGGCTATTGCGCAGGATTGATTTACAACTTTGTTTTGTCTTGTAAATATGTTTTTGAAAATGGATTTGACAAAATTAAAGATAAAGAAATTTCGAGTTTTATAATTTTTACGATAATTGGAATTATTGGTTTATTTTTAACAGAAATTTTGATGAAAATTTTTGTTGGTTTTATTGGTATTTATTATGTATTTTCAAAAATATTGACAGGCGCAATTGTAATGTTTTGGAACTATATAGCAAGAAAAATTATTATTTTTAAATAGAAGGGGTGTTGAAAATTATGGCAAAAGACGTTTATATAATTGGGGCTGGACCGGCAGGACTTGCTGTAGCATATTATTTATTAAAAAATACTGATTATAAGCCAACAATAATTGAAGAAAGTTGTTATATCGGTGGGATTTCCAGAACTCACCACTATAACGGAAACTGTATGGATTTGGGCGGACATAGATTTTTCACAAAAGATGAAGAAGTTTTAAAGTTTTGGGAAGAAATTTTTCCACTTCAAGAAATGCCTTCTAAAGATGATATTTTGCTAAATCGTACTGAAAAGTTTGCGACTTCCGGTCATAACCCTGAAACCGAAGACGAGTTATTTTTGAAACGTAATAGATTATCAAGAATTTATTTTTTGAAAAAGTTTTTTGATTATCCGATTAGTTTTAAATTTGAAACTTTCAAGAATCTTGGATTTGCCAATTTGATGAAAGCGGGCTTTGGGTACCTTTTTTCTTGTGTTTACAAAAGAAAAGAATTGTCTTTGGAAGATTTTTATATCAATAGA
Organism: uncultured Candidatus Melainabacteria bacterium; assembly: GCA_934692625.1. Lineage (GTDB taxonomy): Bacteria > Cyanobacteriota > Vampirovibrionia > Gastranaerophilales > Gastranaerophilaceae > Zag111. Next base: position 81,646 of record CAKUUC010000009.1, read on the forward strand.
TTTGGCAGACCTTTGTATGAAATGTTTTTTGAAGATTATACCGAAAAATTATGGGGTGTTCACCCTTCTCAAATTGAACCGGATTGGGGCGCTCAACGTGTTAAAGGTTTGTCCTTGCTGGGTATCGTGAAAAATTGTTTGCTAAAACCTTTTAGAAAATCTGGGAAACAAGTTGAAACATCTTTGATTGAAGAATTTATGTATCCGAAAAAAGGTCCTGGACAATTTTATGAAGTTGTTGCCGAAAAAATAAAAGAAATGGGTGGAAAAATTTTACTAAATGAAAAGGTTGTAAAATTTGATTTTGAAGGTGAAAATATTTCAAAAATTTATACAAAAAATAAACAAAATGAAGAGAAAATTTACGATTGTGATGTGGTCTTTTCTTCAATGCCTGTAAAGGATTTGGTTTGTGCCTTTGATAATAATGTTGATGAAAATATAAGAAAAATTGCGCAAAATTTACCGTATAGAGATTTTATGACATTGGGTTTATTGGTGAAAAAATTTGCGATTAAAAATAACTCAAAATATAGAACAGTTTCTGATATAATTCCTGATTGTTGGATTTATATACAAGAACGAAATGTAAAAATTGGCAGATTGCAAATTTTTAATAACTGGTCGCCATATTTGGTGCAAGATTTGGAAAATACTGTTTGGCTCGGACTTGAATATTTTTGTTCTGAAGGCGATAATCTTTGGTCAATGAAGGACGAGGAGTTTAGTAAATTTGCAATCGAAGAACTTGCTAAAATCGGTATAATTTTAACAGAAGATGTGCTTGATTCAGTGGTTGTTAGGGTTAAAAAGGCTTATCCTGCATATTTTGGAAGTTATAAAGAATTTCCAAAAGTACAAGATTATTTGAATAAAATCAATAATTTATACTGTGTTGGTAGAAATGGCCAGCACAGATATAATAATATGGATCATTCGATATTGACCGGTTTTGAGGCTTGCCGAGTTTTCTTAAACGGTTCAGATAAGTCAAAAATTTGGAATGTTAATACCGAAAAAGAATATCACGAAAGTAAGTAACATTTTCGTGACAATCCATTCAATCGTTTGAAAAGTAGGTCGGCGTTGCTACGCCGACCTACTTGTTTTACGTGTCAGGCGGTGCCGTGACCTACGTTTTATAATGTGCTAAGTGTACTTAACCTCTTGTCCGGATTAAATTACACTGTTTATAATCTAGATGGGTCTAAAAATTTGATTCCTGTTAACAATTGGCCTACTCTTACTTTAAACAATGGAATGACAATAATATTT
>CAKUUC010000010.1 GCA_934692625.1 uncultured Candidatus Melainabacteria bacterium
TACCCATAGTAGTGACCCTTTCATCTTGTTTCCTATATTCTATATATCGGCAGGAATGTCTAACAACTTTAATAAAACGATGTAAAATGTTAAGAAGTTGTTACAAAATGTTTTTAGGTGTGTGTTAAATATTGATTCTAGCAATATTTGAACTCTTATGTTATAATTCCGGTATGGAAATTTTGTTGGGTAAATATTTACGTCAGTCAGCGACTTATAAAATTTTTTCTCACTTTATGGTTGTGTTTGTAGATTTTTTAGACACAATCGGCAAGATTATACAACTAGGATTTCATGTTATTAAATGTATATTAAAAGGTGAAATAGAGTGGAAAGAATTATTGACTCAATGTGACAGATTTGGCGTAAGTTCTTTGCCTATTACATTGTCAATTGTTGGCATGACCTCAATTATTGTTGCATCTCAAGTTGCGCATGAAATGGTAAAACAGGGTGGCGGTAATTTTGTCGGAATGTTGATGACAATCCTTATTGTTCGTGAAGTTGGTGCGATTATGTCAGGATTTGCAATAACTTCAATGATTGGTTCTTCGTTGGCTTCTGAACTTGCGACAATGCGAGTTACTGAACAGGTTGATGCTATTGAAGTTTTGAGTGTTGATTCTGTCAGATATTTATTTGTTCCGAGAGTTTTAGCAGGTGCAATAATGATGCCATTTGTAGTAATTTTAGCATCTGTTGCCGGAGTGTTGCTTGGTGCGGTTACATCAGATATGTTTGCAGGGCTTACTTATCGTGCTTATTTTGATTCCGCTTATTTGGGATTGTATATGAAAGATTTGGGCGTTTGTATATTGAAAGCAATCTTTTTTGGCGCAGCAATTTCTTTGATAAGTTGTACTTGTGGATATTTTGCAAGTGGTGGGGCAAAAGGTGTCGGTTTAGCGACAACAAAAGCAGTTGTCTGGTCATTTATTGCAATAGTAGTATTAGACATGGTTTTTGCAGTTTTATTTTTCTTTTAAATTATAGGTATAATTATGAGTATTGAAGTTAGAAATTTAGTTAAAAAATTTGAAGATAAAACAGTTATAAATGATATATCATTTAAAGTACGAGATGGCGAAATCCTTGCAATTGTCGGTTTTTCTGGTTCCGGTAAAAGTACGGTGTTGAAGCTTATTTGCGGTCTAATTCCGTTTGATAGTGGTGAAGTTTTGACCTCAAAAGGTGATATTGCGATGGTTTTTCAATATTCAGCATTGTTTGATTCATTGACTGTTGCTGATAATATTGCGTTTGCACTTCATGAAAGAAAAGACTTGCGCAAAAAATATACCGAAGAACAAATTAAACAGATTGTTTCGCAAAAGTTGGAACTCGTCGGCTTGAAAGGTATCGAAAACAAATATCCTTCTGAATTGTCTGGTGGTATGCAAAAAAGGGTAAGTTTTGCTCGTGCAATAGTAACTAATCCGAATACAATTTTATATGATGAACCAACAGCAGGGTTAGACCCTATGTCGTCGACATTAATTGAGGATTATATTGTAACTTTGAAACACGAAATAAATGCTGCATCTATCGTGGTAACTCACCAGATGTCAACGATTACACGAACGGCGGATAGGGTTATAATGTTATATGATGGAAAAATTGTTTTTGAAGGAACTCCGTCTGAGTTATTGCAGCAAAAAACTCCATATACAAAACAGTTTGTTACGGCATCACTTGACGGACCAATGCAGATGCAGGCATAATATAGTGAAGTTTTATCAAGAATAAATAATAGTTAAAGGAAGATAAGAATATGATTATGGAAAATTTATTTAATGAAGATGTTATGGCTTTAGATACTTATATCATGGTTAAGTTGAAAGAAAAAACCGCACAGTTATCTGAAACTTTAACTAAGAAAAATCGTAGTCCGATTTCATTATCAATGGGGGCGCCGACTGCTAATCCACCGGAAGTTTTGATTGAAAAACTAAAGGAATTTTTAACTGAAGATAATATTCATTTGTATTCCGTAACAAGAGGCGAACCTTATTATAGACAGGCTGTAGCGTATAGAATGAAAGAACGTTTTGGGCTTGATTTAGATCCAAACAGTGAAATCTTTTCATTATTGGGTTCAAAAGATGGTTTAGCAAATTTAATCCGTTTTATCATCACTCCTAGACATGAAAAATCAGAAAAAGATATTGTCCTAATTCCTGATCCTGGGTATGCTTCATATTCGCAAATGGTTCAATGTTCGGGTGGTTTGGCTTATCCTATTCCTTTGACAAAAGAAAATAACTATCAACCTGATATGGAAGATGTTTTTGAAAAATTGGCTCAAGATGGGTTGGACGAAAAGAAAGTTAAGGCTATTATCGTAAATTATCCGAATAATCCTTTGGGTGTGTCAGCAACTAGAGAATATTTGCAGTCTGTTGTTGATTTTTGCCGCAAAAAAGATATTTTGTTAATTTCTGATGCTGCGTATTGTGATATTTATTTTAATGAAGAAGATAAACCGTTCAGTGCATTAGAGTTAAATGGCGCTAAAGATGTTACTGTTGAATTGTTTACTTTATCAAAACCTTACGCAATTACCGGTTGGAGATTGGGTTGGATTTGTGGTAATAAAGATGTTATTTCTCGTTTTGGTAAAGCAAAATCTACAATTGATAACGGAATATTCAGAGCGTTGCAAAAGGCTTGTGCATACATTATGACCTCACCGGAAGGTGATGATTACATTAGATGTGCTAATCAAGGGTATAAGAGAAAACAAAATATTTTTGTAAAAGGCTTGAGAGAACTTGGTTGGGAAATTGATGATAATGATTTGCCAAAAACTACTTTCTATTTGTGGCTTCCAATTCCTAGAAAGTATGATTCTTCTTTCAAGTTTTGTGAAGACTTGTTAGAAAAATCCGGTGTTGTTGTTGTGCCGGGAGATGCTTTTGGCAAATATGGTAAAGGATTTTTCAGAGTTTCTTTTGTTTGTAGCGATGAAAAATTGCAAGAAGTTATTGATAGAATGAAAGCGGACGGGTTCAAATATTAGAAATATGAAATTGTGTGTATTTCAAGGAACTTTCAACCCTATTCATAAGGCTCATTTGAGAGTTGCCGAGTTTATAGCGGATAAAATTAAACCTGACAAGTTTTTATTTATTCCGGCATATATTCCGCCGCATAAGAATTCAGATGTCAAATTTGCTAAACACCGTTTGAATATGGTACGACTTGCTGTTGAAGATGACAACAGGTTTGAGGTTTCTGATATCGAGTTCCATCGCGAAGGAAAATCTTACACTTATGATACAATTCTTGAGTTATACAAGATTTACGATATTACGGATAAGATTTATTTTGTGATAGGCACAGATGCTTTCAAACATATTGAATCTTGGTACAAAACAGAAGAGTTGAAAAAATTAGTAAAATTTGTCGTGTTTATTCGAGAAAATGATTTCAATCCGGATAATTATGAGGATTTGAAGAAAAAAGGCTATGATTTTGAGTTTCAAGTTTTGCCTTATGAAGATATTTCTTCAACGAATATCAGGTATGAATTACACGATGGAATTGAACAGGTACAGTTAGAATTGCCTGAAAAGGTTATGGAGTATATAGAAAAAAATGAATTATACAAAAATTGATGAAAAAGAATTGATGGAATGGTTAAAGGATAACCTTGATGATGAACGTTATGAACATTCAATAGGAGTTGCTGAATATTGCGTAAAATTGGCAAAAAAATATGGTTTGAATGAAGAAAAAGCCTATGTGGCAGGCTTGTTACACGATTGTGCAAAATGTTTTTCGACAGGAAAGATGTTGCGCATGATTTGTGAAAATGTAAAAGTTGAAGAGTCCGAAAAAGAGAATTACAAAACTTTGCATGCTCCGGTTAGTGCTTATGTCGCAGAACATGAGTTTGGGGTGACGGACAAAGAGATTTTGTCAGCAATAAGATGGCACACTATCGGAAAAATTAAAATGACCGATTTTGAAAAAATTGTTTTTATCGCTGATAAAGTTGAAGAACGAACCAGAGAAGTTGAGATAGCACAACCGATAAGAGATTGTTTGGAAGAAGAAAATGGGCTAAATAAGGCTCTGCTACAGTGTTACAAACAAACTATAAAAAGTTTAGTTGACAGAAATTTGAAAATTTGTACTTTAACTATTGACATCTATAATCATTTGGAAGATGAAGTCTTTATTAAATAACTTAATAAACAGACATATTTCTTAATTTTATGGTACAATTTTGCTAAATAGAGAGGGCTGCGATGAAATTACTGGAGATTAAGAATAATTTAGTAAAATTATCCTATACGGAAGGCGAAACACCTGTATTGGGCAGGTTTATAGTGTTGTCGTCCGATACAAAATCTTATGTGGCGCAGTTCGTGAATTTGAAGTCTGATACCGTAAGTACTTTTGCTATTGCAAAATTATTGTTCACTTTTTCAAATGATGGAGTTGTTGACAACTATGATGGTTCAATTCCTAGTATAAATTCCGAATTATCATTATTGCCGGCTAGCGAGTTGTTGGGCTTATTGCCAGTTGAAAATCCGTTGAAAATCGGCAATTTGGCTCAACAAGATGATATGTTGGTTATTGATACTTCTGTTTTTGAACGTAATTTTACAGTGTTTGTTGAAAATGATTCTAATAAAACTACTTTTATTTCTAATTCTATCAGACAATTGTTTCAAATGCGTGAAAAAAGTGTAATTATTGATGATTCAAATTTATTTGAGGATTATGAAAAAATTGTGTTTGGCAAAGATTTCAAACTTCCTCTCAATGCAGAAATGATTGACTATTTATTTGAGTACGAATTGACAGAAGTTGACGCTTCGACAAAAGCAATTATTCAAGATATATTTTATGCAGTCCAAGAGTACATAAAATCTTTGGATTTCGAATTTTTACCGATAGATAATTTTGTTGATGTTGTAACAAATCAATATCGTGAAACTCAAATGCCTGAATTGGCTTTGTTAAAAAATAAACTTTTAAAATATAGAGATTCTAATATTTTTGCAAATTCTAAGGAAGAAGTTTTTGCATTAAAAGAAAAATTGGAAGATAAAAATTGTTCAATTATTGATATTAAAAATATTCCGGATTCTTTGCAAAATGAAGTTTTGAGTTTTGTACATGGAGTTTTGGAATCTTTTGATAAATATATTTATTTCTTTGTTCCGTTGAATGATGAAAATTCTGACAAAAAATTACTTAAACGATTTTTAAATCACAATCATGTATTTACGACCATGTTGGTAAGTTCATCATATAAATATGCCGAAGAATTGAAACAACATGCTCAAAATATAGTATTATTTGCACCAAATACAATGAATCATGATTTTGCTACATATAATACTTTTTTGAATAAGTTAAATCCTGATGAATGTATTGTTTGTGGCAAGTTGACTCAAGGTATTCCGTTTATTGTGGCGCTTTCTGATTTGGAATTAGACTTAACAAAAGAAGATGTTTTGGGCGAAAGATATCAATTTATTCCTGTCGTAGAAGATTTACAGTTGGTTAAAGTTGATGAATTCGGTAATAAGATTCCTGTTGAAATGCCACATGCGGAAGAAAAAGTAGAAAAAACAGAAGAAAAAGTTGATACAGAAGTTGATGAATCTGTTGTTGCATCAATTCCTGTAATTGAGCAAGCGCCGATTGAAGTTGTAGATGAAGTTGAAGAACCTGAACAAAATGTTGAAATTCCGGAACCGGCTAATGTTACGGTTGACGAAACTCCATCTGGTGAAGTTTTGGATATTGAAGAAGACGATTTGAATTTGTCAGATTCCGAACCTGATTTTGTTGATTCTGATATGATTGTGGAAGATGATTATCAACAAGATTTGTCGCAACAACCTTCTCTTGACGATTTGCAAGAGCCTGTTGATTTGACACTAGATGCAAATGAACCTGATATTGAGTCATCTATTGTTGAACCTGTAGGAAATTTACTTGATGATGAACCACCTTTGGAAGAAGATGATTTGGATTCAATTTTGTCAGAAGAACCTCAGCCGGAAGATGATTTTGTAACTGAACCAAGTGTGGAAGAACAAGGCTTACAACAAGGCTATCCGGCATATTCAGAAGATGCATTAACTGAAGATGATTTAAACTTTTTAGAAGAAAATCAATCAAATGTTCCGGAAGAGCCATTTAATGTAGATAAAGCGGTAGATTCAATATTTGATGATGATGAAGAGTTTGAACAACCAATAGAAAACGAACCGCCGGTAGTTCCTGTTTATCCTGCTGAAGAAAATACAAACAGTGGTGAAAACTTTGAATATAAGCAAGGTGATAGAGTTACTCACCATAGATATGGCAGAGGGGTTGTTGAAAAGATTATCAAATATGGTAATAAAACTCTTTGTTCAATTTCTTTTGAAAATGTTGGACGACGTTTGCTTGACCCGACAATTACAGATTTGAAAAAATTGTCATTTTAGTTGAAAAATAATGCTATTTGTCAGGTTGATTTAAGGTAAATTTTATTCATTACAAAATGAGAGAAGGCTTTTGAGCCTTCTCTTAAAAATATTATGCTGCTTATTTTTTGTTAAATTTTTCCTATTTGGAAGTATTCAAAACCTTTTTCTGCCAATCTTTTTGCATCGTATTGATTTCTACCGTCGAAAATAATTGGAGTTTTTAGAGAGTCTTTTAATTTGTCAAAATCAGGACGTCTGAATTCGTTCCATTCGGTTAAAAGAACTACACAGTCTGCATTTTGTAATGTTTCGGCAGTAGATTTTGAATAAGTAATTTTGTCACCAAAGTGGAATTTTGCTTGTTCCATTGCTTTTGGGTCAAATGCTTGAACTTTTGCACCGTGTTCTAGTAGTGAATTAATTATTGTAATTGCAGGCGCTTCACGCATATCGTTAGTTTTTGGCTTGAAAGCAAGTCCCCAGATTGCAAAGGTTTTGCCTGTTAAATCTGTACCAAAACGGTCAAAGATTTTGTTTAGGAAAATTTTACGTTGTTGTTTGTTTACGTTGTCGGCAGATTGGATAATCGACATTTCGCAATTGTTGTCGTGACCGGTTTTAATCAATGCTTTTACGTCTTTAGGGAAACAACTTCCGCCATATCCAAGTCCGGGAAAGAGGAATTTGTTACCAATTCTTGAATCTGTAGACATGCCTATTCTGACCATTTCGGCATCAGCGCCGACTTTTTCGCAGAGGTTTGCAATTTCGTTCATGAACGATATTTTTGTAGCGAGGAATGAATTTGAGGCATATTTTGTCATTTCTGCTGATTTTACGTCCATTACGATAATTCTGTTACCTGTGCGGAAAAATGGTGAATAAATTTCTTGCATAATTGCGGTTGCTTTGTCGGAATTTGAACCGATGATAACACGGTCAGGTTTTAGGAAATCGTCAACGGCATTACCTTGTTTTAAGAATTCAGGATTAGAAACGACATCAAACTCGTGGGTTGTGTGTTGCTTGATGATTTCGGTAACTTTTTGAGCAGTGCCGACCGGAACGGTTGATTTGTCAACGATAACTTTGTAGCCGTTCATTGCTTTGGCGATAGATTTTGCAACTTGAAAAACGTATTGCAAATCAGCAGAACCATCTTCACCTTGTGGAGTTCCAACAGCAATAAAGCAGACATCAGAGGCTTTGACAGCGGAATCGATGTCTGTAGAGAAAGATAGCCGGTTTTCAAGAACATTAGATTTAACAAGTTCTTCAAGTCCTGGTTCGTAGATAGGAATGATACCGGCTTTTAGTTGGTTAACTTTGTCGATGTTGTTGTCGATACAGATAACATTGTTGCCCATATCCGCAAGACAAGCACCTGCAACCAATCCGACATATCCCGTTCCTACTACTGTTACTATCATTTTTTACTCCTTATATTTTCTTAAATCCATTCGTTTATATCTTTTTTACTAGTTGTCCATTCGTGGTTGAATGTTCTTTCTTTTACTTTGCAATATTTGCAAAATGGTATTGGTTTAGCCAAAAATTCAAGAATTTCTTCCATTGATTCTGCTTTGTAAATATCAATGCCATCTCTATCAGTCAAAGGAAGATTGTATCCAAAATATTTGTTAAAATGTTCAATATTTGGTGCAATCGTGCATGTATAAAGCTTTCCATCTTTCAACATAACGCACCAATTTGCGTGAAAACAGTTCATAAAACTTTCGCCTGCGTTTTGTTTTCCTTCGATATCTAAAGGAAGATGGTAGGTCGTCTTTATTACATCTTCAGTATTGTTATAATATTCGTATTTTACTCCGTAACTTTTGGCGGTTTCCTTTGCCTTGTCGTAATCTATGTTTAACGGATATTTTGTTGGTACGATTGTTATATCAAATTTGTTGCAGGCATTCCAAAAATCTTCATTTTGTTGATTAAGTAAAAGCCCATTTGTTACTATTTCAATTCTTGTTTTGGGAAAATATTTTCGTGATATTTCCATAAATTTATTAATTTCAGGATGTAATAATGGTTCTCCACCCATGAGTTTAATTATTTCTAAATTTTGATTAGATAATTCAGAAAGTCGTTTTACATCATGCTCGAAACTTTCAATATTTGCTAATTTTTCAGTCGCTAATGGTGAAAAATGGTCGCAACTTTTACATTTTAAGTTGCAATGGTCGGCAAGATGATAAACAAAACTTCTAAGCGATTTTTGCGGGGTAAGACTTTTTAGAGCAGTTTTATGTTCATTTTCTAAGTTTTTTATTGTTCGTTTATAGTCATTAAGTGTGCAATTAAAATTTTTAATTTCATTTTTTTGTTGATTTAATTCTGCACTTATTTTTTCTAAAGTTTTAGAAATGGATTCTACTTGAGGATTCAAAATTCCTGTTTGGTTTTTCATAAACTTTTCACAATTACTAAGTTTCGGAGTTATAGAACTTATACTTTGCAAGCAAGAATTGACTTTCTCGTATAATTCTTTCTTTTTATTACGAAAAGACATTTTTATACCTAAAAAGCGTATAACTTTATAATACTTATTACACGATTCTTGATTTGTTATAGAAAATAGTTTTTTAGTTAATATAGATTTTGGTTGCAAGTTGTGTTCTAATTCTGCAATATAATCTGTTTTTCTTGCATAATCCCACCATATATAACCTAAATATGCTTCAATATTATCCCAAGGTTTTATCTTATCAGCATAATGGATTATGTGTGGATTAGTAATGGCTTCTTCAATTTCTTTTATTCCATAGATTTCGTTAAAATATTCAATGTCTAAATTGGTGTCTTTTACATAATATTGGGAATATTTTGTCATTAAGTTATATTTTAATGGTAAGATTAAAATATTATTCCGAAAAGCAATGTTTATAATATCTTGATCTTGTGATTGGAAATTATTTTTTGTTAATTCTAATAACTTGGGAGTTAAATTATCTTTTCTAATTTTATCTAAATTCCAAAGGGTTACACCTGCATTTATGTAATTGGAAAGGTCAGTTAATCCTAAAGAGTTATAATAATGTACGTTAGGATTTTTTAGATATCCGAATGCAACAACTCCAGCGATATAGCTATTCGTCATATCAGTGTTATACAGATTTGCTAAATCTTGAAGTATTATAGTGTCTATGTCCAAGTAAATAGCTTTTTCAAAATTAGAAGGCAATAATTCTGCTATTTTTAGTCGATAATAAGTTGGACTTGTAATATGAAAAATTCTCATTTCTAATGAATCGAAGTCCTCATTTATCATAATGAATTGGATATCGGAGTTATAATATCTTTTTACAAGAGTTTCCAATTTATGCTTATTGCTTTCAGAAAATTTGCTATCACAAAGTACATAAACTTTATAATAAGTTTTGAAGTTTTTATTTTCTAGTAATGAAACTAATGCTGTACTAAGATATTTTGCGCCATTATCGTCGGTAGCAAAAACTACTGGCACGGTTGTGCATTTTTCGATAGGTAAATTAGTTGCTTTTCCGTTTGAATATACCCATTGCATAATATTTTGCCATTCATTTCGATTAAAATTCTCTCTGAGAATTTTAGAATTTTTGTACCCGTCCAAAAATTCTATACTTAACTTCTTGTAAAAAAGTGCTTTTAAATCGTCTGAAATTCTATTATAGTTCCACATACAAGAATTGTATTTTTTCTTATATACTAATGGATAAAATTTTTCTTTATCTTCTTTTTTATTTAGATATTCTTCGATTTTTTCATATTCATCAAAAATACAATAAATTTTATTTTTATTATTTACAGAAGATTGCATATTATCTTGTCTATAATAATAAAAAGGTTTATTTATATAGAACGCCTTTCGTGCGTTGAAAATAATTTGATAATAAAACCCTTGGTCTTGATATGAGGCGCCAGGAGTTGGTAAATGTCTAATATTATGTTGATTTATAAAATCTCTTTTATATATTCCAGCCCAATTTGCAATAGTGCCTGGTGATAAATTGCGATTATAAAATTCTGTAATTACTTTATTATAAAGGCATTTATCAGTTATACAATTAGTATAAATAACGTTCCACTTTTTAGACCACCAATAATAAAAATCAGCTTTGACAAAATCTACGTCGAATTCGGTGGCTTTGTTGTATAGAACTTCGTACATGTCTTTTGCAACAAAATCATCTGGTTCTACAATGCCGATATATTCACCTGTTGCCATGTCTAAACCTTTGTTCATCGAGTCGCCATAACCGGAATTCGGTTTGTCAATAATTTTGATACGATTATCTTTTTGTGCGTATTCTTTGATTATAGAAAGAGAGCTATCTGTAGAGCCATCGTTCACGCAGATTATTTCGATGTCTTGCAATGTTTGATTGATTACGCTGTCCAAACACTCTCTCAAATATTGTTCGACATTGTAAATCGGTATGATTATACTAACCTTCGGCATTTTTTACTCTCCTTCTAAATTTTATTTTTATCCCTAAGATTGTTAAAATCTTATGTGTTCCATCGTCTGCATTTCGTATTGAGAAAATTGTTTTAAAAATACGTTTACTTAAATATAGGTTTTTATCTTTGATAAAATTTTTAATATCTGGATTATATTTTTTCATTTGATATATTTTGATTATTTCATTTAGGGTCAATATATCTGCTATTCCGTTATAATGTTCATTTAATCTACTTAAAGAATAGTAATTAAGTTTATCCAAGGAATTTTGTTTTGCCATTCGCATATCATCTGATATGCCAGATAACAAATCATTTAACTTTTGTTTTGTCCAAGTTACTTTGTTATGACCACATCGATATCCGTAAGTAATTTTATCTATAGCGTAAAAATATCTAGCAGTAATCATTGCCTTAACAAAGAATGGTGGGTCTTGAAATCTTTTATAATTTGGATAATAAATATTATTTCTAATTAAAAATTCTCTGTTATATATAAATCTATGATAGCCGTAGTCAAATTGATAATCTTTGTAGCAAATAATTTGATTGCTATCAAATAAATATCCACTTAATGTATTTGTATAGTTTTGAGTTATTTGTGGATTAGTATTGGTGAAGCATGCAAATTCACCACCACAAATTAGAACGTGGTTTTCTTGTGCATTGACATAAAGACTTTCAAGAATATCTTGTGTTGGATAAATATCATCAGGATCTATAAAACAAACAAATTCTCCACTTGCTTTGTCTATACCAACGTTACGAGTTTTTCCTACCCCTTCATTCTCTTTATCAATCAAGACAATTCGGTTATCTTTTTGGGCATATTCTTTTAGGATTTCAAGTGAATTGTCTGTGGAGCCGTCGTTTATACAAATTATTTCAATATCTCGCAAAGTCTGATTAATTACGCTGTCCAAACACTCCCTCAAATATTTCTCAACGTTATAAACAGGTATGATTACGCTAACCTTTGGCATTACCAAATCCTTTCCGCTACTCTTTATTCTCAATTGCATAAACGAAATCTATGTATCGCTCTCTATCTTACATATTGCAAAATATGTTAAATAATCTGTTCCTATCCTATCATAAACAGAAATTTTTAGACATTCTATTTAACCTTTTGTGTAGTTTGTTAAGTTTTTAGATTGTCTGAAATGTTGCATAAGGTAAATTTGTTGAAGTTTTTAATCTTTTCAGAATGACGATAGCCTTGCTAGGTTGCCCCAACTTGTCACTCTGAACAGCACGAACGATAGTGAGTGCGTTGATTCAGAGTCTGTTTTATCTGAAGGTGTAGAACACTTAATATAGCTACGTCGATGGCGTTAATTTTACGTGTCAGGCAGTGCCTGACCTACGTTTTGCAAGGCAAAATGTTTTTACGTAAAACATTGTTAAATATTCTTGCGATTGTGCGTTTTTAATGCGAAAATGTTTGGTAACAGAATGTCTGTTTTTTGAAAAATTTTTGTGTTTCAAATATGACGATTTTTCAAGAATAACGGGTGTATTGAGGGTTTTATTATACTGTTGTTACAGGCATGGCTGAAGTTGTACACTATTTATTTTATAGGATTATTTTATGGAAAAAATAAAAAAACTAATCGAATTTTTAAAAAATCAACGTTTTGTGGTGAATTACTGCAGAATGTGGCCATACGTTCGTCCGGTTTGGTTTAGAGCGTTATGTTCAATGCTTATTTGTATTCCAATCGGTTCGCTTGATGCGGTTATTGCACTTGCGTTAAAACCTTATATGGACTTGGTTATGGTCGAAAAATCCGTAACTTCTCCTTGGTATATTCCGTTGGGGATTGTTGCGTTTACGTCAATTCAAGGTGGGTTAAAATACTTGTCAGCATACCTTTCAACTTGGGTTGGTGGTAGAATTACGAACGGCTTGAAGTTTGATATGTTCAAAAAACTTTTGACATTGCCGACTTCGTTCTATGACAAACGTAATTCCGGAGATATCGTTTTTCAGTTTAACAATCAGGCAGATACTGCGTGTTCAGGCTTGTTGGACAATTTGAGCGTTTTCACTCAGAGAATTTTCTCATCAATTTCTCTTGTTTGTGTTTTGTTTTACAACTCTTGGCAACTTGCGCTGATTGCGGTTGTAGTTTTGGGTTGTGCTTTTGCTCCGGTTGCAAAACTTCAAAAACGTATCAAATCAGTTATGGAAAAAACAGTTTTTGCAGATGCTTCGATTATCACGGAATATAACGAAGTTTTTGCGGGTAACAAGACAATTACTTCTTACAACTTGCAACAAAACGAAACTAATAAATTCTATAATATTTTGAAAAGTATTTTCACATTGAGAATAAAAATGGTGCAAAAAACTCAATGGCTTTCTCCAATGATGCACGTAATTGTATCTGTCGGAATTGCGGCGGCTATCGGTTACGGTTCGCACTTGATTATGTCTAAGCAAATTACTTCCGGTAACTTTGTATCATTTATTACAGCGTTAATTTTGCTTTACACACCTGTTAAAAATATCGGCAATAACTTGAATGCGGTTCAATTCTCGTTCTTCTCTATCGAAAGAATTTTTGATATTTTGGATATGGTTCCTGCTATCAGAAATAAAGATAATGCAATTGAAATGGGTAGAGAACATACAAGCATTCAATTTAACGATGTTTGTTTTGAATATGTGAAAAATGTTCCGGTGTTGAAACATATTAATCTTGATGTAAAACAAGGTGAAACTATTGCGTTTGTTGGTAATTCTGGCGGTGGAAAAACTACAATCGTAAATTTGTTACCGAGATTTTATGATATAAAATCAGGTTCAATAAAGATTGATGGCGTGGATATTAGAGATTATACGTTGGAATCTTTAAGACAAAATATTGCAGTTGTATTTCAGGATAATTTTTTGTTTTCCGGAACGATTAAAGAAAATATTTTGCTAGGTAATGAAAATGCGACGGATGAACAGGTTCAAAAGGCCTTGAAGATGGCATATTTGGACGATTTCATTTCGACATTGAAAGACGGTATAAATACTCAAATTGGTGAACGTGGTATATTGTTGTCAGGTGGTCAAAAACAACGTGTAGCAATTGCCAGAGCCTTTTTGAAAGATGCACCGATAATTATTTTGGACGAAGCAACAAGTGCATTAGATAATAAAGCGGAAGCGATTGTTCAAAAAGCGATTGACAACCTAATGCAAGACAAAACGGTATTTGTAATCGCTCACAGATTGTCAACAATTAGAAATGCTAATAAAATTGTCGTAATCAATCAAGGTGAAGTTGCTGAAACCGGAACACACGAGGAATTGTTGCAAATCGAAAACGGCGCATACAAAACTCTTTATGATATGCAGTTCAAAAAACAAGAAGTTAAGGCGTAAGAAAGATAACAAAAAAAATACCCTCAATCTTGAGGGTATTTTTTTATGCTTCAGAATTATCTTTTCCTAAAATTGTTTTGCCAAATAGTTTCAAATATTTGCCTCTGCTATTAAATTTGAGTTGAATAAATCTGCGACGAATACTTTTGAATGCTGTTAAATAATAATTTCCTTTTTCAATATTTTTTATGAATTTAGTTTCACAATCATAAAAATATTTATATTCAAATTTAGTATCATTATTTAAGTCTTGAAATAATATTTTAAGTTTATCAAAATATTGTTTTCTATATTTTGGTTGAATATCATTATAAAATGAAAAATTTGCCAAGAAAAAGTGTTTATACATTGCTTCTTTTAAATCTTCATATAAACCACATTTTTTTACAATATTTTTTACTTCTTCGCATTGGTCTGGCATAATTAATAATCGACTACCTTTTTGGTTTGTTGAGGAATTTTGACCTTCTTCAACTCTCCAGTGATATAAATAGTCGTGCAATACTGCAATTTTATCAGCCTTACACATTACTTCTGCCATAAATGGAAAGTCTTGATATGATGCAGAACGTGTCCCATTAATTATAATATTATTTTTTTTCAAAAATTCTGCTTTATATATATTACTCCAAATTGATGCATGAAACATAAATAATCTTGGGAATTCTTTTATTTTGAAAGCTCTATCTTGTGGATATTCTTCAATATTTTGAATTTCATCTTGCCATTTTTGATTTTCAAGTTTTTTATTTATTGCTTTTGAATTATATCTGTAAAAACTTGCTTTGCACACATCAGCATCAAGTTTTTTTGCTTGGTTATAGAGTTTTTCATACATTTCAGGTTCAACCCAGTCGTCAGTTTCGACAATACCGATGTATTCCCCTGTTGCTGCTTCAATACCTGCGTTAACTGCACTTCCATATCCCCCGTTAGGTTTGTGAATTGGTTTTACTCGAGGGTCTTTTTGTGCATATTCATCCATAATTGCACCACAATTGTCCGGAGAACCATCATCTACCGGAATTATTTCGATATCTGTTAATGTTTGATTTATTACACTTTCAATACATTGTCTAAAATATTTTTCAACATTATATGTTGGCATAACTATTGAAACTTTTGTCATTATATTCCTCCAATATCTATAAAATATGCCCCTTCTTATTGATTAACTCAGGTAAATCGTAGCATAAACAAGGTAAGAAGTTATACATATCATAAAATATGTTAAAATAAATTTAATAATTCTGCCCGCAAAATAAATTTTTACAAAATTGTAACGCCAAGTGTAATTGAAAATACTTAAACAGACTTCTTTTCTAACTGCAAAAGGTATTGTTTGATTTTTAGTCCGCCTGCATAGCCTGTTAATTCCCCATTTTTCCCAACAACTCTATGACAAGGGATAATTATTGATATCGGATTATGTCCGACTGCTCTGCCAACCGCTTGGGCTGACATTCTTTCAAGCCCTTTTTGTTTAGCGACTTTTTCTGCAATTTCACCATAAGTTGTCGTTTCGCCGTAAGGTATTTCGCATAAAATTTTCCAAACAGATTGTTTAAATTCATTACCTAAAGGTTTTAGCGGTAAATCGCCAATTTCAATCGCTTCACCTTGAAAATATTTATCAAGCCAAATTTTTATATCTTGAAAAAGTTTTAAATCTTTTGTTTCAGCCTTTTGCATGTCATATTTGCCACCAAAATACTTTTGACCTTCAAACCATAAACCATTTAGTGCGGTTCCCTCTGAACTCATTATTATTTTTCCTACCGGCGAAAGGTATTCAGTTTTGTATAATTTTTCCATTTGAATTTTCCAAAATATTTTCGAATAGTTTTATTATACTATGTTTAAAATATTTTGGCTCAAATTCTATAGCGCAACTTCGTTTAGCAAGGCTGAATGTTCGTTTATCAAAGGCAATTCAATAATGAAAGTGTTTTTGTTTCCGCTGTTATCTAACATAATTTTACCTTCGTGAATTTCAACGATTTTTCTGCAAAAATACAGTCCAAGTCCTACACCACTATTATTTCCAAGATTATCGCCACAAACATATTTATCAAAAATATTTGCTTTCAATGTATCTGATATTTTTGCGCTTTCGTTTTGAAAACTAAATCTGTAACATTTGTCGGTTCTTTCGATTGTGACGTTTACAACACTGTTGTCAAATGCATAGTTTACTGCATTGTTCAACATATTGGCAAATACTCGGCGCAATTGCATTTCATCACCGTAAATGAAATGTTCGCAATCTTTCAGTTTTGAATTGATTTTTATTGTCACTCCTTTTGTTTTGCCCAAGTAGTGCACTTCTTTTACGCATTTTTCGATTAAATATAATACGTCAAAATTCGAAAATTTAAGTTTGATAATTCCGCTATAATCCTTACAAGTTTTTAGTAATGTACAAAGCATATCGCGCATATATTTCGAAGATTCGATAATGAGTTCCATTATTTCCTGATGACCTTCATCAATTTTTCCGTAATATTCTTTGTACAACATTTCCAGTGAACTAATTTGTGCTTGTAGAGGATTTTTCAAATCGTGAGTTAAAGTTGCTAAAAATAGGTCACGTTGTTTTTCTAAATGTTTTTCCTTGTCAATATTTTTCGCAATTGAAACAAGTCCGTTAATCTCGTTTTTATCAGTAATAATTGGCGCTTTGCTGATTTTATACCAGTGTAATTTTCCGTCTTTATCTATTGCTGCCTTTTCTTTCTTCAGTGGCTTTTTATTTTCCAAAACATAATTGTCTTCATTTGCAACTTCTTGCTCTGCTTTTTCCATATCAATGATGATATTTTCAGAATATGTGTCAACTCCGTTAAAAACAAAATTTTTAGCATTATCACTAGCAACAATGAGGTTTCGGTCTTTATCTTTCATATAAACTAACAATGGCAAGGTTTCCAAAAGGGTGTTCAATTGGTAGTTTTTCTCAATCAATCTTGCTTTTAGGTTCTCTTCTTTTGTTACATCAGATGATACAGTCAATAATCCTTCAAGTTTTCTGTTTTGAATAATTGGTGTAGTTGTTTGTTTAATTATTTTGTTAATTCCCTCGTGGCGGAAAACATAACTGCGAGTTTCTAAGGTTTCGATAACTCTTTTAGAGTTTTCCATAATTATATCAACACAACTATCACCTTTTAAAACTTTTGTTATATGGCTATTCGTGATTGACTTTGCCGTTTCATTGTCAAAATTCATCAACCTTAGAAATGCACGATTGTAAGCAACATAGTTAAAATTCAAATCTTTAACGGTTACTATATCTTCACAATACTCTAAAATTGCGTTTAATAAATATTCTTTACTCTTTAAATCAATCATATCCTAAAAATCTGTAACTAATATAGTCATATTACTCTTCTTGTTTAGTGCTTACAATTAACCATTCGGGCAATCTTTTATTCTGACTGATTTTGAGCCATTAACTGTTTTTTAGAAGTTTTTCCAAAATATTTGTCATTTCTTCAAGTTTCTCATCTTTTTCTTTTTCAGAACCAGATTCAAAAGATTTTTTTACACAATGTGAAAAATGCGCTTTTAAAATTTCCAAGTTTACTCGTTTTAACAATGATTGACTAGCCAAAACTTGGGTGCTTATATCGATGCAATATCTGTCATCTTCAACCATTTTTATCAAACCTTCTATTTGCCCCTTGACGGTTTTTAATAGTCTTATAATTTTTGATTTGTCTGCTTGCATTTATTTCTCCTTAAATATTGCAATCCCTGATAGTATAATATCAGGGATTGAATGTTTTGCCAATTTATTTTGCACAATTGCACTGTTTTTTTCTAAAAATTCTAAATTTTTTAGTTTTGCAATTGCAGGTGTCATTTTTGCATTTTAGACAATTGCAATTTTCATCACAGTTATATTCTTGTCCGTTTTGACAACCGCAATCACATGTTTTTGCGCAGTTGCAAGTTACTTTTTCGCAGCCACAAACACAATCACAAGCAAATACGGAATTTGTTGTTAATAATAATGCACCTAGCATTAATAGTCCTAATGTTAATTTCTTCATAGTTGCCTCCTTATATTCTTTTGATACCCGTACGGGGTATGGGTATATAATAAAGTGGGATTTTTATTTTGTCAAGTGGTGATGTTAAAAATTTTGTATATAAACAATAAAAATAGCCAATAGAAGTGCTTTTGGCTATTTTTATAAAATATTTGAAAAGTTTTAAAAATTTCTTAACGAAGAATTTTATCAAGAATACCGCTTGTTGAAATACATATTTTTTTATTCAAATCTTCAATCATCAAGTTTTTCTTCAAATTCGCATCGTAAGCTCTTTTCCAATTTTTAACAATAGTTTTTGGGTTGTTTGAAGAATCGCCTGATTCTGCGGTTAATCTGCGATAGAAAACGTCTTCACTTTTCTTGACTCCACGAGAAGCACATCTTCTAACGTCCATTCTATCTAGCGTTGCTCCGATAACGGAATTCAATCTGGGGTATATTTTTAACATAATTTTTTCCTCAATAAATGTATATCATTTCTTCTTATACAAAAAATTATAAATAAAAACATACGTCTGTCAATGAGAAATTTGTCCAAAATTTTAATAGTTGAAGATGAAGAACATATTAACCTCTATTGATGATACTGTTGAAATTCGTGTAAAGGATTATGGTATCGGGATTGCAAAAGAATACCATGAAAAGATTTTTGAAAAATTCTATAGAATTGATAAGGCGCGAAGTCGTGCTAATGGCGGTTCCGGATTGGGACTTGCTATTGTCAAAGATATTGTAGAATTGCATAATGGTAAAATTTCTATAGAGAGTGAACAAGGCAAAGGTGCAGAATTTATAATTAAATTGCCCGATCAATCTTGAAATCGGTTGAATGGGCAATTGTGAAAATTTATAATGATTTTAATTCCTATTTATCTGCTTTTTGCGTTACTTCGTTTACCATAGATTCAATATTTCTGTATAGGTTACGAAGGAAGGTATCTTCGGTTGTCCAATGTTTTTTAGGCACAAATGCAAGTCTGTCACCATCTTTGTAGCAGCGTATTCTTGCAGTATATATAGCGTTAGAATTTGTATATGTTTTGTCTGAATCTGCTGCAACAAGTCTACTTTGGTTTTTGCCGTTGTGTAAGTTTGTGACAACTAAATTTATTTTATCTGACAGTTCTGTACCTAATGATTTGTGTGTTGTCATTTTTTTAGCATCATAAATGTCAACTTTAACACCATTTTTCTTGGCAAATCGAGATATGGTTTCTCTTGCCAAATACATTTGGTTGAAAGAATCTCCAAATGTATTAGAATCATGAATTTTGAAAAATTTATCTATATTATTTTCGTGTCTAACAGTTGCACGGTGTGCCAAATTTGTTTCTAATTTTGTAATCAAATTTCCTATAGCCATAATTTTTACCTCATTATTTTGTTTCAATTATATATTTATAAAACCGAAAAAATATTTTTTAAATATAATAATGAGATTATGTGAAGAAAATTGAAGAAAAATTTTAATCTTTGCCAAAGTTACGTGGATTTACACCGTGTATCCAGTTAGATTCAATTTGTTCTAACGAGATTCCTTTAGTTTCCGGTACAAAGAAGTATACGAATAGTATGCAAAGGAATGATACGGCTGCAAAGCCCCAGAATGTGTACGCGCCACCGATTTTGTGGATTAAAACCGGAAAGCTTCCTACTACAAGGAAGTTAAATGCAAAGTTTGCAACAGTACAAATGCTCATTGCAACCCCTCTGATTTTTAGTGGGAATACTTCTGAAACTAAAATCCAACCGATTGGACCTAAACTCATTGCAAAACATATTATGTATGTTACCAAACTTCCGACTGCAACGATTTTTAAACCTGCGCCTAATACATCTTGGTATGCAAAAGCACAACCAAGAGCAGCCAAACTCAACATTACTCCGGTTAATCCGAAATACAACAGAGGTTTTCTCCCTAATTTATCCGTGAAAAATACTGCAACAATTGTCATTAAGAAGTTTACAACCCCAATTCCTGTTGTTGCATAAATTGCGTTTAAATTTGAATCAAACCCTGCTATTTTAAATATTGTCGGAGCATAGTAAATTATTGTGTTAATTCCTGTACAAATTTGTGCAAACATTATACCAATACCGACAACAAACGGCATAATCATCCATTTTTTGAATTTGAATTTTTTGTCTAAGTTTTCGTTAAGCTTTAATGTATGTTTTATTTCTCGGATTTCTTTTTCTGTATCAACGTCCGGTTCGATTTTTTTCAATACTTTTTGGGCTTCTTCCTCTTTATTTTTAGAGATTAACCATCTTGGAGTATCGCTCATAAAACTCATACCAACTAGTAATACCAGCCCTGGGAATATTCCGGCAAGTAACATCCAGCGCCAACTGTAAGCAGCAGGTGCAAATGCCGCATTAATAAAGTATGAAAATAATATACCTGCTGTAATTGCCCATTGATAAAGTGAAACGAGAGTGCCTCTCACTGCTTTTGGTGCAACTTCTGATAAGTATAGCGGGATTACAAAATTAACTATCCCAACGGCAAGCCCGACAAAAATTCTTGAAATTATTAGTACATAAACATTTGGTGCTAATCCGCAAAGAATTGAACCTAAAATGAATATGATTGCAGTTGCAATGATTATCTTTTTGCGTCCGAATATATCAGCAAGAACTCCGTTTGTTGCAGCGCCAATTACCGCACCTATTAGAACGGCACTAACAACAATACCTTGCAAAGAAATTGATAAATCCCACGTTTCATTAATAAATAATAATGCACCTGAAATTACTCCGGTATCATAACCGGACAAAAGTCCGCCTAAAGATGCTACAATTGCTACAATATATAGCCACAAAAATTTAATCTTATTCATATAAACTCCTCGTACTTATATTTTAAAATATATTTCGTTAAACTACCAGTCTAACTTTAAGAAAATTTAAGAAATTTGAAAAATTTTGCAACATATCTTCACAAACTAGCAATTTGAGTGTACAAAAAACCTTTAATAACATGTAACTAAAGGGGAATAAAGATGGGAATATTTTTTGTTACGGTTCAAATTATTGCAATTGGTGCATTGTCTAAAAATTTACTCTTTTAGAGCAAATGCAGACCTTGATACATATAATAGTGTTTCATTAGGAATATAGAAATCTTTTATGCCGTAATTCGCATTTACAAATAGAAATTCCAAGGTTTCTCCATCTTGTAAATCAAGTAGGCTAAAAGGTATTTTTAAATCAAGAGTTTCACCATAAGCCGCTTCGATTGATTTTGTGTGCTCCAAGACCCACATATCTCCTGGGATTGACTTAATCAGCCTGATAAGTTGCAATGAATCCTTTTTTATCGCAATTTGAAGTTCGTTGTGGAATTTTTCCATTGATACCGGAGAAATATTTTCAGTCTTATTTATCAATCTGGCAGGTGATAAATCTTGTTTCGGGTTAGATGTTCTAAAATAAACATACATTTGATATGTTCGTTTCAATAACTCAGAATTTTCTCTAATGTATTTATTCATATTGAATTTTAAATAGAAATTGTTTTCATCGTTCCCAAATCGAATTTTATCAAATAATTTCGATTCTCTAAGTACCGGACCGTCAGGTATTTCGATGTATCCGGCATTATTCCATTCATCATCAGGTGATGTAACAAGTTTACCGTCAATTTTAGGAGAAATAAGCGCTCTTGGATATTTTGAAGGTTTTGTTGCTGACAAATTAACTAATGGCTCGTCTAAAAATTCAGGAATATCTAAATCTAAATATCGGTAAACATTTCTCAAATGGGTTCTGAAAAGATAATCAAAAATGTTATCTCTTCCGGAATCGTTTGGTTCGCCATACCACCAGTACCAATCACTACCTTCACAGATTAATAATTCACGTTGAGCAGCCCACAAATTAGGATTTTGTGGCTCTCTTTTTGAATACTGCATGAAGTCTTCTCGAACTCGTTTTAAATATGCCCAAGCCAAATCTTTGACAGGTTCATCAATCCAGAATTTGAAGTTTCTGTTTATCCAAGAGCCTGAAGCTATCTTGTTTAGCGGTTTGTATTCTTTTGCATTGTCTAAGTAGTCCGAGATTAGAACTGTTTCTAATGTTTCATCTTCAGAAATCAAAGAATATAAAATTTGTAAGAAAGAATCACTGTTTTGCGGATAATTTTCCCAACAATTTTCGCCATCTAATGCTATAGTGAGCAAATGTTCTTGGTCAGGTGAAGATAAAATCTTACTTTGAATAATTTTAATTCTGTCGTATAAATCATTTGCTGTCGCTTCTGGGTTGTGGTTTTGGTATTCAAAACTAATCAAATTCGGAATTGTAGATTCTCTGAATATCATTTTGATGTCAGAATTTTCAGTCTTAACTTTGTATGATTTTAACAAATGATAAGGTTCACTGATATAGCCCTTGAAATCGTGTTCGAATTCAAAATTGATAGAATTTGCCAAAATTCCTTCGTCAGAAATTGTCCATTTAACTCCTAATTTGCTGAACATATCAAGAGTTTTAGGGCTTACACAGTGTTCTGACGGCCAAATCCCTTGAGGGCGTTTCCCAAATACTTCTTCAATTCTATCTAATGCCATTTTTGTTTGAAGTTCTGCATCAATTTGAGTGTTCATTTCAGGTGAATCACCGTTTGGCATTGGATTTTTCTTTACATTTTTAAAGTCCAACAATATCGGTAAAATTGGGTGAAAATACGGACTTGTTGTGATTTCTATTTTATTTTTTTTGATTAAACTTTTGATACTTGGTATGATTTTTTTTATTAGTTCTCGTTGAATTTCAAGAATATCAATTCTGTCTTCCAGCGTATAATTTTTACCTTTTTTTACAAGTCTTTTTAGTTTTGGATATTTTGAATAAAACGAGTAATCTATCCACGCTAAGTTGAAAAGTGCCATCAAGTCTGAATATTCTTGGTTTGATAGTACAGAAATATCATTTCCGCCACTTTCTTGCACAATTTTATATAACCTGTGGTATTCTTTGTTTGGAAGAATCATTGTTTGATAATTTGCATCAAAAAAATTAGTTATAATAAAAAGTTTATCTTCGTCATTTAATTGATTTTCAGGTTTTAGGGTTAACCTCGAATGAATGTCGTGCGCTCCGTTTTCTGCATAATTGATTATCGCATCAACTAAAACCGGAACAAAATTGAAATTTAGTTTTAACTTTTCAAATTTTTTAGCCCACAAAACCATCCCTAAATAATCTTTTACGGCATGCAATCTCACCCAAGGCATTAAAAAATCGCCATTTTCATTCAATTGATAAACCGGTTGGTGCATGTGCCAATAAAAGGCTATTGATAATTTTTTGGACTGACTCATCATACTTAACTCTATCCTTTTCTTCATTGTAACATTTAAAAATTTATAAACAAGCGGTTTAAAATAACGAAAAATAACAGGTTTGACTCAATATTAACAGTCATCAACTCCACTAAGTGTAACAGTTGGTAACAAGAATAATATAAATTTATATGTTTCTGCTATACTATTAGTAGTTAAAGCTGGTTATGGCTTTACCCTAAAGGGAACGGACCTTTTAAACGGCTGAAAGGATAGAGTATTATATGAAAAAATGGATGACTTTTTTGATGGTATTATTATGCGGAATGCAAAGTGCAAGCGCAATGAATGTTGATGCATTTATGGATAAACATATTGCACCGGTATCCGATGTTGTAGCAAATTTAATATTTTTCCCGATATCGATTTTTGGTTCAAAAGTTCCTTTAATCATTTTTTGGATTTTATTTGCAGGTATATTTTTTACCATATACTACAAAGGAATTTCAATCTGGGGGTTTAAACACGCCATTGATGTAGTCGCAAAACCTGCCGAAAAATCTGAAGATGGTTGCGGTGAAGTTTCATCATTCCAAGCCTTGGCAACAGCATTGTCAGGAACTATCGGTATTGGTAGTATTGCCGGTGTTGCAATTTCTATTTCTATCGGAGGTCCGGGAGCTGCTTTTTGGATTTTTGTCGGTGCTATTTTAGGTATGTCAATCAAGTTTGTTGAAGCAACTTTGGCGGTAAAATATAGAAGATTTAACTTGGATGGCACAGTTTCAGGTGGTCCGATGCACTATATTGCACACGGTTTGACCAGAAAGAATATGCGTTGGTTAGGTCAACCTCTTTCTGTAATTTTCGCAATTCTATGTATTGGTGGCGGTATTACTGGTGGTAATATGATTCAAATTAACCAAACGGCACACCAATTGATATTTATTACTGGCGGTGCTCATAGTTTCCTTCACGGTTATGCTTGGGTAATCGGTTTGGTTGTTGCAATTCTTATCGGATTGGTTGTTGTTGGTGGTATTAAAAGTATAGCTAAAGTTACTACTATTCTTACCCCTACAATGTGCTTGTTATATATTGTTTCAGGACTTATCGTAATTGGTGCCAATATTACTCATATTCCGGCAGCAATTGTAGAAATTGTTACAGAAGCTTTCCACCCTACAGCAGTTGCCGGTGGTATCTTTGGTACAATTATTATTGGGTTAAGACGTTCTGTTCAGTCAAACGAAGCGGGAACCGGAGCGGCTGCTATTGTTTATGCAACCTCTCAAACTAAAGAACCGGTATCACAAGGTTTTGTTGCATTGCTAGAAACATTCTTGACTGGAGTTCTTTGTTTGTTCACATCTTTCGCTATCGTTATTACGAATGTTTTAAAAACAAGTGCAGTTGGACATATTTCAGGGATTGAACTTGCTTCTAATGCGTTCCAATCTGTTATATCATTCTTCCCGATTATCTTGTCTGTAATTGCTGTTTTGTTTGCAGTTTCAACTTTGATTTCTTGGGCATATTATGGTCAGAAAGCGTGGACATTCCTTCTTGGAGAAGGCAAAAAACGTGTTCTTACATTTAACCTTATTTATTGCTTGTTTATTGTAATTGGTTCTGCGATGAACGTTAAATCAATTATTGATATTACTGATGCAATGATGATTGCAATGTGCGTACCAAATATTATTGCACTTTATATTTTAGCTCCGGAAATTAAAAAAGATTTGAAAAACTATTGCCAAAGATATAATGTTGGAAGATTAATTAATAGAGGCTGGATTAAAGAAGCTGAAAATACAGTAAGTCCGGTTAAAGAAGTTATAATTTCTGAAGAAGCAATAAAAGAAGGAATTATAAAAGACGAAGAAAAAAGCATAGGAGAAGAAGACACATGGCAGACCAAATAATAGTAACCGTTTCAGGAGTCGACAAAGTAGGTATTGTAGCCAAAGTGACAACGGTGTTGGCTGAATATGAAGTTAATATCGAAGATATTAAACAAACTCTGATGCAAGGTCATTTTGTAATGTTCATGCTTTGTGATATAGAAAAATCAAAATATTCTTTTAAAGAAATCAAAGAAGCATTGACAGAAAGTGGAAAAGATTTTGGCATGGAAATTTGGGTTCAAAAAAAAGAAATTATTGATAATATGCACAAAATTTAGATATTAGAAAAATGAATTTTGAAAGAAAAAGATATCGTGGCGATGTTGCGATATCTTTTTTTATTAGCCGGTTGGATAGATATAATATAGCCGAAGTGTATAATATAATTATGATTATATTTTGTATTTAATGTATTTATAAATTGAAAATCTTTTTCATACTTCCAGCTATTCTTAAAATTATTGAGCCATAAATTACTTATCGGCTCATTTTTTTTATGATATTTTTCAAAATAATTAATAAAAAGAGGTACAAACTGGTAGTTGCAAAAGTATTTGAAAGATATTTTTAGGAAGAAATAAGAGAAAATTTTGTGTAAATTTTATGGAATTTTTCAAAGGAATAGGTAATAATTTTTGAATAGTTGAGTTAGGAATTTATAAAATATTAGTGTAAAGAAATGGATTTTGTGATATATTAAAGATGTTAAATATGCGGGCATAGTTCAGTGGTAGAATGTCTCCTTCCCAAGGAGAAGATCGCGAGTTCGAGTCTCGTTGCCCGCTCCATTAAAAAAGAGCCGTTTAGGCTCTTTATTTGTGTATTGCGGGATATTGAGTATTTTTATAGTTCTTTGGTTATATCAGTAATTTTTCTAAATTGTGCCATTTTGTGCCATGAATTTTCATCATAGTTGGTACAAATTATTGAGTACCTCTCCTACTTTTTTATACGAAGTTTGTAATGAATGTGTATAAACATCTAAAGTTATAACAGATGAAGAATGCCCCATAAGTTTTTGTACCGTTTTGGGGTCAACACCATTGGTGACAAGAGAAGTTGAAAAAGTATGTCTTAAATCTTTGAATGTAAAATGACCAATTCCACATGCATTTCTAACAGGGAGAAATAAACGATTAAATACATTATCTCCTAAGTACATTTCACCTTTACTATTTGGAAATACATATTTGCAACTACCAGTTTTTATTCTCTGTTCATTCAAAATCTTTTTTAAACGAGATGGTATAATAAATTTTCTATTAGAAGATTTTGTTTTAGGTGAGCATAAATTTTCTTTATATGCACTATATTTTACGTTTATACAATTATTATCAAAATCTACATTTTCCCACATAAGAGCAACTAATTCCCCTCTGCGCATTCCTGTATAAACCGCAGTTGCAAGCATTGGGTAAAAATTAGGTTTAACTCTTTTGCATGTTTCAAATAGTTTTACTACTTCTTGTGGTGTTAATGCTCTTGCTTCTCTTGATACTACACTTTCGCAATGAACCTGTTTTACAACATTTTTAAAAATAGCTTCATTTTCAACTTGACGTTCAATTATAGAACCTAGCAAAATTTTATATTTTACCACACTGGCAGAACTCAAAAGTCTATCATTTTTGAGGTATAAAATAAAATCTTCTACATCTTTTTTACTTATTAAGTATAATTTTGCATTACCAAAGAATGGTAGACCACTTAGATTAAACATTGTAAAATTCGGTTGTATCCCTTTTATAATCTATATTTCAAATATTATTACAAATTTGTAACATTATGTGTTGTGATAAGGAGACTTGACAAAAACATGCCTGTAAACCACCTTATTTAGTGAAATATTATAAAATAATTAAGATTGAACGTTGAGTTATACCACTAATAATATAATTAATATATGAATAATAATTTAAAACACCTAATTAAAACATTCAAAGACGAGTTTGGAATTAAACTTGAAGATACAAACATTGATAATATCTTGGGTTTGAAAGAATTACATTTACAACCTTATATCTGGCGACCTTATTTAGAAAAGGAAGAACAATTTTTACAAACTCAGTTAAAAGCCTACTTATACAATGAACAACGTGCTAAGTATAACAACCCTATAACAGAATGTGTATTTCAGGAGTATAAGAATAGATATATCCTTGTTTCATATTTGAGTGATTTTAGCAAAGTGAATAAACTATCCGATTATACTGATATTATTATAACATTTTATGATGCTTATGAACCAAAGTGTAAAACAATTAGACGTACACTTTCAAAATGTGGTAAAAAGCCTAAACGTTATACACGGTTTAGATTAAAACCTGATTCTATACCTGAAATATTTAGCCAAAAGTTCAATGAAATTGGACTATACTTAAACAGAACGAATGATTCACAACAGATTTATACCCAAAGATTTTTACCAATGGTATATCTTATAAATAATAACCCTAAATTAACACCTAATATACAAGGACATCATACAAATTATGATACAAGTGTAGAAATTGGGTCTAAAACCTCTATTTTACCAATTCGTGAAGATTTGCATACAAAAGAGTTCCTCCCATCTAATATAATTGGTAGTGCAGGGTCTAATTTCAATATTGCGAAAGGTATAATGTATTCTGATATGTTACAACTGAAGTATTTCAAGGTTAAACCAAAGAAGTATGACCACAAGGTACACGAGAATATTTTTGATATTTTAGACCTCTATTTTATACAAAAACTTAGTATATCTGAGATTAAACGATATTTAGAACAGCATAAATCTAATTCTAAACTTGTGTATAACACCATTAAAAACATTGTAGAACACTTTAAACAATATACACCAGTTTTGACCAAAGAGAATATACAAAAGATAAAAAATAAGCAATTATCTTGAAAAATGGGGGCAGAAAACTAAGTATAAATCAGAGTTTGAAATAAGCCTAAAACTCTTTCTACACTTGCAATATACAGGCATGATTTTGGTGCAAAATTTGGTAAACTCGGAGAGGTAAAATTGTGATATGTAGCAAGGGGTAATTATAAGTTTTTACCAATCAAATATAATATTTTTAATTTATCTTCTGGAAGCCTTTCTACCAATGTAGCTATTTCAGTTTTCAGATTTTCAACATTCTCAATCGGTTCAAAATCAAACAAATCTTTCATTGAACAGTTAAACACTTTTATCATATTTGTAAGAGTTTCTGGATTTGGGAAACTACTACCCAATTCAATGAGTGAAACTTGACGTTGCGTTCGCTCAATCTTTTCACCTAGCTCTTCTTGGGTTAAACCTATTTGATTTCTATAATGCTTTATTTTCAACCCTAAAAGGGTTTTCAATTCTATATCGTTCATTAAAACCTCAATTAAATTATACGTGTTTGCACATCTTAATTGAACGTAACTATATCTTGTAAAATTTAACGTTTTATTATATAACATGTTGTAAAATATGATATTATACAGCTTATTTACAACATAAGATGTTATATTTAAGAGGTAAATAATAATTGGAAGTAATAGACAATATAAATAATATTTTAAAAGATGATTTGGCTACTACCATAAAGCCCAATAGTAAAGTGTCTATCGCTTCAGCATGTTTTTCAATCTATGCCTATAAAGAATTAAAAAAGCAACTTGAAAGCATTGATGAACTACGTTTTATCTTTACATCTCCAGCATTTGTAAAAGAACGAACCCCTAAAACACAAAGAGAGTTCTACATTCCTAGATTATCAAGAGAAAAAAGTTTATACGGTACAGAATATGAAATAAAACTCCGCAACGAATTAACTCAACGTTCTATCGCCAAAGAATGTGCAGAATGGATTAAAAGAAAAGTAAAATTCAAGTCTAATATAACAAATGAACAAATGTCTGGTTTTATAAATGTAGAAAGTGATGATACTTATACATATTTGCCTGTTAATGGATTTACAACAACTGATATTGGTTGTGAAAAAGGAAACACTCTAACCAATATTGTTACAAGATTTGAAACCCCACAAAGTCAAACTTTTTTAAAAACATTTGACACTATTTGGAATGACAAAACAAAACTACAAGATGTTACAGAACAAATCATTGAAAGTATTTCCACCGTCTATAAAGAAAATTCTGGAGAATTTATATATTTCATAACCTTATACAACATTTTTAATGAATTTTTGCAAGATATTTCAGAAGACAATTTGCCAAATGATGCAACTGGATATAAAAACAGTGTAATTTGGAATAAGTTATTTGATTTTCAGAAAGATGCTTGCCTCGCAATTATCAATAAATTAGAAACATATAATGGTTGTATATTAGCTGATAGCGTGGGCTTAGGTAAAACTTTTACAGCACTATCTGTTATTAAATATTACGAAAACAGAAATAAATCAGTATTAGTTTTATGCCCTAAAAAGTTAAGCAATAACTGGGTTATGTATAAAAGCAATTACTTAAATAATCCCCTTGCAAATGACAGGCTTAGATACGATGTACTTTATCATACAGATTTGTCAAGAGAAAAAGGATTTTCTAACGGTTTAGACTTGTCTTTAATCAACTGGGGAAATTATGACCTTATTGTAATTGATGAATCTCACAATTTCCGTAACGGCGGAGATATAAAAGATGACAAAGAAAACAGATACCTTCGTTTAATGAATAGAGTCATAAGAAGTGGAGTTCAAACAAAAGTTCTTATGCTTTCTGCAACCCCAGTAAACAACCGATTTAATGACTTGAAAAATCAACTACAACTTGCCTATGAAGGCGATACTAGAAAAATAGACTCTAAATTAAATACTAAAAAACCTATTAATGTAATTTTCAGACAAGCACAACAAGCATTTAATGAATGGTCAAAACTCCCAGCAGATGAAAGGACTACTGAATGTTTATTGAATATGCTTGATTTTGATTTCTTTGAATTGTTAGACAGTGTAACGATTGCTCGGTCAAGAAAACATATTGAAAAATATTATGATACATCAAGTATTGGTAAATTTCCAACTCGTCTACCTGTAATTTCGTTAAGACCACCACTAACAGAAAATACCGAAAGGATAAACTACAACCAAATTTATGAACATATAAGTGCTTTAAATCTAAAAATTTATATGCCTTCATTATTTATATTTCCAAGTAAAGAAGCGAAATATTATGATGTAGAAGCTAAACAAGCAAATATCAAATCTTCTAAAACTGGTCAAATTGGTCGTGAAGAAGGTATTCGCCGTTTAATGAGTATAAATTTATTAAAAAGGCTTGAAAGCTCTGTCTACTCATTCAAATTAACTCTTACACGAGTACAACAACTTATTACATCTACTCTTCAAAATATTGAAAATTTCAAGACAAATGGCACAAATTCTAATATTGAGGTCGATGATTACATTCACCCAGAAAATGATTTTGATGATGACGATTTGAATACAAATTTATTTTCAATTGGTAATAAGCTAAAAATAGACTTTAACGATATGGATTATATATCTTGGGAAAGTCAATTACAAGCAGACTTAGAGATTTTAAATGATTTGATATTTGAAATTGAAAAAATATCACCTGAAGAAGATGCCAAACTTCAAAAACTTTTAACGTTGATAATAAACAAAATAGAACACCCTATAAATCCTGATAATAAAAAAGTCATTGTATTTTCGGCCTTTGCCGATACCGCAGAGTATTTATACAAACATATTAGCAAGTATGTAAAAGAAAATTTTGGTATAGAAAGTGCAATGGTTACAGGTTCAAAAGACGGTGTTACAACTTTATCAAAAATCAAAACAGATTTGAATACGGTTCTAACATATTTTTCACCACGCTCCAAAGATAAAGATTTAATCTATCCAAATGATAATAGACAAATTGATATTTTAATTGCTACGGATTGTATTTCAGAAGGTCAAAACTTGCAAGACTGTGACTATCTGATAAACTATGATATTCATTGGAATCCTGTAAGAATTATCCAACGTTTTGGGCGTATTGACAGAATTGGCAGTAAAAACGATGTAATACAACTGGTTAATTTTTGGCCAGATTTAACGCTTGATGAATATATCAACTTAAAAGCTCGTGTTGAAACAAGAATGAAAGTTACAGTTATGACTTCAACTGGAACAGGTGCAGACAATGTTCTTGATGAAAGCGAAAAAGAAGACTTGGAATACAGAAAAAGACAGCTCCAAAAACTACAATCAGAAGTTGTTGATATTGAAGATATGAACTCAGGCATTAATATTATGGACTTGGGACTAAACGAATTTAGGTTAGATTTGTTGTCTTATATGAAAGATAACCCTGATGTTGAAAATTCTCCGTCTGGTTTACACGCAATAGTAAAAGGTGATAAAGAGTTAAAATCTGGTGTCATTTATATCCTTAAAAATGTATCAAACACCATAAATATAGATAATCAAAACAGATTACACCCATTTTATATGGTTTATATCGCAGATGATGGAGAAGTTATTTGTAATTACTTACAACCTAAAAGCCTACTTGATTTGATGCGCAAACTTGGCAAACAAAATCCAGAGCCAAATAGTGAATTATGCAAAATATTTAATCAAGAAACACAAGATGGCAAAAATATGGGTAAATATTCAAAACTTTTGGAAGAAACAATTTGCTCAATTATTGACGTAAAAGATGAAAGTGATTTTGAAAGTTTGTTTTCTACTGGCGAAAGTTCTTATATGAAAAACACTATTTCTGGACTTGATGACTTTGAACTCATTTGTTTTTTGGTAGTAAAGGAGTAAAAATTGCTATTTAGTGAAAAGACACAATTAAATAGAATTATGCCAAAGGCAAAGTTTATGAAACTTGCAGAACTATCAACACCTGTAAGAGCGGAATTTCAAAACAATGTTGAAAGACTGATTTTGGCAAATATTTTACGACAAGAAACTACTAATATCTCAAAAGGTAAAAATGTTCAGGAGATAGATGTTTTTGAATTTTTGCTTAAAGAAAAACATGTGTCTAACAATTTGATAAAAGAAATTGATGTTGCAATACCTAAATATATTCTTTTCGTTTTCAAGTGTAATAATGCCATTCAACTTGCAATTTCTTATAAAGAGCCTTCTATAAATGACAATAAATATAAGGTTATAAAGACCTATAAAACAGAATGGCAAAAACAAGAGGATATAAAGCTTGAAATTACAGGGCTTGACTTAGATGCAGTATATAACAGTTTTATAACCCAAATAGCAAATGGACAAGTAGAAACAGATGAAACAACAGATATAAAAAGTGCGGTCGAAAAATCTATCAATGTAGAAAAACTTCAAAAGAAAATTGAAACACTAAAATCCAAAATCCGCAAAGAACCACAATTCAATAAACAACTGATAATGAAAAAAGAATTGAAAGAACTTCAAAAAACATTGGAGGAAGTACATGGTTAAAGATATAGAATTTAAACAAATTCAAAATAATAGAATTTTTGATAGTTCTTTTGAAAAATTTGAAAATAATAATATAATTTCATTTTCTCCAAAAGGAATTATAGTAATTTATGCCCCTAATGGAACAGGTAAAACGAGTTTTATTGAAGCTTTATCTGGCTTAAAAGATACTAAACTTAAGTTTAAATATAATAATAAAGAATATGACACAGGTGAAAACATTTTCTCTACTATTCAAGATCAGAATGATAGAAATATTATTCAAGGTAATACTAAAGATTTTTATCTTGGTAAAAATGTTCGAAAAGAATTTGAATTGGAAGAAAGTTTGGAAAATATTAGAAAAAATGTTGTTGATAAAATTATAGAAATAGCTACAACTCATAAAATGAAAAATTTATCTTCTTTGTTGTTAGATTGCTTTACTGAGAATGAAAAAGATTTCTTATCAAAGGCTATAAATAACAAAAACAAACTAAATAGTGCAACAAATAAAGATATTATTTCATTTGTTAATAAAATACCTGAAATAACCGAGTTAAAATATGATACTAATAAATTTAACTTTTTAGAAAATGATTTATCACAAAAAACTTCCACAATTAAATTACTTGAAAATTTAAAAAATGAAGAACTTAAACAAAATAAAGATATTATAAAATTTGAAGAAAATAATGATGCAATAAAAATCCTAAACAAATATTCCAACCACAATTGTATAATATGTGATAGTGAAATTGATAGAGAATTATTGTTAAAAGCAAAACAAGATAAGCAAATATCTATAAAAAAGACATTAGATGATAATACTAAAAAAATTTTAGAAGAAGTATTAAACATTGACTTACAAAAAGACCCTTTTAACATCAAATCAATTATTTTAAAAGCGATTGAAACTGGAGATAAGACGGTCTTAAATCCACTAATAGATGACATTGAAAAATATAAAAACTTTTTTAAAGAACAAATTTTATATGATATTAAAAATATTGAAGGGTTTAAAACATTTGAAAAAATAGAAACTAAATATAGTGATTTAATTGCAAAACAACCAGATATTGAAAATGAAGATATCGAATTTATCCAACAATATATTAAAGATTGTATGAATAAAGACTTTCAAATAAGCCGAGCTGAAGGGAAAAAATACTTACAAATACAACTTGATGAGCAAGATTTTTTAGGAAAAGATAGAAAAGATTTACCTTTAAGCACAGGTGAACAAAATTTTCTATCACTTTTTATGGAATTTCTAAGGGTCAAAAACTCTGAAAATCCAATAGTTGTAATTGATGACCCTATATCCAGTTTTGATTCTATTTATAAGAATAAAATTATATATTCAATTGTAAAAGTATTACAAAACAAACAAATTATCCTTTTAACACATAATACTGATGTTATAAGATTATTAAAATCACAAGCTGGAAAAACTTTTAATTTGTATATATTAAACAATACTAAAGGTTCTGATAATAATGGATTTATTTCTATAAATAATAAAGAACTTAAACTATTAACTGATTTAGCAGAATTAACCAAATTTTTTAGAGAAGATGTTTTTGAACAAATAAAAGATGTTAATCTATTTTTATATTCAATGATTCCTTTTCTAAGAGGATATGCACATATAACAGGAAATGAAGATGCGTATGAACAATTAACTAAATTAATGCATGGTTATATGGCTGAAAATATCGATATTGCCGCTATTTATAAAAGTATATTTGGAAATAAGAACAACAAAATCCCAACGGTGTTTTCAAAAAATATTACTGATATTTTAAATCTAAAGGACTTTGGAGAAATTATCAATCAAGACAACTATCCTTTATTAAACAAAACATTAAGACATACCCTAACATATCTATATTTAAGATTACTCGTAGAAAAAACGTTAGTTGAAAAATTTCAAATAGATCCCAATAAACATAAGACGTTAGGAAGTATCATATCTGTTGCATTTCCAAATGATAAGAACACTATAATATTGAAAAATCGTATTCGTTTGACATCTAAGAAAACATTAATCAATGAATTTAATCATTTTGAAGGGAATTTAAGTATTTTTCAGCCAGCAATAGATATAACTGATGCAACTTTAGAAAAAGAAAAAAAAGATATTGAAGATTTTGTAAAAAAGTTAAAGAAAGAGGTAAGTGGTGGAAAAGATGAGATTGGAAAGTAAGGATATTACTGACGAAAATATAAAAAAGATTTTGGAGTTGTTTCCGAATGTTGCAACTGAGGCGAAAGATGAAAATGGTGAATTAAGAACAGCGATTGATTTTGATAAACTAAAACAGGAATTGTCAAAAGATGTTGTTGAAGGTGAAGAATGCTATGCTTTTACTTGGGTTGGCAAAAAAGAAGCGATGGTTGAAGCAAATAGACCAATCAGAAAAACATTGAGACCTTGTAGAGATAAATCATTAAATTGGGAAGATACTGAAAACATCTACATAGAAGGTGATAACCTTGAAGCTTTAAAACTCTTGCAAGAAAGTTATTTAGGTAAAATCAAAATGATTTATATAGATCCACCTTATAATACAGGAAATGACTTTGTTTATAAAGATAATTTTACGCAAGATAAAGATAGTTATAATGAAGAACTCGGCATAAAAGATGAAGATGAAAATAGATTGTTCCAAAATACAGAATCTAACGGAAGATTTCATAGTGATTGGTGTTCAATGATATATTCAAGGTTAAAACTTGCAAGGAATTTATTATCAGATGACGGTGTAATTTTTATTTCGATTGATGATAATGAAGTTAGAAATTTGAAAAATATATGTGATGAAGTCTTTGGATATGAAAATATAATCTCACAATTTGTGTGGGAAAAGAAAACTTCTGGTGGGCAACACGCACACAATGTTTTAGATTTCCACGAATATATATTAGCTTATGCAAAATCAATATCTCAAATAATTGAATTTGCTGTGCCTAGAACGAAAAAACAACTAGCATCATTCACTCAAGAAGATGAATTTGTTAAAGCTAGGGGAAGGTATTTATTAAGTCCATTAAAGTCTTGGTTGGATTATAGAAAAACATTAATTTATGATATAGAATGCCCAGATGGTTCAATACTTAATACTCAATGGGTTTGTGCGAAAGATACTTTTGAAAAATTAAAATATGAAAATCGAATTGTTTTTAAAAAAAATAATAAAGGTGAATGGTCTGTTTATAAAAAGCAATATTCAAACGAAGAGGGTGGCTTTGTAAAACCAGCATCGATAATCACTGAGTATGGTCAAACAATGCATGGCAAAAAAGAAATTAAAGAATTATTTGAAAATAAAGACATAATAAGTTTTCCAAAACCAACCAAATTGATAAAATACCTTTTACAAATGCAAAGCGAGTCAGATATAATTCTAGACTTCTTCTCTGGTTCAGCAACTACTGCTCATGCCTGTATGCAACTTAATGCAGAAGATGGCGGAAATCGAAAATTTATTATGGTTCAACTTCCTGAAAAAACTGATGAAAAATCTGAGGCTTTTAAAGCTGGTTATAAAAACATTTGTGAAATTGGGGAAGAACGTATTAGACGTGCAGGGCAACAGATTCTGAATCAAGTTCAGAATGACGGTAAAAAGATTGATGTTGGGTTCAGAGTTTTCAAAGTTGATGATACTAACATGAAAGATATATATTATTCACCTAATGAAACAAACCAAAAACAATTAGGCTTATACGAAAGCAATATCAAAGATGACAGAACTGACGAAGATTTGTTATATGGTTGTTTGTTAGATTGGGGTGTAGAATTATCGCTTCCACACAGAGTTGAAATTATTGATGACAAACGTGTTCATATAGTAGATGAAGATGCTCTTGTTGCGTGTTTTGAAGAAAATATTCCAGAAAGTGTTATTCGTAAAATTGCAGGCATGAAACCATTAAGAGTTGTATTCAGAGATAGTTCATTCAATAGTGACGACAACAAAATCAATGTTGAAGAAATATTCAAACTTATCACTCCTGATACAAGGGTTAAGGTTATTTAGGGAGGCGGAATAATGAAACTTAAATTTAAACATCAAAAATTCCAATCAGACGCAGCCAAAGCGGTTGTTGATATATTCGCAGGTCAACCTTGTTTTTCTCCAACATCTTATATGATGGATATGGGATTTACCAAATCAGGAGATAACCAAATTAGTCAAACATCGTTGCTTAATTATACTGGTTTTTGTAATCACGCAATAGTTCCAAACTTAAACAGAAATATAATCATTGACAACATGCAAAAAATCCAACGATTAAACCAACTTGAACCATCAAAAGAAGTTATCAGCGGATTTAACCTAACTGTTGAAATGGAAACAGGTACTGGTAAAACTTATACTTACATAAAAACAATGTTTGAACTAAACAAACACTACGGTTGGAGTAAATTTATTATCGTAGTTCCTAGTATTGCGATTAGAGAAGGGGTTTACAAATCCTTTAATATTACGCAAGAACATTTTGCGGAAGAATACGGCAAGAAAATAAAATTCTTTATCTACAATTCTAAAAGATTAAACGAAATAGAACAATTCGCAAACGACGGCGGACTTAATGTAATGATTATCAACTCTCAAGCCTTTAATGCTCGTGGAAAAGATGCTCGTAGAATTTATATGAAGTTAGATAGTTTCCGCAGTAGAAGACCTATTGATGTAATTGCAAAAACTAACCCAATCCTTATCATTGATGAACCGCAATCAGTTGAGGGTAAAATAACTAAGGAAAAACTAATTGAGTTTAACCCACTTATTACACTTCGATATTCTGCGACTCCAAAAGAAAAATATAATTTGGTTTACAGACTAGATGCGGTAGAAGCTTATAACAAAAAACTTGTCAAAAAAATTGCAGTAAAAGGTGTTACTATTCAAGGCAGCGATGCAACAAACGGCTATTTATACCTACAAAATATAAATTTGTACAAAGACAAAGCACCAATGGCAAACATTGAATTTGACCAAAAAGGTACAAACAAAATTCGTAAAAATAGTAAACTTTTAAAAGAAGGTGACAATCTTTATCCTTTATCTGGTGAATTAGACGAGTACAAAAACAATTATATTATTACCAAAATTGACGGCAGAGATAACTCCGTAACATTTTTAAACGGAACAAAGATTTTTGTCGGCAATGTCTTAGGCGAAGAAAACGAAGACCAAATAAGACGTATTCAAATCCGAGAAACTATACTTGCACATATAGAAAAAGAACGTAAATTGTTTTTCAAAGGTATAAAAGTTTTATCATTATTCTTTATTGATGAAGTAGCAAAATATAAGCAATATGATGAATCAAACAACGAACTAAACGGAATTTATGCGGATATGTTTGAAGAAGAATATGAAAATATTATGAATGAACTTCAAATAAAATTCGGCGAAGATGATTATATCAGATACCTAAAAGGAATTTCCGCAAAAAGTACACATGCAGGTTATTTCTCAATCGATAAAAAAAGTAAAAAAATAATCAATTCAACCGAAGATAAAAAAGAAGGTGGTTCAAATGCTGTTGATGCTTTTGATTTAATCATGAGGAACAAAGAAAGATTACTTAGTTTTGACGAACCTGTTAGATTTATCTTTTCACATTCTGCACTTAGAGAAGGTTGGGATAATCCAAACGTATTCCAAATTTGTACACTTAGAAAAACAAACAGCACAGATAAAAAACGTCAAGAAATTGGGCGAGGTTTAAGACTTTGCGTAAACCAAAACGGAGAAAGAATGGATTCTAGCAAACTAGGTGAAACCGTTCACGATATAAATATTTTAACCGTAATTGCTAATGAAAGTTATGCTAGCTTTACAGAAAAATTACAATCAGAAATTGCTGAAATCACAACCGATAGACCGCAAGAGGTTAATGAAAAACTATTTGAAGGTAAATTGATTACAAATGCGAATGGCGAAGAACAAACTATTGACATCAATTTAGCGAAAAGAATACACAATTTATTTATTCGAAACAATTATATTGATGACGATAATAAACTTACAGAAGTTTACTATGAAGCTCAAAAAACAGGAAATATTGCTCTCCCTGAAAACCTTGTAGGTTATGAAGATTCTATTATAAAAATTGTAGATATGATTTACAACCCAAATACAATGGCTCCTGAAAATTTGAACGAAAGCAAACCTAAACTTGAAATTGATAAAGAGAAATTAAACAAAAAAGAATTTCAAGAATTGTGGAAAAGAATTAACACAAAAACCGCTTATGTCGTGAATTTTGAAACAAATGAGTTGATAGAAAAATCAATAAAATCTATTGATAAAAACTTAGCCGTAACAAGGTTGTATTCAGTAATACAAACAGGTTCTATGGATAAAATCGATTCAAAAGAAGCTTTAGAAAAAGGAACAGCTTTTGATAACGGGAAAATTTACAAAGAAGATATAAAAACCTTACATTGTGGAATTAAATATGACTTAATTGGCAAAATCGTTGAAGAAACAAAACTTACTCGTAAATCCGTTGTAAAAATTTTACAAGGTATTCACTCAGAAACATTCAACCAATTTAAAATAAACCCAGAAGATTTTATCATTAAGGTTTCTAATTTGATAAATGAAGAAAAAGCAACTGTTATTATAGAACATATCACATATAACAAGCTGGAAGAAGCTTATCAGACGGATATATTTGCAGAACCTGAGATGAAAACAATTACAAACAAAAATTCACTTCCTGTTGAAAAGAATTTGTACAATTATCTTGTATATGATTCTGAAGTTGAAAAAGAATTTGGTGAAGATTTGGATAAAAACACAGATGTTTCAGTCTATGTAAAACTTCCAAAAGGTTTTTATATTAACACTCCTGTTGGGCATTACAACCCAGATTGGGCAATCGCATTTAATGAAGGCTCAGTAAAGCATGTTTATTTTGTTGCAGAAACAAAAGGCTCAATGAGTTCACTACAACTAAAACCTATTGAACAAGCCAAAATAAATTGTGCAAGAGAGCATTTTAAAACGATTAGTTCAGATAGTGTTCAGTATGATGTTGTAGATAATTATCAGGCACTACTTGATAAGGTTATGAGGTAGAAGAAAAGAGGTAAAAAATAAAAGGGTATAGCTATTCTTATATTCTTTTGGATTGGAATGAACTTTTTTAAATCCAAATCGTTCTAATATTAGGAGAAAATTATGAAAAAACTTTTTGCAATTATATTTGTATCTTTGTTATTAACTGGTAGTGCATTTGCTGGTAACACCTACAACCAATACGGTAGTAAAACAGGTTCGTACAGAACAAATGGCTCTACAA
Source organism: uncultured Candidatus Melainabacteria bacterium (assembly GCA_934692625.1). Lineage (GTDB taxonomy): Bacteria > Cyanobacteriota > Vampirovibrionia > Gastranaerophilales > Gastranaerophilaceae > Zag111. The sequence continues at coordinate 40,260 of CAKUUC010000010.1, forward strand.
CCACAACTTATGATAGATACGGTTCGCGCACAGGCTCTTACAAAACTAACGGCAACACAACCACAAAATACGACCAGTACGGTTCAAGACAAGGCACAATCAAAAAGACAACATCTGGTTACACCACATACGATAAATATGGGAGTCGAACAGGTAGTTATAAGACAAACTCTAACGGTACAACCACATCTTATGACAAATACGGTAGAAAAACAGGCTCGTTCAAAACAGATTCCACAGGTAGAACAACTCAATACGACCGCTACGGCAGAAAAGTTGGAAGTTTTAAGTAATAATGCATATATTCACTTTTGCAAAAATTTTAAACAAATTTAATCTGTTTTTCACTGGCTCATTACTGGCTCATAAAATTTAAACAAAATAGTAAAAAAAACAATATTTATAATACTTTTCGCACAATATTTACTGGCTCATTACTGGCTCACTGATATTCAATTTGTAAATAATGTTTTTATTTTCTCCAGCCGAAACAAAAATATTTCTATCACATAAAGTCGTAATATCCCTTTTCGCTTGTGCTCGTGAAGCCTCTGTAATTTCTTGGTAGATTTTTGTTGTAATATACCCTTGTTCTACTACATATTTGATAGCCTTATTTTGTCTTTCATTTAAGCCATTGTATTGTTTGTACATCTGTAGAATAAAACCACCTTGAGATGTTTCAAATATTGGAGCTGGAATCCCTTGTTTCAGGCATGCCGTAATCATACGTTTTATACCTGTGCCAAATTGTTCAACATAACCCGCCATATAGATAATTTTCATAATCAATGGATTTCTTGACTTTGATGTATGAGATACGGTTAATTTATCAAGAGTTAAACCTCCAAATAAATCCCCAGAGTTATAAATCCAAATACTATCTCCGAAAATTTTAATCTGTATTGCTGAACTAAAATCAAAGTAGTCTTTGTGAATAATAGCATTTAAAACAGCTTCTCTCAATGCTGGCAACGGATAATCCCAAATATCTTCTCTTTGAAATCCTTTAATTTCTGCTCTCATATTTATAAACAATTTCAAAACAGAGTCAACATCTTCAATTTGTTCAAATAAATTACCTGTGATATTTTTGTCACTTATAATTACGGATTCATCATCACCCTTAAATAAACCAACCCTAATAGTTGCTGTCGATAGTAATTTTTGTGGATTCTTGCCAAATAATAAAATTGCTCCATTTGTAAGTTTATTATCAATAATAAGTTCTAATTGAGTCAAAAGGTCGGTTATACTTAACTCTTTTGCTTCTTCTGGCAATCTTCCCTTATTTGTCGCAAGTTTAACAAATTTTTGAACTGTTTTCTCATCTATATCATCAAGCGTAAAACTATTAGTTATAGAGTCCCAACTTATATCTTTTAATAATAATTTCTTTAGTTCTTCTTTATTTGCTTCTCTTGTCGTGTTTCCAACTCTTTTGTAATACTTATTTTTATAAGCAATAGGCACAGATGATTTTTCAACCGTGATTTTTAGAATGTCTTTATCTTCAATATGTAAAAGTTCAACATTTGGTTGAATGCCTGTTAAATCAATAATTTTGTTAGTTAGTGCCTCTTGTTTTCCATTAGACAAATCAATACCTACAATATTTTTTGTTTCATCTTCAACACCAAGAATAATGCAACCCCCATCAGTATTTGAAAAGGCAGAAATAGACTTGAATAATCCTTCACTTACTTCTTGTTTATATTCAATAACATTGCATTCATCTAACAAATTTTCTAAATCTTTATTCATACCTGTATTATACCAAAGATTTTAGCCGCAAGCAATTTTTAACTATAGAATATAAAGCATGGGTCATACCTTATGATATAGTTTTTCTCGTGTCACTAATATCAAGAGTATAAAAGCCTTTGCGGATTTGTCTAACTTAAAAATGGTGGGGCATGCATGGGGCATTCATAGACTACACACAACTAGCATATACAAAATATTGGAACTAGGTATTTAATAAAAGTAGGGAGGGTATAGCTAAAAAAAATACTAATCTAAGTATAACAGTTTGGTTGAAATGCGCATCATAGTACAAACATAGTTCTATAATTTTTGTGCCATTTTGTGACATAAATGTATAATAATGGGTATAAATCTATCTAAATTTAAAAACTTAAAACTTGTCTGAAATGCTTTATCCATCTAACTTTATACCAGATTGTATCAAAATAGTAAAATATATCAAAATTGGCTTTATCTCTTTCCCAAGGAGAAGATCGCGAGTTCGAGTCTCGTTGCCCGCTAATCTTTGCATTATGGGGGCAACGACGAGAACTCCTATTGGGTTTGAGCGACCTGTGAGCAGAGTGCGAAGGCCTTTTGCGAAAGAACGAAGTTCTGCAAGCAAAATTCGAAGACACGTTTAAGGCGAAGCGGTCAAGACAAAAAAGATATAAAACAAAGACCAGAACTATCTAGTCTTTGTTTTATATCTTTTTTAGCATCACGTAATTTATGCAGACAGTGTGAAGATTTCGTAAATCTCTTCGTCTGTAAGTTCTGTAATAATCTTTTCACCTTCGTAAACTGCCAAGTCTGCAAGTTCTTTTTTAGACTTAAGCATTTCATCAATTTTTTCTTCAAAGGTTCCAAGTGTTATCATACGGTGTACCATTACGTTTTTATCTTGTCCAATACGATATGTACGGTCTGTTGCTTGATCTTCAACTGCAGGGTTCCACCACAAGTCGTAGTGAATAACGTTTGTTGCGCTGGTTAAGTTCAAACCTGTTCCACCTGCTTTTAGTGACAATATCATAACCTTGTATTGGTCTTCTGTTTGAAATTTTTCAATAAGTTCTTCACGTTGAGCAACTGTCAAACTTCCATGGAAGAACAATGGTTCAGTGTTGCATTCTTGTGAAATTACTTTGCACAATATATCGCCCATTTCCTTGTATTGTGTGAAAATAAGCGTTTTTTCGTCATTATCGATAATGTTTTGAACCAAATCCAAACATTTTTCCATTTTACCGGACAATTCTCTGCCCATATCGCCTGATTTTAGGAATTGATAAGGGTGGTTACAAATTTGTTTAAGTGCTGTAATAAGTTTGAAGATGTTTCCACGTCTGTTAACTCCGGTAAATCCGCTAATTTTGGTCATCATTTCATTAAGAGTTTTTTCATAAAGAACTGCTTGAACCTTAGACAAGTAGCAGTATTCGTTGAGTACCATTTTTTCCGGCAAGTCGGAAATTACGTTTTTATCAGTTTTCAAACGTCTTAAGACAAACGGAGAGATTGACATTCTCAATTTGCCGGCTCTTGAATGTTCTTTAAATCTTTCGATAGGAATTGCATAACTTTTTTGGAATTCTCTCAATGAGCCCAAGTAACCTTTGTTGATAAAGTCGAAAATGCTCCACAATTCTGTTAATCTGTTTTCAACCGGTGTACCTGTCATTGCAATTTTTACATCTGATTTTAACATTTTGATAGCCAAAGTTTGTGCTGTGTCAGGGTTTTTGATGTTTTGGGCTTCATCAACAATAATCATACTCCAACCCTGTTTTTTGAGTTCTTCGACATCTATTCTCATTATTGCGTAAGTTGTTAAAATTACATCGTGATTAACATCGAGTTTTCTGTCTGCTCCGTGATAAATTACTGCATCAATTTCAGGGGCAAAAAGTTGAAGTTCTTTCATCCAGTTCCCCATAAGAGTTGTTGGACAAATTACTAAAACCGGTTTTTTCAAGCGGTTTTCTTCCTTCATTTTTAGGATTAAACTTATAACCTGAATTGTTTTACCTAATCCCATATCATCGGCAATACATGCACCAAAACCTTTGACTATATTTGTCCATAACCATCTCAAACCGATTTCTTGATAAGGTCTTAATTCACCTTTCAGGCCTTTTGGTAATGTCATTTCTACAGGTTTTGTAAAGTCAGAGAGAACTCTTGCAAATGCTGCATCGTAGTCAAATTCATATTGATCAAGTTGACCTGATAATGATGCATGGATAAGTTCCATTCGTGACATAGATTTAAGGTTAGATTTTGCAATTTGTTCAAAAATCTTTTTGCCTTCTTCTTTGTCAACCAAAACGTATTTATTTTTGTATTTGATTAGACCGTTGTTATTATCAAGTAATTTTTGGTATTCTTCCAAAGAAATTTTTTCATTTCCAATGGCAATTTCATAAGAAAATTCCAAGATATCGTCTAGTGATACTTTTGATGCGGAAGTATTGTTATTGATTAAGTTTGCTAAATCTTCCGAGCGGGATTCTTTTACTTTTGCATTGATAGAAGCTCTCGGGATAACAATATTTTGCAATGCTTCTGGCAAAATAACTTCAATTTGTGCTTTTTGAAGATAGTATGTAGTTTGAGTAATGATTTTATATACTTCATTCAAATTCAAATCTAAGTATAATTTGTCTTCATCTTCAAAAACTTGTTCAAGTTCCGGCATATAGCGCAAAGCGTAATTCAATTGTTTTTCAACAATTCTTGAAATATCAGATGCTTTTGCTCCAAATACTTCATCTTCTGTATACAGACTGTCAATTAAGACACTTTCGTCAGTTTTTCTATTTTTGATATAGACTTTTAGTCTAAACATATCATCATCTGCGTTTTCAATTTTGAAAAACGGAATTACGTCGTATTTACCCAAATATAGTTCATCAAACCACTGAGCGAAACTTTCTGCGTAATCTTTACCTTTGATAACTGCTTTTTGTTCTAAATCTTTTAATAAGTATTGACCAGATTTTACATCTTTAAATCTATACATTTTTATGCCTAAAAATTTATAAATTACATAATTTAAGTATGTATAAATAAATTCATAGACAAAGTTTTTAGGAATTTCACCATCGATAAACAAATCTTCCGGCATGCATTCTTCAAATTGGTTGACAATTCTTGCCATTTTTGAATTGTTGATAATTGGTTCATAAACAATTCGGAACATTTGTCCGTAACGTTTGACTGTTGGAATGAAATACAATTTTTCAATCAATTTCATAACAAAGTATGTCAATTTATTCAAATAGATAAATGTTGGTGATAAATCGGCTAAATCTACAATGTTTCCAAATCCGCCAAAGTAGTCCATAATAATGTCCCAAGCCATAAAGTATCCGACTTCATCTTTGAAAACTTCTGACTTAAATCTGAATAATGAGCCTTTTGATTTTAAATAATATTGAAAATTGTTTGTTGGAGTAACAAAAAAGGATAGGTTATTTTTGTATGATAATTTAGAAGGTTTGTTTATCAAATAGAAATTTGTGTTACGAGTAGGAGCGTTTGGGCTCAAAAATACACCGGCAAATTCGTCTTCAATGATTTGGTATATCATACTCAACGTGTAACGAAAATCTTTGTTTTTGAAATGTTCCGGATTTTCACTCAGGTTAAAAAATAACTCATCTACGTTGTTCTTTTTGAACGAAAAATCAATGTTTAAATCTTCTATTTTGTTACTCATATTTTTACCTTTATAAAGTTTGTTTGGGTGATAAATTTAATAAGCGGATAGATTAAAAAATCTATCCGCTTTTAGTATATTTATTTAATTAATGATTTACCTGTCATTTCTGCAGGTTGCTTAATATCAAGCAGTTGCAACACTGTTGGAGCAACATCACAAAGAGCACCTGTTGGTCTTAATTCAGCATCTTTTGGACCATTGATTAAGACAAATGGAACTTCATTTGTTGTGTGTGCAGTTTGAGGTTTTCCGGTTGATTCATCAACCATAACTTCTGAATTACCGTGGTCTGCTGTTAATAGCATTGTGATGTCGTGTTCTTTACAAGCAGCAGCAATTTTACCGACACATTCATCAACAACTTTGCACGCTTTTGTTGCGGCTTCAATAACACCGGTATGACCAACCATATCAGGGTTTGCAAAGTTTACTAGAATGAATTGATATTTAGGGGCATTGATTGCATTCAAAACGTTGTCACAAACTTCGTAAGCGCTCATTTCAGGTTGCATATCATAAGTTGCAACTTTGGGAGAAGCAACAAGAACACGAGTTTCGTGAGGTTGAGGTTCATCAATTCCGCCGTTGAAGAAGAATGTAACGTGTGCATATTTTTCGGTTTCTGCTGTTCTGAATTGGTTAATTCCGTTTGCTTCCAAAACATCACCTAAAATATTTACAAGTTTTTCTTTCGGGAATGCAACTGGGAATGTGAAAGTTGCTTCGTAACTTGTCATTGTTGTGTACAAAATATTTTTAAGAACTTTTTTACGTTTGAATCCGTCGAAATCTGCAAAATTGATAGCTTTTGTTATTTCTCTTGCTCTATCAGGACGATAGTTGAAGAAAATTATTGAATCGTTATCGTGAATTCTTGATTCTTCACCACCAATAACGGTTGGCAATACAAATTCATCGGTTTCGCCTTTAGCGTAAGATTGTTTAACTCCTTCAATAGCAGATGGAGCGTGTTCACCTTCGCCTAATAGCAATGCGTTGTAACCTTTTTCAACTCTGTCCCAACGATTATCCCTGTCCATGATGTAGTAACGTCCGATAATTGTTGCAATAGGAGGAAAATTGTATTTTTTCAATTCATCTTCAACAACTTGCAAGTATTCACAAGCACTTGAAGGTGGTGTGTCACGACCATCTAAGAATGCGTGAACGTAAACTTTTTTCAAACCTGAATCTGCTGCCATTTTGATTAATGCTAGAACGTGGTCGAGTGATGAGTGAACACCACCAGTTGAAACTAATCCATAGATATGAAGTGCAGAGTTGTGTTTTTTAGCATGTTCAATTGCATTCAAAAATCTTTCGTTTTTGAAGAAAGAACCATCTTTGATTGCGTTGTTAATTTTTGACAAATCTTGGTAAACAATTCTTCCAGCGCCCAAATTCAAGTGGCCGACTTCTGAATTACCCATTTGACCGTGCGGTAAACCTACGTTTTCGCCATCAGCTTTGATTTGAATAAATTTTTCTTCGTTTTCCAATTTCGGAACATTAACAGGGTGTGCCAATTTTGTAGCATCGTACTTTTCAGAACCTGTTGAAATGCCCCAACCGTCCATTATACATAATAAAACTCGTTTAGTCATTTTGAAATCCCTTCTTTCCAGTGTACGCTAGCAAGAGTTTATCAAAAACATGTTTTTTTTTCAATGATAAATTTTAAAGCCCAAAACGCGCTCTAGTTCGGGATTTTTACGCAAAATTCTGTTCGTACACCCTCTTCGCTTGTTGCAATTATTTCTCCACCATGAGCCATTGCGATTTGTTGAGATAAATAGAGCCCTAAACCTGTTCCGACTTTGCGGAGTTTTTTTGCTGCTGAGTAGTATTTATTAAATATCATTTTTAATTCGTCTTTTGAAATTCCTTGTCCGTAATCAATGACAGAAATCGTTATGCCTTCTTGATATTTGCCAATTTTTATGTCGATAAATTTTTGGGTATTACTGTGGTCAATGGCATTCGAGATGAGATTTTTAATTACTCTGCGAAGTTGCATCGCGTCAGCGTTTATCAAATTTATTGATTCTGATGGAATGTATTTGATTTCGATTTTATTTTCAGCAGCAATCGGTTGCATTTCTGTAATGATTTCTTCAATAAACGGATTGATTTCAATGTCGCTTCGTATAAGTTTTATTCCTTGTTCTCGTAATTTGTATGTTTCCAAGAGGATTTGTACAAGTTCAAGTAGGTTTTGATTAGATGTTTTCATACTGTCAAGTGCGTATTTCTGTTTGTCAGAAATTTCTCCAAACTTGTTTGCTAAAAATAAATCAATAATGTTCGAGGCTGCAACGATAGGAACTTTCAAGTCATGAGTAAGTGTTGCTACAAAATCATCTTTCAACGTTTCAATTTCTTTTTCTGTTGTAATGTCTTTTATAATTAAGACAAATCTTTTTTTCTCAAGTGAGGTCAAAGGTTGAGAGTTTATTATAAAATTGTTTGTCGGAGTATGCTTGATGAATATTTCTGTATTGTTTAGGCCTGAAATGTCAAAATCTTCGTCTTTTACCGGTTGGATAAATTCAAAAACATTTTTGCCGATAATATCTCGCCCTTTAATTCCAAACCAATTCAAAATTTTTGGTGTTGCTCGTAAAATTTCAAATTTTTCATTGATAATCAAAATTCCATCAGATAAGGAATTAATAACTGATTCCAAAAGTTTGTTTTGCCTCATCAATTCTGTTTGATATTCAATAATCATTTTTTCTCTGTCATTAAGGGTTTCAACCATTCTATTGATACTATCGGTAACATTTTGATAGGTTGGGTGTTCTACTTTTTCGATTTTAGTTGATAAATTTCCGTATCTGATAGAGTCAACTGTTGTTGTGACTTTGCCTAAATAATCATTTATTTTTGACCATCTTTTATTCGTTCTTCTGGTAATGAAAAATAGGCTGATAAATACCAGAATTACGCAAATATTGACTAAATAAAAATATGAAAACATGTATGACTTTTTATCTTTCTTTTTTTGAAATTCTCTCTTTATGCTATAATTATACCAGACAGATTGATATTTGTTAAGATGTTGAGGTTTTTATGTCAGGAATTAAGCTTCCAAAAACAGTAAAAATGGTTATAACCGATTTTGATGGTATAGTTACAGATAATTGCGTTTATATTAACGAAGATTTTTCAATGAGTAGAAAACTAAATTTTAAAGATGTTATGGGCTTTTCAATTTTAAGAAAGAATGGATATGAAATAGCGATTATTTCCGGAGAAAAGAATTCTGCAATTGAAACAATGGCTAAGAAATTTAAAATTGATGAAATTCATCAAAATATAAGAAATAAAATTGAAGTTTTGAAAATGATTATTGAAAAATATAATTTGAGTCAAGAAGAATACGTTTATCTGGGCGATGATGTAAACGATTTGGAATGTTTAAAGTTTGCAAAGTATAAAATTTCCGTGCCACATGCTGTTGACAAAGTTAAAAAAGTTGATAATATACAAATAACGCAAAGTCAGGCTGGTGATGGAGCATTTAGAGAGGTAGCAGATTGTTTGGTTGGTTAGAAAAAATCAGGTCAGAAATTAAAAACCTTAACTTGTCGATAACTTCATATCAAAAAGATACGGTAATTCAATCCTTACCAACGATTGCTTATGTTAACAAAGCCAAAAAATATATAGATAAGAAACAACTTGATGAAGCCGAACGTTTGTTACATCGTGCATTGGATATTTCGGAACAAGATGCCTTGGTTTATAAATATCTTGGTAAAATTCGAGAACGTAAAAATGATTTTGAAAATGCAATAAAATACTATGACAAATCCGCAAAATTGAATGCTAATGACAAAGAAATTTGGCTACGTTTAGGGATGTGTCAACTCAATACAAAACTGTTGGATGAAGCTATAATTTCTTTTGAAAAGGCAAACAAGGTTTCTCCGATGAATACAGATGTTTATACCGGTTGGGGTATGACATTGATGAGATTGAAAAAGTATAAAAATGCCAAAGATAAATTTGTAATGGCGACCAAAATCAATAAGTACAATTATACAGCAATTCTTTTATCTGCGGTAATGGAAGTCAGATTGGGCGAGTATGAACCTGCAGAAATGAAGTTGGCATTTTTGACAAAAATAGCACCAAATGAGAGTAGCACTTATGAATATGCGAATTTGATGCTTATCAAGTCAAATTATCAGGAAGCGGAATTATATGCAAATAAGTCAATAAATATTAATCCGCAAATGTTGCCGTCGTATTTCATATTGGGTGAAATTTATTCGACACAAAAAGATATTGCCAAGACAGAAAAAGTGTTCAGAACTGCGATTAGTAACGATTTGGAAAACTCAACTCTTCACTTTGAGTGGGGAAAAGCTTATATGCGACTTTTGGAATTTGAAAAAGCGCACGAACAGTTTGCTGTCGCTTTGCAAGAAGAACCAAATTTTATGGAAGCGAAAATCGGAATTGCTTTAACAAGTGCGTATAATGGTGATTTTTCAATTTTGGATGAGATTGAAGAAAAATATTCCGAAAATGTGTACGTGCAAGAGGCAATGGGTTTTGAAAAATATTCAAAGGGTGAATATGCCGAATCAATTGATTTATTTAAAAAGGCTTTGAAGTTTGACCCTCAAGAGTATTACAATGTTTTGAATATTGCAAGGGCTTATCGGCAACTTGGTGACAAAACAAAAACAAAAGAGTATTTTGAAAAATTTACAACGGAGAATCCACAATATTTACCGGCACTTGTAGAATATTCAAAATGGCTGATGTCGCTTGAAGATTATGCAGATGCACAACGTAAACTTCGTAAAGCAGAAAAGATTAATGAAAAAAATGTCGAAGTGTTAAATTTGTTATTTTATTGCGCTTATAAACTTGTAAAAGATAATGTTTGCGAATATAATATAAAGGAAGCAATTTCGGTTGCTAACAAAATAAAAAATTTGGGTTCTTTTGAATATGAAAATGAAGAAAAGGAACTTGAAGCAATTCTAGATAATTTGCAGGGGAATAACTAAATTGAAAAAGATTATCGTACAAAAATTTGGCGGAACTTCAGTTGCCGATACAGACAAAATCAAGAATGTAGCAAAAACAGTTATCCGTGAAAAAAATAACGGGAATGATGTAGTTGTAGTTGTTTCAGCAATGGGACATACGACAGACCATCTTGTAAAAATGGCTTATGATATCAATGCAAATCCTTCAAGCAGAGAGATGGATATGCTTTTGTCTACAGGGGAATGTGTTTCTATTGCTCTTTTGACTATGGCTATTCAAGCGCAAGGATATAAGGCAGTTAGTTTCAATGCTACACAAATTGGTATTTTGACAGAAAATGTGCACTCAAAGGCAAGAATTATTGATATAAAAACCGAAAAACTTAAAAAGAATTTGAATGAAGGTAATATCATTGTTGTTGCAGGATTTCAAGGTGTTACAGAAGATGGCGAAATTACTACATTAGGTCGTGGTGGTTCAGATACGTCTGCCGTTGCTTTGGCTGCCGCTTTGAACGCTGAAAGATGCGATATTTATACAGATGTTGAAGGTGTTTATACGACAGATCCGAGAGTTGTTCCAAATGCTTCCAGATTAGATATTGTATCTTATGAAGAAATGCTTGAATTGGCTCATGCAGGAGCAAATGTACTTCACCCGAGAAGTGTAGAAACCGCAAAACAATATTCTGTTCCACTTAGGGTACGTAGCAGTTTTAATTTAGATAATATGGGAACTTTAATAGTAGGAGTTGACAAAATGGAAATAAACAAACCGGTTACAGGAGTTGCAGCGGATTCATCACAAGTAAGAGTAGTTGTCTGTGAAGTTCCGGACACTCCGGGGGAAGCGGCAACATTATTTAGCAGTCTTGCTGAAAAAAATGTTTCAGTTGATATGATTATTCAATCTTATGCTCGCAAAACCTCAAAAACTAATGATATTGCGTTCACTATTTCAAAAGAAGATTTGCCAAAAGCACTTGATGTTTTGGAAGAAGTAAAGCGTAAATTGGGTGCTGCAGATGTTCGGATTGATGAAAATATTTCAAAGGTTTCAATTATTGGTGCAGGCATGATTGATAGACCCGGGATTGCATCAACAATGTTTGAAACACTTGCAAATGCCGGTATTAACATCAAGATGATTTCAACAAGTGAAATCAAAATCAGTTGTTTGATTAACAAAGAAGATGCTAATGCGGCAGTAAAAGCGTTGCACGAAGTATTCAATCTTGGTTGTGACGAGATTGCTGATGTTAAAGGCACTTTGCCTGACGTATAACAAGTTTTTATTATTCAAACAGGGAATTTTTGTAAAAATTCTCTGTTTGAACTAGCAAATTAATTATTTTCTGTATTTATATATGTGTAGTGTTTAAAAAATAGGAAAAACTAATGGGTATATTATTAGATGACGGGTTTACGACAAAGGGTATACGAAAATCTGACTATGTAGGTTTTGGTAGTAAAAAAACGTTAAAAGAAGTTAAAAATTACAATACTTCTCAGGATAATTCGTTAAAAAAACTAGGTACAACAGCCGCTGCAGTTGGGGCACTAGGTAGTGGTGCTATATTGTTGTATATGGGAGTTAAGGGTATAGATTACCCAAAAGCAATTCATAAAATATACCAAGGTAGAGTGTCTGATATTGCACAGATTGTTGTGAAATTCAAAGATGAAACATTAGAGGTTTTTGAGCAACATTATAAAAAGCTTACGCCTTATGTTAAAAATTATGTTCAATTAGGAATGTTTAATTCTGAAAAGGCAGAAAAAGGCATAAACTCAGCAACAGAAACAAATGGCGTTTTGAAAACTTTAGACGAAGCATTAGGGCAGGTAAGAGATATTAGACACCGGAAAGATAGGGTACATTCAGAAGTTGACAACTTCCGTTCTGCTATTTATGAAATTAATGACCCTGCATATAAAGCCGTTAGCCAATTGAGAAACGGACGAGGTTTTGACGTTCTGGACAAATCTATAATGCCGAAATCACAAAATGCTAAATATCAGGCTATTATTGATGAATATGAATCAAAACTCGGTAAGATGAAACGAAATACCGATAAAACTCTGTTCACGATACAAAACCAGATTACGGACGAATATTTACATAATGCATCTGACAAGATGGTACAAGCTATTTTAAAAGTTCGTCGTAACCACATCAATAGTGAAGAAAAATTGATGGAAACTTCTTTTGCAAAAGTCGCAGAATTGTTGAATTTGCAAGGAGATTTTTTGCCGTTGTTTAAAAAAGGTTTGACTTTGAAAGATATAAAACAACTTCCTTCAGAAAATTTAAAGCCTAAAACTCTTTCTGCTAGGGCTAAAAATTTGATACCGGAACCGTTTGTTCAAAAAGTTCTTGAAAAGACTGATTTCACAGATATTTCAAGAAAAGAATTGCAAGATATTTATAATAGTATTCCTATTGATTTTGATATTCGCCAACTCAATTTGGTGACGGATAGGATAAGATTACAACAAGCAGTTTTGAATGCTGAAGGCAATAATACTTCTGAATATCGAACAATTGCGGCAAAACTTGAATTTTTGTCAGCGAGTTTAAAAGATTTTGGAACAGAACAGTTGTTGCAAAAATGTGACAAAGACTTTTCAGGTTTGAATAAAGAGCAACTAAAAGCAAAAATGTATTATGTAAATAAAGAAGCCAGAAAACTCGGAATGGCTTATGTTGGAGAAATCGAAGACTTTTTGACCTATAAAACTGTAAATCCGACATTTCAAACTGCATTAAAAACTGTCAAATCAAATCCTGAATATTACTTTATGTAGGATGATTTTGTTGATTATTTATTTTTTCTTGAATTGTTACGAAATGTAAATAGTATATAAAATATAGATACATTTTAGGCAATTTTTCAAGATAAAAATACTTTATATATATGTAAGGGAAATGAATAAAAGACAAATCAAGGGGGATTATAAAATGGGAAAAAATTATGAAATGGTTACTTTGAAAGCATATATCGAAAACTTAGAAGATAAAAATGTTGTTTCATTGAATGATAAATCAATCGAATTGGCAGTAGAAAAATATTTAATCAGTCAAAAACGTGCCGAATCAAATGCTAAAACACTTGAAGCATTGTTGGCATAGAAAAAAGATATAAGGGATTAGGGCAAAGGTTCTAATCCCTTTTGATTTTCTGTTTTTTGTAAATTTTAGTAATATGTGTGAAGTTTGATTATTTTTGAGTATAATTGTCTTATGGCTGAGAGTAAAAAAATACTTGCAATAAATTTCGGTGGAATTGGGGACGAAATATTTTTTCTTCCGACTTTGATTTCGCTAAAAAAAGAATTTCCTAATTCAGAAATTACTTTAGCACTTGAACCTAGAAGCAAAAGTGTTAAAGATTTAACATCAATAATTGATAATTTGTTACTTGTTGATGTTAAGGGTAAAAATAAGTATTTGGAGATGCTAAAGCTTTTGTTTTGGGCAAGATGCGGCAAGTATGATATTGTTGTATCTTCCGGCGGAAATAAATTAATTAGTATTTTGTTATTTTTAACAGGTATAAAAGTTCGTTGTGGTTACAATACCGGCAAATTGAGTGAGTTATTGCTTACACATGCTGTTCCGCTAAATAAAAATCAATATGCTTGCAAAATGTATCACGACTTAATTCGAGATTTGACATCTTTTAATACAGAACTTCCTGAAATAGATATTGTAAGACGTGAAAAGAATGCAAATTCTGTACTTATTCACCCAGGGGTGAGCAAGTTGAGTGTCCAAAAGGGTTGTATTAAAACAATTACTCCGGAAGTTTGGGCTAAAACTATAGATTTACTTGTTGCAGAAGGTAAAAAAGTTCAACTTGTCGGTGGCCCAGATGATAAAGAATGTATTGAAAAAATTCTACAAAATGTAAGAACTCAAAATTTTACAAATTTATATGGAACTACTAAAAGTCTGAAAGATTTAGCAGAATTGATTTCATCGGCGGATAAGTTTTTATGTTCTGATTCAGCACCGTTACATGTTGCTGTGGCACTACATACCAAAACGTATGTGATTTTTGGACCGACGGATGTAAACGCTCTCATTCCAAAAAATAACAATGTAATTCCGATTTTGGCAGATGACAATTGTCCGCTAAAACCGTGTTTATGGGCAAGACGCCAAACAACTTGTGATGATTTGAAATGTTTAAATATTACACCTGCTCAAATTGTTAAAAAAGTTTGTGAAAATAATTAAGTTATGTAACAATATGCGTGTTTTTTGCAAAAACGTCAAAAAAAAATACTTTATATAGATGTGATATGTAGTGTAGTATAGGTATTTTTCATGGCATTTAGTCCTTTAGCAACATACGCATTTGTAGGTACAAATTATGACAAAGTCGCAAGCGGTGACTGGACACGTTACCCTGTGCTTGGCGGTCAATGTGTCAATGCGCTTCAAGCAACTGTTGAAACTGCTGCAAAACACAGCACAAAAGCGGCTCATGTTGCAGATGAAGCAACCTCAATATTTTCAAAATGGGCAAAATCAGACAAAGTGTTTAATGGTTTATCAAAAACCGTAAAATTTGTTAAAAATAATATTAACCCGTTGATTGTAGCATCAGGTGCAACAAAAGTTATTCTTGCTAAAAAAGAAGATAGAGAAAAAACTCTATTTTCAGAAGGTGCAATGATTTTGGGTATGTTTGCTGGTGAAGGCTGGATGAAGAAAAATCTTGATACAAAAGTCTTGAGTAAACTTCCTATTGATAAAAAATGGGCACCGATAGTTAAAGGTATATTGTTTGTTACAGGGTCTATAACTGCATCAACAATTGGTCAAAAAATCGGGGAAGCTGTTTTTGCCAAACTTGATAAGAGTAGGCACAAAAATGCTGAAGTTCGAAAAATGTTCCAGCTCGACCCAAAGACAAATACTTATCAACTGAAAGAAATGAAAGCATAAATTTGCAATTTCCCTTTTGATTACGTTATAATTTCATCAAAAGAGGTGAAATTATGGCTGAAATAAAAATTACAAAAATGCAGGGTTGCGGAAACGATTTCGTAATCTTAGATTATTCTGAATATCAAAAGACAGGATTGCCAATGAACGAATTGGCGCAAAGACTTTGCGACAGACACTTTGGAATTGGGGCTGACGGAATGATTATTCCTGATTTGTCAAAGAATTATGACACTGATATAGCGTGGTATTTCTACAATTCTGACGGGTCAATTGCGCAGATGTGCGGAAATGGAATGAGATGTTTTGCAAAATATGTTTATGACAAAAAATTAGTTAATAAAAAGTGTTTCAGTGTTCAAACTTTGGCAGGAGTAATAAAGCCGGAAATTCAAGATGATGGCAATGTCAGAGTGGATATGGGAATTCCTGAGTTTGAGCATTCCAAAATCCCATTCAAAGGTGAAACAACAGTGAAAATAAAAGATAAAACTTTTGAAATCACGCCGGTATCAATGGGTAATCCTCACTGCGTTATATTTTCAGAAGAAAATCCTATGGAATTGGCGGAAAATTACGGACCAATTATGGAAAAGCACCCGTATTTCCCTGAGAAAACTAACACTGAATTCGTAAAAATCATTTCTAAAAACGAAATAGAAATGCGAGTTTATGAACGTGGTTGTGGAATTACTTTAGCGTGCGGAACGGGGGCATGTGCTTGTATTGCAGCAGGAGTTTTAAATAACTTAACAGATGAAAAAGTCAAAGTGAATCTGCTTGGGGGCGTTGTAAACGTTGAATGGTGCAGAAATTCAGAATTCCATAAAAATCATATTTTTCTCATTGGACCTGCAGAATACAGTTTTGTCGCAAATTACATGTTGTAAAATTTAATTTTTTCATGATACTATAAGGATATAAACTGAAAAATAGTACAAAAGGAGAATTATAAATGAAAAATTATGAATTGATGGTTATATTCAAACCTAATCTAGATGCTGAAGAAGTTGATAAAGCAATTGAAAAAATTGAATCAACAGTTAACGAATTCGGTGGAAACGTTGTTTCTACAGAAAAAAGTGGCAGAAAAAAATTGGCTTATGATATCCAAAATTTCAGAGATGGTTTCTTCTCTACAATGGTTTTGGCTTTGCCGGCAGACAAAGTTGCTGAATTCAAAAGACAATTAAGATTGACTGACAGCATTTTGAGAACAATGTTTGTTGAAACAAAAGCTAAAGCTTCAGTATAGTAAAATAATTAAGGAAGAATAAATGACATTAGCAAAAGCAGTAGTAACAGGTATAGTTTACAAAACTCCTAAAACAGGTTTCACCTCAAACAATGTTGCAGTTTCGTCTTTCGTATTGAATATCGGAACTCAAGATGAAATTTTGGTGAGAGTTATTTCTAAAAGAAATTCTTTAGAATCTGTTGTGCAAGGACTTTCTAAAAATCAAAAAGTTTTGGTTGAAGGTCGTTTGCAAAATGGAATTAGCAAAATGGATGATGGAACTGAAAAAAGAGTTTTTGAAATTGAAGCCTCTACTATTGAGTTGATGGGCGGAAGTTCATCTTCATCAGACAGTTCATCTTCTGACGGTGATATAATTACTTTTGGAGATATGGATAGCGCTGATTCTAACACTGATGTGTTGATGGATGATGAAGAAGTTCCGTTCTAAGGAAAAATAAATTTTAGTAAAAGTAACTACAAGGCTAGAAAGGCAAGATAAAAATGGCAAGACAAGACGATAAAAAGAAACGTAAAAATTGCAGTCTTTGTGCAGATAAAGTTGAAGCTATCGATTACAAGGACGCAGCAAAATTAAGAAGATACTTAACAGAAGCTGGAAAAATTATTCCTAGAAGAATTACCGGCAACTGTGCTGAACACCAAAGAATGATTGCAAGAGCAATCAAAAAAGCAAGAGAAGCAGCAATTATTAGCTACACTTTTGACTAATTATTGGTTAATATTAGTAGGTCAGTATTCACACTGACAGTAAAAAAAGAACCTTGTCAATATTTGGGCGAGGTTCTTTTTTTTATTTTAAAATAGACTTAATTGTTTTTGTTTTTCAAAGTGTTTTTTTAAAAAAGAGGCTCTATGATACTTTGTTAATCCGTATTTATCAATGGCAGCAAGGTGTTCTGCTGTTAAATAACCTGCATTTTTACTCCAGTTGTATTCAGGAAATTCTTGAGCCAATTCTTGCATGTACCTGTCACGAGAAACTTTTGCCAAAATACTTGCGGCAGCAATTGATGCCGATTTTCCATCTCCTTTAATAATAAATTTTTGTGGAAATTGATAATTTTTTATCAATTTGTTGCCATCTACAAGTGTTACAAATTCTTTTAAATTCGCTTGTTTAATGACATTTTCGCACGCAAGTTTCATTGCTTTAAGCGAGGAATTCAAAATGTTAATTCGTTCAATTTCTTCAACTTCAACGTTTACGATAGAATTTATTGTATTATTCAATATTGTGTCATATAGATTGTTGCGAACTTTTGCGGATAATTTTTTAGAATCGTTCAAACGTGCTAAATCAGCCATTAAAGACTCCGTAATTTCAGGAAAGTACACAGCTGCTGAAAAAACACCGCCTGCGGCAGGTCCTCTGCCGGCTTCATCTGTCCCGATTACGGCTTTAAAGTTTTTATCAAATTCAAACAATTCATTCATAAATTATGCCTTTTTTACCTGTTCAAACAATTTTTCAAAAGTCGGAAAAGAAATATTTACCCATTCAAATTCATTAATAGTAATTTCTTTTTCTGTGATTAGTCCTGCTACATATAGACTCATTGCAAGTCTGTGGTCATTGTATGTGTCAACTGTACAGTCGCCTTTTAACAACGTTTTACCTTTAATAATCATTCCATCTTGCGTTTCTTCGATGTTTGCCCCGAGTTTTTTCAATTCAGTGACAACTGTTGTAATTCGGTCGGATTCTTTGTTGCGTAAATCTGTCGCATCAGTGATAACGGTTTCACCTTGTGCTTGAGTTGCAAGTACTGCTATTATAGGGATTTCATCTATCAGACGAGGAATTATTTCGCCTGAAATTTTGCAACCTTTTAGTTGTGAATATTTGACTTTTATATCTCCTACAATTTCACCGCAAACTTCTTTTTTATCTAGAATTGTGATTTGTCCGCCCATTTTGGTAACGATTTCTAGTATTCCTGTGCGAGTCGGATTTAATCCGATATTTTTCAAAATTAAACAAGAATTTGGAATAATTAACGCTGCTGCAATAAAATATGCAGCAGATGAAATATCACCGCATATCTCCATATTAATAGGTTTTAGTTCAGATTTTTCGATAGTTACGGTGTTTTTATCGCTTGTAATATTTGCCCCCATATATTTTAGTAAAATTTCACTGTGGTTACGTGACAAATATGGTTCAGAAACGGTTGTTTTGCCTTGAGCGAAAAGACCGGCAAGTAAAAGACATGATTTAACTTGTGCAGAGGCTATTTTTGAAGAATAAGAAATTCCATAAAGTTGAGAGCCGGTTATATTTAGTGGTGCTTTGTCGTTATTTGAAGTGATTTTTGCACCCATTTGAGTTAATGGCGCAATAATTCGTTTCATTGGACGTTTGGAAAGGCTTTCGTCGCCACACAAAACTGATGAAAAGTTTTGACCTGCTAAAACTCCTGTTACAAGACGCATTGTTGTTCCGGAATTTCCACAGTATAAAGTTTGTGTCGGTTGGATAAGTTTTCCTGAGGAATTTATAACGACCGTACCTTGTTCAATTTCTTCAATCTCAACACCAAGATTTTTGAAAAGATGGAGAGTTGAATGCGGGTCTTGTCCATCAGAAAAATTTTTTATTATTGAACGACCTTTAGCAAGAGATGAAAAAATTATCGCTCTGTGTGAGAGTGATTTGTCAGAAGGAATTTCAATTTCGCCTTTCAAATATTTGAAATTTTTGGTGATATTTTTTTGCATAAAACAATGTTAGCATAAAATCCTCTGTTTATATCATTTAAAAATAATAATATATGATACGATAGTACTGTTATGAATAAGAATTATATTTTTATAGGAATTGCTGGAATAATTTCTCTTTATGCTGTTTTATGTTTGGTATCTCAACCGTTTGCAAATGTTGTGTTGTCAACTATTATTGTTTTGGGTGGCATATTAGGTACGTTATTTTTTGTATTCCAAAGACAACTTTATCAGTTTAGTATAAATTTTACGCCGGTAGAATTTAGACTTGGTCAAAATGCCTTGAGAAATCAAAATTGTATGGTTCAATATTTCCCAAATGAAAAGCTTATTGTTATGGATAATCTCGGAGATAATACTATTGGAAAAAGAACTTTTACGGTAAAAAAAGCAACTGTAGATGTTGATAAATATTGGTTTAAAATTTGCAGAATTTTCAATAAGTATGCTACACTTGATTCTCTAGCGGCATTTTGCAGACGTGGCACTCCAGTTGATATTATAACCTTGTCACCGGCGAAAAAAGTGCAAGAAGCGGCTCCAAAGAAGAAAGTTGTTGATAGTTCTCTTTATAACAAAATTCCTGAAGCGAACAGACCTCAAGTAAAAATGCCTGAGATTGCAAGCTTTAATGAATTATCTCAACCTCAACATGTTACAAAGGCTGAAGATGAAGCAACATATAATGAAGACTTCTTGAATTTGAGTGATATTATGCAGCAATCAACTGCAAAAATAAATATTAATACAGCAACCGCCAGTGAAATCTCCGTTTTACCTGGTATCAATATTGCGATTGCTAAAAGAGTTGTTGAATATAGAGATTTGAACGGTGGGTTTAAATCTATTGATGAATTTTTACAAGTTGCCGAAGTTAAAGAACATTTCATTCCAAAGATAAAGGAAATGATTGCTATTGACGGAGCATCTCAAAACAACAATTCTGCCATTGAAAAACAGAATGAAGGTCGACTTTTGGATTGGTAATGCTAGACCTGTATAAAATAATTCCGCAAACTGAAGTTGAAGGACCGAATAAACGATTTTGCATTTGGGTACAAGGATGTAAAAAGCATTGTGTAGGGTGTTGGGCAAAAGAAACTTGGGAGTTTGGAATTGGTAAAAATTACTCGGTTGAAGAACTTTTTCAGCTTATAAAGGCGCAAAAAGATATTGAAGGTGTAACTTTTCTTGGTGGAGAACCGTTTGAACAAGCCGAAAACCTTTCAAAACTTGCGCAAAAAGTAAAAGAAATTGGCTTGTCAGTTGTTTGTTTTACCGGTTATACAATAGAGGAGTTACGAAATAAAAATTCTTCTGCAATAACAGCACTTTTAGAAAATATTGATTTACTTATTGATGGCGGATTTGAAAAAGAAAACTTTGACCTCTCAAGACCTTGGGTTGGCTCATCTAATCAACGTTATATCTTTTTGAGCGATGTTTATTCGCCTGATACAATTAAAAAATATACTAACAAGGTAGAGGTTAGAATTTCTCGAGGTGGAAAGTTGGAAATTAACGGTATGGGTGACTTTGAGAAGATTAAAAAAGATTTTTATTTACAACTCGGAAAAAATAATGTAGAATAGATACGGAAAAAGAGAGTTTACAACTATGGATAATAAAATTGTAATGCAGTTATCAAGACTGTTCAGGGCAAGATTTCCTTATGTTTACATTACAACATGGGAAGAAGAACGTGCAATAAATTTAATCAAGAAAATTGCGAGTTCACAAAATCTTATAAAAGTTACTCGAGATGTATATATTTGGACACAAACAAAAGGTTTTACATTAAACGGTAACCTTATCGAAGGCACAACCAGTCCTGACAAAGCATTGGATTTTATCAGAAATTGCAATAAAAATGCTATTTTTATAATGTGTGATTTTCATGTTTATTTTGGTGTCAAAGGTCGACAGGTAGATTATAATGTCGTGAGAAAAATTCGTGACAGTATTTCTGATATTAAAACCAGTTCCTTCAGAAAGAATGTTATATTTATGGCTCCGGAACTAATTATTCCCGAAACAATGCAAAAAGAAGTTTCGATTATTGATTTGCCATTGCCAACGCTTGACGAAATTAAAGCCAAATTAGAAAAAATGATTGCGCAAAATAGTCAAATTGATACGTCAGGACTTAACGAAGAAGTCAAAGAAAAACTTTGCAAAGCGGCATTGGGTTTGACATTGCAAGAGGCTGAAAATGCTTTTGCGCTAGCGATGGTAAATGATGGTTGTATTGATGAAAGAGATTTGAGTGTAATATTGGAACAAAAAATTCAGGTTATCAGAAAAACAGGAATTTTGGATTACATAAACACAAATATTCAGATTAGTGATGTTGGTGGACTTGAAAATTTGAAAAATTGGCTCAATAAAAGAAATAATTCTTGGTCTGAATCGGCTAAAAAATATTGTCTTCCGGCGCCGAAAGGTGTTCTGATTACAGGGGTTCCTGGATGTGGTAAAAGTTTGACAGCAAAGGCAATGAGTGCTGCGTGGCAATTACCGTTGCTTAAACTCGATTTTGGTAAGATTTTCTCAGGAATTGTTGGTAGTTCTGAGGAAAATATGCGAAAAGCAATCAAAACTGCAGAAGCGGTTTCCCCATCAATTCTTTGGGTCGATGAAATTGAAAAAAGTTTGAGCGGATTAAATTCAAACGGTGATAGTGGGACTTCTTCAAGAATTTTTGGAACATTTTTAACTTGGATGCAAGAAAAAACTGCACCGGTATTTGTAATTGCAACTGCGAATAATATCGAAGGTTTGCCGCCTGAACTCCTTAGAAAAGGGCGTTTTGATGAAATTTTCTTTGTTGATTTACCGACAAAAAAAGAACGTATTGAAATCTTTAAACTTCACCTTTCAAAACGTTTGAAAGATAAAGAAGTTGCAAGCAAACTGGAATTGAATGACGAATTGTTTGAAAAACTTGCAGATTTAACAGAAGGTTTTGTGGGTGCAGAAATTGAACAGGCTGTTATAAGTGCGTTATATGAGGCATTTTTCCAAAAGAAACCGTTAGAATTTCAAGATTTGGAAAATGTAATAAAAACAATTGTTCCACTTACAAAAACTCAAAAAGAAAAAATCCTACAATTAAGACAGTGGGCAAATATTCGTGCAGTTACGGCAACAAAACGAGATGATATGGAACAGTACAATCTCGGCGATGATAACAAAGATATAAACAGCTCTCGAGGTGGCAGAGCGCTAGATGTATAAGAAAGGTAAAATTCAATGTCAATAACACTGATGGCATATCCTATGGCATTTTTGATAGCACCGGAAAAGGCTCCAAAAGAACACCTTAGAGAAAAAAAAGGCTCCTGCAATAATAATTCAAAGTTGGCAATGAAAAATCTTAAATTTATAAGAGTTTTGTCTAATATTACTTTTAATGAATTTAGAATTATTGTATCAAGACTTGATGTAAAACCATTACATGACAATTGTTTGTATGAGATTAATACAGGGTTAGAAATTGAACCGCTTGTTGAAGGTAAGTTTGTAACATTCAAGCTTTCTGGAACTGCGAATGCTCATTCTTTACAAACATCTTCTGAAAATTTTTTTAAAGAATTAGATGCCATAACAGGTAGAAATGTTCGTCTGCTCGGTGGACAGGAAATTTTTTATTATAACTATACGACTGATTATCAAAAAGCGTCTGATATTTACAAGAGTTTAAAAGACGGGAATGCAAGTCAAATTTTCACGACTGAGAATGACGAAATTGTTGCAAATTTGAATAATCAGAGCGTAAAATATTACAAAAATGAATTTAGTCCATTTTATTTTTTGGAAGTTGAACAAAAAATTAGTATTATGAATATCGGAATGGACGATGCTTCTGGGCAGTATGCAACTTACGGACTTACCAATTTAAAAATTCAAACCAATATTAAAGTTGCAGAATTGAAAAAACTTTTGCTCAAAGCAGGTTATGATTTATATTTGGCAAACGGGCAAACTCCGCTAAAAAATAATTATGTAACATTGAATTGGGTTGACCAAGATGGGTATTATGTTGCAGAGTTTTCCGGACAAAATAATAATGCTATAACTCGAGAAGCAGAAGAAATTTTTAGAAAATTGAATATTGCTGCAGGTAGGGATTTGCGTTCGATAAACGACACAACGACAACTATTTATACATACAATACCAATTATACTGATAAAGGTGTTCTGTTAAATACTCTATATGAACACGGGGCAGAAGAAATGGTTGAAGAAGGCGAAACTATCACTTGTAAATTGTTTGGTATGGAAATGAAGTATTATAAACAAGATTCAGGCGCTTATGCTCTTGATATAACACAAATTTCTGATACTACACAGTGCGAAGGAGTTTTGAATGATTTGAATCAAGAATATGGAATGAACTTGCAAGAAATAACTTATAACAAAATTAAAGAACGTTTAGAACAAGAAAATTTGCACCTTGAAAGTGAAACTGTACTTGATGATAATTCGATAGTTTTGACGATTGAGATTTAAGAGGATTTGAATGGGCAAGATTAAAATAAAATTACTTCCTGATGGAACGATACAAATGGATACAGAAGGCATTAAAGGTGCAAAATGCGCAGATTATGCCAAAGTTTTTCAGCGCTTGACTGATGCAAAGATTTACCAACTGAAAAAAACAGAAGAGTACTACCAACAAGAAATTCTTGAGGCAGAAGAAACAGAAGAGTTGAAAAATACAGAGTATTAAGGTTTTCTAATACTTTTCATTTCATTGATAATATCTGTGATTTATAGTAAACTCTTATTATAAACATAAAATTTACGCAGAAAGGCTGGAATATATGGCGATAAGAAAAGTTTTAAGATATGGTGAACCTTCATTAAGAGAACCATCAAAAGAAGTTCATAAAGTTTCTAAAAAAATCTCTGATTTGGTTAGAGATTTGCTAGATACAATGTATGCTCAAAATGGTGTTGGGCTTGCTGCGCCACAAATTGGTGAAAATTTGAGAGTATTCGTAATTGATGTTGCAACCGGCAATGAACCTCTTAATCCTATTGTATTTATTAATCCTAAAATTATTAAAAAAAGTGGAGCAATAAAAAGCAATGAGGGTTGTTTGAGTTTTCCGGAAGCGTATACAGATGTTAAACGTTATAAAAATATTATGGTCAAAGCGACAAATGAACACGGAAAGCCATTTGTTATGGAAGCAAAAGATGGTACATTGTTGGCTCGTGCAATACAACACGAAAACGATCACTTGGACGGAATTTTGTTTATTGACCATTGTATAAATAGATTTGAAACAGAAGAAATCTTAAAAAAATACAATCTGCCGGATATTGACCTCGACAGATTGATTGACGAAAAAGACTTAGAGGAAGAATTGAATAAAAATGATTAAAATTGTATTTTTCGGAACTCCTGATATTGGGTTAAAATCTTTGGAATACTTGTATAATTCAAACAAAATAGATGTGTTGGCGGTCGTGACACAACCTGACAAACCTGCAGGTAGAGGTCATAAGTTGCAAATGTCACCAATCAAAAAGTTTGCAGTAGAACACAATTTGCCGGTGTTTCAACCAAAATCAATAAGAAAAGAACCTGAAATTCAAGAAGAGTTGAGAAAATTACAACCTGATTTTTTTGTCACATTTGCTTTTGGACAAATCTTATCTCAAGAAGTTTTGGATATCCCGAAATATGAAACGATAAATTTACACGCTTCTCTTCTTCCAAAATATAGAGGCGCTAACCCTATTCAAAGAGCAATTATTAATGGTGACAAAGAAACAGGCATCTGCACAATGATAACAGAATTAGGACTTGATTGCGGTGATATTTGTCAAAAACTTGTTATTCCGATTTCTGCAACAATGAATTGTGAAGAGTTGTGGAATGAAATTGCAGAAAAATCCCCTAAAATGATTGAAGAAACATTGATATGGTTGAAAAATAAGACTCTTATACCTGTCAAACAGTGTGAAGATGGTGTTTGTATGGCGAACAAATTAAAGAAAGAAGAATGTTTGATTGACTGGTCAAATAGTAATACAGATATTCATAATTTGGTGAGAGGAATTTGTCGCTGTCCGAGTGCATATTTTATGTTTAATGACAAAATTATTAAAGTGCTGGAAACTGAACCTGTTGATGGTTCTGGAGAAGAAGGAAAAATTGTAAATTCTGATAAAACGGGGATTTTTGTTGGTTGTGGAAGCGGACTTTTGAAAATTATCAAAGTAAAACCTGAAGGAAAAGGTGAAATGCTTGCCAGAGATTGGTATAATGGAGTTAAAAAATAATGATAACAAAGGGTATTCGTGGAGCGATAACTGTCGAGAACAATACTAAAGAAGCATTAGAAAACGCAACTTTAGAATTGTTGTGTGAAATGTTTGAAAAAAACGGACTTGAAGGAACTTCAAAGATTTCGCATGTGATATTTACAACAACGAAAGACTTAGATGCTGCGTTCCCTGCTATGTTTCCTCGATTGGCATTTGGTTGGAAAGATGTTGCGATGATGTGTTTTCACGAACTTGATGTCCCGAATTCACTAAAGATGTGTTTGCGAATTTTGCTTGTAGTAAATTGTGATGAAGACTTTAAACCTCAATTTGTTTACCTCAAAGGTGCAAAAGATTTAAGAAAATAATTTTAACGAACAAAGATAGCAGCAAGTTGTCCAGATTCTGAATAAGATAAAATCTACGCAATTAGAATTGCTTGATTTTTAATCTTTTCAGAATGACGTCCAATCAGTCATTCCGGCCTCCGAGCCGGAATCTGTTTCTTATGCTGATGTTTAATGGTATAATGTTACGTGTCAGGCGGTGCCGTGACCTACATTTTATAATTTTGCTATCGAATTTTGCATAAAAAAAACAGACAAGTCGCCCTGTCCGCTTATTTCATTTCTGAAACAAAAAAGGATTCACATTAACCTAAAATTTTTTAAACCCGTAAACCCTGTTTATTATTAAAAACAAAAGGAGTATCTATTTTCAAGTCGTTGATTGTTTTGGCAATCTCGTTTCTTATAATTTCATAATACTATAAAGTATATATTTTTTCTAACATTTTTATATACTCTTTCAAAAGATTTACAATTATTTTAGGTATAATTGTGAAAAGCGTTAGTAGGCAAAGGTTTTGAATAGAATCTTATCTTATAAAAAAATTTACATAATATTTTTTCAAGAACTATAAAAAACACTTGCCATAACCTAAAAGGGTAACAGACAAGTGTTTTTGAACGATTTTTATTCGAAATATTTATAAATATTAATCACAAAAATTAAGATAATCTTCGGATAATTTCGTGCGCTTCTTCGCACTCTTCAAAGGTTTCGGTAATTTTTTCGGCGTATTTTAGTGCTTCGTCATTATTGCCAAGTTTTTCATTACATTTTGCCAAATTTAACAAAATATTGATATTCATTGGTGCTTTTTCAAGCATACTTTCAAATATTGATTTTGCTTGTTCATAGTTGCCCAATTCGTAATAGCACAAGCCTAGCAGATTTTGCGCATCAGGCAATTTTTCTAACTCATAAGCCTTAACCAAGTATGTTTTAGCCTGTTCGTAATCTCCTATCAAATGATAAATTCGTCCAGCAATGAATAGTAAAAATGCAGATTCTGAACATTTTGGCAAGACTGCATCAATTTGTTGTTTTGCTTGTTCATACTGTTTTAAGTGTGTTTTATTCAATGCTGAAAAAGCAAGAGCCGTTGGTATTTCTGGGTCAATTTCGATTGCTTTTTGATACATTTTGTCCGCTAGTTCGAATTGTGAGGTTGAATGCAAATAATTTGCGTATTCGACAACAATTGAATAATTATCAGGTTCTAGTGAATAAGCTTTTTCAAACTCTTCTTTTGCATAATCAAACAATCTTTTGTTCAAATAAATTACACCCAAATCCTTGTGTGCTGCTGCATATTCAGGGTTTAGTCCGCAAACTTTTTTCAAAATTTGTTCTGCTCTATCTGTGTCAGAAGATTTTTGGCAAAGAACCGCAAGTTCATAATATGTTTCAAAAGAAACAGTGCCTTGCTTTATTATTCGTTCATAAACTTCTTTTGCATTGCCATATTGACCTGTTTGGATATAAATCCCTGCAAGTTTTTTCAAGATATTTGTTGCTTTTGGTGTTAACATAATCAACTGTTTGAGCAATTCAATCGCAATTTCAAATTCTCCAAGAACTTGATAGCAACACGCTAAATTATATTTATAACTAGGCTTTTGCGGATATGTTGCTGATAAATATTTGTAATGTTCAATTGCTTCTTTGAACTTTCCTGCTTTAACTTCTGATAAAGCCCAAGCCGTTATATAACTGTCTTCATCAGGTTCGCATTCGTGCGCTTTGGCAAAATATTCACACGCTTCTTTATGTTTATTTTTCAATTGCAAAATTGTTGCCATATTGAAATATGTTAAACCGTCTGTTTCGTCTAGTTTTGACGCTTTTTCATAAGTTTCGTAGGCTTTGTCCAAATTTCCGATTGTCAAATAACAAGTTCCTAAATTGTTATACAATTGAAAATTATCCGGATTCATTGAAATTGCTTTTTCAATATATTCAACGCTTTCTTCAAATCTTTTTGCAGCCATACAAGCGGTACCAAGAATATAATAAATCGAATAATCTTCGGTATTTACCAATTCCAATGCTTTTTTGCCTGTTTCGATTGCTTTGTCGTATTCTTCTAATTTAATATAAATAATAGTCAAGCTTTTGTAGGCATCAATATATTCTGGTCGAAGTTCCAAAACTTGTTTGTAAGCGTGTTTTGCTGCAATCAAGTCGGATAAATTATCATAACAACACCCTAAATAGTACCAACATAGCGCATCATCAGGACGATATTTTACAACATCTTCCAATATAGAACGTGCAGAATCATATTGTTCCATATTCACGTCGCACAAGGCAAGTAGGCGCTGTGCATCATAATCTTTTGGGTCATTTTTAACTATTTCCGACAATTCAGATTTTGCCTTGTCGAATTCTCCTGAGTCAATCAACTCATATAATCTATCAATTTCTTTATCTTCCATAACACCTCAATTATATCACAAATTTGTCTTATAGCACGCTATTTTGTACATTTTGCTATTTTTATTGTCATTGCTTTTTTTACCAATTTATTTAGTATTTCTTGTGGTAAATGCGACAAAATGCCTGCAATCACAGAATCTTTTCCAATTAAATATGAAGGTTTGACTTTCTTTTTCAGTGCAATTTCTTTGATTTTTTGTGCTGCAACAGTGACATTTAAACCTTTATTAGTATTTTTAAGTGCATTATTTTTCAAAAATTCTAATTCTTTTTCATATTCTTTATTATTTTCTAGTGTTTCAGTATTGCTTTTTACAGATTTTTCCCAGATTGGAGTTGAAATTACTCCTGGTTTTACGGAAACGATTTCAAGTTTTTTGTGAGTTTCTAGTGATAATGCATTGAAAAATATATCTAGGCTTCTTTTAGAGGCACAGTAAGGGCTGATAAACGGAAAATGTCCAAAACTTGACATTGAACTTATATTTATAATTCTTGTATTGTCTAGTATTGGTAATAATTCTTGTGTAAATTTGATATGTGCAAAAGTGTTCACTTGAAACTGTTTGCGCAGTTTATCTATATCTAAACACTCGACAGGACCTGCAACAACTGCACCTGCAGCGTTTATCAAAATATCAATTTTATCGGTTTTCGATTTTATGAAGTTTGCGGCTTCAATGATTGAATTATCATTACATAAATCCATATAAAAATATTCAATATTCCCAGCGATTTGCTCGATTTTATCTTTGTTTCTATAACTTGCAAATACGATATAATCCTCATTTTGAGCAAAAAGTTTAACAAGTTCTTTGCCAAGTCCTGATGTTGAACCAGTTATTACAATTGATTTTTTATTATTCATAATTCTCCTTTTTAAAAAACAATCTTTATCCGAGTAAACGAATAAAGATTGTGAAAATGTTTTTTACTTTGCTTTTTACATACCCATGTATGATGCGAACAATGGCAAATACAAGGCTGCAGCAAGAACCAATACGATAGTACCGATAACAACCAACATGATAGGTTCAATCATTTTTGTCATTACATCAATAATCGTATCTAACTGTTTATCAATGTAACTAACCGCTTGTCCTAACATATCACCTAAACGACCTGATTGTTCGCCTGTTGCAATCATGAACAAAATCATCTTAGGCATTGTTCTTGTTGATCTTAATGCTGCGGATAAGTGTTGACCTTGACGAACTTTGGCTGTTGCTTCCACAACTCTTGTTTCCAATGTGTGGTTTGTCAAAGTTAAGTTAGATAGTGTCAAACATTCCAAAATCGGAACACCTGCATCATAAGCAACTTGCATTACAGAAATAAAGTTTGCAAAGTTAGAAAACTGTAACAAGTCACTGATTATAGGAATTTTCAACGCTAAAGCATCAATTTTCCAACGACTCGGCTTCCATTTGAATAAGAAGCTGATAAACATACAAATTGCGGAAATTGCAATCGGAATACCAAGCCAATTCTTTTTCATAAATAATCCGGCAGACATCAACATTCGTGTAATCCATGGAAGTTGCATACCCATTGAGTCAAACATATCTTTGAATACAGGGAATACGAAAACCAACATGACGATGATAATAAATGCAGCCAAAAGGATTACGAATACCGGATACATCAATGTACCGGTAACTTTACTTCTGATTGCGGCTTGTTTATTCAACAATTCCAATAAACGTTCCAATGTCTTTTCAAGTTCACCGGAATCTTCACCGGCTTTTACTAAACCGATATAAACTTGTCCAAATTGTTCTGGATATTTTGAAACTGTACCGGCAAAAGTCCCACCGTTCATAATATTACGTCTTAATTCGGCTGCAACCTGACGTATTCTCAATTTCGCAGAATCTGTTTCGATAAACATCAATGCTTCAATAATTGGAATACCTGCTGCTGATAGGATTTGCATTGTAGAAGTGAAATCAATTTGTTCAGCCAATCCTAATTTTGGCATTTTTCCGGTTGCTTTTTTGCTTTGTTTCTTTTTTTGCTCTACTGCATAATTGCTTTCTTCAACAATATCTGTTGCAATTAATCCTAATTCTCGAACTGCCTGACGTGCGCCACGCATATCATTAGCTTCGACTTTACCTTTTACAAGTTCGTTAGAGCCTTCTTTTAATGCTGTATAGTTATATATTGTCATACTTCTATCACCTATTCACCTGCCATACCCAAGACTCTGACAAATTCTTCAATAGTTGTTTGTCCGTTTATGATATGACCAATACAAGATTTGTGCAATGTTGTCATTCCGTTTGCAACTGCAGCTTCTTCAATTTCCAAATCGTGAGCACCCAAAGCAATAAGTTTTTTAATTTCTTTGGTAATCTGCATAATTTCGTAGATACCTAAACGTCCTTTATAGCCTTGGAAGTTACATTTGTTACAACCTTTTGCTCTATAAATAGGAGTTTGCATTAAACGTTCAATTTCTTCAGGATCTGTAGAAACTAATGCAGCTTCTTCTCTTGTAGGATAATATTCTTCCTTACAATCATCGCAAAGTTTCCTGATAAGACGTTGGGCAATTACACCAGACAATGTTGAAGATACCAAATAATCTTTTGCACCCATTTCAATCATACGAGTAACTGTTGCAGCCGCTGAGTTGGTGTGAACAGTACTCAATACCAAGTGACCTGTCAATGCTGCTGATATCGCAATTTCAAGTGTTTCGTAGTCACGAATTTCACCGACTAGGATAATATCAGGGTCCTGACGTAAGATTGCACGCATACATGATGCAAATGTGATACCGGCTTTTGCGTTGATTTGAGATTGGTTAATCCCTTCAAGCTTAATTTCGACCGGATCTTCAATTGTTGTAATGTTTACTGTTTCGTCATTCAAACTTTTCAATACAGAATACAAAGTTGTTGTTTTACCTGAACCTGTAGGACCTGATGTCAAAATAATACCGTTCGGGCAAGATACAATTTGTTTAATCTTGTCAATGTCTGCTTGTGATGCTCCGACAAGTTTAATTTCTTTATCTGTTGAAGATAGGGAAACTGCCGGTGCCAAGATACGAATACAAACCTTTTCCTTTCCTGAAACCGGAAGAGTGTTGATACGGAAATCGTACGAACAATCTTTGTAGTTTATTGAGAAAGTACCATCTTGAGGTCGTCTGTTTTCAGCGATATTCATTCTTGCCATAACCTTGAAACGCGCAATTACTGATGATTCAATCGCTCCAGGGATATCCAAGACTTTTTGTAACATACCATCTTTTCTGTAACGAACGATATAACCTGTTAAACGAGGTTCGATGTGAATATCGGAAACTCGTCTGTCAATACCGTCGGTTAGAATTTTATTAACAAATACTGCGACTGAACCTGTTGCTTGTTCAACTTCACTTTTAATTGCTGCAGCAGGGTCTTCAGCACCTTGATCAGAACTGTTTGCTGCTTCTTGTGCCGCTTCTTTCGCCGCTTCTTGGGCTTCGTTTTTTGCAAAGAATGTTTTGTATGAGTTATCAAATTCAAAACGAGTCATTAACAACTGTTTTGGAACTAAACCTGTTTGATAAATGATTTGTTTAACAATATCTTGAGTTAAAGGTTTTACAACCCCCAAAATAACGTTTTTGCCGTCAGCAGAAATAGGAATAACTTTGTTATCTCTGATAAATTCAGGTTCTAACAAAGAAACATATTTCTTTTGATCTGTCAATTGTTCAGTTGTAACGACATCAAAACCTGTTTGCTCGTGCAAAACATCTTTCAATTGTTCTAAGGTAATCAAACCCATTGTAAACAATGTAGAACCGATGTTCATGTGTTTACGTTTGGATTCCCCTAATGCTTTCATCAAGTCAACATCAGATACCAAACCTTTTTGTAAAAGGATTTCACCCAAACGACCTTCTTTTGCATGACCTTGAGAATGTTCTCCACCTGTATTACGTCCTGTAGCAAATGAGTCTGAAATTGTTTCACTGTCAGGAACTTTTATTTGTACATTTTTAGGTAGAATATCAGCGAGCAGTGCTTTCAAATCATCATCGCCGACAAGCATGAATTTTATAGAATATTGAAAGGTCTTTTTTAAGATATTGCTAATAGTATCTTTGTCAGAAGATTTACATACCGCAACAAACAAGAAGTTGTCTTTTACGCTGATAGGAACAAACAAATGCAAGCCTAGCAAATTCTTGTCTATGCTATCTAGCACACCTTTATCAATACTATTTTTTAATCTTAAAATTAATGGATTCATTTCTATCTATTCTTTGCCTATTACAGTTTTCTAAACTAATTATAAAGTATCGCTGCCAACCGCATCTTCAGTATCAACAACGATTTGCGGAGTTAACATCATAACCATTTCTTCTCTATCTTTTTTAGTTGCGGTACTTCTGAAGAACATACCAACTACAGGGATATCACCTAAGAATGGGATTTTGTTAACGTTTTTAGTTTCTGATTCTTGAATCATACCACCGATAACAAGTGTTTCTCCGTCTTTAACTCTGATACCGTTCAATTCAAGGATACGTTTTTGCAACAGTGTTGCCAATGTATCACCTGTTGTTTGGTCATCAACAGTTCTCAAAATTGAGTTATATTGAGGTTTGATGTTCAAAGTTACATATCCGTCAGGGCTGATGAATGCTGCAATTTCTACAGTAATACCGTTATCAGAACCTTTCGTAACTTCTTTTTGAACTTGTGATACACCAACACTACCGTTTGATAAGTATTGAGTTGTCATTGTATCGATATATTCAGAAGACAAGTCGATTTTTGAAGTTTGACCGCTTGTTAATAAAACTTTCGGATTAGCAAGAACTCTTGCTTTGCTGCTTGAAATTAAGTAGTTGATAGTGTAAACCAACTGTGGAGAAGTTCCCCATTTGCCAATTTGACCAACTTTTTCATAAGTTCCTGTTTCTGAGTTGAATTTACTTGAGTCAACAATTGAATATCCATGACCTGCGAAGAAAATCGGATAAAGTGGATTTGTTGAAAAACCGTTGCTTCCACCGGCATTGAATGAGAAATTCTTACTCAAGAATTGCCATTGGTTATCAAATGTTTTACTGCCGTTTTCATTTAGGGAAACAATTTGAACTTCCAAATATGCTTGTGGAGTTTTTCTATCGTTTGCTGCGATGTAATCACCAATCAATGCTAATTGATGTTGAGAACCACCGATAATTTGAATAGTTCCTAAGGCAGGGAAGTATGTAACTGTCATACCCATAGACGGGAAGCTGATTAATTTATCTGAATCATCATCACTACTAGAATCAGAATTATCATCAAAGTCATCAGAGTTTACTGCAGCGAATGAACAAGCCAATTGACCACCGCTAACAGAAATGCTAGAAGATGAACCTGAAGAAGAATCAGATGAATCTGCAGCAAAACCTGTAGGAATACCTGCAGCACCACCAGATGAACTACCTGATGATGAATCATCAGTACCAATGAACATTGCACCAGGAATCAAAGAAGTACAAATTGCATTAGCCATTTCTGCTGGTGTTGTGTGATTTACTTTATATGTTGTAATTGCAGGTTTTCTGTCAACTTGTTCTAACAGCCTTTTAACTAATTCAACATCTGAATCAGTACCGGCAACTATGATTTCGTTTGTAATAGGGTTTGCTACAACAGCAGACTTCGCAGAGATTCCAGGATTTGCTTTTTTAACGTCCTTAGAACCAAAGAAGTTTACGTTGATGAAGTGAGCAACAGCAGCAGCGTTAGAGTATTTTACAGGAAGAACGGTAACTTGTGCTCTATCTGATAATGACACGGCATTTTCAGATGTTGAAATAATTAATGCACTACCTTGAATATCGTAGTACAATTTGCTGCTTGTGATTACTAGGTTGAACGCTTGTTCCAAAGGAATATCAACCAAATCAAGTGTAACTGTACCTGTTACTTCAGGAGTAAAGATAATATTCATACCGGCTTGGTCAGCAAACATTCTCAAAACTTGGGTAACGTCTGCATCTCTTAAACTCAAGTTTACTCTTGTATCACCATTTAAAAGGTGTAAGTCTGAACGTAAACTTACGGTTGAACCTGCTTCCGCTGAACGGATTGATGGTCTTCCCGCATTGTAACCGATGTATTCGCCTGCAGCAAATCCTGCTCCCATAGTATTTGTTGCCATGAAAACAGTTAACATCAAACTTGCTATTAATTTGTTTCTTAATTTACTTTTCATATCTGCTCCTGCCTATTACGATTTTATTTTAATTAACTTCTTCTTCCACCAAATCTGCTTTCCAAATGATACATATCATTCTTTGTTTTGTCTAAATCATCTTTTGAGAATAATTCACCGATTCCTGCTGAATATACGTTAGAACCCAATGAAACTGTAATCCAAGATTGATTAATTTGAAGAACTTTGTATTTTTCGTCAATAATTTTATCGCCTTGACGAACTAAATAATCTTTATTATCAAGATTGATAATTGCAGATGGGTTTGATTTGTTATACATAATACCAACTACTTTTGTTCTTGTAATCTTTGCTGCCGCAGCTTCTGGGCTTGCTAAAGATGTAGGTGGCACCGGTAAATTATAGCTATATGGATTTGTATCATCAGGTAATCTTATTACTGTATTTTTTAGACGTTGAAGTTTTGCGATTTTAGCATTATAAGCGCTTGCTTCCGCAATCGCTTCGTGTTTTGCTTTATCAAATGCTTGTGCTTCGCCTAATGGCATGAATGGGTCACTTCTACCTACAGAAACTACATCATAACCTACCAATTTATTTGACGTGTTTTCTTCTTCTTCTGTCGGTACATTGATTTCCGCAGTTTCTGTCGGTCGAGCAGGTTCTGATGTTGATGCTATCGGAATTTCGCTATTCTCTTGAGCCTTTTTCCCAAGATTTGGCAAGTTTGGAACAAAGCTGCAACCGCCTGCAATCACACCAATAATACATATCATAGCCATCATTGCAATTACAAAGCGTCCACGTTTGCTGAATGTCTTCTCCGCCCAATTCTCTTTTCTATAGTAATTAGTATTCACGCTATCTCCACCAATCTAGTTAAGTTTTTTACATATAACATTATATTTAATTATCTTCTTTGGCATATCCGTTATTTAATGTATTTTTTTATGCAAAATCCCATCTGACAACGGTCTTTCATTATCATCTTATAATATATTTATGATTTAGTCAAAAAAATAAAA
Organism: uncultured Candidatus Melainabacteria bacterium; assembly: GCA_934692625.1. GTDB lineage: Bacteria > Cyanobacteriota > Vampirovibrionia > Gastranaerophilales > Gastranaerophilaceae > Zag111. Next base: position 75,952 of record CAKUUC010000010.1, read on the forward strand.
ACTTAGGAGTTATGTAGGCTTTTGGGGCTGAAAAACCTTGTATAATTGGCAAAAGTACACTTTACATTCTGTAACATAAGGCTTTGTAAGGTAAAAGACCAATCCATTGATTTAGATAGACTTATCGACAAATTGATAGTCTTTCCAAAAATCTCGCAAATCTTACGATTTTCCCTTCGCTATCTGCAGTGATTGAATCAACCAAAATTGTTTTGCAACCTAAATTTTTCCCGCATAAAATATCTGTCAATGGTCTATCGCCAACTAATGCGCATTTATCCGGAGTTAAATCATGTTGTTTTATAAACTCGCGAACTTTTTTAGTATCAGGTTTTGCTGCGCAAAATAGCAATGGAAAATCAGAAACCTCTTTAACCTTTGAAATATAGTTTTCATTTTTATTGTTTGACACAACTGCGATGAAAAAATCTTTACGAACATTATTTAGCCATTCAATTGTTTTTGGAAAATAACTGCCTGATTTTGAAGCCATTAAAGTGCTATCCAAATCAAATAACAATGCGGAAATTCCACAATTTTTCAATTCTGCTAAATCAATATCATAAATACTTTTCAAATTATAATCAGGTTTAAGAAACATTTTCTTTTACTCCAACAGTTCTACCCAAAGCTACTTCGTAATCGATTGGTTCATTATCCAGTTTCAAATAAACCTCGGTATTAGTGTTTGCGATATCTAAGTTTTGTCCTTTTTCATCCAAAATTTCTAAAATTTTTGCTTTGAATTGTTCTTTTGGTGTAATGATTTCAACTTCATCATTCAATAAAACTTTATTTTTGATTTTTACAAAATAAAGATTGTCTGAGCGTTCAGAAGTGTAGTCGACTTCTGAGTATAATTTCTTTCCTCTGAATTCGAATAGAAAATCAGCACCTGCTAAACCTTTTGAAATATCATAACTGTAACTGTCAGGTTTATTTTCACCAAGTGCAAAGCCTGTTGTATAACCACGATTGCCGACTTTTTTCAATTCGATAAAGTATTTTTCCATGTCTTCATCAGGATTTTTCATAATAGAATCAATTGCGGCACGGTAAGTTTTTGCAACTGCGGAAACGTAGTACAAACTCTTTGTTCTTCCTTCCACTTTGAAAGAATCCACGCCGGCATCTATCATTTCTTTCAAATGTTTTACCAAACATAAATCTTTCGGACTCAAAATGTGAGAACCATGTTCATCCTGATTGATTTCGTAATATTGCCCCGGACGAGTGCTTTCAACCAATTTGTAACTCCAACGGCATGGTTGAGAACAGTTGCCGGAATTCGCTTTTCTTTCTCCATTTGTAAAATAATCGCTCAACAAGCATCTTCCAGAGAAGGAAACGCATTGTGAACCATGAATAAAACATTCGACTTCCATATCCGGAACTTGACGTTTGATTTCTGCAATTTCAGGAATTGATAATTCTCTGGCAAGCACTACTCTTTTGGCGCCCATATCTTGCCAAAATTTAACGCATTCATAATTTAAAATATTTGTTTGAGTACTGATATGCAGTTCGACATCAGGCATGTATTTTTTCAGTAATCTCAATACCCCGAAATCGCTGACTAAAATTGCATCTGGATTGGACTCTTTAATAATGTCCATGCATTCTTCCAAATGTTTTATGTCACGATTAAACGCAAAAATATTTAGTGTTAAATATGCTTTTGCACCTAATGAATGTGCCAAATCTACTGCACTTTTCAAGTTTTGAAGGGTGATAATTTCTCCCTTTCTCATTGCTCTTAAACTAAAATCTACAACGCCTAAATATACCGCATCTGCACCATATTTAACCGCATACTTCAACTTTTCCAAATTGCCCGCAGGCAACAATAATTCTACATTTCGCATAACTTGATGATAAACTAAACCTAATTAATAATCAACCAAATAGGTGATGACTATTTTTAATAAATGTAGAAAATAGAATATATAGAAAAACACGAGTTATTTTTGGAGAGAAACATGCAAACAATTAACAATGCAACTAGTACAATTAAAGAAATTTGGTCTTATCAACATCCTGTAATGCACACTTGGTTTTTGTTCAGTGCATTTTCACTTGGTTGTATGTTCACTTTATTATTCTTCATTGGATAACAAGCAAGATTTTATAACGTAAAGTTATACTAATATCCCGATGACAAGAACTTTTTAAAAAGTTCTTGTTTTTGTATTTGAACTATTTTTGAATCATTGTTAGTTTAAGATTGTCATAAAATTTTTTGAGTTTGTAAATCATTATTGAGCACAAAATCATAGCAGCCAAGACAAGACCAATCCAGAAACCTATCAATTTATAATTGAAAACAAGTCCTACAATGCATCCTACTGGAATTGAAACGCACCAATATGCGATAAAATTGGCTAATAATACAATATCAGTTTGTTTTACCCCTTTACAAATTCCGGCAAGTGAAACTTGCAGTCCGTCAAACACTTGAAACACTGCAACAACAAGCATTACCGGTAAAACAATCTGATAAATGTTATTATCAACCGTAAATATTCCTACAATGAATTTTGGAAAACTTAAAAATATTATTGCGCTGCACATCATAAATAAAACTGACATTGCAGTACCTGTCAAAGCATATTTTTTCAGGTCTTGGAATTCTCCTGCACCGTTTGCAAATCCTACTTTTATTGCGATAGCGTTTGAAATTGCAAATGGAACCATAAATGAAATAGTAGTCAGGGAGCATATCAAATTTTGCGCTGCTGCATATATTCCTGATACTCTACCCATCAATATTGCAATACAGTTGAATGCGACAAATTCGATAAATACCGCCATTGATATTGGAAATCCGATTTTGACCAAACTTTTGTAATATCCTTTTTCATGGTAATTGCTAAGTCTCATTTGCATGTAGCAATATCCTAACAAAGTTAAGCCCATGACGTATCGAACAAGTAAACTTGCTATTGCAAGCCCGATAACGCCCATTGACGGAATTGGACCAAAACCGAATACGAAAATAACATTCAATGCAACGTTTAGAAATACGCAGAATAATGTTAATACGTTTGGAAACATTACTATTTCAAAGGTTTGTAAAAATTCTTTCAAGCAGGCATGTAAGTATGCGCCAAATGTGCTGAATGCCGATACAAACATATATTCCTGAATAGGTTTGACTAATTTTTGTTCAAAACCCATGTACGGAATAACCGGAATAAATGCAAAAATTAAAATAGATACGATGAACGCCAAAGTCATTGCAAATCTGATTGACGGATAGAAATATTTTTTTACAACACGTTTTTCTCCACGATAATTTGATAGTAATGGTGAAATGCTTGAAATTAAACCTATTCCAAAAGTGAAAATACAATTTAAAATTGCCGTAGCAATACTAATAGCGGCAAAAGTATCTGTTGAATGACGTCCTGCGACAACTACATCACCAATACCGATAAGAATAAAACCAATATTGCCTAATATAATTGGGGCGGAAATTTTCAATAATTCCTTAATGTAATAATTTATTCCGTGTTTGCACATAATTTTATAATATCACAGATAAATTAAAAATATATATGAATAACAAAAGACCTGTAAAAAATACAGGTCTTTGTTTAAAAAGATTAAATCTTATCGACTATTTAGAGATTGTTTTGAAAATTACATCAAAAGCTTCAGCATCTCTAACTGCTAAGTCTGCTAACATTTTTCTGTTTACTACAACGTTAGCTTTTTTGCAAGCGTTTACGAATCTAGAGTAGCTCATTCCACGTGCTCTAACAGCAGCATTGATTCTAACAATCCATAATCTTCTCATATTACGTTTTGTAGTACGTCTATCTCTGTATGCGTATTTCAACGCTTTCATAACTGCAATATTTGCAACTTTAAAAATTCTGCTTCTTGCGCCGATAAAACCTTTAGCAAGTTTTAATATTTTTTTGTGTCTTTTAACACCTGCATTACCACGTTTAATTCTCATTTTTTATGCTCCTATCTTGAATACTTCTTGTATGGTAACTCTTTAGATACCAATGCTGTATGTGACTCAGAAACCTCAACCATCTTGAAAATTCTGCGTTTTCTAGATGCTGATTTGTGTTGGAGCAAGTGGCCTATACCTGCTTGTCTTTTCATGATTTTTCCAGTAGCTGATACTTTGTAACGTTTTGCAGCTGATCTGTGTGTCTTTAATTTTGGCATTTTCTTCTCCTTTTGTTTAAAGTTAGTGACTAAAAAATTATAGGCATACCAAAGCCCATAACTTTCGGCTGAATTTATTATATTATGCAAAATCATTATTTGCAAGCATGAAATTAATTTTTATTACAAGTGTGTTTAAACAAATGCAATTGTAATAAAAGTGTCATAAGAAAGGTGAATTTCTAATGACACATTAAAACATATGTTTATTAAATAAGTCTTTTTATTTTGCTTTTACTGAGCAAATTTGTAACAGATTCTGGCTCCTTCGCACTCGCATTAAACGTGCCTTCACTTCGTTTTCAGCACTTGCGCTCGTGCTTATTCAGAGTGACTTTTGGTGGGGCTGACAACACTTTCGTCATTCTGAAAACTTAGAAAATTTTTGCGAATGTAATGAGCAAATAAATTTTCTTGTTATTCAGAATCTGGCACTTCTGTAAAACCATTATAACTGACGTTTTTAACCCCACCCCGAAATCACAGATTTCGACCCACAGCCATTCGGCACGCAGTTTCACACGGCTCATTCTTCGCCGGTTCAGCTAGTGCCTCAAGGGGAGGGTTTAATTAATGATTTTGCAAATTACTTGCGTGTTGATATCAATGAACTGCTTGAAGTTTAGTGTTGTTATAAATGTTTATTCTCTTAATTTTGCGTTGGCGATTTGTAACAAATTTGTAAATACTTTGCCGAAGTATTCAATATGATTGTAAAATTTTTGTAAATTAGCCACATGGCTATATTATAATTTTATGTTTCAAGAAAGAGAACGAGAGAAGATGTCAACACCAAAAGTTTCTGCAATAATCCCTGTATATAATGCCGAAAAATATTTGTGCAAGGCGTTGGATTCAATTCTTGCTCAAACTCTTGATAATATTGAAATCATTTGTGTTGATGATAGTTCAACTGATAATTCTTTTCAAATTCTAAAAGATTATGAGCAAAAAGATAATCGCATAAAAGTTTTGAGGCAAGAAAATAGTTTTGCGGGTGTTGCAAGAAATAACGGCTTAAAAATGGCAAGTGGGGATTATGTGATTTTTCTCGATGCAGATGATTATTTTGCTCCAGAAATGCTTGAGAAAATGTATAAATGTGCGACAAAAACAAACGCTGAAATTACAATTTGCAAAAGCCAAACACTAGTGCAAGAAACCGGAAAAATTACGATAAACGATTACGCAATTAATAAAAAATATCTGAAAAATAAAACATGTTTTACCCCAAGTGAAATTTCAAAATATATATTTCAATCTTGTGTTGGCTGGGCTTGGGATAAGTTGTACAAGCGTGATTTTATTATACAAAATGGCTTGAAGTTCCAATCGTTGAGGCATTCAAATGATACCTGTTTTGTCTTGACCTCTCTTGTTTTGGCAAACAAAATTGCGACCGTTGATGAAGTATTTGTAACATATCGGGCTCATTCAACTTCTCTTGCAAAAACTCGAGCCGTTCAGCCTGAATGTTTTTATTATGCTTTGAAAGCGCTGAGAGAAAATTTGGAACAAATTGGAAAATATAAACAAGTTGAACAAAGTTACATAAACTATTGCCTTGAATTTTGGCATTGGCACAGGTCAACAATACAAAATCAAAATAGTATCGAAATTATAAACAATTATTTTATAACATTATTAAATGATATTGAATTTAGCAAACATTTACCCCATTATTTTTATAGCCAAAGAATTTATAGAAAAGTTCTACTGTTGTATTTGATAAAGTTTTTTCAGAAGGTTTTACTCCCATCGAAATCATAGATTTCGGTTCCCAGTTAAGAGGGAACATTGTGGGCAATGTTTGATACACTTAGTAGGGCGGGAAAAGAAATGTAGGGTGGGAAAAGCGGAGCGATTCCAACCGTCACTCATTCTTACGCATTGAACGTTTTAAAAGAAGAATCAACGTTCTTGGAGATTACCTTTTTAACGGCTTCCATTTCGGTCGATATTGCTGTTTCTTCGGTATCAAGTTGTTTCAATTCCAGTTCTAATGATTTATCTTGTTGTTGAACAATCTCTATCTTTGAATTTATATCTTGTATCTTTTGGTCATATTGATACT
>CAKUUC010000011.1 GCA_934692625.1 uncultured Candidatus Melainabacteria bacterium
TACCCATAGTAGTGACCCTTTCATCTTGTTTCCTATATTCTATATATCGGCAGGAATGTCTAACAACTTTAATAAAATGATGTAAAATGTTAAGAAGTTGTTACAAAATGGCTAATAATCATTTGCACGTTACTTGTTATCGGGACTCTTTGGGGCTAAAATCTAATTATTGAATATTCTTGGTGATGCTAATTTGTGGTTAGACATTAAACTTGGTCGAAATAGTGATGATACTATAGCGGATACTGGTGAAATAGATAAGAGTAATTCAGATATCATTGGTAGTGGAATATTAACACTAAGCAAATTTACTTTAGAGAATTTTAGAGATAATAAATTCACAACTACATTAACTTTTGCGAATAATAACACGTTAGCAGAAAATTCTACAATATTAGCCGATAGTTTGGCAACTGTTATTACAAGTAATGCCGGTTATAAATTAGAACTGACAAATAGTGGAGAAAACAAGGCAAAATCCTAGTTGAAAAATAATTCAAATCCAAAACCTCAAAAAACAATAATCAAGGCAATGACAGTGGAGCAAAGAACAGCATACCAACATAAAGATGGTAAAACTGTTATAAAATCATTGTCAATGAAGTAATGAATGTTTGTTATAAACGCTAAAAATCCAACCCGTTAAGGTTGGATTTTTAGTTTGTAGATAAAAAGTAGGTTTTCAGTATTATTTCAGCATTTCGTTAATTGTATTTCTGATTTCAGTTTGGGTTCCCGTAATAATCATTGGTTTTTTACCTGATTCTTTAGGAAATTTTATTTTGGCTTTATATTTACCGGTATATAATCCGAATTCATCTTTTTGAATTTTAGCGGAGTAACGAAGGTTTTGATATGTCCCGCCAAATTCAGTGGTTACACGTTCACTAGTTGTTGTGTCATATAATCTTTCGCTATAGTAAGTAACCGGTTGTCCTTCTTGGTTGATGAAGGTTTCACTTTCTCTGTTTGCTCCGTTAGGCATTCTTTTGTTTGTTCTTACGGCACCGTTTTCCCATTTTGTGGTTTCTTCCAAAAAATTGCCGTCTTTGTCAACTTTGACAAGTTTTACTCTTGTGTTGTCATTGTGATTTCTGTCCAAAATTTTGGTAATTGTATCTTTGCTGCCGTCAGAGTAAATTCTCTCAAATTCCATACCTGTTTCACCTTGCCAGTAACCCGGAACAGGTTTTGCCGGAGTTTGAGTTATAATGGTTGGTCTTTCTGCTTTCACATTTTTAACGTTAACATCGTCTACTTTTGTAGCAAATCCATCTTCTTTGTATTCATAGATTTTTGAACCGTTTGTGTTTGTGTAAGTTTTTACAGGCTTTCCTGTTTGCGGGTTATAAGTTGTTTTTCTTATATCACCTGCTAAAGTTTCAACTTTTGCTCTCAAAACTCTTTCTACAGGTTGTTGATTTTTATCAACAGTTGTAATGAGTTCTTTTTCCATAACGGCACCATTTTGGTTCACTTTTCTTACTATTTTATTTCCGTTCGGTAATAGTTTTTCAAAAAATTTCGGTGCTTTTGCTTGTTTAACTTTTTCATCAGCGGCTTTTTGAGCTGTTGCAATTTTTTGTTGCGCTTCTTGTTTTGCATTGAAAATTGCTACATCTTTCTCTGATGTGATTTGTGAAATTTCTTGAGCTGTCTTGTTGCGCAAAAGAGTCATTTCTTGTTGCACTTGTCCGATTGCTTCACGCCCTTGTTTTATAACTTCTGTAACTCCGTGTTCTACGGCTTCTTGAGCACTTTCTTTAGATACTCCGCCAAAAGTTTTACCTTTTAAGTGAGTTAATGCATTTTGCGTAATTCTTGTTAAATCTGGATTAAAATTCATATTTTACCTTTCTACTTTTTTATCACGATTTGAATAACGTATATAAAGCGCAAAAATTGCTAAATTTTCAGGAATTGTAAACATATATGAAGTATAAATAAATCATAGAGTCAAATGTGGTATTTGATTTATAACAAAATTCGGGAATTGTTAATTTTTGGTTAAAGAATTAAGGTTTAAGTTGAAATAGAGTTATAACATAAGTGTAGAGAATAAGAAACAAAATGAAAGGAGTGTTGATTATGAAATTTTTAGTTAAGAAAGCACCGGAGAATTTTATCAGAACTGTGAATGACGAAATCAGCTCTTTATTGAACAGACATTTTGACAGCTACTTTCCAGAAGCAGCATATTGGGCAGATGCCGACAAGTTTTCAATGCCGGTAGAAATTACCGATAAAGGTAAAGATTATGAGGTTCGTGCTGAACTTCCTGGTGTAAAAAAAGAAGACTTGGATATCGATATTGATAAAAATTATTTGACAATAAATGCCAATAAGATTGAAGAAAACAAAGTTGATGAAAAATCTTATAAAAAATCTGAATTCAGATATGGCGCATTTTCAAGAACAGTTTACTTCCCTGAAGAAATCAATGTTGATAAAACTGAAGCTAAATTGGAACATGGTGTATTGAAAATTGAAGCACCTAAAAAATATTCAGAAAGTGATTCTAAGAAAAAATTGACAGTTAAATAATTGTCATAAAGGATATGTTTAAGGAAAGGTAATTGTGTCGGCGGAGCATTATACAATGCTCCGCCGATATTTGTTTTGCGCTTAAATTATGGATGCCCAATTTACTTTTCATCTGCTATGGTAGTATTCTATTCCCAAATTTTATTTTTCTAATTAAGAATGTAACTATTATACATATTGGTATTATTCCAAAAGGTAAGCCTAGCCTGTTTAATGCCGTTTCCATATTGGCATGCATGTAATCTAAGATGAACTTGTGTAATAGGTAAATCGCAAAAGTATAGTTACATAAAAATAATATAATACATTTTATAACTTTATTGTTCATTAGAAATTTTTCGGTTTGTCTTAAAAATATGAAAATTCCTATAGAATAAAATATGCAAGGTACGTTATTGTAGCCTTTGAATGTTTTTATTATTTCTCCGGCTTGCATTGATAAGTTATAAGTTCCAATCATGTGAATGAGTAAACCAGTAACAGCGAGGGTATAAATTCCAATTATTAAATTTTTGTTTGATATTATTTTTTTATAGTATTTATCCAATAAATATCCTAATATTGGGTAAATAATAGAATCGCAACCTAAAGCAAAATGTTGTGTTATTTCTATTTTAAGGTTGAATATTTTTATAACCAAAGGTATAAAAGAGTTAAATAAAAACATTAAAAGAATTATGTACATAAAAATTTTATCTCTATTTTTCTCTTCAATATATGATAATAAGGGAATTGTCATGTATATGAAAAACAAAGGAATAAAGAACCAATATATATCCATAAATTTTGTATTCCATATACCGTTAAATATTGTTGTTAGCGATAATTCGGAAAGAGTTATTGATTTCGTATAAAAAATACAATGTAATATTGCAATAATGCTCCAAAAAATAAATGGTATTACTGTTTTATTAATTCTTTTTAAAAAGAATGTTTTTGTTGAATATTTCTTTTTATAGTCAATTAACGTAATTCCAGTAATCATAAAAAATATTGGAACAGCAAAATAAAAAATACATTCTGTTATATTTGCCCAAAACCAATAAGGTTTATCACTGCTAAAATGCCAAAAACAGCCGTTAGTATGCAAGAACACTACAGAAATTGCAGAAATTACTGAAAGTAAACAAAGGTATTCCTTCCTTCCTGAAGTTGATTGTTGTTCATACATTTATATCTCCTGTGTATTATTTCGTCAATAATTTTTCTACATCAATAACGGTTTTGAGTTTTAGTGCATAAATGTTATTTCTGTCAAATTTTGCAAGTTTTACCGCATCTTTTTCAGTTGTAATAATATTGCCTGTAATATCGACAATATCGGTTGGTGAATATTGATGGTGGTCATCAAAAGTTTTTGTATCCTTCACAACAAAAGATTTTAAAAAGTCATAAAACTGCTGAGGTTGTCCGATTGCACACATTGCTGTAACTTCCATACCGTCCATTAGTCGTTGACCTGTTTTGATATTATAAACATAGTCAGGCTCGGTGTAGCAAACTTGGGTTGGAATTTGCAATCGGTCTTGCATAATTTTTGCAACTTTTTCTGCTGTTTCATGGTTAACACTTTTGCTAACCACGACAAATTTGTCTATTCTTTCTAGCGCTTCTGCACCTTCTCTGAGCGGACCTGCAGGAAGTAAACATTCGTTTCCAAAACCTTTAACACTATCCATAAGCACAATGTCTAAATCTCTGTAAAGTTTTCTATGCTGAAATCCGTCGTCTAAAATTATTACGTTAATCCCAAATTTTTCGACAGCGTATTTTGATGCCAAATATCTGTTGCGGCAAGTGAAAACGTAACAGTTTGGAGTGTTTTCTGCCAATAAAACCGGTTCATCTCCTGCTTGAGATGCATCATAATAAATCTTTACTCCGTCAGATATCAGGTTAACGTTTTTATTATTCAGTCTTCCGCCATAGCCTCGGGAAACTATCGCCACTTTTTGCCCGCAATCAACTAGATATTTTGCGATTTCTGCAACTAACGGGGTTTTACCGACTCCGCCGGTTGTCATGTTTCCGACAGAAATAACAAACGCATTGACTTTTTTCGGTTTTATTATTTTTTTGTCGTATAAAAAGTTTTTCAATCTGCTTCCAAAACCGTAAAAATACGAACAAAATTTTAAAATTTGAAAAAGTTTGCCTTCTGGATTTCTTTTATAATGTATTTTTGTAATTTCGGTTTTAATGTTCATAGTATTAGAATAATAATCTGAATAATAAGAAGCGTTTGTTCAACTTGTCTGAGAATTTTCTCAAGTTGCAAGTTGTTACTACTGTATCATCAATAATTTTTTGCAAATCTGATGCTTGGTTAGCAGATGTCGGATTTACTTTGTTCACTGTTTCCAATGTTGTTGCAACTTCTGACATTGCTTTGTTAGCGTTTGTAATTGCTGAATTTATTTGATTTTTCAACTTATCATCTTTAGTAATTTCATTTACGCTTTCGCTGATTTGAGATAAGTTTTGAGCGATAATTTTAAGGTTTTTGCCTGTTTGTTCTGCATCTGCTGCGTCCATTACCTTATTCAAGTTTCTTGCCAAAGTGTCAACAGAATCTGCAGTTGACATAACTGTTTTCTTAAACTGTTTATCGCCGATAATTTCGTTTACGTTGGTTGACAATTTTGAAAAATCGTCCGTTGCCTGTTGAGTAATTGCCAAAAGTTGTTCAATATCCGCTTTTGAAGAATCCAAAAGTTCATCAACTTTGCCCAATGTTACGTTAGATTTAGCGGACAATTTGTCAAGGTTAGCAATAGTCATTTTCAAGTCAGCGATTGTTTCGTCAGTCAAGATATCGTTAACTTTTTTGTTAGTTTCGGTCAATGTTTCAGCCGCTTTGTACTGCCAATCCATGAAATCGGACAATCTCATAGGTTCAATGATTGTATATGGCGAATTTTGTTTTTTGTACGCGATTGGCATATCATCTATTGCGGCTAATCTCAATTTATATTCAGCCTTATCTTTGATGATTGAACCTTTCATAAATTCAGGTGGAACAAGTCCCGGAAGATTTATGAAATAGTTAATCTTGTAAGCGTATTTAGTTTTAATATTGTTCTTTTGGTTATAAGGAACAGAATCTCTTGAAATTACGTCAACTGATTTAATTAAACCGACATTTTCGTATTTGTCATTCAATTTCATTTGAACAGAATCGTTTTTATCTAACAAATATTTGCCGTTCATAGGAACGTAGATTGTCATTGTTTTTGGTGGAGTAATTTCTAGGAATAATTCACCAATGATACCTGACTGTTGAATTGAGAACGATGATGCTCTCGGGATTACAACGTTAGGTTCTGTGATAACGAATTTCACGTTAACAAAACTGTCTTCACCTTTAACTACAGGTATAATTTCTTCTACCTGACCGACTTTTAAACCCATAATTTGTACGCCTGCACCAGGTCTTAAACCGTTGACATCTTTGAATTGGATTTCAATACGTTTTGCGGAAGAAAATGCTCTTCCTTTTACTTTTAATACTGTTCCAACCAATAATATTAGTGCAATTAGGGTTAACAAACCAACTTTAAATGATGATGAAAGTTTCATTAAAATTTATTCCTTATACTCTACTTTATGTCTATTTTATCAGAAAAATAAAAAACACAAAATAAATTAGTAAAACCGTAGTATTAATTTCTTTATAATATCCTACATTTAATTGATTTTTACCGATTTCACTATATAAAGGGCAAAATATATTATATAATGGTTACAGTAATGTTGACTTTTTGAAAAGTATAATTAAATAGAAAGCAGAAAGTAAAAAAGATAGAAATATAGAAGGAGATCACACTATGGGCATGGCAGCATCTCAGGCCAGATGGATTTCACTGGCAGCACGTAAATCAAACGTAGAATATGAAGGACAACAAATTAACCAATCCAGACTTGCATTGTCTAATCAAAGTGCTGAACTTTGGAACCAATTGTATTCAATGGACGTTCCAACTCCGCCGAGTACTGCTGATTATTCAACTACTGAATACACATTCTCTGACGGTGATACGGCTCAAACAATTTCAAATATCAGAACTGCAGATTATACAGATTCTGATGGTGTAAATTACAATTCTTACGTTACTTACACCTCAAAAATTACAGAATATAAAGGTATCAGAAATACAAATTCTAATCCGCAAGTTCAATATGTTCCTGCAACAGAAGAAGGCGGAACAGGATATTACATGATTGGTAACAAAAAAGTTTCATGCTTAAACACTGTAGATAGAGATGACAAATCGGCATCAAGTGTTTGGCAGTCTTACGAAACTGAATTAGATCAAGTTGCGGTTGATTGGCCGGATTCTCAAGTTGCTCAAGACTGGACAAAATATAAAGCAGGTGATACAACGGCTTTAGATAATATTTATTTCTGGACTGACCAATCAGGTAAGGTAAACTTTGCATCAGGAACTTCATCAACAGGTGATGCTTTGGAAGATTGTCGTTTGGATTCTTCAGCACCGTTACATTCTTACTATGCTGATAACCAAGAATCTACAAAAGAAATTTCTAAGTATGCGATTATTGATTACGATTCAAGCGGTCGTGCTACTTCAATAAGATTGGAAGGTTCTACTGCGGTTTATGATTTGAGTACTTCAACAAAAACTGATGAAACTTCATACAACGATGCAATGAATCAGTATTACTATGAACAAGCGCAATATGATAAAAAGGTTCAGGATATCAACGCAAAAACCGAACAAATTCAAACAGAAGACAGAACTTTGGAACTTCGTTTGAAGGCTCTTGATACTGAACAAAACGCACTTCAAACAGAAATGGACGCAGTTCACAAGATTATTTCTAAGAACATCGAAAGTACCTTCAAAACATTTGAAAGTTAATAATTTGATATTATTCATATCAGAGAGGTTTAGAATAAAATGTCTTATAAAAATGATAGTAACTTAGTAATAGCAAACCGATTTGGAGAAGCAAGCGGTAACGCAAAAGCCCAAATGTGGGAAACTTATGACAGATTGAGAGATTTGACTGTTTCAGGAAGTGGAACGGGTACAGGTTTTGAATCGGCTGGCGGTTTCTTGTATAATTTGGCAAGTTTGCTTGCTCCATCTGCTTTTGCAACTGTTTTTGGTAGTTCTGAAACAATGAATATTGCCGGAACTTCATACTATTCAGGTGCAAAAGGCGGCTCATCTTATGGTGTAGACAGTTATTACAACTATTCAGGATTCCCGAGTGGTGCTGCTTCAATCAATTCTATTTATGGACTTGCTACAGGTGGAGCATCTTCAATCCTAAGCGGCTGGGGCGGAAGTTCAAGTTTGAGCGGAACTGCAACAGGTTATGCTTCAAGTGTTAGCGGACTTGCAGATATTTCAAGTGCTGCAGCGTACGGTATCGGTACAGGTTCCGGACTTGGCAAAATTTCATCAAACATTGTAATGCCTTTTGCTAGTGCAGTATCTGGTTTTGGCGGAATTTTGACGGCAATTTCACCATACTTGGGTGTATATGGTGCAGGTACAACCGTTTTGGGTAACTTGATGCAAGGTACTTCATCAGCGGCATTGGCGGCTTATCAAAATGTTTCGGGTAATATTACAAATAGTGCCGATGTTATTTTATCAACAAAGGTTCGTAATATTGAAACCGTTTGCAAAATGCTTGATACGCAAGGTGATGTTGCCAAGAAAATGCTCAAAGAAGGTATTGAAGGCGACAGTAAAGCAATTCAAGATATGTAATAAAATTTTAAAAGAACCGTTGATTGGCGGTTCTTTTATTTTGATAAATTTTTTGATATTATTATTAAAGATTTTTTGAATTTAACCGTATAATATAAAGAGAGAAATTCAGACCTATGTAAAGAAATGTTACGTTTTCGGGTTAAATTTAGCAATACTCCGAGAAAAAATGTTTTTAAATACATGTAGGTCTAAAGTGTAAGGAATTAGAATGTTTCGAGAAACTCTAGAACTATATCTGAAAAGAATCGCAGAATTCCTGATGTATGCTAAAAACTACATCGTCAGAACAAATCCGATACAGGCATTGTTCAATTCGATGATAGAAGGAATTAAAGATTTTTTGACGATTAAAAAGAAACTGAAAATGGCTCAATACAGATTGAACTATCACAGACATCAACTGAACAAAATGGAACAGTTGATTGCTGAAAATAGCCAACACAGTTTCTTGCAAGGTACAAATCTAGATCAAAAAAGGTAGAAGGCGAAACATGGGTTTACTAATAGGTTTAATTAGGAAAAAGTTTTTGATACAGCAGAAATCGAACGCTTCCTGGAAGCTTATGCTTATTGCACAATCTATTGCTGGGGCTCAAAAGGCTGCAAACAACTTGATACAGGTTGGTACAGATTATAAAGCGGATTCAAAGATTGCAAAACTTTTGCAGCAACGACAGTATGAAATGAAGGCATTAGAAGACAAACTGACTCAACAAAAGGGAACGTTGGAACTTCAAATCAGTGAATATGATGCTGAAATCAAGTCTTGTGACGAAATGATAAAATCAAACGCTGAAAACTTATTCTCTTATAAAGCAGCTTAAAATTTATTAGCGAGTTTGAATGAATAAGTTAATGATATCGTTCATAACAGAAGCTTGTCTTTGATAGTTTTGCGCTTTTGCTTCTAAAATACCGATTTGTTTGCGGTATTCAACGATACTGTTTTGGCATTCTTTAGAATTATTAGTAAGTGCTTCTTGAACTTGTTTTGCTTCTTGTAAAACACTTCCCATTGAAATTCCGAGAGCTTCCATTGTTTGTTTAATAATTAAAGCACCTGTTTGTTTTGAAACTCCTGCAGGTAATTTTGCGATAAGTTGTTTCAAAACAGAAACGTTTGCAGGATATTCAAAATCATCTTGCATTTGAACGTAAGATGAGCCTAAGTTTTGATTTATGCTTTGATTGAAGGCGTTATCAATGAATGATTGTGGTGCAGAATTTTGAGTTGCTGCTTGGAATTGAAGTTGAGATTTTATTTGCATTTGTCTTTCTGTCGGTTGAATAGAGTTTTGCAAATTTGGCATTGTCGGTTCGCTAAAAACTTGTTCTGGAGAAATAGAATCTTCAACAGTTGAATAGTTCTCTGTTGTGTAATCTTCTACTTCTGGCTGAGTTAAATCATCTTGCGAATCAACAATATTTTCTGTTTCCGCTTCTTGCGGCTCTTCTGTAATAACTACATCCGCTGTAGAATTGTCTGTATTTTGCATTTTTAATGCTTCAACTATCTTTTTTCCAACTCCGTCATTCATGTTATCTATAGCCATCTTTTCCTCATTATAAACTTTAAATCACCTAGATTATATTAAAAACATGCTAATTTATCAAGAATAATTTGAAAATTTCAATCAAATAGTTTACGAATTATGAACTTGCGAGCTCATTTTCTTCATGCTAAAATCTAGTTTGAAAATAGCGGGGATAATTATGGAAACTATTGAAATAAATGAATTTAAAGACTTATCTTACGGTGAAAATATTCACCAACCGGCGGTAATTTCACCAGTTCCGGATGGATTAGATTATGAAATAATGGGCGAAAACGATGATTTGGAATATTTAGATTTTTTGAATATGACAAAAGCGGTTGAAGTCTTGGCAGAATTTTTTGACGTGAATGCTTGTTCTTTATCAAATGAAGCAAAATTGTGTGCTGTTGCATTAGGCAGTTCATCAGATGTCGCATTTGAAAAAATCTTAGAAAATGACCCGATATCAGTTTCTGGTGGAACAGTTTGTTTTAGTAAAGAAGTTACTAATGAGATTGCTTTGCAATTGAAAGCGATGAATGTTAGAAATGTCCTTGCTCCGTCTTATGATAAAGTCGCACTTGATTATTTGATTAAATGTACAGGACTTCATGTAATAAAAATAAAAAGTCCGTTGCAAGAACTTTTAGGCTTTAACACAAAAGATATTAAAGTTACTCCGTTTGGATATTTGATTCAAGAACAAAATACAAGCAAATTGACAAAATCATCATTTAAAGTTGCAGGAAAAGTTAAACCAACTCAACAGTTGGCAGAAGATGCAATTTTTGCTTGGAAAATTGCAAAATATTCAAAGAGCAAAGTTGCAGTTGTTGTTAAAGATTTGGCGACAAGAGCGATTGTTCAAGGTGAAAAGAATTTGGCAGATGCGGCAGAAACTGCAATGGATATTGCTTGCGAAAGCAGTAAAGAGTCAGTGCTTGCAGTAGATGGTGTGATTGAGCAAGAAGAAGTTATCAATGCTGCAATTCAAGGCAGAGTCGGACTTATTATAGAAGCCGGTGATTCTGAAAAAAGTGACAAGATTGTAAAACTTGCAGATAAATATAATATTTGTATGATAAATACCGGGATAAGGAATAACAGATATTAGTAGCAAAAAGGATAGACCTATGGGAATTAAATCGTGGGATGAATATTTTTTAGATATGGCAAAAACTTGTGCTTCACGTTCTAATTGTATCAGAGCGCAAGTTGGTGCGGTGATTGTCGGAGAGGATAAAAAAATCAAGGCAACTGGTTACAACGGAACTCCGTCAAAAGTTGAATCTTGTTATGAGAGAGGCGAATGTTACCGAATAAAAAATAACATTGCATCAGGTACAAAGTATGAAACTTGTCGGTCTATTCACGCAGAACAAAACGCAATAATTCAAGCAGGGCAAGACAGATGTAAAGATGCAACAATTTATATTTGGGGGCATAATTTTATTTGTATTCTTTGTAAAAGATTTATTGTTCAATCCGGTATTAAGCATTGCGTGTTGAAGAAAGATGAAAATTCTCCAATAGTACGAGTTTCTGTAGAAGACATAAGACAAGAACTTGAGAGTCAACGCTAAAATATATTTTTTGCATAATTTGCTTTTTATTACTTTATTATTAAATATAAGTTAGAAATAATCATACTTTTAGTTGATTTTTCGCTCAAAATGTTGAAATAAAACATTATAATAATGTAATATAAGATAGAAAGGTAGTATTATGCAGAATAGTTATTTTCCAAAGTATGATTTGGCAAGCAGAATTCAGCACACAAAATTTGACACAGGGTTTAATAACAGAAATCTTGTGAGAATGGAAAGTGTTGAAGCGCCTGAAACTCAAAATTTTAAACAAGTTTTTTCAGGACTTGTTGAAGATTTGAATACGGAAATGAATGCTCCTGATAACTTGATGAAAGACGTAATGTCCGGTAACAAGAACGTTGATATCCACGATGTTATGACTGCAATGTCAAAATCTGAAATTGCTGTAAACGTTGCAACTCAAATGGTTGGTAAGGTTATCAACGCTTATGACAGAATTTCACAGATTTCTGTATAATTTTACTTTCAAATTTTGTACAAAATATAAAAATATTCAGACAGTGGGACGGAAATGGATTTTAACAAAATATTAGAAAATAAACCTTTATTATATGGTATTATCGGCGGTGTTGTCGGGCTGGTTTTGCTAATAATTATTGTCGGAGCGATTGCTGCAAATAGTGGAGGCGGAGGAAAAAATGCCGATAATAATGCCAAAACTGTTGGCGATGCGAAACTTCAAGCAAATGTTGATTTGCTGACTACCGATAATTTGGGGAAAGCGATTGAAATCCAAGCGTTGTTGGCAAGACAAGGTATCACTGTTGAACGTCAACTAGATGGTACAAAATCAAAGCTTGTATTGAATGCTAAAAATTGTTCTACTTTGACTAAAAAATGTACAGTTACCGATAGAGATAACGCTTTAATAGCAATTGTACAAAGCGGTTTGGTTGACCAAAACGTCGGACTTGAAATCTTTGATAAAGGTGATTTCACTTCAACAAAAGAAGATAAAAGAATTCGTCTTGCAAGAGCGATGAATGGTGAACTTGCCAGACTTATCAAACGTATCGGTAACGTTGAAAATGCTACCGTATTCATTTCTATTCCTGAATCTTCAACAATGTGGGATAATGAGGACAAACCAAGAACTGCAACTGTTCAACTTGTAATTCCAACAGGTGAAAAATTAGACCAAATGAAAATTAAAGCAATTACAAACTTGTTGTTGGGTAGTGTTTCTGGTTTGAAAGCGGAAAATATTGCAATTACAGATACAAATGGTAATACTTATCATAGCGTTATGGATGCAGAAGACGAGATGCTCCAAAAACTTGAAGAAAACGACAAATATATGCAACAAAAAATTTCAAAGCAGTTGGATAGACTTGTCGGGCCTGGAAATTATGTCGCAACAGTAAGTACGTTTTTAAGACAAGCACCGGTTGAAAAATTCTCAATCGAATATGACCCTGAGAAAAAAGCTTCTGTTTCTGAACAATCTTTCAAAGAGGGTTTGGGTGATGAAACAAAAGACCAGTCCAAAGGTGTGAATGCTGTCAGCACCTATTTGCCGAACGGTTTACCGACAGGTGCTGCTGATTCAAGCCAAAACAGAACTTATTCAAGACAGGCAACAGAAACTCAATACGGTGTAACCAAAACTCAAACAAACGAATATATAAGACCTGGGGTGGTTGAAGATATTTCTATTGCAGTAACATTAGACAGAAATAATCTTCCTTCTGATACAACATTAGAAGAATTAAAAGACTTAATTGCTCGTGCAGCGAGTCCAAAAGTTACGGCAGCAAATGTTTCGATTGCGTTCACTCAAGGAAGTGACCCGTATTTGACACCTGATAGACAACAAACTACACCAACTCCTGACAAAACAGGTAATCCTTGGTGGTTGGCACTTCTATTGACTGGTTTTGGTTTGGTAATTATTTTCTCTGCAATTTCGTCAAAAGTTAAACGAATTAGAGAAGAAAACGAAGTTGAAGTTGAAAACTTACGTCAAAGAGCGTTGGAACAAGAAAAACAACTTAATGATATCAATTCAAGAGCAAGTCAATTGACTCAAAGACAATCTCAACTGGCACAAGATTTGATAAATCAATCTCAACAACGTCAAGTCGCTTCAATTCCGCAATTTGATGAAAATCAATTGTTGGATTCCTTAGACAGATTGTCCGGAGAAATAACAGAAGATGCTGCGGATAAGATTAAGAGTTGGATTGAAGAAGGTACAAAAAGAGAAGGATAATATTGAATAATGGCTACAAAAGATTTTGATTATCAAAGTTTTGCCCAAAATCTTGCCCAACAGGCTCAAGAAATGGTTCCTCAAGATTTTAACGACTTTCAAAAACAATATGTCGTTAATACTTTGGGCAACTTTTCAATGTTGTCAGGCAAGGCGTTGGCCGAAGACGAAAATCTTCATTTTGATGCCGAACAATCAGTCCTAATTACTCAAATTATTGCAGAATGGTCATTTCACAAATCTGTTGACGTTATTCGTTCGGGAATCCCTCAACAGTATTGGGATCCTATTATGCAAAAAATTGCATATACTATTTTTGAAATTGCTAAGCAAACTTTTTCGCAAGGTTTACCACAAGATAAAATCTTGGAGCTTATCGAACACCATGTCAAGAAAACCTATGTTGAAGCTATTACAGAATTAAAAGACAAAGGGGCGATTGATGAAGGTTTGATGGAATTTGCGGCATCTCAATCTAATATGGATAAGATGGCTCAAGAGATGCAACAAGAACAACAAGCCACAGCACAGCAGTCAGGTGCATCTCCTCAAGATATGGCTCAACCGCAAGCAGGTGTTGCAGGTGATTCTGTTGCTGCTCAGTTTCCAAAAGTTGATTCAAAAGTGCTTAAACTTGCAACCGTTGCAATGTTGTTTAATAAAATGAGGCAGGATAAAGTTCAGACTATTTTAAACAAGTTTGAGCCTGACGATGCGGAAGCCGTTATTAAATTTATGCAAATGCCAGACTTGCCACAAAGAGTCGGAGCGGCAAATGCGTTCAGATGTTTGCAAGAAATAAAAACAAATCTTCCTAACGCAACAGATTTAACACCTAATAAAGTTGTTCTAAAGTTAAGAAAAATTGCGACAAAATACTCTCGTAAAGAAATAGATACAATCCTGATTACAGAACGTATTGGGGTGAAAAGGCTTGTATTCAATGCGTTAGAGGGTAATTATTACGATAAAATTCCGCCAAAGGTTGCGAGTATTGTTGCCACTCATTTATGTAATGGTGTATAATATTCTTAAATCATGATTATTAAGAAAAAACGAAAAGAACCGGTAGCAGAAGAGGTTAAACAACAGCAACGGGAGGAAGTTGTTATATCACCTGAGCAAGATGGTGCAAGTGAGCACGCTCAGGACGTTTCTGTTGCAGAAAATTCTACACCCCAAAAGCAAGAAGAAGAAATTGATTTGTTCAACTTGGATAACATTGATTTCAAACAAAGACAAGAACGTCGCAGAGGGGATAGGCGACGTGGTTTTAGACGAATAGATGATAGAAATTTAATTTCAAGAGCGAGGGAGGAAGCGAAAGCTATTAAAGAGGCTGCGGCAAAAGAAGGCTATCAGGAAGGCTTGAACGCTGCACAATCAGAAATTGCGGATTTGCGGGATTCCATATCAAACTTTCTTAATGCTAAGCAAGCCGTATTTGACTCTATTGCACCCGACATTTTAGAAATTAGTCTTGAAATTGCTAAAAAAATCATTAAAAAAGAAGCGGTTGAAGACTCTTCGATAATCCTTGAAAATATTAAAGATATTATGAACGGGTTATCAAAAGAGGAAAAAAAGATTACATTGAAGGTTAATCCGGCACAATGTGCAATGTTAAAACAAGAGGTTCCAGAAATAATTTCATCAAAAGGGTTTGAAGCATCTGTTTCAATAATTCCTGATGAAACGATTATGGAAGGCGGTTGCATTTTAACAACGGCAAACGGCGTTATTGATGCAACGATAGAATCTCAATTATCAATAATTAGTGAGGTATTAAAAGAACTATAATGGCAGCACCGGCAGGAGGAAATAAGAATGTATTAAGTGAAATAGCAATGGCACTATTTGTGCTGTTCTTATTAATCATCTTGCTTTGTGAACTTCCGAACTGGGTTATCAATGTGTGTATTTGTTTGAATATTACGCTCGGAATTGTTCTTTTGATGTTTGCTTTGTACGTTCAAAAGACTTTGGAGTTATCATCATTCCCGTCAATTATCTTGGTAGGTACAATGTTTCGATTGGTATTGTCCATTGCTTCCACCCGTTTGATTTTGGCAAAAGGGGAAGCCGGCGAGGTAATTCACGCATTCGGAGAGTTTGTAACCGGTGGTAATATGATTGTCGGTGGTGTAATTTTCCTTATCATCACGGTTGTACAGTTCATGGTAATCACAAAAGGTGCTGAACGTATTGCCGAAGTTTCTGCACGTTTCGCATTGGATGCTATGCCAGGTAAACAGATGACAATTGATGCGGATTTTAACGCAGGTTTGATATCTCCGGAAGAAGCGACACAAAAGCGTGAAGACTTATCAAGAGAATCAAGTTTGATGGGTTCAATGGATGGTGCGATGAAGTTCGTAAAAGGTGATACTATCGCCGGTATTATTATCGTGTTGATTAACATTATCGGTGGGTTGTGTGTCGGCTGTTTGATGAACCAAATGCAAATCGGTGATGCGGTTTCTAAATATACAGTTTTAACAATTGGTGATGGTTTGGCATCTCAGGTTCCGTCATTGTTGATGTCAATCGCAGCCGGTATCTTTATGACACGTGCTTCTGCTGCTAGTCCTTCTTTGGGTGCTGATGTCGCATCTCAGATTACGAGTAAACCGTATGCATTGTTCTTTGCTGCAGGTTTCTTACTATTACTTGGTGTTACAGGTCACACTTGGTTCTGGCAAGGTACGGGTTTGCCACCTTTGCCGTTCTTTATTTTTGCGATAGCATTGAGTATTTTCGGTTTCCAAGTTTTGATAAATGCGGATGTTCAATCTCAGTTGGGGCAATTGGAAAATGTTCGACAAAATATGCAAGATTTGGTTAACCCTAATAGAATGTATGAACGTTTAGGTGTTGATATTTTGAGTTTGCAGGTAGGTTCGAATTTGCTTGTTATTGCTGACCCAGATCAAGAAGGTCAATTGCTTGCAAAAATTGCTGCTTTACGTCAAAGAGTTACTGACGAACTTGGTTATATTTTGCCAAACATAAGAATTATGGACTCTTCCGCCCTTGATGCGAATGAATATATGATTTCAATTCGTGGTAATACAGTTGCGACTGGCTATGTTTACCCAGGAAAATTTATGGTAATTGCCGATCAGTGGGATTCTATGAAGAAAGAAGTTCCGGAAGATGCGATTATCGGTATTGACCCTACGTACCAAACTCAGGCTTATTGGATTTCAGGTGATGATGCAAAGGCTGCAAGACTTGTTACTGCGGTTGATGCTACAGATGTTATCGTTACTCACTTGCAAGAATGTGTAAGAAAACACGTTGATGAAGTTATGACAAAAACAGACGTGTTGAAGCTTATGGAACTTGTACGTTCTCAAGACCCTACGCTTGTTAATGACCTTGTTCCGACGATTATTTCAACAAGTGACTTGAGAAAGATTTTTGTAAACTTGATTAGAGAAAAAGTTTCCATCAAGGATATTATTTTCGTGTTTGAACGTCTTTGTGATTACGCAAGATTTTCAAAAGAACCGGATATTTTGTCAGAACGTTTGAGGGCGGCTTTGGGTCGTCAAATTTGTTTGGCGAATGTTCAGGACGATAAAGTTTTGTATGCGTTGACTTTGTCACCAGATTGGGAAAAGATTTTGGATGATAGTTGCCAAAGAACCGAGTTGGGAACTATGTTTTTACTTAACCCGATGCAGGTTCAAGAGTTGATTGAAACGACCGCAACAACATTACTTCGTGCACATCAAACTTGTGGAAGACAGCCGGTTATTTTGTGTTCCCCAAGAATAAGATTGCCGTTGTATCAGTTGTTGGAACGCCATATCCCAACTGTTGTTGTAATTTCTTATTCAGAATTGATTACAGATATCAAGGTTGAAGCGATTGATTCAATCGGTGATGCTTATATGGCTGAGTAAGAGGGTGATTGCTAATGAAGAAATTGGTTTTAGGTTTGATAAAAATATATCAATGGTTTTCTAAATTTACTCCGTCAGTGTGCAGATTTACGCCTACGTGTTCTGAATATACAAAACAAGCGATAATGAAATATGGACTGTTCAAAGGCGGTTGGTTGGGTGTGAAAAGAATTTGTCGCTGCCACCCGTGGAACCCTGGGGGCTACGACCCAGTGCCGTAAGAGGAAGAGTTGATATTGTCGGTTGGACA
Organism: uncultured Candidatus Melainabacteria bacterium; assembly: GCA_934692625.1. Classification (GTDB taxonomy): domain Bacteria; phylum Cyanobacteriota; class Vampirovibrionia; order Gastranaerophilales; family Gastranaerophilaceae; genus Zag111. The sequence continues at coordinate 17,813 of CAKUUC010000011.1, forward strand.
TATTTGCTCAACAAGTAAAAATACACTCTCTGATTGAGATGCAGTCATTTATAAGGTAGGTCGGCATTGCTATGCAAACGGCATTAATTTACTTTTCGTAAACTCAAAGGATTTTTTAAGTTTTCAGAATGACGAGAGCTTTGCTAAGTCACACCAATAGTCATTCCGGACTACGATCCGGAATCTGTAAAGTGTGATTTTAAGAGTTTTGGATAACAGATTCTGAATAACAAGAAAATTAAATGCTCATTATATTCGCATAAATTTTCTAAGTTTTCAGAATGACAAGCGCTTTGCTAAGCCCACCAAGATGTCATTCCGGACTACGATCCGGAATCTGTTTACAAAAATTGTACAAGTTCGTTATTTATTTTAACAGATTCTGAATAACAAGAAAATTTATTTGCTCATTGCATTCGCAAAATTTTCTAAGTTTTCAGAATGACGAAAGCTTTGTATGTTTTCACACTCTTAATAATATTACAAAATGTTAAGTTGAGTTTAAAATCCCTGAAACCCTTGCTATAATTCCTTTATGGTATGGTATGGTATGGTGTGGCGGGGCGGGGCAATTATTAAATTTTGTATGCCTTTACATGAGTATAAGCGTAAAAAATATAAGGGGAATTAAGTTATGGCAACAAATTTAATTGATAATTATATGAATAATTATCAAAACTTTAGAACAATTAAATCACAAAATTCTTTTGGTATGTACCAAACTCAAAAATCAAAACCTTATCAGGTATTTAACACTACCAATACTTTAGAACGAACACCTGCTAACGGAGATAGTGTTTCAAGAGTAAAAAGAAATGTATTAGTTGGGCTTGGAGCGGTTGCTGCGGCGACAATAGGTGTTGTTGCGGCTGTTAAACTTCATAATGTAAATACCATTGAAAAGGCTCAAAAGACTTTTCAAAAGATATTTATGAGAGATGATATCTCTCTAAAAGAAACAAAAGCTATGCTATCAAGATATAAAGAAATAGAAAAAATTGAAAATAAAGATGATTATGTCCAAGCATTATTTGCAGAAGCGAAAAAGAATTATGGGCTTGAACATACTAATGTATCATTGAAATTTAAAGATTTAGGAAAATATAGACTTGGTGCAAGTGATGTCTATGGTGATCTTACGATTAGCATAAATGCTAAACGTGAAAGCATGATAAACTTTATACACCACGAATTACGACACACAAAACAAACTGATATGATGTTATCAGCAGACCCCGTAAAATATGCAAATGGAATTTTCAATAGGAAGTCATCATTAGAAATTATAAAGGAAAGTAATGAGTACAAGGCACTTCAAGAAATGGTTAAGCAAAAAATGCCAAATGCTACTCCAAAACAGATAGAAGAAGTTGCTATGGCAGCTTTTAAAACAAGATATGCACAACGTTTATCTGCTGAAGCAAAGGCAAAAGGCTTGGGTGTAAAAGCATATTCTGATAAAAATAAAGAGTTTGTAGAAAAATTATATGTTGCTCATCAAAACTATCCGTCAACAGGCGGTATTATTGGGATGATAAAATATCATTTCAATTTCTTAGAAAAAGATGCAAGATTTGCCGGTGAAAATATGAAAAAGATTATTACAAAAACAAAATTGGACAGTTAATTCAGAGTAAAAAAAGATAATATATTTTTTTTTACATCAGTGCAGGGAAAATAGATAAACTTCAAACAAAAAATATTATTAAAATTTAAAGAAAGGTGGAAAAATTATGAGTTTAGTATCAGGAATTGCAAGAAAAGGTATGGGTTGTCTTTCAGGTTTATTTAAAAAACCTTCTAAAGTTATTTCTTACGAAATAGCAAAAACAGGAACCAAGATAAGCCGTTGGTCAGAAGGTGCTTATAATTTTAAAAAGGTTGAATTTGGTTCCGGCAACTTAGTTGCAAAAAATTCAGGATTAAAGGACTATGTCGTGAAAACTGATAAAAAGGGGAAGAGTGTGTTTAAGGCTACTTATACCTGTCCTCAAGGGGAAGTTTCGACAAATGAGCAACTTCATTTAGCTTTGTGTAAAGACTTATCTCCAAACCAAAGTTATGCATTAATCAAGATTCAGAATATGCTTCTGAAGTTTATATAAAACAAAAATATATTACATTCATGAATGGCTCCTGAATTCTATTCGGAGCCATTTATTTCTAATTGTCGTATAAATTCTTTCATTTAGCTTTATTCTGTGCAATTTATTATTAAATATTTTTAATTGTTCGCATTTCGGCAATATGTATGGTATGATATCAAGAGGTGGAGAGGCGAATGACTTACGGTAGGGTATCAGAACTTGAAAAACTTGAGGAGTTAATCCTTCAATATAAAACAGAAAAGGACAACAAGCGCAAGCACGTCGCTTATATCAATTTGGTTGAAGAAACGTTGAAGGTTGTCAAAAAAATCGTGTTGTCGTTTTATCAAATTCCCAATACGATTCCGAAAGATGACCTTGTGCAAGTTGGTGCTATCGGTATGTTACAGGCGATTGAGGCTTACAAAGTCGAGGAGCGCGGTAGTTTCAAAACCTATGTCACAAAGGTTATTAAAGGTAAAATTTATCACTATCTGAGAGATAAGGCGAATTTAGTCAAAACACCTCGAGAGACTGTTGAAAAGCTTTCTGTCGTTCGTGAGGCGATGAAAATGTTGTCTGAAAACAATACCAAAATCCCGACAGTTGAAGAGGTTGCGAGTTTTGTCAAACTACCGAAAGACAAGGTTGAAGAAATTATGAATATTGAATATACAAAAAACATGATTTCTTTAGATCAAAATATTTATACTCAAGACGGCAATGAAACGTTGTTAGATAGAATTCAAGACGACAACGAGGACAGTTTTGAAGAAACTTATGCAAATAAAAAGATTATTGAGTATGCTCTAAATAAGCTTCAAGGTCACGATAGAACTGCTATTGTAATGTATTACATTGACGGGGAAGCAAGAAAGGATATAGCAAAGGTTTTAAAGGTTTCACCTACTCAGGTTTCAAGAATTTTAAAACGTGCTTTGAGCCGTTTGGCAACTATAATTAGAGAAGAATTAGGAGATACAAAGGAGGCATAATGGCATTTACACTTGTTATATTGGGTTGGATATTCATAATAGGGCTGGTTATAGGAAGTTTTTTAAATGTCGTTATTTTAAGAACTGTTAGCGGTGAATCTATTGTTATGCCGCCATCAAAATGTCCAAAATGTCAAAATAAATTGAAATGGTATCACAATATTCCGCTGTTGTCTTACTTATTTTTAGGCGGAAAATGTGCTTATTGTAAAGAACATATCAGTTGGCAATATCCGTTTGTTGAATTTTTCACAGGATGTATGTTTGTAGCTTTGTTTTTGAAAATTTGTAACCCAATCGATCCTTTGTTCGGACTTTCTGCTATGCAGCCAATCGGGTGGTTTCAAATATTAGCGTATGTATTTGCTCTACTTGTCACTGGTTTATTTATCGCAATTGCAGGAACTGATATTCTTGAAAAAAAAGTTGCCGATGCTCACACTGTTCCGCTTATTTCTATCGGTGTGATATTCAGTTTGTTGTATACCTTGGCTTCTGCTTATATTTATCACAAAGAAGGTGTTGCTCTCCACTTGGGAGTTAAAGATATTTTAGCTTCTCCTGTTGTTTGTTCTGTTATCGCCGGTGTTGTTGGTTTTGTTGCAATGGAAATTGTTGCAAGATTAGGGTATTTGGTTGCCGGCTCAAGAGCCTTTGGGGAAGGTGATTCTTATATTGCGGCCGGTCTTGGTACTGTTTTGGCAGGTCTTTGGGCAACTACAGAACCTTGCTCTTGGGGGAAAGCGATTCTATTGATGTTATTTATTCTAATTCTTAGTGTAGTTATTCAATTTGTCGTTACAACTCCGTTATTTTTAATAAAATTAGCAAAAAATAAGAATTGGACGACTTTTGGTTCACTTGTTGCTTTTATTATTTATACGGTAAGTTATATTTTTGCTGACAAATTAAATTGGTTAGAAAACCCTATAGCATACTGGGGCAGCACAATTGTTTTGGCAATGTTAGGTTTGTTTGTTTGTAAAGAAGTTCTGGTAGGCTTGAAAAACAAAACGACAGATGGGCTATATCTTCCGTTTGGACCGGCAATGATTGTTGCAGGTTTTATTATAATGTTTATGATGAATTATTAGTTCTAAATTTTAAGTTTTTATAGGCATGGGTATTTCGTTTTCCATGCCTTTTTTAATGAGAATTTTCCTTTTTTGATGGTTTATTAAGAAATGTTAAAATAGAATATGCCGTTCAAACTTAATAAAATCAATGGTTTTGAAATTTGTATATATTTTATAGATATAAAAATAGCACTTTTTTTATATACGATGTTTTTATATATATGTAAGCACCAGAGAATAAAAAAGGAGAATATATGGCTAGAGTATTAATTTCAATGCCCGAAGATTTTTTAAACAAAATCGACCAAGTTGCAGATGGCGAAAACCGTTCAAGAAGTGAGTTGATTAGAGAAGCTTTGAGAACGTACATCTACAAACAAAAAATCAAAGAATCTACAGGTGCTATGCAAAATGCAAATTTGTTAGAAACGTTGTTGAGTTAATCAGTGGCAAGGAAAAAGGCGAAAAACAAGGGAAGTAAAACCGGACTTTTGCCAATTTGCAAAAGTCCGGTTTATTAATTATTTTATTATTTAAAAATTACTACTTACGGCGAATTTTTCCACTTTCTTCAAGTCTTTTTTGTCTGTATCCGTAGAATGCATATATCAAAATACCTACAAACAACCATAATAAGAAGTATAGTGATGATGTTTTCAATGTATTTAGAGAAAATATAATTAAGATTCCGCAAATAACTATCCCAATCAACGGGAACCAAGGACAGAACGGAACTTTGAACGGTCTTGGCTTATCTGGCGCAGTTTTTCTCAAAATTAGTACTGCTAAGCAGATTATTACAAACGATGTAAATGTCCCGAAGTTACAAAGTGCTGCCGAGATATTCAAGTCCATGAACAATCCGCACAGAATAACTACTATACCTGAAATCCAAGTCATAATGTGTGGAGTTCTGTATTTTTTGTGGATTAATCTCCAAGATTTTGGTAAAAATCTGTCACGGCTGATTGCGTATAAAATTCTTGTTGTACCTAGTTGGTAAATCAATAAAACTGATGTTAATGCGCAAAGCGCACCAATAGAAATCAATCCAGCAAACCAATTCAACCAATCTTTGCCTAAATAATTGATTGCGTGTGCGATAGGTGCTTGTATGTCGATATTATTTATAGGAACAATTCCTGTTAAAACAAGCGCTACGCAAACGTATAATATTGTACAAATTATCAATGTTCCGAGTATTGCAATCGGCAAATCTCTTTGTGGATTTTCGGTTTCTTCTGCAGTTGTTGAAATTGCATCAAATCCGATATAAGCAAAGAATATTAAAAATGCGCCCATAATCACGCCTGAAGGTTCAGATGGGAAAAACGGTGTCCACTGTTCAGGTTTTACGTAAAATGCCCCAACAATAATGAATGACAAAATCATGAACATATTTACGCTTACCATTATACTTGCAAATCTTGTTGATTCTTTTACTCCACGAACAAGAAGCATTGTTAATAATAAAACAATACAAACAGCCGGAAGGTTTATAGAAATTGGAATATGACCAAATAAGTAAGGTATTTTTTCATGAATATCCCAATGATAAGTGTTGCAAATGTTTGACATTGTTTTGTAATCATATCTCAACCACATAGGAAAATGAGTTACAAAATCCGGCAAAACAGGCTTAAAGCCCTTTAAAAATTGGATAAAATACCCAGTCCAAGCACTTGCTACCGTGATATTTCCTATTGCATATTCAAGCATCAATATCCAACCGACCATCCAAGCCATAAATTCACCCATTGTTGCATAAGTATAAGTATAAGCACTACCTGCAACCGGTATCATAGCGGCAATTTCAGAGTAGCAAAGAGCAGGAAATACACAAGCAACCGCAGCCAAAATCATTGACAAAACTATTGCGTGTCCCGCTCCAGGACTTTCCGGACTCCCAGTTATAGCTGTCCCTATTATTGTAAAAATACCAGTTCCGACAACGGCTCCAATACCGATTACAATAAGGTCAAATACATTAAGAGTCTTCTTTAGTTCTGACCTTTTGCTTGTCGCAATAAGGTCATCTAAAGAACGTTTTTTAAATATATTTCGGCAAATGTTTTTAAAATTCATCTATTTAATTTCTTCCTGTGTTTCTTGTGCGGAGCGAATAAACTCTTTGTGAAGTTTATTTTCGTTATTTCTGTTTTTGATAAATCCGTACAATATGTAAATTATAGCACCTACCCCAAGCCATACAGGGAATAGTAATGCAGAGCTTCCTGATTGAACAGTTTTATATATCATCAAGCCGCCACAACAAATTATACCCAAAGCCGGTGTGATTGGTGAAAACGGAACTTTGAACGGTCTTGGACGGTCAGGGTCTGTGTGACGTAATATCAAAACTGCAATACATACGATAATAAATGATGTAAATGTTCCGAAGTTACATAATTCAGCCGCTACGTCTAAGTTTAGTGTTAAAATTCCAACTACTGCCAAAACACCAACTGTCCAAGTTAAAAGAACTGGAGTTTTGTATTTAGGGTGAATTTTTTGAAATCTTGCAGAGATAAAGTGGTCACGGCTCATAGCGAACAAAATTCTTGTTGCTGCCATTTCCAAAACCAATAATACTGAAGTTAAACCTGCAAGTGAACCTATTGAGATTAAATATGAGATGTAGGTTGTCCAAGAGTGTCCTGTATGCAACATGCAATAAGCCATTGGTGCATCCAAAAATGCTCTAGGAACTGTACCTGATGTGTTTTGTAAACCCGTTAAAACTAACGCAACTAATACATAAACTAATGTTGTGATAAGTAATGAGCCGATAATACCGATAGGCAAGTCTTTTTGAGGGTTTTTACATTCTTCTGCGGCTGTTGCCAAGGCATCAAATCCGATATAAGCAAAGAAAATTAAAAACGCACCTGCAAAAATACCTGTTGCTCCATTTGGTGCAAACGGTGTCCAGTTAGAAGGTGTAACAAAGAATGCACCTGCAAATATGAACAATGCAATAACTGCAAGTTTTATAAATACCATTATTCCCGCCATTTTAGCCGAATCTTTTGTACCTTTTACCAAAATTGCAGTAATCAAAAGAACTATCAAAATAGCAGGTAGATTTATACAAATAGGAATACCCAAAATACGTGGAACGTAAATATTAGGGTCTTCTGCTAACATTTTACCTACGCTGAAAACATCGTGAGTTAACCAAGCCGGTGGGTGAGCAAGCCAATGCGGCAAGACATTCTCAAATCCTGCCAAAAATTGGATAAAATGGTTTGACCAAGCACAAGCAACTGCGATAAATCCGATAGCGTATTCAAGCATCAATACCCAACCTACCATCCAAGCAGCAAATTCTCCCAAAGTTGCGAAGGTGTACGTATAAGCACCACCTGCAACCGGAATCATTGTCGCAAATTCAGAATAGCACAATGCTGAGAAAATACACGCAATTGCTGCGATAATCATTGAAACAATTAACGCAGGACCTGCTCCGACACTTGAACCATCAGCACTTCCGGCAGCGGCAATACCTACTACCGCAAAAATTCCGGAACCGATAATCGCACCAACACCAAGGATAATTAAATCCCAAACGCCCAAAGTTTTTTCTAAACCTTGTTCTTTTGCTTCTGCCAACATTTCATCAGGAGCTTTAATTCTTGTCACATGTCGCAAGAAACTTCTGGTAAATGTTGCTCTGTTAAATTTTTCAGCCATTCATTTTCCTTATTATTTTTTGCAAAGTGGGAAGCCCATTGCTTCTCTTTGCTCTACGTATAATTTTGCAACAGCGGAAGCCATAGTTCTGACTCTGCCGATAAAGTTGTTTCGTTCGTCTTTACTGATTACACCGTGTGCATCAAGCAAGTTGAAAGTGTGAGAACATTTCAAAACGTAGTCATAAGCAGGTAATACCAATTTTGCTTCTACGCAGTTTTCAACTTCTTTTTGGTATAAATCAAATAATGTGAACAAAGCATCTGTGTTTGAAACTTCAAAATTATATTTTGATTGTTCGATTTCGTTTTGTAGGTAAATATCGCCGTATTTCAATTCGTTGTTCCACATAATATCATATACGGACTCTTTATTTTGCAAATACATAGCGATACGTTCCAAACCGTAAGTCAATTCTAATGCTACAGGTTTGATTTCCAATCCGCCGACTTGTTGGAAATATGTAAATTGAGTAATTTCCATACCATCAAGCCAAACTTCCCAACCTACACCGGCTGCACCAAGTGTTGGTGATTCCCAGTTATCTTCAACAAATCTGACATCGTGCTTGCTCAAATCAATTCCCATAGCTTCCAAACTTTGAAGGTAAAGTTCTTGAGCATTGTCAGGAGATGGTTTTAAGATAACTTGAAACTGAAAATAATGCCCTAATCTGTTAGGGTTTTCGCCATATCTTGCATCTGTCGGACGTCTGCAAGGTTCAATCATTGCCGTATTCCACGGTTCAGGCCCCAATGAACGCAAGAAAGTTGCAGGGTTCATTGTAGAGGCTCCTTTTTCAATATCATAAGGTTGTTGAATAATACAACCGTAATCCGACCAGAACTTTTGTAAATTTAAAACTAATTCTTGAAAATTTAGTGCCATAACATAATTCCAATATTGTACTAACTACACTCGTTACTTCATATTATTACTGACATAGTACGATTTCAATGAAAATCGGCAAAATATTAACAAATATAAATATATATTATAAAATCAACGTAATTAAATTTGCTTGATTTTTAATCATTTCCATAATGATGAAACCCTTTGGTAGTGGTTCCAAATAGTCATTCTGAACAGCACGAGCTAATGTGCCGAAAACAAAGTGAAGGCACGTTAAATGCGAGTGCGTAGATTCAGAATCTTTTTCATAATCAAAATAAAACAAAAGCTTAAGTGCTTAATCCTTTGTAAAATCTTGCAATGAAAAGACCCTGAAACCAGTTCAGGGTGACCTTTTTGATAATTTTTGTTTGTAATCTATGATTGACAAATTAATAATGCTACTATTAGCACTTGATATACTTCTAGTAGCATTAAAATTTCTAAAATCGTAGGGTGCGAAGCAGAGTCTTTAGCACTTTAGGATTAGTAAATATACAGAGTGAGCCTATTCTTAATGGTAAAAGCTATTTAAAAATTGAGGGTTTAAATTCTAATGTTGATGGATTAGGCATTGGATCTAAATTACTACATGAATTAGAAAAGAAAAGTATTGAATTAGGTCATGAAGGAAGATTAATTGCCCACGCAAGTCCATCTCCTGCAACTGGCTGCAAGAAGCCACTTACAAGTTTAGGTTTTTATTATAAATTGGGCTTTAAAGCTACTGATTCAGAAATTGATAAACAAATTACTCAATGTATTCGTGAAGGAAAAGATATTCCAATTAGTTTGAATTATGATGTTCAAATAGAATATATTCCCCAAAAATCTACACAAATACAACAATGATAAATAAAATCTTTAAAGAAATTGAACCATTGTATAATGTTGAAACTGAAAATATAATAAAAGCCCGAAAGTTTGATAACTTTCGGGCTTCGTTCTGTTTTTTCTCAATCAGTAATTAGTTCTTACCGCTGATTGATGAGTGGAAGGTTCTTGAGATTACATCGTCTTGTTGTTCTTTTGTCAACTTGATGAAGTTTACAGCATATCCTGATACTCTCACTGTTAATTGAGGGTATTTTTCAGGGTGTGCTTGCGCATCAAGCAATGTTTCTCTGTTGAATACGTTTACGTTCAAGTGGTGTCCACCTTTTTCAACATATCCGTCTAACAAGTTTATTAAATTTTCTTCTTGCATTGTTGTCATAATTAATTATCCTTTCATTATAATTTGTGATTATTCAACAGTGTCTTCGCAGCAACCGCAATCCAAATCGATTGCCAAGTCGCCCATAAATACTTCGTCTTTACCCAATGCGTTAGGGATAATTGAGAAAGTATTTGAAATACCGTCTTGTGCATCCTGGAACGGAAGTTTTGCTACAGAAGCCAATGATGCTACAGCACCGTTTGAATCACGTCCGTGCATTGGGTTAGCACCAGGTGCTAGCGGAATACCGGCTTTTCTTCCGTCAGGAGTGTTTCCTGTTTTCTTACCGTAAACAACGTTTGATGTAATTGTCAAAATTGACATTGTTGGGATTGAGTTTCTGTAAGTGTGGTGTTTTCTAATCATGTTCATGAATTTCTTAACCACGTCAACTGCCAATTGGTCAACTCTGTCATCGTTGTTACCGTATTTTGGATAATCGCCTTCAACTTCGTAATCAACAACAAGACCGTCTTCATCTCTGATAGCCTTAACTTTTGCATATTTAATAGCAGAAAGTGAATCGGCAACAACTGAAAGTCCTGCAATACCTGTTGCGAAGTATCTTTTTACATCTCTATCGTGCAACGCCATTTGTGCTCTTTCGTAGCAATATTTGTCGTGCATATAGTGAATTACGTTCAATGTATTAACATACAAGCCTGCTAACCATTCCATCATATCTTCGTATTTGCTCATAACATCGTCAAAGTCAAGATATTCAGATGTTACCGGTCTGTATTTAGGTCCAACTTGTTCTTTTAATCTTTCATCGATACCGCCGTTGATTGCGTATAACAAACATTTTGCCAAGTTTGCACGTGCACCGAAGAATTGCATTTCTTTACCAACTACCATTGAAGATACGCAACATGCGATAGCGTAATCATCACCGTGAGTTACTCTCATCAAATCATCATTTTCGTATTGGATTGATGAAGTTGTGATTGAAATGTGTGCCGCAAATTGTTTGAAATTGTGAGGCAATCTTGTTGACCAAAGAACTGTCATGTTAGGTTCTGGAGCAGTTCCCAAGTTTTTAAGAGTGTGCAAGTAACGGAATGAGTTTTTAGTAACCATGTGTCTTCCGTCAATACCAACACCACCGATTGATTCAGTTACCCAAGTCGGGTCGCCTGAGAACAATGAGTTGTATTCAGGAGTTCTTGCAAATTTAACCAATCTCAATTTCATGATGAAGTGGTCAATCATTTCTTGAGCTTCTGATTCAGTGATGATACCATCTTTCAAATCTCTTTCGATATAGATATCCAAGAAAGTTGAAGTTCTACCGATACTCATTGCTGCGCCGTTTTGTTCTTTAACTGCAGCTAAGTAACCGAAGTATAACCATTGAATAGCTTCTTTAGCGTTTCTTGCAGGTTTTGTGATATCAAAACCGTAAATTCTGCCAAGTTCAGCCATTTCTTGAAGCGCTCTAACTTGTTCTGCTAATTCTTCTTTTAATTGAATTTTTTCAGCAGTCATTTCGCCATCAATAGAAGCGTGTTGTTCTTTTTTATCTTGAATAAGTCTGTCGATACCGTACAATGCAATACGTCTGTAGTCACCGATGATACGTCCTCTGCCGTATGCATCAGGAAGACCTGTCAAAATTGCTGCGTGACGTGCTTTTCTCATTTCTGGAGTATAAGCATCGAAAACTCCTTGGTTGTGAGTTTTTCTGTATTTTGTGAAGATTTCAGAAACTTCAGGGTCTACAGTGTAACCGTAAGATGAGCAAGCGCCTTCAGCCATTCTGATACCGCCGAATGGTTGCATTGATCTTTTCAAAGGTGCATCTGTTTGAACACCAACGATTGTTTCTAAATCTTTATCAATATATCCTGCACCGTGTGATGTGATAGTAGATACAATTTTTGTATCCATATCCAAAACTCCGCCGTTTTCTCTTTCTTTTTTGAATAAATCACAGCATTCTTGCCACAATTTTGTTGTAGCATCTGTAGGACCAGCCAAAAAGCTTGAATCACCGTCGTACGGGGTATAGTTCTTTTGAATAAAGTCTCTTACATTAATTTCTTGTTGCCATTTTCCGCCAACAAACTCCGTTGTGGAGTATTTCTTTTTTTCTAATGTTTCCATTATTTTCTCCCTTTTGCTTGCGAAACCGTTAGGTTTCGTTTGTAAAACTAATAATATTAAACTTTAAAAATATACAAATTTGTATATATTAATTTCAAAATCAAAAATATTGTTACATTTACTTAATCTTTTTTTGTCAGATTTATTAGTGCTATAATTTTCGTATGAAAAACGAAAATCTTACAATTTCAATTGCGCATTTATATCCAAAGTTGCTGAATTTATATGGCGATTTGGGAAATATTATAACACTTACAAAACGCTGTCAGTGGCGAGGTATTAATGTTGAATTGGAAAATATAAATATTGGTGACAAAATCGGAAATCATGATTTATATTTTATTGGAGGTGGACAAGATAAACAGCAAGTAGATGTTGCCGCAGAACTTTATTCGCACAAAGATGAATTAATCGCACAACGAGATGATGGTGCTGTATTTTTGGGTATTTGCGGTGGTTATCAGTTGTTTGGTCACTATTATCAACCACACGGAAAAGATAAGTTGAACGGTATTTCTCTTATGGACGCTTACACTGTTGCCGGAAATAAGAGATTTATTGGAAATGTTACGATTGAAACTGATTTCCTTGAGCCGAAAACTTTGGTAGGTTTTGAAAATCATAGTGGTTTGACCTATTTGCAAGGTGATACAAAACCTTTAGGAAAAAGTATTGTCGGAAACGGCAATAATGGTAAAGACGGGCATGAAGGCGGAAGATATAAGAATGTTTTCGGAACATATCTTCACGGGTCTTTGTTACCGAAAAATCCGCATTTCGCAGATTATTTGATATCTTTAGCGTTAGAAAAAAGATATGGTGAAAAAATCATTTTAGAACCGCTTGATGATTCAATTGAATTAAATACGCATAATTCATTAGTCGGAAAGAATTATTAATTGTTTAAAATTCAAAGCGGCGGAACTTTATTAAAAGTTCCGCCGCTACACTTATGACTAAAACAAATTATTTTTTGGAAAATGTCAAAGTATCGTTATCAAGTCCGACTTCTATTGTATCTCCGTGAGTAAATTCTTGGGATAACAATTTTTTAGATAATGGATTTTCTAACATTTGTTGAATTACTCTTTTTAATGGTCTTGCACCATATACAGGGTCAAAACCTTGAGTTGCTAAGTATTCTTTAGCATCAGATGTGATTTCAAAATCGATATCTTGTTCTTTTAACATCTTTCTCAAGTAGTCTGCTTGGATATCTACAATCTTGCTTAATTGTTGTAATGACAATGCTTTGAAGAAGATTGTTTCATCAATTCTGTTCAAAAATTCAGGTTTGAAGTGTTGACGCAAAACATTCATAACTTCGTCTTTAGTATTGTTAAATTGTTCAGGTGAAACGATTGAGTTCAATGTGTTTTCAAGGATAATATCGCTACCGATGTTACTTGTCATAATGATAAGGGTATTTTTGAAATCAACGGTTCTTCCTTTAGAATCCGTCAATCTACCGTCATCAAAGATTTGCAACATAATATTGAATACATCAGGGTGAGCTTTTTCAATTTCATCAAACAATATAACAGAATAAGGTTTACGTCTTACTGCTTCTGTCAATTGACCGCCTTCATCATATCCGACATATCCCGGAGGTGCTCCGACAAGTCTTGCAACGTTATGTTTTTCCATATATTCAGACATGTCAATACGAATCAATGCATCTTCATCGTTGAACATAAATTCAGCAAGTGACTTAGCGAGTTCTGTTTTACCTACACCGGTTGGTCCTAAGAACAAGAATGTTCCGATTGGTCTTTTCGGGTCTTTCAAACCTGCTCTTGCACGTCTGATTGCATCAGATACTGTTACAACGGCTTCATCTTGACCGATTAAACGTTTGTGAAGAATATCTTCCATGTGTAACAACTTGTTCTTTTCTGATTCAACAAGTTTTGCAACCGGAATGCCAGTCCATTTTGAAACAACTTCGGCAATATCATTATCTGAAACTTCTTCTTTCAATAATTTATTGTCAGTATGTTCTTTGTTTTGACATTCTTTTAATTGTTTTTCAAGTTCAAGGAGCTTTCCATATTTTAATTCTGCAGCGGTTTGCAAATCGGTGTTACGTTCGGCTTCTTCGATTTTATTTTTTACACTGTTAATTTCATCTTTGATGTCGGCTTCATTGGTGATTGAACTCTTTTCTTTTTCCCATTGAGCCTTTAATACGTTGATTTTGCCGTCTAATTCTTCAACTTGTTTAGAAATTGTTTCAACTTTTTGGGCTGCTTCATCAGATGTTTCTTTTTTCAATGCTTCTCGTTCAATTTCTAATTGCATTTTTTGACGTAACATAGAATCGATTTCTTCCGGCATTGAATCTATTTCAATACGAAGTGAACTTGCGGCTTCATCAATCAAGTCAATTGCTTTATCAGGTAGAAATCTGTCTGTTATGTATCTGTCTGACAATTTTGCGGCTTCAACAATAGCACTATCCAAAATTCTAACCCCATGGTGAACTTCGTATTTAGCCTTCAAACCTCTTAAGATACTAATTGTATCTTCAACAGAAGGTTCGTTGACAAGAACCGGTTGGAATCTTCTTTCTAACGCAGGGTCTTTTTCGATATATTTACGATATTCATTGATGGTTGTAGCGCCGATTGTTCTCAAAACACCTCTTGCTAACATTGGTTTTAACAAGTTACCTGCGTCCATTGAACCTTCTGTAGAACCGGCGCCGACAACGGTGTGCAATTCATCGATAAACATTACGATTTCACCGTTAGAATTTTCAACTTCTTTCAATACGGCTTTCAAACGTTCTTCAAATTCACCTCTGAATTTTGCACCAGCAACAAGCGCACCCATATCAAGTGAAATAAGTTTAACGTTTTTTAGACTTTCCGGAACATCACCACGTATTATACGTTGAGCAAGTCCTTCAACTATTGCTGTTTTACCAACCCCAGGTTCACCGATTAGTACAGGGTTGTTTTTGGTTCTTCTGTTTAATACTTGAATAATTCTTCTAACTTCTTCATCTCTGCCTATTACAGGGTCTAATTTACCTTTCTTAGCCAAATCTGTTAGGTCTGTTGAATATTTTTCAAGTGCTTTCATATTTTCTTCTGCATTTTTACTATCCACTTTTTTATTACCTCTTATTTTTTTCATTGCATTGAGTACAGAATTCCCGTTAACTCCAAAATCTGCCAATAATGTTTTTATCGGTGAATTTTCGAGTTTTGTCATAGCAAGTAGGATTGATTCAATTCCGACATAATCATCTTTCATAAGCTTTGCTTGTTCCATTGCAAGTTCAAGCAATCTTCTTGAATCAGCAGACAGGTAAAGCCCTTGTGAGTTCATAACGCCGCCTGAAAGTTTTGGAAATCCTTCAACTCTTGCAACAAGTTTGTTGATAAAATTCTGATTAAGCAACTTTAATTCTGTCAAATAATCTTTTGCAGGACCGTCGTCTTTAACCATCGCAAGTAGGATATGTTCAGGTTCAAGTTGTGTGTTTTTGTATGAATCCATCAACGCGCTTGATGCTGACAACATCTCTTGCGAATAATTCGTAAACTTGTCAAAATCTAACATAATACATCAACTCCATTCAAATAATTTCTTAACTTTAATTATAGTTTAATACATTTTTGAACAAAGTCATTGTATTTTAATTATTATTTAATCTTTTGGTTTATTGAAATTATGATATTATGGCAAAATTTCTGATTTATCGAGTATTTGCGGAATTGTTTAACATTTTGTCAAAAATTTGCATTTCGATTTGGTGAGTTGAAAATAATTTCGAATTCTCTAATTTGCCTTCTTTGTACTTGTCTAAAAAGTGAAGTTCTCCGCTGATAAAAGTAAATATAAATGCAAATATTACAAATATTGAAATTGTCGAAACCAGTTTATCGGAAGGTGATTTTGAATCTTTTGAGCACCATTGATAAAATGACAGTGGTAAAATTGCAAAAATGAATGCAAATAATATTACTCTGTCCATAATCATCATAAAGTAAGTGTATGTAATTGCCGATGGGCTGCTCATAACAGTATCTAACTTGTTTGCTAGCAGAACAAGAAAAAATACTCCACTTATTATAAATATTGCGGCAACGGTAATTAAAATTCCTGTTATGTATACAGAAGTTGCTGAATTAAAATTAATCTTTTTCATGGCTTAATTTTACAATAATTATTTTATTATGTCTATTATTAATGTTATAATCCGTTTATGAGAAAATGGCGAAAAACGGTTGGATATTTGTTATTGCTTGCGATTGCCGTAAGTATGCTTTACCCTTATTGGGCTATGCTTAATCTTTCATTTGTGCCAAATGGTGAGATATTTAATCAAGGTGGAAAACTTATTTATTCACCATTGTCATTGGAAAATTATTCAAATGTGTTTGAGAAAATTCCTGTTTGGAAATATTTTGCAAACAGTTTGTTTGTGGCGTTTGCAACCACTGTCGGACAAGTTTTGATTTCAACACTTGCAGGATACGCTTTTGCAAGGTTGCATTTTAAATTCAGAAATGAATTATTCTTGATTGTCCTAGTAACAATGCTTATCCCGCCACAAGTTAATATTATTCCGCTATTTTTTCTAATGCGACTTTTGCATTGGGTAAATACATATCAAGCGTTGATTTTACCCGGAATGTTTGGCGGATTTGGAATTTTTATGATGCGCCAATATTTTTTATGTTTTCCGAAGGATTTGGAAGAAGCGGCGAAAATTGATGGTTGTAATTTGTATGAAACCTTTTTCAAAATCGTAATGCCACTTGCTATGCCTGCTGTTGCAACACTTGCTATTTTTACTTTTGTTACTACGTGGAATAGTTTCTTGTGGCCGCTGATTGTTACAAATTCAGAGAGTATGCGAACATTACCTGTTGGGCTTGCTATATTTAAGGGTAGTTTTCGAGAAGTTACATTGTGGGGGGATTTGCTGGCATGTTCTGCCATTTGCACTTTGCCTGTAATAGGTGTATTTTTGCTGGGGAAAAAGTATTTCATAAGCGATATTTTGCAAGGCGGAGTGAAGGAATAACCCTTGTAAAATCTGCATTTTTGATTCCTTTAGTTGAAATTTTTAAAATAAATAAGAAAAAATGCTTGCATTTTAAATTTTAGCATGTATACTAAAGAGGTACCCAATATGCGGGGGTAATTCAGTGGTAGAATGCCTCCTTGCCAAGGAGGATGTCGCGAGTTCGAGCCTCGTCTCCCGCTAATTAAAAAGACCTATCATTTGATAGGTCTTTTTAATTAGTAATGATAGAGGGTAATGTGCGTAAGCACAAGCCTCGTTGCTATGACTCTTTGCGAGATTTATCGAGCATTAGAGGCATAGTACTTACTTGGCTTCCGCTCCATAAAGAGTCAGATTTTTATCTGGCTCTTTATTTATTATGAGCAGAAGTCGGTCTCTCACTCGGGGTTGTTACTCAAGCCATTTTCGCAACAAACGAGTTCTACCCACAAGGGGGACGCACCCTCGTAAGGCTCGTGTTGCTCGCCAACGATGGTGCTGAAGCCTCGTTACTCGGTGCATAAAGATGATGAACAAAAGTTTATGCTTCATTTTTTATCTATAGCAAAACTAAAATTTTCATGTTTTTATATTATACATATTATTATTCAGTGGTGATGAGAAGTGATGGAAAAAAGGTTTAATTTAATATATATAATTGTAGGATTACTTGTTCTTCTAATATTTGTATTTATATTTATAAAATTTTCAAAATATCATTATGGCTATTTTAAAAGGGTTGCGAATTTGCAATTTAATCACCCTGATGCTGATGTAATTAAATTATCTAATAATCAAATTATTATATTAGGAAATGATATAAAACAGATTCCATCTGAGATATATGATCCTGAAAGTAATGAGGTAAAATATTTTATATTTAAAGATAATTTATTCATTTCTCAACGAGGATTAGCTTTAAATGATCACAAAATATTATTAATTAATACCTGCAATCCGATTATATCAAAATGTAATATCAACACATTTTACGATTTTAAAAACAATATTACTGTTTACGATCTAAAATCAAAAAAAATAGTAAATAACTATACTTTTAAAAATTTTGACAATTTAATAATAGAAGATTACTTATGCCTGGAAGATGGAAATGTATTTTTTATATTAAGTAATCATCAAATAAAACAAGAAGCAGAATATTATTTTTTATTATATGATATTCAAAAAAATAATATTAATATATTACAAAAACTTCCAAAGTTATATAGACCTAAAGGCATAAGAATAAATAATGATGAAATTTTAATATTTCAAGATAATTCTACAATTTTAAAATATAATATCAAAAAAAATACTTTAATTTCAACAAACAGTAAAACTGCGCTATTTAATTGTTCCTATACTAAGATCGGGAATAAAGTTCTTATATTAGGTACAATTGATAGCAATAATAATAAATTTAATCAACTTTATGATATTGATCAAGACAAAATTATTGATACTCCACCAATGCAATTTGATAGAACATATGCAGAATTAAATACATCTGGGAAAACTAGGTATAGAACTGTTCCAATTAATTCTCATCAAATTCTTATCACTGGTGGGAGAAGAAATCCAAAATCGTATTTCGGTTACAGAGGAATTGATATAGATAGTGCAGAAATATATGATATTAATACCAATGCCTTTAAGACTATAGATAAATCTATCTATACACATGATTCTTCTGAACTTATAAAACTTGATAATAATAATATTCTATTAATTGGTGGTACAACAAATAAAGCAGGTGGAATTGAGATATTTCAAGTAAAAGAAAAAGGAGAAAAATATGAGTAGCAAAACTAAAATTTTCATGTTTTTATATTTACAGTAATTGGGGTAATTTTATGCAAATTCAAAGTATTAGTTCACAAAATCAGTCAAGACAGTCGTTTATGGGGTTGCATGTTATAGATATAAAGGTGCAAAAGCTTTTACTGACAAGCTTAAATTCAAAGCAACTCGGCACTTTATCTTCAATAGTAAAAGAACAAGATAATAATTCCATTAATATTCTATTAGGTGCAAGTGGAAATCGTCTTCAGGCTTCTCTTCACAGTGCATATAGAATTAAAGATTTTAAAACAGAATATAAACAAATTCCTTTTATTGAGTCAAAAATGCACTTTATAAAAAGAGTAGTGGCGGTTGCAAACAAGTATAAGCAACAGGTAAAAGATTTTAAAGTGTATAATTTGCCTTGGGGATATGATGTATTGGCAGAATGGAAAAAGATAATGAATCTTTAATGAAAAGTTTTGCAATTTTTATTTTTTTTCCTACTTAATATAATGATTCAATATACTGAAATCCCACGGTTTTATATTGTGTTTGGTCAAATCAAAATAAGAAAAAGATTGGGTCAATGGGTGTGCCGCTAGACCATAGTTTGTTTTTTCATAAAGCATTTTCTGCCAACGACTGTCCTTATCACCTGAATTTTTATCATACAAAGTTTGCACCCCAAAACGGGTGTTTTCAGAGGAAACTAGATAGTCTATCTCAAATGTTGTTTTATCTTTTTTAAATTTTTCAAAATGGTCAAATCCTTCTATTGTGTATATTTTGGGAGGTGTGCCCTTTTTCCCATATTTTTCCATTACCGAACTTTTTGAACTAAAACATTTTTCAGGCTCACCTGTTATTGGGCTAGCAATATAAGTATGCAAGGGAATAGATTGGTCTTTGGCTTTTATCGGATATTTTTCGGAAACGACTTCCACTCCGTCAGGTGTGTAATAATTAATATGTTTAGCGTAAGTACTATTCCTAGTTTTGGCAATCGTTCCTTTTTTAGCTTCTGTTATTATATTTTGAGCATAATTATTGATAGACTTGTCATACAAAATTTCAGGGTCAGCAATTTTTTTTACATCATTAAAATAGACTCTCATTTCTTTGGTTATACCGTTTTCAACTTTTGTTGTAACCATCGGTAAGCCGTTTTTGTCAGAAATCCTAATATGGTATTGATAGTCTTTGTAATTAAAATCAACAAGTAGTAATTCTTTGCCATTATTATCTCTAAATTTGATGAAATCTCCAATATCGTTATAAAGACCCTCGTAATCATGGCTAAGTTTTACGCCAGTATTACGGAGAATATCACTAAAATCTCTTTTTGACGCTTTTTTATATTGTTCAGAAATCCCTTTAAAATCATAACTTTGTGTACTTGCAATCAAATTTCTGATTAGTTGAGAAGCAAGAGTCATTCTATCTTTGTCAAGAACCTGTTTAGTTCTTTCGTTTGCAATTTTAGCAAGAACTTCCGGACTCACTTGGGTTGACTGTGCTTGATACGTCCTTCTTTTTATTGGCTTTTGAGATTCTGTTTTTTGTTGTAGTAGAGCAACTGTTTGTTCTGTTTTTACAGGCTCTTTTGCTTGTTTAACAAGGCTTGTTTGTGATTCTTTAATAAGTACTTTTTCCGCTTTAGTTTCTTTTGGTTGTTTATGTTTAATCAAACTTGACAAAATATGTGCAATGCCGGCTTTTTGGTTTCTTATTTCCGGAGTTAAGCCTATTTTATATGCTTCTTGAACTATGCTTTTGTATTTGTTTAATTTGTTTTGCGCTGAGGTTGCAATTTCTTCAAAATGTTTGGCTTTAGTTTTAAGCGATTGATTTTCGTTAGTACTTTTTGTAATGTATTCGTCTTTTTGTGCCATTTTTGCTTTTAGCGGTGCTACCGCATCTTCAATACTTTTCTTTGCAACACTTGCCGCTTCCTCTACCGCTTGTTTTACGGTTGATTCTGCAATACTTAACTTGACTGTTTTAAAAACTTGTTTTTGCCCGAGTTGATTTATATATTTTTCTGAAATTTTATTAAACATATTCCCCATTGCAAAAAATATATCATAAAAGTTCATTATCTTATTGAATTGTTACTAAAGTTTAAGTTTATTTAACGAAACCATCATTGAATCGGTCAGTCTTTCTTCTGTCCCAATTTACGCCTTGTTTGACGATTTTAGCGGGAGTTCCTGCAAGAATTACATTGCTCTTGTCAAACATTTTGGTTACAACGGAGCACGCTCCAACAATTGTATTATCAGCAATATGGGCATCTTTCAATATTTTTGTGTGCATACCAAGCCAAACATGATTTCCAATTACGACTTTGTCTTTTGGGGCGTTTAATATTTTTCCTGATTCCACTTCATAGATTGTATGACCATCACTTGTTCTGATATTTATTCCGTAAGAAAACTGACAATCTTCGCCTATTGAAATCTCGGAATTTGCTTCATCGTGCAACTCCAAGTTACAGCCACAACAAGAAAAATTTTTTCCTATAGCAACGCGACTAGAATCTCTTGTTGACATTCCGAAGTTAGAAACATTGTATTTTGTTGTGTCAATTTCTATAAAACAATTATTGCCAAGTGAAAAGTTACAGTTTTTAAATTTTATCGGTTCATGAATTTTTACAACAGAATTTTTGCCGTTAAAATGAATGTTTAATCCTGCAAATTTTGGTATTGTTTCTTCTTTTCCGTTAGGTTTTACTAATACAATTTTGTTGCCATTGAGTGAATCTATTTTTTGCGATACTAAATTGTTTTCATTCATTAATTTAGTTCTAATTTGCTGCCGTTTATTTTTTGATGGTATAAAACCACAAATTAAATTAACTAAGAACTTCTTAATTCCCACAAGCTTTACCCTTCGGACAAATAGGTCACTGACATGAGTATAAATTTAGGTCAAAATAGGTCACATGTCAAGGATTAAACAATTGGGGCAAAATATTGCTAAATATCGAATGAATAAGCATATCTCTCAAGAGAAACTTGCCGAAATTGTTGACTTGTCAAGGGAATATATTACACGAGTTGAAAACGGTCAGAAAAATATAAGTCTTAAAAAGTTGTTTGCAATAGCCGATGCGCTTGGGGTTGGATTTAACCAATTAACAGATTTTGAATAACTTAACAATCGAAAAGCGACTGATTTAATCAGTCGCTTATATATATTTATTAAAATTTTATCGTTAAAAATTAACTCAAAGCCATCAATGCTTTTACTGAACGAGCATTTTCTTTTACTTCATCATCGAAGCTTTCAGAAGATATTGTATTTTCTAGAATCTTCATAGCTTCTTCTTTGTTTTCCAATGATAAAAGTTCATTGATTGTGCTCATTGCAACAACTGTTGACATATCATTGATACCTTTTCCTCTGTTAGCAATTACAACTGACAATGAATCATGTTCATTTCTTTTAACCAAAGCGCGAGATGTCATTTCTCTAACTTCATCGATTGAAGAATTTGTACCAATTTCTTCCAAAACTGCAACTGAATCTGGATTAGGGTTAATTGTTAATGATTCAATAATATTGCTTACTTTGTTAAAGTTTTTGTTATTTTTTATATTGTTTTCCATTTACAATTCTCCTTCTTACGCAGCCTGTACCATATCTGCTTCTAGTGCAGATAATGCTTCTGTGAACATTGGTTTAATTTCTGATTTTGGATCCATTTTAGCCATTTTGTTGATTTCTCTTTCTCTTCCGTTTACGAAGAAAGATTTAATATCTCTACCTAAGACATTCTTAGCACCTATAATGGTTCCTTCCATTGAAACTTCTTTATTTAATAGGTTTTTAGCACCTTCTAAAGAAACGTTTAGTGAAACTTCTCTGTTACCGATTTCTTGAATTTTGTTCCAAGCACTTACCAAACCTTGTTTCATTCTGTTTCCAAATTCCATGATACTTTCGATACCTTCAGAGAATTTGTTACCGAAGTCATTCAAAGAACCTACAAATGTAGAATAAATTCTTTTTGAACTTGCTGTTAAGTTACCTGTGAAACTTACATTGTTATGATTAACCTTTTTGCTTGATTCAAAAACATCTTCTGTCAAAATGTTTTTTTGAAAATTTGAAGCAGCAAAAGGATTACTTGTTCTTGATGTACTTTGTTCGCTCTTACTTGTATTGAAGATGCGATGACTGATTTGGGTTATTCTTTCTACTGTTGACATAATTAAACCTCTTTCTTAACTATCCACGTTAAGAGTTTATCAATAGATTGTTTTTATTAAATCCACCTTTTGAATGATTTGTGTTAAAATATGACTATGAATTATAAGAATTTGGAAGAATTAATATCTATTATTGCAAAACTCAGAGCGCCGGACGGCTGCCCATGGGATAGGGAACAAACGCACTATTCCCTTCGCCCGAACATGATTGAAGAAGCGTATGAAGCAGTAGATGCGATAGATGAAAACGACATGCCACACTTAAAAGAAGAATTGGGTGATGTGCTTTTGCAAGTTGTTTTGCATTCTCAAATCGCAAAAGAAGAAGGCGCATTTGACATTGAAGATGTTGCTCGTGAATTAAATGAAAAACTAATCCACAGACATCCGCATGTCTTTGGTAACGCTAAAATCAACAATTCACAAGATGTCCTTAACGCTTGGGATAAATTGAAAGCAGAAGAAAAAACAGAACGAGTTTCTGCAATGGACGGATTATCAAAAAGTCAAGCCGCGTTGATTGCTGCTCAAAAAATGTCAAAAAGAGCGGTTAAACAAGGCTTTGAATGGGCTTGTGAAGAAGATTTGTACGCTTGTATAAAATCTGAATACGAGGAATTTAAACAAGCAAAAGCAGAAGGCGACAAACTTCACATGGAAGATGAGTTTGGAGATATTTTGTTTGCGACTGTTAATCTTGCTCGTTGGAATAAAATTGACGCAGAACAGGCTTTGCTAAAGGCTAATAAAAAATTTGAAGCACGTTTTCGCAAAATGGAAGAACTTGCGACAAAACCATTAAAAGAATATTCACTTGATGAATACGACAAATTATGGAAACAAGCAAAACAAGAATTATTAAAAGGTGAATAAATAAGTTATGAAAGACGTACAAAATACACAAGATAACAGAAACGTAGATATACAAAAGGTCGGAATTAAACATGTTGAATTACCTTTGATAATTCAACGCAAGAACAATTCAGACCAAATCGTGTCAGCGCACGCCAGAGTTTGCGTTTCTCTTCCGAGAAATTACAAAGGTACTCACATGAGCAGATTTATTGAAACTCTGAACGAATGGAGTACTAAAAATCTTTTAGGCGTTGATATAAAAGGTTGTATTGAAAAAATAATAAAGAAACTTCATGCGCAAAGCGGTGAATTAGAATTTAATTTTAAATACTTCATAAATAAAAAATCACCGGTTACAAAATTATCCGCTCCAATGTGTTATGATTGTTCATTTGAAGGCAGAATAAATGAGCAAGATGGTTACAAATTTATACTTGGGGTAAAAGTTCCTGTAACGACATTGTGTCCGTGTTCTAAAGAGATATCAGAAAATGGTGCGCATAATCAAAGAGCAATAATTTCTGTAAAAATATCTTACGATGAGACAGAACAAGTTTGGCTTGAAGATTTGATTGAATTGATTGAATCTTGCGCATCTTGTCCTGTTTATCCGCTTTTGAAACGTCAAGACGAAAAGTTTGTGACTGAAAAAGCCTGGGATAATCCAAAATTTGTGGAAGATGTTTTGCGTGATGTTGTTGTGAAACTTCGAAATCACCCAGTCGTAAAAGAATTTGAAGTCGATTGTGAAGCGTTTGAAAGTATTCATAATCACTCGGCTTGGGCATACCAACAAGAGGTGAAAGCATAACATAGTTATCGTTATTCCGAAAAAAAGAATCACGATGTCGGCGTGGCAACGCCAATCAACTTGCCAGCTATTGAACACTAGTTTCAGAGCCAAAACGTAGGTCACGGCACCGCCTGACATGTAAAATAGTTCTGTTTGTATACAATGCCAACAGTCTTTTCCAATACATTCCGTTAATTATTTATCCTTTTTCTGCCAATAACTTAACGGTTTATACAAAATATCCCAATAAGGTTTTGAATTATCAATCGGATTAATATTTCTATGAGCCCAGTAATAACACCTGTAAGTTGAGAACGAATAACCTCTGTTTCCTGGATTACAGTCTCTATTTATATCCAAATCTTTGGATTGGAAGTTAAAAATATCGTGTCCTACTCGATTTGGACCTTTGAATGGTCCGTTTGTATCAAATGTAAGTAGTAGATATCTTTCACTAGGAGCACCTGCAATTCCAAAATAAGAAAACATTGTACCGTCTTTTGTTATAATCGCTTTAGGGTCATTATATACTGGAAAGTAATTTGCAACATGTCCCGAACTGTTTTCTCCAAAAATATTGTGGTGCATAACTCCACGCCCGAAAAGATAAGAAATTCCGTTTGTAATTTTTGTTGCTCCGTCAAATTGTTTTTCCCACGCTTTGTTTATTTCCGGTAACATTCGATTTAGTTCATCATTAGAAGATGATAAATCAAGAAAACTGTCATAACCTACTTCATTCGCAGTTTTTAAAAGAGCCTGTTGCAATACGGCATCTGCCTTTTGAAAGCGAGCCTTCAAAACTTTTACCTTATAATTTGTGATTAAACTTGGCAATGTAATTGCTGCAATTATTCCAACAATGCCTAAAACTATCAATACTTCCGCAAGTGTAAACCCAAATTTTTTATGCATATCTTCTCCTTATTTGTAATAAATTACAATAATTTATAATAATTTATAATATATCATAAATTAATGTAATTTTGCATAATTATTGTTAATCTTTTAAAAATTTACAATATAATTATGAAATGATAAAAATCAAATTAAGACAGATTTTGTGGGATAAAGAGATTACGGCGGTTTCGGTGCATAAAGCAACAGGAATTAGCCAATCAATTTTATCAAACATTATCAGAGGTAAGCGAACAAATGTCGGATTAGATATTATCGACAAACTCTGTGATTATCTTAATTGTGATATTTCGGATTTAATAGAATTTACTCCAAATAAGAAGGTTTAAATATTGCTCTGGTCAAATGCCTGAATTCAAGAGAAAATAAAAATAGACAAAGAAAGAGTGTTGTAATAATATAAATTTTGGGTAAGTACCGCATTCCCTCCGACACACTCGATTATGCAAAGAAATCGGTCGGGAAAGGGGGTGATTGAAATGACTATGTTATTAGTTTTTCATTTGTATCTTTTTATTGAAAGTTACAAAGATAAAGTTCCAGAACTGGAATTTCTGGAACTTCTTCTAAAATAGTCTAAGGGTACAAAGTGCAACTCTAAAAAGTGACATTTTTTAAGGTTGCCCCCTCAAGAGTATTATTTACTATTATTCTTTAATTGTCAACCCTAGAAGTTTCTTTTGAAGTTTCGCAAAATGTAGAGATGTCTTATTTTGATAATGTTACAAAAGTATTGCAAAATTACAATTCCCTATATAAAAGAAAAAGTTGCCAAGTATATTGTTGGCAACATTAAATAAACACGAGGATATTAAGAGAGAGAGTATAAAAAATCTTTGTTATATCCTTTTAATCACTATATAAAATTTATTTCCTTTAACCGTTTTCTTAAATTTCCCTTACTCTTATATAAACGTAAATTTTTTAGAAAAATTGCCTAAATTACATAAATGTTGTTAATACTTCTTAATTAGTGATAACAAGTATATACGATATATTTATCAATGATTTAATTTGCATGCAAGGTTTGCGTGTTGTGCTTAACAATTAGGTTTTGTTTCAATTTAAAATCAAAATAAAATCATGCTATATTTATTCACTTTTTAACCTTTTTACGTTATAATTTATCTATAAGAGAGAGAATTATTCTGAAAGGTTATTTTTATGAACAAAAATCAGTCAATGAGTATGTATGTTATCTTATCGATAGTTATATTGGTATTTATTTCAACTATCTTTATGGGTGGTTCGACAACCGATACATCTGAAATCTCATACACAAATTTTCTTCAAAAATTGGAGAATAAAGATTTTTCTAAAATTGAAAAATATGATGACAAAATTATTGCAATTCCAAAGGAACAACCAAATGCAATAAAAGATACAAAAGATGTTAAAAATAAGGTATCGCCTTTTTTGACACCTTATAACGGTTCACAGGTTCCGCTAAAACAATTCAAGGTTCAAATTCCGCAAGATGATGAAACGTTAATGGCAAAGTTAAACGAATCTGATGCTGATATTACTGTTAAAAAAGCCGCAGAATCAAATCAACTTGCTGGTAATATCGGAACATTTATCATTATTCTGTTTGGTTTAATAACTTTTGGATTGATGATAAAAGCTATTCAAGCGGGTGGTTCTCAAGCAATGTCTTTTGGTAAAAGCAAAGCTAAAATGCTTTTAGATAGCAAAGTTAAGACTACTTTTAATGACGTTGCCGGTATTGATGAAGAGAAAAAAGAACTTGAAGAAATTGTCGATTTCTTGAAAAATGGCGAAAAATATATGAAATTGGGTGCTAAAATTCCGAAAGGCGTTTTGCTGGTTGGACCTCCAGGAACAGGTAAAACTTTGATGGCGAAGGCTGTTGCAGGTGAAGCGAATGTTCCGTTCTTCTCAATTTCAGGTTCTGATTTTGTTGAAATGTTTGTCGGTGTCGGTGCAAGTCGTGTAAGAGATTTGTTTGAACAGGCTAAAAAACATCAACCTTGTATTATCTTTATTGATGAAATCGATGCAGTTGGTCGTCAAAGAGGTGCTGGTCTTGGTGGCGGACACGATGAAAGGGAACAAACTCTTAACCAATTGCTTGTTGAAATGGATGGTTTTGATGTAAATACAAATATAATTGTAATTGCAGCAACAAACAGACCTGACATTTTGGATAACGCTCTATTAAGACCTGGAAGATTTGACAGACAAATTTATATCAATGCTCCTGATGTTAAGGGTAGAGAGCAAATTTTGCAGGTTCACGCAAAGAATAAAAAATTGGATAAAGATGTTGATTTGAAGGTTTTGGCAAAGAGAACTCCAGGGTTCACCGGTGCTGATTTACAAAACTTATTGAATGAATCCGCTTTACTTGCAGCCAGAAATGGTGAGTCTTTGATATCTATGGACGATATTGACCGTTCTATTGACCGTGTAATTGCCGGTGTTGAAAAACGCAGCAAAGTTTTGACAGATGCCGATAAAGAATTGACTTCATACCATGAAGTGGGGCACGCATTGATTGACAAGTTGTTACCAGATGCAAATGAGTTGCACAAGGTATCAATTATCCCTCGTGGAATGGCTCTTGGGGTTACTTGGACAAGACCGAAAGATGAAAGCGTACATGTAAGTAAAGCAAAATTACTTGCTAAAATAACCGTATCTCTTGGCGGACGTGCTGCAGAAGAAATCGTTTACGGTAAAGATAACGTAAGTACCGGCGCTTCTCAAGACTTGATAAATGTTACTGATATTGCTCGTAAGATGGTTACTGCTTGGGGTATGTCAGACAAGTTAGGAACTATGGCGTACGGTAAAAACCAAGAAAACGTATTTATGGGTAGAGATTTCGGACACCAAAGAGATTATTCAGAACAAGTGGCTTATGAAATTGATGAAGAAATCAAAAAAATCGTTGACGAACGTTATGAACTAGCGAAGAAACTTCTTTCTGAAAACCGTGATATGCTAGAAAAAATCTCAAAAGAACTTCTTGATAAAGAAACAATTGATGATAAAGAATTTGAGTCAATTATGAATGAAGTTAAACAAAGCAGAGGTTGCTAAGATTTAAACGAAAACAAATAAAAAAGCAAAAAGGCGAGATAATTTTTATTTCGCCTTTTTGATATATAATTTTATTATTATGTTTCTGGAGTTGAACTCCACAAGGCTACAGGAATTAGTCAAGCAAAAATATCAGAAATAATCAGAGGAAAGCGAACAAATATTACCCTTGATACGGTGGAAAAGATTTGCTTATTTTTGGATTGCAAAATTAGTGATTTGATAGAAATTACTAAATAGATTTCTTTTAAATTAATTCATTCACTATTAAAACTACAATCTCTCCGGCATTTAACGTTGTTGAAACTTTTCCATTTTTGCTAACGTCAGGCATATTAGAAATTTTTATCGGTAAAACTTTAAATCTAGGATTGTATTTTGGAATTTTGAAATTTACGTTTTGCGGATTTTCATAATCCAAATTACCGATTGTAATCACTTTTTTGGTCGAATTTTCAATAGTATATGCAAAAACCTTTTGATTACTTGTTTTTAGCGGAGTAAAAGTTCCAGAATTTAATAGCGGAATTAACCCTGCTTTAACATTATTACTCAACATCAAATCGTTTTTCAAGGTGGTGTTAGTTCCCCCAGGTTTTCTTGAAAAATTGAAAATATCAATCTTCCCACGGTGTACAAAATATGTATCGTCGTCAGTGTTTGATTTTGGCGCTAGTTTGTTGCCCATTTTGTACATATAATCATCACCTGTTTGAAATCCGTCAGGAAAGTATGTGTTAATCGGTAAAGTCGCACTGAGCCAAATCATCATATCGCTAAGTGCAGGACCTTTTAGTAGTATCGGGCTGACTTCGTCGTGGGTCGTGAAACTTCCGATTACGCTTTTAGGTTCTTTAAATCTTTTGTTATCATTTATCGTAAAAGATAATTGTTTATACAAATCTTTTGAGGTTTTCCAGTCTTTCAGATTGAAAAACGAACCGTAATAGCCGTCAAAACCTGCTTCCAATAATTTGTCATAAGGTGTAAAAACTGCTTGTGGTGAAATTGAGTCGTGCCAAGAATCTGAAGATTCCGCAATCCACAAAAATTCAGGGTCTTTTGTTCTTGAATATTCAATCAATTCTTTCCAAAACAAAGGTGTTTTGCAGTGAGCAACATCTGCTCTTATTCCGTCAGCCCCCAAGTTCATTACGAATTTGACAAAATCTTTATATAGACTGTAAACGTTTGCATCAACTTTATCAGACTCTCCTGTCGCAAGTAGTCTTACGTCCGTCCAATCTGCAGGCATTACAGGTTCTCCAGACGGATTGCTTACAAATAAATCCGGTCGTTGCAAGTATAAATCGTAAGAAGCACACGCAGGAACGTCAATAATTACCGAAATATTGCGTTTGTGGGCTTCTTCTATGAATTTTTTTGCCTGTTCTACAGGTGTTAAATCTGAAGTTTTATCAACCAAATCAGGATTAATTGATTGAAAATCAGAGGCTGCATAAAGGCTTCCCGCCGTACCGAGCGCTTTTAATTTTCCCGTTGGTGTGACTGGCAAAATGTGCAAAGTGTTTACGCCAAGACTTTTTATCTCATCAAGTCGGTTTATTGCATTGAGAAAATTTCCTCGAAGTTCGCCGATATCTTCCTGAATAAATCCGTCCCCGTCAATATCCTGAGCGTTAAAAGAACGAATATTCACTTCCATAATGACAGTTTCGTTGTTTAGAAAATGTGTTCTCAAACCGTTGTGCCAATCAGGCGTTTGTGCAAAAGTTCCGATTGAACTCATACCCAGCAGAATTGCTGCTATACCTAATGCTTTGCCAAATTTTTTCATACTCGTTTTCCCTTATGGAAGTAAAAGTTCTTGGTCAATGTTGATTCTGTCAAGTGATGACAAGTTGTTCGCTTTCATAACCATTTGTGCTTTTTCTTCAGAATATGTACCGTAATGATTTTTGATAATTTTTTCAGCAGTGTCACCGTTTTTAACAACGTATTTTGTCATTTTTGAAGTATCAACATTTTCTTCTTTTGCTTGTGGTTGTTCTTCATTATTTTGAGCAATTTCTTCGTTTTCTTCAGGAATAGAAACTTTTTGTTGAGTTTCGTTTTGTTCTTCTACAGTTGCTTGTTGTTCAAGTGTAGGTTCTTTCACGGCTTTTTTATGTGAGAATATTTTTTCAATTCCAAATATGCTTTTCTTGCCGGTATTTGGTGTATCAGAAGATATTGCGCTAATGCAGAATAATACTAATAAAGTTGCTACAACACCGATTATAATCCCTATTATTATATTCATAATAGGTGAATTTGTATTGAATTGGTTTGTTTTGAAATTTTGCCATAACAAATCAATTTCTTGTGACATTGCGTTTAGTTCATTTTCTTTCGTTTTGTTGTTAGAGTTTTCGATTTCGTCAGGTCTTACGTATTCTCCCGGTAGACCGCTTTCTTCTTGTTCTTTTGCTAAATTTTCAATAACTTCCATTGTTTCTTTCGATAGTGTGGATCTTCTTATTGTCGAACTTTTCATTTAACACCTCATTTGTTACTCTCCAGTGAAATCATTTTAACACGAAAAAAGCAGTCCGACAAGAAATGTAAACAAACAAAAACAGCAACCTTATTCAAGATTGCTGTTTTTAAATTGTTTTTTCAAAAACTATTTTACAAGTTCTTTGAATTTTTTACCAGCAGTGAATGCAGGAACTGTTTTAGCAGCGATTTTCAAAGCTGCGCCAGTTTGTGGGTTTCTACCAGTTCTTGCTGCTCTTTTGCGAGCTTCGAAAGTTCCGAAACCAACTAGAGTAACTTTTTTACCTTTAGAAACTGTTTTTTGGATTGTTTCTAATGTTGCAGCCAAAATATCAGCAGTTGCTTTTTGTGAAACTTTTGATTTTTTTGATACTTCTTTTACTAATTCTTCTTTGTTCATTCTGAACCTCCTTCTTCCTTTTAAACCTACGAAAGTACCATTTCCGCAGAGTTCGTATATCGACTAACTGATTATACTCGTTAAAGTTACGCCTGTCAAGGGTTTTTCAGAAAAAATTTGCTTAAAACTTAGTAATAATAAGATATATAAGGGTATATCATGTCAAAAATCCAACTATATCTGCTTAAGTGTCTTTATTTAACTTCGCAAATTTAACATTAGAGTAGAAATATTGCAGAATTTGGTAAGCATTATAGCCTTGTTTTGCCAAATTATTTGCCCCATGCTGTGACATTCCGACACCATGCCCGTTTTTTGCTACATTATCATCAAATGATGGAACAGAGTGTAAATACGGGGCATAGCCACCCCATACTGAACTTGATGTCATTCCGCCTGCTGAAGCCGAATAGTATGCTGAAATAATTTTCATATCATAAGTCAAAACAAGTCCGTGTGTTTCATCAACCGCTTTGTTTGTAATATTTGTTTCTGCTGATGCTCCGCCGTAAGCTTGGTCTTCTGTGTTATCCTTCAAATCGTATCCGTATTTTGCTTGTTTCCCTAAGTTTGCGAGTGCAAAACTTCTTGCTGCGATTGCTTGCGCTTTTAGTGCTTCAAATTCCCAACTTGCCGGCATTTCAGATGGTACAACCCCTTTTAAATAGTTTTCTAAGTCAATGTCATTGATAACTGTAAGTTTTCCACCGACATTTTTAACCATCAATTTCCCATGATACCATTTGCCTTTTGTGCTTACATAACCGTTACTATCGGTACGCAAAACAATTGCATTTGTGCCGAGTGAATAAACTTGAGAGCCCGCTTTTACCGCAATTTCATTTTTGTAAGGGACGATAACGTAACCACGCATTGCATCTGCCGTACAAACGGTTTTATTTGTGTTTACGTCTATCATTCTACCGTTGACGTTTACACCTATTCCCGCTTCATTAACATTGGTTAAAAGCCCTATTTTTATAGCATTTGCTGGGTTTGTTATAATTAAATTTATTATTAGTATCGTTAGTGTAATTAAAATCTTCTTCATAATTATATTTTAGCACTTTCTTCAAATTTGTAATAATTCAAATATATGATATTTATCGTTGATAAATCCTTGTGTAGTTCCAATAACTTCCAAATATTTTTTCAATATAATATTGAGTTTCTTCGTACGGAATTTGAATGATAAATTCATCAACATCAGAATAATTTAACTTGTTTTTCCAACCTGTAACCGCACCTATTCCGCCATTGTAAGCCGCAACTGCTGCAATTTCATCATTACCGAGTCCTTTTTTAAGTTCCGAATAATAAAGATTTCCTAATTTTATATTTATTTCCGGATTTACAAGATAAATCGTTTCAAGTGCGATTTTATTTCTGTTTGCAATATCTTGTGCAGTATCAGGCATAAGTTGCATTAAACCCATTGCTCCTACGCCACTTTGTGCCTTTGTATTAAATGAACTTTCTTCTCTTAATATTGCCATAATTAAGGCTTCGTTATTCTGCGCTTGAGAGGCGTATTTTTTTACTTGTACAAAGTAATTCTGCGGATAAACCAAACGCCATCTTAAATCGGATTTGTTAGGTTTTTCAGGCAATTTTGACATTGCATCTCGTGCAATAATCATTGAAGTTGCATAGTTGCCTTTTTCGTATTCAACCCAACTTTCGATAAATTTATCATCTGAATATTTTTTTATCATTTCATAATCATTTACGCACATCAAAGCATACAATGTACTTTTTAACCCTGGCATTTTGTAAGGATAAACTACTGGTTTATTTTTCAGTTGTCCTCTGACAGTTGCATTTTTAATCCCTTTTGTTAGCCAGAATGAACGGTATGCATAAAATGAATCAGGATATTGTTTAATAATATTATTAAACATATCTCTGTTATTGTCGATTTTAGCAATCCAAAACATTACCATTGGCGCTTCTTTTGAATTGCTGTATTTTTCTAAGTATGTGTTTGCTAAGTTTCTGCTCTTTTGGTAATTTCTTTCTTTTAGTGAGTAAGAGAATGTTTTGAACATAGCATTACGGGAATAATCTCCTGTAGGGAAAGAATTATATAATCCATTGTAACAAGGATATTTTGTTGCTTCCGGAGAATAGTTGCACTTTAGATTCCAAATATAGTCTTTTTTTGAATCTTTTGCCGAATCTAATAATGTTGATAATATTTTATATTTATCTGTTGGTTCTTGGTATTGATATAAATAGCCGTCAATTGCTCTATTATAGTCTTTTCTTGATATTGTTTTGCTTTGGGTTTTTATACGGCTTAATAAT
The DNA here is from genome assembly GCA_934692625.1 of uncultured Candidatus Melainabacteria bacterium. Lineage (GTDB taxonomy): Bacteria > Cyanobacteriota > Vampirovibrionia > Gastranaerophilales > Gastranaerophilaceae > Zag111. The sequence goes on from CAKUUC010000011.1 coordinate 51,743, forward strand.
AGTGCATTTCCGTTTTTATAATCTTTTCTGCCAAAATAAACACTGGCTTTCAATGCCCAACTATCTCTATCCGGAATTGTTGCAAGAGTATTCATCGCATCAGTATAATTTTTAGAAAGGGTGTATGCTCGTGCTATCAATAGCCTATCAGATTTAGATAATTTTGGATTGAATTTTTTCCAAGTTCTAGCAACGTTAGCGGCTAATCTGCCGTCCGGATATTTTTCTAAATATGCTCTAAATGGAACTTCAACTTCTTTAATTTTTCTATCGGACGGTTTTTTGCCCGAATATCTTATTTTTGTAGCAGTAATTCTTGCTTTGAAGTATTCTGATGCATATTTGTATCCATCATCCATATCGGATTTTGAAACTTTGTCAAAATATCTGTAGGCAAGTCCTGGGTTTTCTTCTAAAATTAATTGACCTGCATTATAACGCGCTTCCCCTGACAATTTATGTTGCGGGTAATAATTAATTAACTGTTGGTAAACCTTTAATTCTGATTTTTTATCACCCAAGTTTTTGGCACACATTGCCTGACGGTATAAGGCGATTGGTTTTAATGACGATACGGCAGCAACTTTTGAAAACAAAAAGTACGAATTTGAATAATTTTCGTTTTCATAATCTCTGAGTGCTTGTTTATAAACTTTTATATTCTTTGCTTCAGGTTGGTAAATCTTTGAAAAAGTTACGCCTATTCCTAAGCAAATTATTAATATAAATATCCCTCTGGTTACATTCTTAAAATTAAACATGCTAATATTCTACCAAAATTTATGAATTTAGAAAAATTTTTATTAATTATTTACATAATCGTCAATTTTGTATTGTCTGTTTTATAATATATAAAGATTGAAAACTGTTTGAAAAGGAGCAAATAAACAAATGCCAAAATGGGAAGCAGGACTGATAGCACTTGTTATAAATATAATTTTAGTAGCAATTTTATTCAAAATTATAAATATAGTTGATGTAAATATTCGCAAAAAATTGCAGGCAAAAGAAATTGATGCCCCAATGTTGCGTTTTGTCCCTGTTTTGATGAAATTATTTAAAGGTATTGTTTTATTTATCGCCTTTACCGGACTTCTTCAAAGTCAAGGTTATTCGGTATCATCAATTCTTGCAGGTTTTGGAATTGGTGGTATTGCAGTCGGTATGGCGGCAAAAGATGCACTTGCTAATATTTTCGGTACTTTTGAAATTCTATCAGACAGGGTTTATAAAATCGGTGATTATGTGAAAGTGAATGGGATTGAAGGGTATGTTGAAGATATAAATATTCGCTCAACCAAAATTCGTGACTTGGATCATTTCTTAACGAGTGTTCCTAATAATATAGCCGCAAATGCAATTATCGTAAATGTTTCTAACGCACGAAAAAGATTTCTCAATATTACGTTTGGTGTTACATATTCAACAGATAATGAACATCTTGCACTTGCTCAAACAATTCTTAAAGAAACTGCAATTTCTCACAAAGAAATTCATAATGATTTCACTGTAGATGTTCACGATTTGGGGGATAGTTCAATAAATATCAGATTTAGAGGTTATGTAAAATCAGGGTCTTACGAGAGATTTCTTAAGGTTCGTGGCGAGTTTTTGACGGAAATTATCAAAAAATATCGTGATGCGAATATTGATTTTGCATTCCCATCTCAATCAGTTTATATAGAAAGCGACAATTCAAAAATTGAAAATTAAAATTATTGCATTAGGAAAAATTAAAGAAAAATTTTTGAAAGAGGGTATTGATGAATTTACAAAACGTCTTACTCCTTATGTTCCAATGTCGATTGTCGAACTTAATCCTATTGAAATTAAAGATGAAAATTTGACCGAGAAAATTTTACTCGAAGAGGGCGAAAAAATTTTATCCTGCATAAAGCCGCAAGATTATGTAATCACTATGGAAATTGGCGGAAAGCAAATGTCGAGCGAAGAGTTTTCTCAAAAACTTACATCATTAATAAATGACGGAACCCAAGAGGTAGTTTTTGTAATCGGTTCTTCTTGCGGAATAGGGAAAAATGTCTCACAGCGTGCAGATTTTAAGATGAGTATGTCAAAAATGACCTTTTTGCATCAATTTGCGAGATTGATTTTGGTAGAACAGATTTATAGAGCGTTCAAAATTGCAAGAAATGAACGTTATCACAAATAGGAGTAGAGTTATGAATTTTCAAGATATAAGAGAAGAGTTATCATATTTTATTGGTGGTGTTGCTTACCTTGCAATGTATTTGATTTTTACTGCAGTATCAGCAATTGCTCGAAACAGTAAAGATATTTCAGGTTGGTATTTGCTCGTTGTGTTTGCTATTTTGACCATAATTTGTTTTATTTTTTCAATATATATGCTGACCAAAACAATAAAATCCGTAAAATCAGGAGCTTCCAAAAAACATAATTATCCGTTTTGGATTTCTGTTTGGGGGGATATAGGGTACCTTGCAATGGCTTTTTCTGTGTTAAATTTGTTCGGGTAAAATCCTTCTGATAATTTCATGGTCTTGTTAAATCTCAAAAAAAATGATATAATCCGTATATCAATAGAAGATACGGAGAGTTTTATAATGGCAGAATATGAATTAAATTTATCGTTGAAAGAATTAGAAAAAAGAACTAATAAAGATTATTTGGTTACAAAAAAGTTTTTAAAGGCTGATGCTCCTGAATATTTGGCATTGGCAGAAGGTGATAAAATCGCTTTGAAACATCTTTGCAAGGCTGCTCAAATCCTTGAAAAAATAAATATGGTAATTGATTGTAAACACAATCTTCCGTTTAAAGAATTTTTGGAAAGTGAAATTGCAAAAGGTAATAAACAAGCAAAACTTACAAAAATTTTGTTTGATGCACAAAAAGGTGTAAATGCGATTGATACTATGTCAACTCCAATAAACTTGATTAAAGGTGTTGAAACAAAGTTGGGCAAGGGTGTTTATCCTGAGGATTTGTCAAAAGAGGAATTCCATGCAGTTTTACTTAGAATGTTGAAAGACGGCAAAATTGATGAGGTTAAAAAGATTTTGACTCAACGTTCAATTGTTGTTAGAGCGGCTGAAGATTTGGCAGGAATTGATTATGTTGATTATTTCCACCAAGATTTTTCAAAAATGGCTGATGAACTTGAACTTGCCGCAAAAACTTCAACTAACGCAGATTTCAACGAATATTTGCTCTTGCAAGCAAAAGCGTTAAGAACTGCAGATCCTATGTTAGATGCTTATGCTGATAAAAAATGGGCAGAACTTCAAGATACTCCGCTTGAATTTACCATAACAAGAGAAAATTACGAAGATGAAATGACAGGTACTATCGTTGAAAATGAAGAGTTGTCAAAAGCGTTAGCAGATGCCGGAATTTCGCCTATTCCGAAGGACTTTTTAGGTGGTAGAGTAGGTATTATCAATAAGGCGGGAACGGAAGCACTTATGGCAATAAAGAAATATCTTCCGACACTTGCTGATAATATGCCTTATAATGATGAATATACTCAAACAATTTCAGCGGATACCGATGCAAAACAAACAATGGTTGACGTTGATATGGTTATGGCATCAGGTGATGTCGGTGAATATAGAGGCGGTATTACTCTTGCTGAGAATTTGCCAAATTCTGACAAATTGTCCTTGACGATTGGTGGCGGAAGAAGAAATGTTTATCACCGTCAAATCAGATTTATCAGCGACAAGAAAAAACTTCAAGAAAGACTTGATGCAATTTTGGATAAAGAACAACATCAATATTATCTTGATGAGGCTGACCACTGGTTTACTATCGGGCATGAAAACGCCCATTCTCTAGGACCAAAAGAAGGTAGCGAAAAACTTGGCAAATACAGAAATATTATTGAAGAAAACAAGGCGGATATGGGGTCTTTGGCATTTGTTGACTTGTTGACCGAACTTGGAATGTACACGCCCGAACAAAGACTTCAAATTATCGTAACAACTGTTGCCGATAATTTCTTGAAATCGAAACCGACAATGTCACAGGCTCACAGGGTTCGTACGGTAATGCAAAATAACTACTTTGCACAACGTGGCGGTTATTCAATTACTCAGGACGGAAAAATCCATGTAAATATTGATAAAGTCGTTCCGATTGCAAAAGAAATGTTGGCTGAAATTATCAGAATTCAGATTGACGGTGATTTTAATAAGGCTGAAAAATATGTCAACGATAATTTTATTTGGTCAGATAATATGGAACTTATTGCTCAAAAATTGCAAAAGGTTTCAAAAGCCTTGAACGGAACTTTGGAAACCGAACTCGCAGATAAATTGTTGCAGTAGGTTGTGACGAAGGAAAATTTAAAAGGTTTAAAAAAGGGAGCCAACAAGCTCCTTTTTTATGCTGAAATTCGCTAAGCTTACCATATAGTTGCCACGCCGACGGTATTATTTTAAGTGTTTGGTTGCTAAATAGATTCTGAATAACAAGAAAATTAAATGCTCATTGCATTCGCATAAATTTTCTAAGTTTTCAGAATGACGTACCACTTGGCAAACCCACCAAATAGTCATTCTGAACTTGATTCAGAATCTCTTTCATAATCAAAATAAAACAAAATTTTAAGTCCCTAAATCATTGTTCCATTTTATATAACTTTACAAATTCGTTCTCTTTTAGCAAATTTTTTTGATAAAAATCCTTTATAAAAATAAGGGGAAAATAATGGTTTTAATAAATAAAATTGGTATGCAAGCGTTTAAGGCAAGTTGCAAGGCTATGGGAGTAAATCCGGCAAAGGGTTGGCACGGTATAAATCCGTCAACTGTTATTGACGGAGAAAAGGTTTTACTTCCGAGATTTTGTTCTGAGGAAATGCAAACTGCGGTTAAGATGAATAAACAGGTCTTGCATGGGTTGCGAACTCCAAATTCTAGAACTTACTCAAAAGCGACTGCAGAAGATTTGAGGCGGCTGACTTCTGATACTCTTGAAGATAGTTATTCCCGTGTAGAATGGACAAATCCGAAGGATGGGAAAGTTTACAATATTTTAAAACAGGGGGAAACAAAAGACGGTAAGGTTGCTGTCAGAATTTTGGATAAAGACGGTGCGTTTGTAAAAGAGGCGGAATTAACTCCGAAAATTATCGGGATTAATGATGATTTCACAGGTTTTAATGAATATGTATGTTATGGAATGCCGCATGGTAATATGTGCTTGACTTATGCAAAAAGAAACAACCCGTTTGCAAAGTATGTAACTTTTGATACAAATCCTTCTCAAATTGCAAACGGTCATGAGCTTGACAAAATTAACGACTATATAAGTAACGGCGGGAAATTGGATTATTTGTCCTGTTCGTATGGGCATGATGTTACATTAAATAAAAAATTTATAATGGAAGATACAAGCTTGGCAAGATTTGCCTTTGACAGACCGTATGATGAGGTTATTGAAAAAACTAATGCAAGAGTTTTAATGGCAGGCAGTAATTATAATAAAGATGTTCACGTTGCATCTGTCAAAGAGTTATCTAATCAATATTTGGTAATGAATAAAAATGTCGAAGGGGTTGGGTCGATAAATCCTAAAACTCGTAGAATTTCTGATTTTTCATTGTCAAGAAATTCCGAACTGACACAACACTATGAGGTGGGGGAATATTTCCCGCAAATTACTCCAAACGGTTTAAATATTACGGGACTTTCGGGAACTGATGTCGGATGTAATACTCCGTTGTTGGAAATGTTACAGAAAAATCCGTTACTTGGCAAACCTGTTGAAAAAGTCGCAAATTTAAAGAAAATGATTGAGGCTAGAATTGATGAATTAAGGCAGCAGCATTATAAAATTCTTATGCAGGATAAAACGACACCGTTTGCCGAGAAGATGAAGAAAATGCAAAAAATAGATGATACAAAGTTTGTGAATGAACAAAGACGTGCAAGACTGCTGGATAATATGCTTGGCTTGAAAGAAAGTGGAGGTGTTTATACTGCCAATTTGGAACCGATATCAGGAACCTCATTTGCAACACCTGTACGAACCGCAAAACTTGCATTGAATGATATGTTGGAAGGTGTTTTGTAGGGGGAAATATATTTATCTTTTCCAGACTTGGTCATCAAGTTTCCTGCCAACAGCGTAATTTTACTAAATTTTTTCTGTTAGTAAATCAGCAATAGAAACCTCAAAAGCATTTGCAATTTTGATAAGAGTTTCTAAACTTGGGTTAGCGTGTTCATTTTCGATTTCACTTATTTGATTTTGTCCGATGTTAGCAAGTTCAGCAATTGCTTCTTGTGAAAAGCGTTTTTTTGTTCTTAATATTCTTACATTGTCTGCAAGTATTCTTTTTACAACTTCTTTATTCATTAAATTTTATTTTATATTACTTGCAAATAATCTTTTATTAAATATAATTCATAATATATTAAATAAAGATATTAAAATATATTATTTATTAATAAGAAGGAGTTTGAATGAAAAAGTTAACCGGATTTACACTTGCAGAAGTTTTAATAACACTTGGTATTATCGGAATTGTTGCAGCGATGACCTTACCAACATTGATTACAAAATATCAAAAACGTGTTAATACAACACGTTTGTTGCATACATATTCAACATTAAATCAGGGGTTTAAATTATATTTGGCAAGAAATGGCGGAGCGTATATATCACAAACTGATGCTTGGTCAGAAAATGCAGCCTGTGATCCTTCAAATTTTGGAACATCTGCCGCTTGTCAAAATTGGGTAAAGCAAATTCAATCTATTTTTACGGGTGTTACTTTGCGAAATACCGGTATAATTACATATAAATATTTATCGGGAAAAGGCTCTCAAACAAGAGGGCCTTGGACTTTTACGATGAATAATGGTGCAATTATTTATATTGGAATATATAAGGATTTGAATAAAACATCACATGAAGCAGCAGTTAATAGATATAATACCAAATTGATGACAAGTGCTGCTTATGTCGATATTGATGTAAATGGAACTGCCGGACCAAATCAGTGGGGGAGAGATTATTTTGAGTTTCAATTGAGTGATGATGGTGTTTTATATCCTGAGGGGGGGCGAGATTATTCGGTGTTTAGGGTTGGAAATCTCAACTCAATGTGGAATTCAAAGTCTTATAATTGGTGGTGGTGCGCTCCTGAAACTCAGACAGACCCTATTGGTTTTGGTTGCGCTGGTAGGATATTAGAAGAAGGCAAAATGAATTATTGATTTATTTGGTTAAGTCAATTAATTAGTTACCGCGTAATATTTATTGTACGCAATCAAAACTTACAATTATCTCTCCTATCCACCTACAACTCTTCTGGTGGAATGTGCTTGAAGTCTTTTCTTATAATTTCACCTTGTTTGATGTACTCATCTTTTGCCTTTGCGCCTGCTTCGTAGGCACGTACTTCTATATAATTATTTCTGTATTTTTCGTAATCTTTATTTGCCGGAACGTAATTATTTATTGCTTCCGTGTATAAATCCGCTTCTGCTTTTAGTTCTGCGTCTGTGATTTTTCCATATTCTTTGCCGATTGCTTCCATTTCTTCCCCTCTTTTGCCACCATTTCTGGCATCAAGGTAGTATTGCCACCCGTGTTCCACTTCGTGGCGTGAAGTTGCAATAAAGTCGGCTTTGTTTTTTGCTTCCCTTTTTTTGCTGAATTTTATTTTACCGTGGCTAAACAGTCCGGACCAAGTTATTTCTTCATTATTTTTCGGTTCATAATCCAATAAAATTTTATAGCCTAAGTTGTCAATTTTTCTCGCTTTCATAAATTTTTCTGTCAGTGGAATACGGGCTTCTTCTAGCGGTAAAATTCTGAACGCTAAAAATGTGTCATTTTTCGGAAGTCTTACTTTTTGTCCTTTTATAGAGTTTTTTATCACGTTAAAGTCAGGATTAACGAGATATTCAAGGTGTCTGACTGGGGTGAATTTATCAATAATATTATCAATTATTTTGTGGTACTGGGTGAGGCTGTGCAAAAATTGACCGTTAATATTTTTGAGATTTTCATTTCTTGTGATTGTTAAAGTCTTTGTATTTGTCAGGGCATTTTCCGCAACGTAATTTTTCTGAGTTTTTTCGGAAATCCAGAGAGTAGTTCTTGATTCGTGTTTTTGAGGTTTCTTTCGATATTTGCGATACACATCTATAAGTTGACGTTTTAGGGAGTATTCTTTAATTGTTGTGGTATTGACAAATTCATCCTGTGTAATTTGTCCTTTTGAGTATGAGTAAATTCTGTTTCTTAGTGGTTTGTTTTTATCGTCAAAACATCTTTCTATAAGTTTTCCGTCTTTATCACGAAAAGTTGTGATAATTTTTCTAAGCTTTCCATTTTTGCCGATTAGTACTTCTTCGACATTTTGCGGTGTTTTGTTTGAAAGTTTAATCGCTTTTCCCGTGTATTGCGTAAATGGGGTTATTGTTTTTGAAATTAAATAGTAGCTATTTTTCATACGTGATATTGTAACACTTCTCAAAAATATTTTTTGCTATTTGTAAAATATATTTTTACGTATATTATTAATGGTATGAATTTGACAAATAACGAAATCATAGATGAAGTTGTAAAACTTTTGCAAGATGCAAAGCAACCGCAAAGCGAGTTTGTAAAACTTATGGATAGCTTTAAAAATCCGTATTTGGTTTTGATTGCGTGCATTTTGAGTCTTAGAACAAATGATAGAACGACATATCCTGCAACTTTACGAATGCTTGAACTTGCCAAAACTCCCGACCAAATGATGAAGGTAAAAGAAGAAGATTTGGCAAAAGCGATTTATCCTGTCGGATTTTATAAAAACAAGGCGGGGCAAATTATTGAACTTTCTCGTAAAATTGTCGAACAATACGATGGGCAAGTGCCAAACTCGATTGAGGAATTATGCAAATTTCGTGGTGTTGGGCGAAAAACCGCAAATCTTGTGATGACTTTAGGTTTTGGAGTTCCTGCAATTTGTGTTGATGTGCATGTTCATAGGATTTTTAATCGTTTAGGGTATGTCAAAACAAAAACACCTGAAGAAACAGAATTTGCACTAAGAGAAAAACTGCCGCAAAAACATTGGATTCCGATAAATACTTTGCTTGTAACTCACGGTCAAAATGTCTGCAAGCCGATTAATCCGAAATGTGAAATTTGTCCGATTTCTCAATACTGTGCAAGTGTAAAGTAATTGATGTTTTGGAAAATCTGTGCTAAAATTGCTCTATAAAAAAGGATGATTTATGGAGATATTATCATTATTAATAAGTTTTCTGTTGTTCTTTGCTCTTATCGGGCTTGGAATTTGGGTCAGTATCCTGTCTAATAGTGTTTCTGCTCTTGAAAATAAAATGAAACGTTTGACAAAAGACGGATTTATTGAACGAAAAGACAGACCGATTAATGTAAAAGAAATTTTAGGCACTGTGAAAACGGAAGAAAAGCCTGTTCAATCGATTGAACCTGAAAATATAGAAAAGGTAACTCCGCAACCTAAATTTGTTGCAGAAAAAGAAGTTTTACTTCCGAAGGCTGTTGTGAAAGAGATGTGTTCCGAGAAAAAGAAATCGGATTTTGCTGGAATATTTCTCGGTAATATTTTCAATAAAATCGGTGCTTTGGCAATAATTATTGCTTTGATTATATTTATAAAACTTGTATCACCTTATATAATTATCACTGATACGGTAAAAATTATACTTGGATATTTTCTTGGTGTCGGTTTGCTTTGTGGCGGTTTGAAATTGCACACATCGGAAAAAGTTAAAGCCTATGCGGAAGTGCTTACGGGTGTTGGTTTCGCCGCTTGGTTTATTACGACTTTTTGTGCAAATTATTTAAACGTTTTTAATTCAAGTGTTGCCTTGATTGTCGGCGGATTTATTTTGCTTACGGTTTTGGGCTTCTCTCATAGTATGAAAACAGTATCACTCCTTGTAATTGGTTTGATTGGCGGTTATTTAACCCCGTTTATGTCACATTCTCCAAATAGTGTAGTGTTTGTTTATCTTACTTTTTTAAACGTTATGGCATTAATATATACCTTGAAAAATCCTAATACAAAATGGGTAAATCCGTGCAACATTACCCTGACAATGTCGGTATTTTTGCTTGGAAGTGTCTTTGGTAGCGGGTTAAGCGTTTGGTATCCCGTAACCTTATGGGGAATTTATGTTCTTTATGATTTGATTAGGGACAGAAATTCTCAGGCTGATAATGCCACAAGCATATTAAATTATATCTTCTTGGCGTTTGTAACTTTGACCTTATTTAAGGCTTCCACAACTCAAGTCGGTGTTATGTACGGTTTGACGGGATTGGTTTATGCGGTATTGGCTTATTGTAATAAACATTTTGGAAATCAGTTGTATAAACAGTATGAGCATTATGTTTTGTTAAACGTTTGGTTCTCAATCTTGTTTACCTTGAATGATACATATAGTGTGATTGCGTGGACATTGATTGCTTTGATATTGAGTTATGCGGTTAAAAAAGATAAATTGAGTGCAGTTAAACATTATATTTCCTTCTATGCTTTTTCTGCAATGTTGGGGGTATTGTTGGCTAAAAACGGTTCGGGGTATTATTTGTATAAACTCGATTATTCTCCTATCGTAAATTATAGAACCTTTTTGACCTTTATTCCTATATTGTCCTTCCTCTTGGCTATTCGCCGATTGAAAGAGAAAGAGGTTCAGATTTGCGATATTTTGAGGTTTTTTACCCTTACGCTTTTATACAGTTGGCTAATGGTGGAAATTGTCGGAGTGTTCCGCTTGTTGATGAACGGTCAAGCTACTGAAATGATTGAAAATTACACTTGGTCGGTTGTTACTGCCGCAACTTTTGGATTTTCGCTAATATTCAGAAGTGTTGCAAAGAAAGTAAATTCAATGCTTTTGACGGTTGTTGGTGCTATTTTCGGAATTTCTGCGGTTATGATGTTGTTTTTAACTCAAATCTTTAGCGGTGTTTCACTTATTCCGTTTATTAATTTGAGATTGATAGCTTACGGAGCAGGTATTTATTGGGCTTATAATATGGCAAAAGCTTACAAATACGATTTCTTTAAGTATTTGGCGGTATTTTTCGGGTTCCTCTATTTTTGGAAAGAAGGCAGAAGTGTTGACGAATTTTGTAACATCGGATATGTAACAACGGTTTGCTGGTTGTTGTACTCAGGTGTTGTGACATTGTTCGGTATTTTGAAACGTAAAAATTACTTAACGAATGCAGGTATCGGAATTCTTATTTTGTCTGTGTTGAGAGTATTTATTGTCGATTTGTCGGGTGTAGAGGCAATTTATAAGATTATAGCCTTCTTGCTTTTGGGTATGGTTTTGTTATTTGTTTCGTATATTTATTTGAAGAACAAGTCAGAATAAAAATTAAAACAGAGAATCGAAAATTTCGGTTCTCTGTTTTTTAGTTTATTGAAACTTTTTTTAATTGAAATTATTTCAAAGTTTTAACTAATTCAGCAGTGATATCTTTACCGCCGTAAAGTACCATATTTTTGCTCAAAACTAGGTCGTAACCTTTAAGTTTTGCTTGTTCTGTGATTTGTTTTGAAATAGAATCATCAATCGCTTTTAGTTTGTTAGCGTAATCCTTGTCCATTTTTTCTTTTTTTGCTTGGAATTCTTTGTTATATTTGTCTTCTGCGGCTTTTTTCTTAGCGGCATCAGAGATGTTTGCAACATCTTTTCTTGCAGATTCGATGAATTTTATCATTTCTTCGGCTTTAGCTTGTTGTTCTTTTTTCAATGCTTGAACTTGAGCGGATGCGCTTACAAGTTGAGGTACGTCAACAATAGCAACGTTGAAATCTGCTGCAGAAACTGAATTAAATGTAAGTGCCATTGCAGCAACTAAAGATAATAAACCTAACTTTCTTTTCATAATCAATCTCCTTATTTACAGAGCATAGTGTAACATAAAATTTTGTAAATATCATCTGTTTATATTATTTTTTCTTAACAACTTTACAGATATCAAAAAATTTTGTATAATAAATTCGTAAGTATAGTTAGAATAAGTGTAAATTTTTTACTATTTTTGTAACAAAATTTAACAAACGGTTTATTAATGACAATCGTCGTAGCACAATATACTTATAAGATATACTATAAGATATAAAACTAGATATAATGCTTAAAGGTGGAAAGAAAATGATTAAGAAAGATAATCGGGTAATAACAGCGGTTTTAGCACTATCTGCAGTTGGTGCAATGTCGATGTTAGGATTCGGAGCTGTTGCTTCTGCTGAATCTCTAAGTTTGCAAACAGGTGCTGCGGCAGGTAATTTCTCAGGATACGGTTATTCAACAGATAGTATTCCGGTTCACGCTTACAACGAAATCGGTAATGAAGTTGGTGGCGCAACTATTCACGATAGCGACATTATGCGTTATGACAAGAATAGAAGACAAAGTGAATCTGATTATTACCAATATGAACAACAAAGATTTTATACCCCAGGGTCTGCTGTTAGAGGTTCTGATGATTATTACAATCAACAACAACAGTACGACAACAACAATATGCTAAACAGTGCCCCACAAGATAGATTACAAGGTGCTGTAAATGATAGCGCAAATGCTGCAAGTATTTATGTAAATTCAATTGAGGTGTCTCCCTCGCAAATTTTAACAAGAGATGAAATCAATAGTGTTATTGGCGCTTACGTGGGAAAGCAAGTTTCAATTCCTGATATTCAATCTGCAATTAATGCTATTAACAACTTGTATGCAGAAAAAGGTTTTGTTACAGCCAGAGCGTATTTGCCTGAACAAACTGTTTCTGACGGAAATTTGAAAATTGAACTTATCGAAAGTAAAATCGGTAATATTACAGTTGTGAATAACAAATATACTTCCGGAAAATACATTTTGAAACGTATGCCGGAAAAAGAAGGTGACTTGTTCGATATCGTAAATTTAGAACAAGACGTTTTGGACTTTAACAGATATCACGATGGTGTAAACTTGGCTGCTAACTTGAAAGCCGGTACTGTTCCTGGAACTACCGACATTGAATTAACTGCGCAAGAAACATTCCCATTTCACCTTATCGGTATGATGGATAATGCAGGTCGTAGAAGTACCGGTCAATTAAGAGGTGGTCCTGCTATCGTTGCAGATAGTTTGTTCCATCACCGTGACCAAATGACAATGGGTGCATACTTCTCAAAAGGTGCAACAAGCCCGTTCTTTGATTACAGTTATCCTATCAATAAAAAAGATGGTAGAATCGGTTTTTCTTACTCATCAACTTTTGCGAAAGTTAAAAATGGTCAATATGACTGGATGGGCTTGAAAAGTAATTCATATTTATACAGTTTGTACTATGACCAACCTATCGTAAGAAAAAGAGGGTTTGAATTTAAGACTTTCGCATCTTTGAACTACAAAAGATCAAGAAGTTGGTCTAACTTAGGAAACTTGTTCTCTCAAGCATATGGTTACCATATCGATGACCCTATCAAAGACACTGACCAAATTACAAGTTTTGATGTTGGTGTAAACTTGAGAAAAGATACAAAGTATGGTATTTGGTATTTAAGTCAAAATGCTGAAATGGCCGTTCCTATCTTTGATAGTGAATCAAGTTACTTCAAGTTAGCCGGCGGTGTATTGAGATTACACGATTTCTCTCACGGTATAATTGGTCAATTACGTGGTAGTTACCAAGTTATCCCGAACAGCAAACACATTCCATACTTGGATCAATTCCAAACAGGTGGTTTGGCAACTGTTAGAGGTTATTCTGAAGGTGTAACAATCGGTAAGAGCGGATACTTCTTCAGTGGTGAATTGATGTTCCCTCTAGGACCTCGTTATATCGCTACGAAAGATGGTGTAAATCACAAATTCATCGGTAACTATTTGAAGGGTGCAATTTTTGCTGATACAGCAGGTATTTTCCCTTATGTAGGTGAAGATTATTATAACGGAAGTTATTTCTTAGCATCAGTTGGTATGGGCTTACGTATCCAATTGCCGGGTGATTTAAGTGCTCGTTTATATTGGGGCTATCCGTTAATCAACAATGCTTATGAACAACACAGACACATGGGTAGATTCCACTTTGAATTGACTCTAGAACCTGATTTAGGTAACTTGTTGAGTAAACGGAACAAACCAGTTGCTCCGGAACCGGCACCACAACCTGCTCCGCAGCCTCAGCCTCAACCACAACCTCAGGTTGAACCGTTGCCACCGTTAGATAACAACTATGATGATATTCGTCACTATGATTATCTTCTTGACGGGGCATCAAATACATTGTAATAATTCATTTATTTTGATATATAATAAAAGCGGTGATGAATGTCATCGCTTTTATTTTTGGAGGCGGAGTATGAATAGAAAAGCAGTTTTTGTCACAGCAACAGGCACAGATATCGGTAAAACTTATGTTTCAGGGTTGCTGGTGAAAAAGATGAGGGATTTGAATTTTGATTGTGGGTATTATAAACCGGCTTTAAGTGGTGCGATTAAGCAAGCAGACGGAAGTTTACTCCCTGGGGATTGTGATTTTGTTGTTAAAACTTCGGGATTAAGTGTAAAACCTTCTGATTGTGTTACGTATTGCTTTGAAGAAGCGGTATCTCCACATCTTGCGGCAAATCGTCTTGGGGTTGAAATCAATCCGGATAAAATAAAATCAGAATTTCTAAAAAATACTGAAAAATATGATTATTTGGTTGTAGAGGGTGCAGGTGGGATAACTTGTCCGTTTGTTATTACCGAAGATAAAGTCGTTTTGTTGCCGCAAATTATCAAAAAATTAGGTTTAGATATCGTGATTGTGGCAGATGGTGGATTGGGGACAATAAATTCTGTTTTATTAACTGTTGAATACGCGAAATCTCAAGGCTTGAACATTCGAGGAATAATTTTGAATAATTATATTGAAAATGATTTTATGTACGAGGACAACAAGGCTCAAGTTGAACGATTGACTGGTGTAAAAGTTATTGCTACTGTAAAAAAAGGTGATAAGGAATTAAGTATTTTGCAAGAGGATTTGTTGAAAATTTTTGGATAATTTTTTAAAGAAAGAAGGATAATTTATGAATTGGCAGGAAGAAGATTTAAAATATATTTGGCACCCATGCTCACAGATGAAGGACTACGAAACTTTGCCGCCGATTGTAATCGACCACGCAAAAGGTATAAACTTGTACGATATTGACGGCAATTGTTATAAAGACATTGTTTCATCTTGGTGGTGTAACTTGCTTGGTCACTGCAATCCGAGAATTAATGCTGCTATGAAAAAGCAACTTGACACCTTGGAACACGTTATTTTTGCCAATTTTACTCACAAAACTGCAATTGCCTTGTGCCAAAGATTGATGGAAGTAATTCCGAAGGGATTGTGTAAGTTTAATTTTGCTGATAACGGTTCTGCCGCGATTGAAATGTCAATGAAGATGAGTTTTCAATACCATCAACAAACAGGAAATCCGCAAAAGAAACGTTTTATGGCTTTGACAGATGCTTATCACGGTGAAACTATCGGTGCGTTATCTGTCGGTGCGTGTGATTTATATTCAGAAATTTATAAGCCTATTTTGATGGACGTTGTAAGGGTTAACGGTCCTGATTGTTTTAGATGTCCTTACGGTAAATGTCGTGACAATTGTCAATGTGAATGCTTTGAACAGGCAGAAAAAACTTTTGAAAAATATGGTGACGAAACCTGTGCAATGCTTGTTGAGCCTTTGTTGCAAGGTTCTGCCGGTATGAAAATTTATCCGCCATTGTATTTGACCAAGTTAAGAGCCTTGTGCGATAAGTATAACGTTCACTTGATTGCCGATGAAATTGCTACGGGTTATGGCAGAACAGGTAAAATGTTTGCATTTGATCACGCTGGTGTTTCTCCTGATATAATGTGTCTTTCAAAAGGTTTGACCGGTGGTTATATGCCTATGTCAATCTGTGTGACGACTCAAGAGATTTATGATGCGTTTTATGATGATTATGGAAAAGGTAAAGCCTTTATGCACAGTCATACTTATGCAGGTAATCCGTTAGCGTGCTCTGCGGCGATTGAAGTTTTGAATATTTTGAAAGATGAACAAATTATTCCGCATGCTATTGAAAATGCAAAATATTTTAATAAAATTATTAATGAAAAATTCGCTGATTTACCTTATGTTGGAGAAGTTCGTCATATCGGGCTTGTTAATGCGATTGAAATCGTTAAAGATAAGAAAACAAAAACTCCTTATGATGGAAGTTTGAGACTTGGGTATCAAATTTATAAAAAAGCGTTGAAAAAAGGAGTGTTATTAAGACCTCTTGGCGATGTTATTTACTTCAATCCGCCATTGATTATTCAACCTGACGATATGGATTTTGTAACTGATGTTGCTAAAGATTGTATGGTTGAAGTAATGTCCGAACAATAACTGTAAAGAAATATTACAAGAATTCAAAATCTGCAAATGCTTAAATCACGGGTGTTTGCAGATTTTTGTAGGTAAAATTTTATAAAAATATATACAAAATGAATATGTTTTATGCAATTTTTTAATCGAAAAATACTTTATATATATGTAAGGGAAATGAAAAAGAAAACTCAAGGGGGATAAGATTATGGCATACAAAATGGTAACTTTAAATTCATATATTGATTCATTGGAAGATAAAAACGTTGTATCATTGAATGATAAAGCAATTGAATTGAAAGTTGAAAAATATCTTTTAAGTTTGAAAAGAGCAGAATCAAACGCTAAAATAGTTGAAGCTTTGTTGGCATAATTCAAAACAAAAGATTGAAAACAGATGTAAAAAGAGGTTTAGAAAATATTTCAAACCTCTTTTTTGATGTCGTACATTTTAATGGTGTAAAGTTTTAATTTCAAATAAAAGGTGTAGTTCATTCATATTAGTCGTTAAAATCTTAATCAAAATATCAACCATGCGGCGAAAGCATGGTGTAGAGCATGGTTGAGAGATTTTCTAAATCTTTAGATTTAGATATTTCCTTCAACCTAACTAAAACAATTAATCAATCAGTACATGGATTTAAAAACCCACTAAAAATATTAGTATATAAAGTGTAGAGAGCAAAATAATTCGGGGGAATAAAAATGAGAGATTTTAACAGAAAATTGAGAGTTGTACTTATAGATGACAATGCAAATCATTTGAGAGGTATCAAAGAACTTATCAATTTGGAAAGCAGTTATGAAGTCGTTGGTACAACAACAAGTGCAAATCTTGGTATTAATTTAGTTAAAAAACATCACCCTGACGTAGTATTGATGGATATCAATATGCCGGAAAAAGATGGTTTGCAAGCTATTCAAGCAATTAATAAGTTAAATCTCTCAACTAAAATTGTGGTATTAAGTGGTTATGATGATTCTGATTTGATATTTCAAGCAATGAAATTAGGCGCAAGAGGTTATGTTTTGAAAACTATGGCATCTGTTAAGCTTATCAATGCAATTGAAGAAGTTGCAATGGGTAAAATTTATTTACCAACTGTTTTGTCAACAAGATTTTTCGAATACTTCCAAACAACTGCAAAGGAAGAAGAAAAATTAACAGAAAGCGAAAACTTGTTAAACAGTCTAACATCAAGAGAAACTGAAGTTTTGGAATTATTAACCGAAGGAATTAACTACAAGAGTATTGCAGGAAAATTAATTATCTCCGAAACTACAGTTAAGACCCACGTAAATAATATTTTCCAAAAATTACAGGTAAATGATAGAACTAATGCAGTGTTGTACGCATTGACTCACGGTTTTAAACCTTCAAATGCAACAGTTGGCACAAAATCAGTTATGATGTCAGTTTAGTTATAAAATTTTGAAATAATATTAGGGTTCTGAATCTTTTAAGGCGCAGAACCCTTTATTTATCTAATAATGAGGCGATATGTCAGATATAGAATTAACAAATTTACAACAAAAAATAAGATGTGTTTCTCACGAAATAAGAAATCATCTTTCAATTTGTGATATGTATTCTCAGATTGTAAGAAAAAATCTTGAAAAAATTGGGGTTGAAAATTCATCTATTGATAACGCTTTAGATTGTATAAAGCAATCTATTCAAATTATTGAATCAAACCTTTTGGATTTGAAATCGTTAAATCAAAATTCTGAAAAAGTTGTGGATTTTAAATCTTTAGTTGAAAGAGGAGTTGAATTGTCAAAGGCTTATGTCGTTGATAAAGAGATTGAAATTTCTTGCTTTACCAAAAATACTGCAGATGTTAAGGTTGATGTTGAGCGATTTTTAGCAGTTATCGTAAATATTATAAAAAATGGAATCGAAGCGATAGAAATCAAAGGACAAGTTGAAATCTTGGCAGAGGTTAAAGATGGTGTCGGTGTTGTAAAAATTTCAAATGACGGGAAACCTATACCAAAAATTAAACAAGAAAAAATATTTGATAAGGATTACACGACAAAACAAAACGGTTGCGGTTTGGGACTTGCGATTTGTCGTGAGTATTTGGAAAAGCAAAATGGAACCTTGAACTTAATTCGTTCGGTTAAAAATAAAACGACTTTTGAAATTACAATTCCTGTAGTTGCTAAGTAAGAATGAAAATTGTTTAAGAGTCAGGCGGTGCCGTGACCTACGTTTTATAATGTGCCCCACTTGCCGTGGAACCGAAATCTATGATTTCGGAGGGTGAATGACAACAGCTTAGAAATGTAGGTCGGCGTTGCTACGCCGACGGCGTTTATGAATGACAAAACCTTTGCTGGGTTGTCCCCAAAAGTCATGCCGAACAGCACGAGCAGTGTGCGAAACGAAGTGAAGGCACGATTAATGCGAGTGCGGAGTTTCGGCATCTCTTCCAAAATCAAAATAAAACAAAGAATTAAGTCCCTAAAATCCTTGTTATAACTTGATATGAAGGGACCCTGAAACAAGATTCAGGGTGACTATTGGGTTTGTCTGTTCACTATTTTCAGTAGGTCGGCGTTGCTACGCCGACGGCGTTTATGAATGACAAAACCTTTGCTGGGTTGCCCCCAAAAGTCATGCCGAACTAGATTCGGCATCTCTTCCAAAATCAAAATAAAACAAAGAATTAAGTCCCTAAAATCCTTGTTATAACTTGATATGAAGGGACCCTGAAACAAGATTCAGGGTGACTATTGGGTTTGTCTGTTCACTATTTTCAGTAGGTCGGCGTTGCTACGCCGACGGCGTTTATGAATGACAAAACCTTTGCTGGGTTGCCCCCAAAAGTCATGCCGAACTAGATTCGGCATCTCTTCCAAAATCAAAATAAAACAAAGAATTAAATCCCTAAAATCCTTGTTATAACTTGATATGAAGGGACCCTGAAACGAGATTCAGGGTGACCTTTAGGAGTGTTCATTTACTATTGTCAGAATGGCGATAGCTTTGCTATTTCCTTCTACTTTGTTTCATTTCCTTAATATAAAATTCTAATATTACAAAATGTAAAAAATAATTTAAATCCTCAAAAACATTGATATAATTGCTTTATGGTATGGTATGGTATGGTATGGTATGGGGGCTTTACTTTCTAAAAAACAAACTTCATAATAGTAATAGCACGATAATTTTGGAGTATAAAGCATGGAAAAGAAAAAAGCATTTACGTTAGCGGAAGTATTGATAGTTATTGGTATTATTGGGGTTGTTGCGGCGATTACCATTCCTATGTTGTACAATAATTTCAGGGCAATAGTTTATAATGCAAAATGTAAAAAATTCCAGTCCGTAATGTCAAATGCAATCAGAAGAAGTGTAGATGAAAATGGTGATATCACCAATTGGAATTCGGAAGTTGTTGGAGGTTGGGTTAGTTCGCAAAAAAATACCGCTGCGATTGCTCAAAAGATTGTCCCATATTTGAAAGTTTCCGAAGATTGTGGGTTTAAACCAAATTGTATGTTGGTTGTTGATTACAAAAATCCGAACGGTTCAAAATGGAATACTTATACTAATTATCGTGATAAATTGTTTTATAAAGTTATATTGATGGACGGTTCTCAAGTTATTATGAAAGCTCAAGGTGATAACTGTAATATGCGAGATGGGGGATATGACAACACTTGCGGCTATATGATATTAGATGTAAACGGTTCTGCTCCGCCTAATCAATTTAATAAAGATGCTTTTGTTTTTCTTATTTTGAAAGACAGTGTTGTTCCTAAAAAATGGTAAAATTTAATCCACTTTTCCTCTGAGTTGACCGCAAGCGGCATCAATGTCTGCGCCACGTTCAAGTCTTACGGTTACTTTTTTGCCCGAGTGTTCCATAAGCGATTTGAATTTCATTATTGAATTGTTTGACGGGCGTTTGTAATCGTTCTTTTCAGTCGGATTGTAAGGGATTAAATTGATATTACATTTGATGTCTTTTAAATATGCCGCAAGTTGTTTTGCACTGTCGATTGTATCGTTTAAATCTTTAATTAACAAATATTCAATCGTAATTCTTCTGCCAGTTTTTTCGCAATAATGTTTTAATGCTTTATGAAGTTCTGTCATATTGTATTTGTTTTCAATCGGCATAAGTTTTAGTCTTGTTTCGTGGTTTGGTGCGTGGAGCGACAAGGCTAAAGTTGATTGCATTTCAAGTTCTGCGAGTTTATAAATTTGCGGAACAATTCCAGAAGTTGATATTGTCAATCTTCTTGCTCCGATTTGGAAATTTTCGTTAAAAATGTCCATTGCTTTTAGTACGTTGTCTAAGTTTAGTAATGGTTCACCCTGTCCCATAAATACAACGTTTGTAACTTTTAGGTTTGTATCACGTTGAATTGTCAGGACTTGTTCAATGATTTCTTTATAGGTTAAGTTTCTGATAAATCCACGTTTACCTGTCGCACAAAATGAGCAATTTACGGCACAGCCGACTTGCGAACTTACGCAGGCTGTGAGGTTTGCACGGTTGTCAAAACGCATAAGGACTGTTTCTACGCATTCTCCGTCAGGAAATTCCAAAAGATATTTTATTGTGCCGTCGGTGCTTACTTGCTTAACTTTGATTTTTATATCGGTCACCGTTGCAACTTTTTTCAATTCTTTTCTGAATTTTATTGATAAATCCGTCATTTCGTCAATTTCTTTGACTGATTTTAGGTAAATCCAGTTATGAATTTGTCTTGCTCTGAATTTTGTTGCTCCTAGTTGGTCGGTAATTTCTTCGATTTCTTTTAGGCTTAATCCTGATAAAATTTTCATTATTTATATAATCCTTTTATTTTTTCAATATAAAAAAGTGAAATTTCCATTTCTGCACTAAGTTTAAGCGAAACAGAATTTGATTTCAATTTCCAATCCTTAAATCCGCATTTTGGCGGTAAAAAGGCTGTCGGATTATCTGGAAAATCACGGCAAATTTGCGGACGATTTTCGTAATCTGGGCATCTGTTGTCTTTTGTAACTTTGGGGCAATGGTAAAAGTAATATCCGTTTTCGTTGTTTGTTTCAAGTAGTTTTACATATTCTGGGAAAACTTTTCTAACTTCTTCCATATCTTGGTATGGAACAAAGGTTCTTAGAAAATCTTGTGCTGTTTTATCCCCGTTTTGAGCTTTTGTTTTTAGTTCGGTTGGTGAAAATTCACTACATGCAAATTGGCAACAAGTTCCACAACCTATGCAGTGCGACTGAGTTCGGAGTTCTTTTATTTGTTGTGTTAATTCGTTTTTTATTTTTAAAAGTCGTTTAGCAAGTAGGTTTACTATTTTTTCTTGCCAAAGTTTTCCTGTTGAATTGTTTTCATACAGAGCAAAAATTTCACCTTCAAAATTTTTGGGTGAGTTTTTTGTTATAAATTCTTGAATCTCCAATCCGGTTTGAGCAAATATTTTTCTATATTGCTCTTTTTGGTTTTTATAATCAGAAATTAAGTCGCACATAGTTTATTAGATGTGTCTTTCTACCGGATTTAATAATAAATCTGCAAGTCTGTCTGCTCCGACAAAACCACGTTCAGACATGATTTCAGCGGCTTTAACGTTGTCATAATCTACAAATCTGTGTTTGATTTCAAATGAACCCATATTAAAATCAACGATTGCATAGCAGGCTTTAGGTTCCGGAGTCATTGGTCGTCCAACGCTACCTACGTTTACCACAGTTTGCTTTGTGTGTGTTTGGTATCCGCAAGGTATGTGAGTGTGACCGCACAAGATAAGACTTTCATTTGTTCCCAAAATAATTTCTTCAATTTTTTCAAGTGGCATATTGGGTAGAATGTCTTCATTGTTTGCTCTTGGCGAACCGTGAACCAGCAAGACTGAACAACCTTCAATTTCAAGTTGTAGCATTGGTGGTAAGTTGTTTAGGTATGCTCTGTGTATATCGTTCAATATTGTAACATCATCTGCTATTGCATTTGCCATTACTGGATATTGTTCTTCTAGAAACTCTATAACATCAGGACCGTATTGAGCAATCATTTTGTCTGTATTACCTTGAATTACTGTCCAAGTATCTTGATTCATTACGTATTCTACAACTTCTTTTGGCTGAGGTCCTGCAAGTGCCAAATCTCCCAAGCAAAAAACATGCTCGCATTTTTGATTAATAACATCTTTCATAACCGCTTCAAGTGCCAGTGCGTTGGCATGTAAATCAGATAATACCGCAACTCTCATAGATTTCTACCCCTCTTTTCTTAATTGTGCTAAAATTATTTTATGATAAAAAGAAGAAAATCTAAAGAAATTACTATAGGAAATGTAAAAATCGGTAATAATAATCCGATTTCAGTCCAATCTATGTGCAATACTGATACTAGAGATGTCGAACAAACTTCTAGGCAAATTCAAGAACTTGCTGATGCTGGGTGTGAATTGGTTAGGCTTGCCGTATTAAATTCTGATGCTGCAGAAGCGATAAAATCATTGGTCAAGCAATCTCCTGTTCCATTGATTGCGGATATTCATTTTGATTATAAATTGGCTATTCAGTGTATCAATAACGGAATTTCCGCATTAAGGCTAAATCCTGGGAATATCGGTTCTCGAGAAAAGGTTGAATCGGTTGTAAAGTTGGCTAAGCAACAAAAAATTCCAATAAGAATTGGAGTTAATGCAGGTTCTTTAGAAAAAGATTTGAAGGCTTTGGATATTCCATTGGCTGATAAAATGGTAAAAAGTGCATTAGGTCATGTAAAAATATTAGAAGATTTAGATTTTGATATGATTAAAATTTCGCTAAAATCTTCCGATGTTTTGACAACAATTGATGCGTATGAAAAAATTGCTCAAGTTTGTGATTATCCTTTGCATTTTGGGATTACTGAGGCCGGAACTTTGAAAAACGGCTTGATAAAATCTTCTGTCGGTATGGGGATAATTTTGGCAAAAGGTATTGGTGATACTATCAGAGTTTCATTGACAGATAACCCTGTAGAAGAAGTTTATGCAGGATATGAAATTTTGAAGAGTTTAAAACTTCGTTCAAGAGGTGTTAATTTTATTTCTTGTCCGACTTGTGGAAGAACTCAAATAGACTTGATAAATTTAGCCAAGAAAGTTGAAGATAGGTTTAAAAACTTAAATTATCCGATAGAAATTGCAACTATGGGGTGTGTTGTTAATGGACCGGGGGAAGCCGAGCATGCTGATTTTGGAATTGCCGGTGGAATTGGAGAAGGTTTAGTTTTCAAAAAAGGCAAAATTGTTGCTAAGGTTCCGGAAGATGAGTTATTAGATAAGCTTGAAGAAGTTATAAATGCATCATTGTGTGAATATCAATAATTTTTCAAAAATCCTTCAAACAGTATATGACGAATTTATGTAAACAAATTATAATATTATTGCAATACTTGTAAAATAAAATTATAATTTAATAAAAAGAGGTGGCTATGAAAAAATTATTACTTATTGCGGTAGTTGCAGCGATTCCTGTTATGGCGCAAGCAGCAATTTCTGTAGATGAAATGACCAATCCTACAGCCGTTCAAAATAACGGTTTTTCAAAACAAGTTGCAGAAACAATTACTGTAAATAAAGCAAGAGCAAACAATCAGGAATATTACACCCCTGATGAAGAAGCTTTCCAAAAGCAAAATAAATTTGTAAGATTCTGGAGAAAATTTTATGTATATACGGATCCGGCAGCAGAAGATTATTCATTCTATCACCATTCTCAAGAAACGGTACCGTCTTACAAAGATTTCTAGGACGATTTTTGCAGTTATTGGCGCCTTTTTGTTAGGTGTCAATAACTGTTCAAATGCAGTCGAATTTGGAACGATTAAGTACAATGATGCAATAATTGATTATTCAACTTTAGATAAGCAGGCTGTTTCAGAGCGTGCTGATTATTATTTTAATAGAGCGCTAAAATCGAAAGAAGCAAAAGAAAAACAAGACTTCTTAGAGCGTGCGAGTGGTGAATATTTCATATTGACTCGTATGGATCCGGAGAATATCAATTATTTGGTACAGATGGGGCGGATTTACGATATCGAGAATGAAAATAAGTTTGCGAAAGGTTACTTTTTCAACGCTTTGATGCTAGAAAGAAACAATCCTAAAACAAATTTTTATCTCGGTGAATATTATTATAAACGTAATCTTTATACTCGTGCATTATATTTCTATGATGTTGCTTTAGAAAATGGATACCGTGAAAATTATGAAATATTAATAAAAATGGCGGTAATGTACGAAAAACTCGGAGATTTGCTTAGGGCAAATCAATATTACAAAAAAGCCTATATTTTAAATCCAAGCAATTCAAAAATTTCATCAAAGATTAAAGAATTAGAGAGTGTAAAATACAAAAACACCGGATATTATAAAAGGACAAAGGGAAAATTTTAATGAAAAGAACGTATTTAATATTTTTAATTATATCATTACTACTTCTCCCAAATTATGCCTTTTCTAACGACATAATGCTGATAGATGAAGATGATACGCAAGAAGAACTTATTCAGAAAAATCCTCTAAAAGCGTTTAATCCTTTGACTTTCAGTGGAAATGAAGCAATATTTAAACAAAATTCAACAAAAATAACTACAATTGATCCGGCTTCAACGGTAAACCTTTTCCCTGGGGGGCGTGGAGCAAATCAGTTGATTGTTTATACCCCCAAATATGGTGTACACACGGGAACAAATGAATTCGGTACAGAAGCTATTGTAGAAGATAATGTAGTAACTTCAATTAGTGGTGCAGATTCAGTAATTCCTCAAAATGGTATTGTAATCAGTGGTCACGGTGTTGCTAAAAATTGGATTACTCAAAATATTTCTGTCGGGTCAAAGGTTTATGTGAACGAAGAAACAAAAACTTTGACTGTTTATACGACATCTGAAAGCTATACTTACGAAGCAAAAGTGAAGATTGCAGAAGCTCAATCAATGATGAATTTTTACAAAACACGTTTTGCTGGATATAATTCAAATTTGCCGAACAGTTATATTCAGACTGCGCAGAATTATTTAACTATTGCGCAAAATGAAAATCAGAACGGTGCAATTTTGAAACAATACGCTCAAGAAGCGATTGATGCTGCAAATATGGCAATAAAAACCTCTTTGCCGTATATCAAAAATGAACTCAAGGGAACTTGGATTAGACCTGTCGAAACTTCCAGAGAGCAAATTATTGCAACACTTGATAAAATTAAAGCTGACGGATTTAATAGTATTTTCTTGGAAACTTATTTCCATGGAAAAACTATTTTTCCAAGTAGTGTAATGAATAAATACGGTTTTACCGTACAAAATGAAATTTTTTCAGGCTTTGACCCATTGGAGGCTTGGATAACAGAAGCACACAAAAGAGGAATAAAAGTTCACATTTGGTTCCAAACTTTCTATGTAGGTAATAAGGCTCCAAGTACTGAACCTTCAAGCATTTTGGCTATCCGTCCGGATTGGGGAAATAAGTTGAAAAAAGATGCTAATTCTCAAACATATTCAAAATCCGTATCAGAACATAACGGGTATTTTATAGATCCTGCAAATCCGGAAGTACAAGAGTTTTTGTTAGAATTGCTTGACGAAATAATTTTAACATATAAACCTGACGGTATAAATTTGGATTATATTAGATATCCGAGTGCAAAAACTAATAATGATATGAATTCATGGGGTTTTTCCGCTTATGCTCGTGATGAGTTTAAACAACTGTACGGGGCTGACCCTGTCGATTTAACAACTGCAGATGCACAATGGTATGATTGGAATTTGTACAGACGTCAAAAGGTTACTGATTTTGTTCAAAAGGCAGGTGAATTATGCAGAAAACGTCATACTTATATTAGTACTGTAATTTTCCCGGATATTGCATCTGCACTTTCTACAAAGCAGCAAGATTGGACGAGTTGGTCAACTAACGACTATGTAGATGGCTTTACTCCGTTATTTTTGACGTATGACCCTAAAATGTTAGCATCAATGATGTATGATGTAGCAAGGGTTAAATCATACAAAACAGACCTTTATGCGGGAGTGTTTGTTACATTTATGGGTGGAGCGCCGGAAGATTTGGTTCGTCAAATTTATCAGGCAAGATTGATGAACGCAAGTGGTGTAATTTTGTTTGATTATGCTCATACTACACCTGTTTATACTTCAACCTTGATGGCAGGTGCGTTTAATGAAAACGTTTCAAATAATAATAATTACATAGCAAGTCAACAAAGCAAAAAAAAAAGATGGTGGAAGAAGACGAAGAAATAATAAACATGGGCATAAGTAACATAAGATTGCGAAATTATCCGCCACAAAATACTTATGAGCAGCAGTATCCGTCAACCCCTGTAAAAGTTGAAACAAGAAAAGGACTTTGGCGATTTAGTAAAAATTAATATTGTATTTACAAGCTATTATGCTTTTACTATAATTTTAGCAGTTATTAGAGTGAGAAGGACGAAATATGAGTATATATTTATTGGAAGTTGGAACAGAGGAATTACCTTACAAGTTTATTCCGCAAGCGATTGAGCAATTGAATAGCGGTTTCAAAAACTTTTTGAATGATAATAAAGTTAAATTTGATGATATAAAAGTTTATGCAACTCCGAGAAGACTTGCAGTAATTATTGATGGTTTGGAAGATAAAACCGCTGATGAAGAAAAAATTGTTAAAGGACCTGTAAAAACTGTTGCGCTTGATGCTGACGGTAATTTGACAAAAGCCGGTGAAGGTTTTGCAAGAAAAAATAACTTAACAAAAGATGATTTGTATGTTCAAGACAATTACTTGTATGCAAAAATCTTGGTTAAAGGTAAATCTATTGCCGAATTGTTGCAAGATAATGTTCCGTCAATATTTATGAGGCTTCAAGGTTCTCACTTTATGAGATGGGGCTATAATGATGAAAAATTCTCAAGACCTATTAAATGGATTGTTTCAATCTTAGACGATAAAGAAGTTAAAATTAAAATTATTGATAAAGAATCTTCAATCTATTCAAGAGGTCACAGATTCTCAGAACAAAAAGTTTTGATAGATAATCCTAAAAATTATCTTGAAATTATGCGCAAAGTTTATGTAATTGCAGACCAAAATGAACGTAAACAAATCATTATAAAAAAAGCGGAAGAGGTTGCTCAAACAGTAGGTGCAAAACCTTATTATACTGATGATTTGTTGGATGAAGTTACATTTATTACTGAATATCCTGTTCCTGCAATTTGTGAATTTGACCCGAGATATTTGGATATTCCTGAAGAAGTTACTGTTACTGTTATGGCTGTTCACCAACGTTATTTTGCGTTGTATAAAGATGGTAAACTTACTAACAAATTTATTACAATGACAAATTATATCGGTAATGAATTCAAAAACGTTCAAGCCGGTAATGTTCGTGTAATCAAGGCAAGACTTGATGATGCTGTATTCTTCTTTAATGAAGATACTAAAAAGCCTTTGGCAGATTACGTTGAAGCATTGAAAGGTGTAACCTTCCAAAAAGGCATGGGTACTATGTTTGACAAAACACAAAGACTTATCAAATTGTCTGAAAATATTGCTAATGATTTGAAAGTTCCGGTTGAAGATGTTAAAAGAACCGCGCTTTTATGTAAGGCTGATTTGACAACTAATTTGGTGTTTGAGTTTACTGAATTACAAGGTTTTATTGGTTCTGACTACGCAAGAGTTTCCAAAGAGAATGATAAAGTTGTTCAAGGTATAAAAGAACACTACTTCCCGCTAAATGCAGAAAGCGAAACAGCAAAAGGACTAGAAGGTCAAATTGTTGGTATTGCGGATAAAATTGATACTGTTTGTGCTGTATTTGCAGCAGGCAAAAAGCCTACAGGATCTTCTGACCCATTGGGTGTAAGAAGAGCGGCGCTAGGTGTTATTAGAACAGTTTTGGATTCTAATTTGAATATTAATATTGATAAATATATTAAAGAGGCGTTGAAATTGTTACCGGTACAAAGAGATTGTGCTGAAGAAGTTAATGAATTTTTCGTACAAAGAATGATTATTTTCTTGGGTGATAAGTTCAATAAAAATGTATTAGAAGCGTGTGCTACTAAAAATCCGTTGTTAAATATCGCAGATTATGCAAAACGTGTTGAGATTGTTGAAAAATTGAACGCTCCTCAACTTGTCGAAAATGCTAATCGTGTTATCAGAATTTTAAAAGATAATAGAGTTGATAATATTGATGAAAAATACTTTGTAGAAGATGCAGAAAAGGCTTTGTATACAGCGGTTAAGAAGGTTGTTGAAACCGAAAATTATGAACAATATTTAACAGATTTGCAAAATCTTAATCCGTATGTTACAAAATTCTTTGATGACGTTTTGGTAATGGATAAAGACGAAAACGTTAAAAACAACAGATTAGCGTTGTTGACAATGTTGAAAAATAAATATGATTATTTGACAGATTTTAGTAAACTGTAAGAATTGTAAACTTTTGTAAAAACAATTCAAAAAATAGTCAATTATTTTATTTATGATACTTATTAAATATGCAAGGTTAGAAATGAGGTAGGCATGTTTGACCGATTAAAAAACTTAGAAATAGTAAAAAAGATTAAAGAAAATGTTAATCCAAAGTTTAATTGGTTGGCATTTTCCCATAAGAATAAATTAGACAAAAGCACCACAGACTTTTTAGAAGCGATAACCGGTGTAGATGAAGTAGAAAGTATTTCTGACGAACAAGGGCTGGAAGCAATGGTCAGAAGCCAACTCAAAGAGGAATTTCCTCATATCGAAAAGATGAAATCCTATGAGTTGTTAGTAGATGCGGTAGTGCATAATTTGAAGAAAAAACAGCTTCAAGCCGACGATAACCTTGATATTGAATAATAGGTTATAAAATTAAACAAATCAAAAATGATACCCTTTTATGGGTATTATTTTTTGCAAATGTTTTAATCTTTTCAGAATGACGTGCCCTTTGGTAGGAATACCAACTTGTCACTCTGAACAGCACGAACGATAGTGAGTGCGTAGATTCAGAGTCTGTTTTTATGTGGATTATTGAACGAGTATTTATTTCGAAATATTTCCAAACGTTACAAAATGTAAATTTAAGTTTAAGTCCTCAAAATTATTGATATAATTGCTTTATGGTATGGTATGGTATGGTTGGGCGGGGCGGTGTACTTATGCGAAAAAATACTCCATA
>CAKUUC010000012.1 GCA_934692625.1 uncultured Candidatus Melainabacteria bacterium
TGTGGCCCACTTAGTTCCGGTACTTATCAGACATTCGGGTGTTACAAACAGGCACATATAAACCAAAATCCTTATGACAAAAATATAGGTTGGTGGAGTAGTTTATATAAAAGTAAATCTTGGTGGGAAAACTTAAAAAACAATAGTAGCAAATAAATTTTATTTTATCCGTTTCAGAATGACTTTCAAATCGTCTGTATTTAAGTTACCATCAACATTTACTCTAAAATATTGGAGCCTATCTTTTTTTGTTTGAACTGGTGGAATTTTTTCAAGTTGTGGTTTGTAAATTTCTCTTGTATCTTCAGGGCGCAATGCTATTTTTAATATCCAGTTTAGTGGAACAAACAAAATCCTAATTCCTTTAGGTGCGTCCATATCGTATTTCCCAAAAATATTTAGGCAAGCATTTTGAGATAAAATGTTGTATTCGCCGTTTATGTAAAGTGACATAAAACTTTGTTGGGAAGTAATATTGATATTTTTCAGGTCGTAATTGTGAAGATTAAATGAACCTTTCAAATCAGAACTCAATCTTTTTGCGTGTGAAAAATCAATATTTGTAAGGTCGTACATTTTAACTTTTCGTTTTCTGTTTTTTCTGCCCAGCATAAATTCTGTGTCGCCAAGTTGAGGTAAAAATCCGTCATCAACTTGGAAACTTCCTGTAGCATAGAGTTCTTGAAATTTGTTAAATGTTTGTACGTGGAGTTTTGCTTTTGCAATTCCGCTAATTTGGTTTTCAATGTTGAATAATTGGCTTGCTGCATCGTTTGAATTGATGTTATCTGCCGAAAAATTAATATCAGAAGAACTGTTATTAAAATTATATTTTCCTTGTGCAGACAATTGACCTTGTGCAAATCCAAATTTTGGAATAGTAAAATTAAATATTGAATTTTTAAGGTTTCCGAAAAGTTCAAGGTCGTCAATTCTGATATCATCAATGAAAAGTTTTGCAACTTTGATATCCCATTTATCAATTGTTACGTCAATATCTCGAATTTTTGAAGATACATTATTAAATTGTTTATAAAAATCTGCAGGGTGATGATGTTTGGCATGGTGATGTGTTTTCTTGCCGTGGATAATAAATCTGTTCATTAAAAGTTCCATATTGTGGACGATAAAACTTCCATCAAGGCGGTTTTCGGCTTTTAAGATACAATTAAATTTTTGATGTTTATAACTTCCTTTTGCCGTGACATTTATAGAATTTTGTTCAGCAATTACATTTGCAGAATGGACAAAGAAATCGTTAAACAATGTTTTGACCAATTCGAAGTTTCCAGTGATTTTATTTGTTGGAAAATCATATCTTAATTTCCCTTTGAATTCACCGCCATTGACATATTGCCCAAATGAGCCTGTGACAGATGTTGGAGCATATCCGTTAGTTTGGCAAGTTATGAATTTTGGTGTTAATTTTCCGTTTATTTTTTCAAAAAATCCGTCACCAAAGAGTATTGGAGTTTTTTCATTGTTTGTTACCAGTGAATATTGATATTCTTTTAATATTAAACCGTTTGTGGCTTTTACCGTTTTTGCATGAAGCAATCTGTTTTGGTCTTCTAAACCTAAAAATGCATCCTTATAATATATATCAGAGCCTTTTTTCAAATTAAAAAAGTATTCGACTACCGGAATTTTATTTTGAATTTTGTATGTAACTTCAACATCTGCCGTGTTTTTTAGTGAGTAAACTGCAGGCATGTAGGTTTTGACAAGTTTTGGTGTTAATGTTGAATTAACTTTGCCGTTTACAATACGTTTTTTAGACATTAAGTTTGTAATAAGCAGAGAATGTTTAACCGGTTCAAATCCAATAACACCTTGTGCATTCGATTTTAGTGTATTATTATCCAATACAAATTTTGCGTGTTTAAAGTATATTGGTACATTGAATAAAACAGAATTTGCTCGAAGTTCTCTTACATTGCAAATACCTTTGATGTCTTTGTTTTTGATGTAAATATCAACATCAATATTTCCTGAATAATTTCTAAAATTTTCTATAAATTTTTTATTTTTATCGTTTAATTTTTGATAAAAAAGCAATGTTTTCATAGTCTGAGTAACTGGAATATTTCTTGCTTGAAGTGTCATATTATGAGTTGCATTTTTACCATAAATTTTACCGTTTAGATTTATTAAAGAATTGTCATAATTGAGTTGAAAATTGTTTGCAAAAAGTTCATTTTTTTCTATGTAAAGAAAACCATCTTGTCCGATAAGAATATTCTTATTGATTTGTGGAATTTCATATAGCGCATTGAATTTTATTGTTTTGATTTTTTTCGGTGCATTTTCAATTTTTAAATTCTGTAATGCAATTTTGTGTTTTGATTGTTGGTTTAAAAGTAAAGTAATTTCGTTGATATTTACATTAGGAATTTTTGAGATATCGAAAGGTTTGGCGTTAGGATTTTTTTTGATTTTTGATAAGGAATTTTGTAGTGCTTTGATATCTATAAATGCTGAATTAACATTGATATTTTTTATTGTAATTGATTTCAAATCAATACTTGTTTGAATTTTATTTATTTCAAGGGCTGATTTTTTGTTATCCAAAATAGAAAATTTATTACAATTAACAAATGTAATAAATTTTGGAGAAATCGAAATGTTTAAGCCTTTTATTTCTGTATTTAAGCCCGTTTTTTTAGAAATAAAACTTTCCAAATTTGTTGAAAAAGTCTTTGAATTAACAATTTTCGGAATCCCGTATAAAACTCCCAAATATGCGCCAATAGACAGAATACAGATAGTCGAGGTGCCAATTAAAAATGCTTTTAGAATTTTCATATACGACATCTCCTTATTTTTTGACAAGTCGATTATAGCGTAAAAGTTTTATGTTGCATAGTTTAGAAGTCTTTCAATGAGAGTAAAAATTGCACGACATTACTTTTTTGATTATAATATTTGGTATGTTTGAGATAAACACGGATAATATTTCTGAAAACTATGGCGAATTCCGGTCTAAAGTTAAGCAGGGTGGCTCTTTTGCTATTACAGGTTTAACTTCGATTTTGCGACTTTTTCTTCTGTCTAAGATAAAGTTTTACTCAAAGAAAAAAGTTTTATTTATAACCTCGACAGAACAAAATGCTTTGAAATATCAAAGTGATTTATCAAGTGGGTTTAATGTTAAATCTTCAATAATGCCGTTTCAAAACATTTCGATGTATGAGCCTGTTTCTCTGAATTTGTACGATTATGCGCAACAGGTAAAAATTCTCCAAACAAAGCCTGATGTGTTGATTTGTCCCGTCAAATCATTGCTTGAAAAATTCCCGTCCAAAGACTTTTTTAAAGTAAATAATATTAATGTTAAAGTTGGCGATACTCTTGATTTGAAACAGTTTGCTCAAAAGTTGGTGAATTTTGGATACAAAAGAGCCACAATGGTAAATGATATCTCCGAATTTAGCATTCGTGGGGATATTATTGACGTTTTTTCTCTTGACGATAACCCTGTCAGAATTGAACTTTGGGGTGATGAAGTTGTAGATATTCGTTATTTTAACAACGAGACTCAAAAATCAATCAGCAAAACTAAAGATATAAAGATTTTTCCGATGTATAAATTTTTGCTGAACGGTCAAGAAAATATTTTATCTGATTTGCAACAAGAAATTATTGAAGATGATGAAGATTTGACACCTGATGACAAATTTTTTGATGGAATTGAGGTTTATCAAAATTATTTTAATAAAGATTTAGTCGGAATTCTGGATTATTTGGACGATTATGTCATTGTTTTTGATGAAACTTCTGAAATTTATTCAAAGTATGAATTTCTTGAAGATGGTTTAGAAAAACAATTGGCAGAAAATTTACAACAAGGTTTGATTAAGCGTATTGAAGGGAAAAATCACTACACTTATGAAGAATTTATTCGAAAAACTTCGTATTTTACAAAGATTGGTCTAAATAATTTTATTGACGGGCAAACAAATGAATTGATTGAGTTTGATTCTCAACCTTTGCGAAATTTTGAAGCAAACCTTGATTTAATAACCGAATTTATTCAAAATCATAAAGGTTACAAAATAATTATTGCGACAGATTATCCTGAACGAGTTAAAGAAATTTTGGGCGAAAAAGAGATTTACAACGTTGAATTTTCTGAAAGTACAATTCTGGGCGGTTGTATTTTGGAAGATTTTAAAACGATAATAATGACCGACCGAGAACTTTTTAATAAACGTTCAAAAGAAGTTACGGCATCTAAAAAATCTTATTACAAAGAAAAACCTGAGTATATTGAAAATATAAACGATATAAAAGTCGGGGAATATGTTGTCCATTCTATTCATGGTCTTGGAATTTACAAAGGGCTCTCCAAACAAGAAATTGATGGTCAATTGAAAGATTATTTGACTATTGAATATGCAAACAAAGACAGGTTACATATTCCTGCCGAACAGATAAACTTGCTTTGCAGATATCGCGGTTCCGGAACAGTAAAACCTAAACTTTCCAAAATGGGAGGTCGAGATTGGGAAAATACTAAAGCAAAAGTTAAAAAGGAAGTTGAAGTTGTTGCTTATGACTTGTTGAGGCTTTATGCAAGACGAAAAATGCAAAAAGGAATTCAATTTTTGCCTGATACGACTTGGCAAATTGAAATGGAAGAAGCATTTGAATTTGTTGAAACTCCTGACCAATTAAAAGCTATTTCTCAGGTTAAATCTGATATGGAATCAGAACAGCCTATGGATAGACTCATTTGTGGTGATGTCGGGTTTGGGAAAACTGAAGTTGCTATGAGGGCGATTTTTAAAGCGGTAACATCAGGCAAGCAGGTCGCTGTAGTTGTTCCTACGACAATTTTGGCATTGCAACATTATCAAACAATTTTTGAAAGATTTAAACCATTTGGAGTTGATGTTGAATTACTGTCAAGATTCAGAACTTCAAAAGAGCAAAAAGAAACTGTCAAAAATTTAGCAACCGGCAAATGTGATGTCGTTGTCGGAACTCACAGGCTTTTACAAGATGGAATAAATTTCAAGGATTTGGGACTTCTTGTAATTGATGAAGAACACAGGTTTGGTGTAAGACATAAAGAAAAATTAAAACAGATGAGAGAAAATATTGATATTCTTTCAATGTCAGCAACACCAATACCGAGAACTCTTTACATGTCATTGTCCGGAATTAAAGATATGTCTGTAATCAATACGCCACCTAAAAACCGTTTGCCTATCAAAACTTATGTCGGTGAATGGAATGAAAATTTGGTGAAAAATGCAATAATTCATGAATTGGATAGAGAAGGCCAAGTTTTTTATTTGTATAATAGAGTCGAAACAATTCAAGAATTCAAAGCTCAATTACAAAAAATTGTTCCAAATGCTCGAATTGCTGTCGGGCATGGACAAATGAATGAGAAAGAACTTGAAGAAGTTATCGTTGATTTTGCGAACCGTGAATATGATATTTTACTTGCTACAACAATTATTGAAAACGGTATTGATATTCCAAATGCAAATACAATGATTATCCACAATGCTGATAAGTTCGGTTTGGCTCAATTGTATCAATTACGTGGTAGGGTAGGACGTTCGCAAAGACAAGCATATTGCTATTGTTTTTACACAAAAAATAAAGAAATTACTAAAGATGCCGTACATCGTTTAAAAGCAATAAAAGAATTTACAACACTAGGCAGTGGTTATCAAATTGCTCTTCGTGATGTAGAAATCCGAGGGGTTGGAAATATTTTGGGAACCAAGCAACATGGTCACATGGTGAACGTTGGGTTTGATACATATTGTGAATTATTGGAAGAAACTGTACAAGAACTTCAAGGAGAACACGTTGAAAAAATTACGCCAACAATAGTTGATATCAATGTGACAGCGTATATTCCTGACGAATGGGTCGGCTCTGCAGAGCAGAAAATGATAGAGTATAAACGACTTGCTGATGTAAAATCTCCTGTAGAACTTGATTATATTGTTGAAGAGTGGGTTGATAGATTTTCTAAACCGCCGGAATGTGTTGAGAATTTAATTAAACTTATCAGATTAAGACTTTCGGCAACAGAAGTTAAAATTTCTGCATTGAGAGAAGTTGATGGTGCAATCAGAATTTATACTCCTTATTCAAAACCGGAATGGAATTTAGTACAGAAAGTTTTGCCGAAAAATATTAGTAGTAAATTGAAATTTACTCTTGCACCAAAGTCATGTACTGATGGAATTTCTATTATTATTTTAAATACTTCGTATGTAAATTTTAATGAAGTATTTAACATTTTGACTGATTTGTTTTATTATATACACAAAGTAAGTTACGAGTATTAAAAGAAAGAGAGAGGGATATGAAATATTCAAAACTATTGGCGACACTTGCTGTTGCAACTGTTTTATTTGCCGGTTGTGGTATTAAAGACCAAAATGCGGTTATAAAAATCAATGACAAAGCAATTACTCAAGCAGAATATGACAACTTGATGGATCAAAATCTTGCTCAAAGTCCGTTTGGCAAACCTGAAGATTTGAAAGGTAACAAAGAAGGCTTTTTGTATTTGATGACAGAACAAAGAGTTGTAAATCAATTGATTGTTCAAGAACTTTTAGAACAAGAAGCAGCAAAACGTGGTATCAAAGTAACAAACAAAGATGTTGATGCTGCAATGAAAAAAGTTATCGACCAAATGGGCGGCAGAGATAGATTGTTAGAAGTTTTGAAAAATAACGGTGTTTCAGTTGCTCAATTCAAAAAAGACTTGAAAAACCAAGTAAAAATGCAAAAACTTGCTGATTCTGCAGGTAATATTAAAGTTACTGATAAAGATTGTGAAAACTTCTACAAACAAAATCCTGACAAATTCAAAAATCCGGACAAAGTTCGTGCTTCACACATCTTGATTGGTGCAAATCCTTTCCAAATCAGTGAAGAAATTAAAAGCCAATCTAAAAAACAAATTTCTGACAAAGACTTAAAAGCAAAAGTTAATGCTAAATTGGCTGAAAAGAGAGCATTAGCAGACAAATTAGATAAAGAATTAAAAGCAGATAAAACAAAATTTGCAGAATATGCTAAAAAATACTCAGAAGACCCAGGTAGCGCTCAACGTGGTGGAGATTTAGGCTTCTTTGCAAAAGACCAAATGGTTCCAGAATTTTCAAATGTTGCATTCAGCGCAAAACCTGATTCAATTTCTGATGTTGTACAAACTCAGTTCGGATATCATATTATTTATGTTCAAGATAGACGTGCTGCAGGAATTACACCTTATGAAAAAGCAAAATCAGGCATTAAAGATCACTTGGTTATGGAAAAACAAGTTAAGGCTCTTGATGATTTGATGGTTGCTGCTAAGAAAAATGCTAAGATTGAATATGTAGATTCAAGCTTCAATCCGGAAGAAATTCAAAAGAAATTATCAAAACAAATGGATTACGCTACTGGTGGTAATGCAAGCAAAGTTAGAGAAAAAACAATGAAAAAGAATAAATAAGTTGTTTATAACATACAAAAAGCCCTTCTGTTAAAGAGGGGCTTTTTGTTGCATTAATTTCCATCAAATGAAGGATAAATTATACATTTTCATAGTTTAAAATATCTATGAGTGGTCTGAATTTGGAGAGTTGGTATGGAAAGAATTGTATCGGAAAACGTTGATTTATATGAGTCTTGTGTTCAGGAGATTTCTGAGTCAATTACTCAAAATTGGACGGAACAAGCGCTAGAATGTTACGATTTGGAGTGTGATTGCAAGCAATGTTCAATCGGTAGAGGAAATTATTCGTTTATCTGCCAAATGCCCAAGGTGATTGATTCGTTGCTTCAAACAGTAGGTGAACCCGAAAAACAGCGAAAAACCGCTTAACGAAACCCCACAACATCATTGTTGTGGGGTAAAATTTTTGTGTAGTTCTGTCTGGTAGTCGTTATTCTGTGGCTAATTTGTGGTTGTGGAATTCCAGCAATTTTGCCAGTTGCCACTCTCTAGCCCGAATTTCATGTATCCGTTCTTTTATTTCATGTAATTCTTTAAGTAAGGTTTCTTCATCTTTAAATTGAATTTTTGCTTGTGGAGTTTCAATCGGTTGCGCATCTGTTGCCCATTCCGGTGAAAAACCGCCATTTTCAAAAAACTCTTTATCTTCTATCATTTCACATATCTCCAAATCAACTGCTATTAGTCTTCAGTAATCAATGAATGGAAAAAATCCATCAATTTGAAGTTTCCGTATTTAAACGCAATAGGCTTTTTGTAATATTCATTATCGGAAATTTTATTCAAAGTATTCATTTCTTCTCGAGAAAGAGAACCGAAATCAAAACTTGTCATTTCTGCATAATCAATCATTAAATCTTCTACGTCCATAATCTTTTTTTCTGACATTGCCACACTCCTTAGTTTGTTCATTTAGTTTTTAAGTACAAATTTACTATCGGAAATTTTTGAAAAAACTTTATGATTTTGAATTATTTTGTTACATATATTCATAATCCTTCTTTGAACCCTAGAAAAATCAATAAAAATGAATTATACTATAAGTGTAGTAGAACAATAAAATGAATTAATCTCAGATTGAGTAATTCCCGTCTGTTTAAAGTATTGCGTATTGAGTATAGTATGGTGTAGAATTGTATAGTAATGTAAACTCTGTACGGGAAATTGTCAAAAAATAATCTTCACGATTGTTATACAGAGATGAACAGATAACAGGTGTAGAAGCTTTTGGAAAATACAGAAAATAAAAAAACAATAAATAATAAAGCTAAAAGTAGTGGAAAGAAAAATTCAACATCAATCCCGAAGGTAAAAAGTCCGATAGAAGGGTTGAAGATGATTTCTGTGCCACAAAATTCTGTTACTAAGTCGAAATTATCTGAAAAAATATCTAAAACCAAGAAAAAGCTTAATGATTTAATAAAACCTTTGTCTGTTGCAGAAGAAAGCAGTTTTAGCAACATTGTTGAAACGATTAACAATTTCAACACCTCAAGAACAAGACAACGTCAAAACAATTCAGAATATGCTGCAAATACGATTAAAAATGTTTCCGGTGTAAATTATTTTGAAATTTTGAAAGAGATTTCCGATGCATTTCAAGATAACAAAGACATGGTTGATTTGTTCGGCAAATTGAGCGAAGTTTTTGTAGGTCATTTGAAATGGTCATTTGTCGGTTTTGGGTTGTTGCATGAAAAATCTAAATGTATTAACTTGAAAGTCTATGGACAAGGTGGAAATACATATTCTTCCAAGATTTTCTTATCAGACGATGCCAATCCTATTGTAGAGTGTTTCAAGACAAAGAATATAATTGATAAGGATAATTTGGATTATTTGAATATTCCATATTTGGTAAAGACAGATTCTGTTATCGTTCCTATGATTTCGGTCAACAAATGTATCGGTGTAATGCTTGTTGGGCAAAATATTTCTAATATCAATGTGAATATTATCAACTTTTTCTCAAATTATGCAGGTATGTATATTCACAATGCTCAATTGTTGGAAAGTACTAGTAAATATGCAAATACTGATACTTTGACTTCGTTGTACAATCACCGAGGCTTCCAAGAAATTTTGGCAAAAGAACTTGAAAAAGCGAAACAAAACAATACGCCATTGTCTATTATTATGTTTGATGTTAATAACATTTCTAAGATTAACAGAGAATTAGGACACGCAAAAGGTGATGAAGTTATCAAGACTCTTGCAGACAAGATTAAACAAAATATTAGAACAAATGACTGTGCCGGCAGATATGGCGGTGATGAAATTGCGGTAATTTTGCCAAATACAAATACAAAAGATGCAAAATATTTGGCAGAATATATTACTTATTGTCTATCTTGCTGTTATGTTGATGATGTTGGCCCATTGAAGGTTTCTGTCGGTATTTCGACATTCCCTGAATGTACTATTGATCAAGAGAAATTACTTATTTTGACAGAACAGGCAATGTTTATTTCACAAGCAAAAGGCTACAAAGAAGGTATGTCTGCAATTGTAAGTTCTTCAGATTTCAATTTTTGGGACGATGTTGCGTTAAATTCGTTTGCAGAAGTTTTGGCAAAACGTCATTCTCAAATTGGTATCAATTTTGAAGAAGAACTTGTACATAAGTTTAACCAAGAAGAAATAATTAACCACAATCACCTGATGGAAATGGTTACATCAATTGCCGGCGCAATTGATGCCAAAGATCCATATACAAAAGGTCACTCAACTTCAGTTTCAAGATATGCTGAAGCTCTTGCAAGGACTGTTAATTTGCCGGAACATGAGGTTGAACGTATCAAAATCGGTGCATTGCTTCATGATGTTGGTAAAATCGGAATTCCTGAAAGTGTCTTGAAGAAACCAGGAAAATTGACTGATGAAGAATGGGAAATCATGAAACAACACCCTACAATCGGTGCTGAAAAAGTTTTGGCGCCAAATGAAGCCTTGAGGGACTTGATTCCTATTGTTAAATATCACCACGAAAGACTTGATGGTAAAGGTTATCCTGAACACTTGAAAGGTAATGAAATCCCGCTAGAAGCACGTATTGTGTCAATTGCAGATGCTTACCATGCTCTTGTTAGTGATAGACCTTACAGAAAAGGTTTACCTATTGAAACTGCTTGTCAAATCCTAAAAGACGGTGCAGGAACTCAATGGGATACAGATTTAGTTCGTCAATTTATTTCTATTGCTCCATCGTTGACAACAAATGTTTAAACTAGGGCAAATATGAAAGAACTTTTCTTGCGGCTTGTTCCGGAGATTTTGCGCACATCAATTCATCGGAAACAATAATTCTTTTTGCACCATTATAAGTTAGTTCGCTTATGCAATCTTTGTCCATTATTCCAAATTGAAAAACTGGAACTTTAGAATCCTTGTTTGCCATATATACAAGTTCCATATTTACCGCATTTTGAAGTTTTGACTTTTCCGGTGCTACAGGACCTAATGACAAATAGTCAGCGCCATCTTCTATGGCTTTAGTAATATCTTCACGAGAAAAAACGGTTTTGCCGATTATTGCGTTTGCTCCGAGAACCGCTCTTGCATCTTGAATTGAAATATCATTTTGTCCGAGATGAACGCCATCGGCTTCTACAATTTGTGCTATATCAAGTCTGTCATTTATAATAAAAGTTGCTCCAAATTCATCACATAGAATTCTTATTTTTAGTCCTAAGTCCACAATGACACTATCAGGAACATTTTTTTCTCTGAGTTGAATAATATCAACTCCACCTTGCAAAGTGGAAGCAATAGCGTCCAAAAATTCATCTTTTGAATTGAAATTATCGGAATTTGTAATCAAATATAAGCGTTTCTTTTCTAATTTTAAAAGGTTAAATTGCTCCTTTAATTTGCTCCACATAACATAAATCCCTTAACACCTTTATTACAATAACAATTGTAGCATGAATTTTGCTGAACGACAATATATAATGGGGTTGTCGAATTTTATAATATTTTAAATTCTATCTGTCGTAATGCTTCAAACTTGCCTAAAGTGTGCAATTTGTGCTATAGTTTAGGTGAGGGTAATTATTATGATAACGAAAAAATCAAGAGATGAAATCAAGAGAATGCGCCATGCAGGACATATTGTTGCTCTTGTTCACCAAAAAATGAAAGAGGTTGTAGAACCTGGAATTTCTACAAAAGAATTAGACAGTATTGCAATGAAAATAATCAAGGAAAACCGTGCAATTCCTACTTTTTTAGGTTATTCAGGATTTCCTGCTTGTATTTGTACATCAATTAATGAACAAGTCGTTCACGGTATCCCATCAGAAAAAGCAATTTTAAAAGAAGGTGATATCATCGCTATTGACGTTGGTGCCACTTATGGTGGTATGGTAGGTGATAGTGCTTGGTCTTACCGTGTTGGTAAGGTTTTACCTGAAGTTGACAAATTGATGACAACAACGGAAGAATCTTTGTATGCCGGTATTGAACAAATGCGTCCGGGAAATGTTCTTGATGATATTTCAAAAGCGGTTGAAGCGGTTGCTGTACGTGGCGGTTACGGTATTGTACGTCAATACGGCGGTCACGGTGTTGGTCATGAGATGCACGAAGATCCGTTCTTGTTCAATTACAGTGTAGGCGATAATACTTTAATTAAGGTTAATACTGCTATTGCAATTGAACCTATGTTGAATTTAGGTTGTGATGATGTTGTCGTTGCAGATGATGG
Organism: uncultured Candidatus Melainabacteria bacterium; assembly: GCA_934692625.1. Lineage (GTDB taxonomy): Bacteria > Cyanobacteriota > Vampirovibrionia > Gastranaerophilales > Gastranaerophilaceae > Zag111. The sequence continues at coordinate 12,186 of CAKUUC010000012.1, forward strand.
CTGGACGGTAAGTACAAAAGACGGAAAACCTTCTGCTCACTTTGAACACACAGTTATTGCAACAGAAGACGGACCTCTTATTACAACCAAATTGATGGATTAGGAGAATGGAATGAATTATTATATAGGACTTTCGCTTGCTTCAGGTTCTAATATGGATTCAGGTGTTGCGGTTATTGATGAGGATAACAACATTATTCTTATTGATAAATTGTACAAAATGAATGATGTAAAGTTCTTTTTTGAGAACTTTTCATCATTAAATAATTCCAAAATTTGTGTTTCAGTACCATCTGACAGAACTATGTTGGAAGGTAAATGGAGAATTTTATCAAAGCCTTATCAGTTGGTTGCGACAAATAAAAATATTCCTAACCGTGACAATTGGACACAAAGACATTCAAATAGAGGTTCTGAATACTTTGGCGAACTTGCGGCTCGAGGAATTACAGTTAATCGTTTTGATATTTATATGACAAGACAGAGTTTACATTTGAATTCGTGTTATAAAGACCGTTCTCCTGCAGATTGCAAGTTTTTGCAACAAGCATTGAAGTTGGAATGGGGTTTTGAGGATTTACCTGTGAATATGATGCCAATGTCACATCTTGAAGCGATTATTGGGGCAATTTTGGCAAAAGAACACGCTTTAAATCCTTCAAAAATAAACGTCCTTTACAAGTTTAGAGGGCTTGATGTTATTGATGTGAAAGACAATTTGAATATTTCAACTGAAGTTTATGAGTTTGAAAAAGAATTGGGTGTAATATCTGAAGTTGGTTAATTTGCAAAGGTGGTTATGAGGAAGAATTTTCTTGAAATTTTGAGTAATCCGTTGCTATTTTATACGGATAAAGACGGGGAGTCTGTTTTTCGTAATTTTTGCTGGTTTGAAAATACCGGATGTTTGTATCGTGCCAATTTCCCTAAAGCAAATATTGGCAAGGTTTTGGAATATAGATTTAAGTTAGATAAATGTTTCAAGTGGGTTGTTTTTCTAACCCCTGTAATTTTGTATTTTATTTTTATTCATTTATATTTTTCGATTTGGAATTTGCTACTGTTTGAATTTTTATGCCTTGGAATTATTTTGGGTGTAAGAATTTATTTATCATCACTTTATAGTGAAGTTTTGATGAAAAGTTTTGGTGCGTACGAACTTTGCGAATTTGAACCACCAATTCCGAAACATAAAACAGATGAATATGTGTCACTGTTTAAGTCAAAAGTGATTGCTTTGTTGATTATTTTAGCACTGTATTTTTTGCCGGCGTTAATTTTGCAATTTTCAATAAAAATGAATTTAACACCAAAACATCTGCATTGCAAAACAGCACTAGCACTTTCAAATATTTATACTTCGCTTTATCCGGAAAACGAAAGAATATTTGATATGAGAGCATTTAGTAAATTTATGGAAAAAGATTATGCCGGTGCTCTTGAAGATTACAAAACAGTTATAGTTTTGTCTGGCCATAAGTTTACACAAAAAGATAGTACCAGATTTGCAAATTTGCTGCTTTTACAAAAGAAAATCGGAACGGCAAGAGAAGCGTTGGCGTTATTTGATGAATATTTAGCCAAAAAGAAACTTTCAATTTTGTATAAATCTCAAATGTTGTGGGTAAAATCAATATTTAAAATTGAAAATAATATTACGGATAATATTATTCAAGATTATGAAGATTTACTGGCATCGCTTGATGAAACTGATGTAAAAAATCAGTTTTATATTTCAAGTGACTTGGCTTATATTTTGTATTTGATGCAGGATTATTCACTTGCGGTAAATAATTACAATTCGCTAATTCAATTTGTCGGTGATAACAAAGAAATGTTTACCAAAGAATTAAAATCAGCGTATGCTGAGCGTGGTTGGGCAAGAAAAAATTTGGGTGATGAAGTTGGCGCAGCACAGGATTTTGCAGCATCAGGAATTGCAATGGAAGAAATTGCCAACTATGAACCGTCTTACGAGCCTCAAAAATTTATGGTTGATAAGTTTTAAGTTTCCATTTGTCCATAAAGTTTTACAAAAAGATTCCCGAAAATGAAAATTTATGCTAGAATGACATTGAATAAAGTAGTCGGATAATCGCGCTTATTTTTATGAGTGAGGAAAGTCCGTGCATCTAAGAACAGACCGCCGGAGAAACTCCGGACGATGTGAGTCGGTGGATAGTGCCACAGAAATGATGACTGCCAATGGATTTTATATCACAGGCGATGGTGCAACGGTGAGTTAAGAGCTTCACCAGCGGTATCGGAAGGTACCGGCTAGGTAAACCCCGGTCAGATGCAAGATTGAATCGAAGGTTATAAAGGTTGTTCGCCAACTTCGGAAAAATCGCTAGAGATTAGGAGTAATCCTAATACCAGATAGATGATTATCTAAAACAGAACACGGCTTACGGGCTGCTTTATTCTTTTTTAAAGGAGAGTTGTTTGTGACTAAAAAAGGATTGTTTATTACTTTTGAAGGGGCTGACGGTTGTGGAAAAACTACCCAATTGAACTTGTTGAAAGAATATTTGGAAAAAAATGGCTACAATGTTTTAGTCACACGAGAACCGGGTGGAAAAGGCTTGGGCGAAAAGTTCAGAGAAATTCTATTGAATTATGACGGTGTTGTATCAGAACGGTGTGAATCTTTTTTGTTCTTGGCAGATAGAGCGCAAAATATTGATACAATTGTCAAACCTGCAATTGAATCAGGAAAAATCGTGTTATGCGATAGGCACATTGATAGTTCTGTTGCATATCAAGGTTATGGCAGAGGGTTGGATATTGAAGAGATAAAGCAACTAAATACTCTTGCTACAGGAGGTTTGCTTCCTGATTTGACTTTGGTTTTTGATATTGACATAGAAACTTCTATGAAAAGAGTTGGCAAGGAAAAAGACCGTATGGAAAGTGCCGGAAATGAATTCTTTAATAGAGTTCGAAACGGTTATCTTGAACTGGCAAAACATGAACCAAAACGAATTAAAGTCGTAAATTCAACGGGTTCTATTGAGGAAATTCACGAACAAGTTATAAAAATTATGAAGGATTTACAAAATTCTATTTAGGCAAAAACTGCAGAACTTTTTTGAGGATTACACTTGTTAAATTCTGCAATTTTAGACTGCCTTTTTTAGCCATTTCTAAAACTGTTTCTATATTTTTGCGTGTTGTAGAACTGCTTTGTTCTTCCAACAGTTGTGAAAATTCAAATCTTGAAGGTGAGCCAAGTTCATAAAAATCATTCAGTTTAGCAATTCTACCTTTTTTCATTTCACCCTTAACAGTAATTCCATTGTCATAAATTACAAAAGACCCAGTTCCATTTTGTGGAATTAGTGCTGTGTATGCTCCACCGGCACTGGTGTGCATAATATCACCATTTTTGAAATAAATTTTTTCACGGGTTGGAAAATCGTCAAAACTTCCATCAAACCATTTTTTGCGTAATGCCAAATTTCTGTCCCCATCTCCCAGATTAAGGCTGCATCTTGAGTGGGGGTGGTTTTGAGTTAGTGCATAGTTGTCAGGAAAATTTACTTGTCTTAAAATTTGTTCAGTCATTTATTCACCTTTTGCATATTTACATTTACAGGTAATAAAAATGTTCAAGAAAATTTTTTGCTATATACTTATTAAATATTATGGTGTAAAGCCACTAATAATGCGTAATTATGCCAGTTTCAGTAGGTCTTAACATTTTGTAATATTTTAACTTTGCGTTTTACACTTGGTATAAATAATTTTTTTTAGAATTTTTTTGCTTGTAAAATTTGGGCAGAAATTGAACCAAATAAAAAATCTTTTCTTTTGACGAGTGTAAATCCGGTATTTTCAAATTCTTTTATGAGTTCATCAGGTTCCGGAAATTCATTTTTTGATGCGGTTAGGTATTTATAATGTTCAGTGTTTAATTTTAAAAATTTTGCAAAAATCGGAACGATAATATCGAAAACCTTGCTAAATTTGTTATGATTGCCAAAATCCAGATGTAAAAACTTTCCATCATCATTCAAAACCCGATAAATTTCAGAAATTGCCTTAATTCTGTCTTTTACATTTCTCAAGCCAAAACCTGCTGTAACGTAGTCAAAATCATTATCTTTGAATGGTAAATTTGTACAATCTGCTTGCAAAAATACGCCTTTAGGATTTTTTAATTTTGCTAATTTCAACATGTTTTGAGAAAAATCAATTCCAATAATTTTTGCTCTGGGATAAAACTTTTGCACAAGTTGAGTAAAATCACCAGTTCCGCAACAAATATCCAAAACCATTGCTCTTGGTTTTATTTCTAGTGTTTTTAAGGCAAGAAATTTAATAAAATAATGAGTTCCAAGTGAAATGAAGTTGTTAACTTTGTCGTAATATTGCGCAATTTCATTAAATAAACTTTTAATATTTTCCGGAGATTTATCAATCATAATATCAAAATTTTAGCATAAAATATGTAAATATATTGCTAATTTCAAAAATCAGGCTAAAATAAGGTTATGAGAATTGCATTTGTACCTATTGATAATAGACCCGTGTGTTACACGTTGCCGAAATTGATTTCTGAAATTGATGAAGATTTCGAATTGGTATTGCCTGACCGTACTGATTTGGGGGATTTAACTAAAAATGCTAATATTGAAAATATTTTTACGTGGTTAAAAGGTTTGAACAATCTAGATGGAATGATTTTGGCGCTTGATACTTTGGCTTATGGTGGTTTGATACCTTCAAGACGTTGTCCTGAAACATTTTCACAAATTCAAAAAAGAGTGGAAGAGTTAAAAGAAATTTTGCTGGAAAAAAAATGTAGAATTTTAGCCGTGTCAAGTATTATGCGGATTTCCAATAACAATTATAATGAAGAAGAAAAAACATATTGGTCAGAATATGGCAAAAAAATCTTTACTTATTCTTATAATTTTCACAAAAATGGCGAAGAGAAATGTTCTGATATTCCACAAGAAATTCTTGATGATTATATAAAAACAAGAACTCGTAATTTTGAAATAAATAAGATTTATCTTGAGTGGCAAAAGGAAGGACTTTTGGATACTTTGGTGTTTTCAAAAGATGATTGTGCCGAGTTTGGGCTAAATGTTATGGAAGCGCAAGAACTTGAATCATTGGGTGGGTATACAAAAACTGGTGCTGACGAAATTCCGTTAAGTTTATTGTCTAGAGTAATCGGTAAACAAATGAAAGTCTGTCCGGTATTTTTAGAACCTGAGTATAAAAATTTGATTTCCAACTATGAAGATGTGAGTATTGAAAATTCTGTAAAAGGTCAACTAGAACTTGCCAATTGTATAATTGCAGATGAAAAAAATGCGGATGTTATTTTGTATATAAACAATTTTAAGCATCATCAGGGCGAAATTGTTATGAAAATTGACACGGAAGGTTTTGATAGAAGTTTTGCAGCGCCTAATAAACCTTATATGATTGCAGATGTACGCTTTGCGAATGGTGCAGATAATAATTTTGTCAAAGAGTTGTTTAAAAATAAAATTATTGATAAAAATTTCTATGGATATTCTGCTTGGAATACGTCTGCAAATAGTTTGGGCAGTTTGATTTTGTGTGCCAAGATGAAAATTTTTGCCAAAAAATATAATCAAAATGCGTTTGAAAAAGTTCAACTGACAAGATTTTTAGATGATTGGGCTTATCAAGCAAATGTGCGCCAAAAATTAAAATCTCCTGAGAAAAATATTTTAGCAAAAGAAATGAAATCCTTTGAAAAAGTTCTAGAAGATGTTACACTGAATTCAGTGAATGTAAAATATAGTTTCCCGTGGAAACGTTTATTTGAGGTAGAAATTGAGTTTAGTTGAAGTAATATTTTTAGCCATAGCATTGGGGATTGATTGTGTGGTCGTGTCATTTTCTCAAGGGCTTATTTTTAAGACAAATAAAAGAAAAAATTCGTTTTGTCTTGCATTATCTATGGGGTTATTTCAAGGTTTGATGCCAATTATTGGTTATGTTGGAACTAATAAATTGTATGATTTTTTAGTCCCGTTCAGCAAATGGATTGTATTTAGTATATTTTTCATTTTGGGTATGAAATTTATACTGGAATCCTTTGAGCCGGAAAAGGAAGAAGCGGCTTGTATAGGTTTCCGTTGTTTGATTGGGCTTGGTATTGCAACAAGTATTGATGCTTTAGTATCAGGTGTAACGCTAAGATTGACTAATACAAATTTGTTAATGGCTTGTTGCATTATAGGTTTGGCTTCGTTTTTGATGTCAATACTAGGTTTTGTTTGCGGAAATTGTATTAAACGTCTTTCTTCAAGAGCGTTAGAGATTTCCGGTGGATTAATTTTAATTGCTTTAGCAATAAAACCGTTTTTAATCAAATAAACTTATACCACTCGATGTTTAAAACCGCCTGACAGATAGTCAGAAATACCTTCAAATGTTGTTTTTAGAATATAATCAATTGCTTCTTGCGTATTGTATGCGATATGAGGAGTAATAATTACGTTTGGGTGTTGCAAAAGTCGTTTGATAATTTTAGATTTGTCAACGCAATAAATAGAAGATTTTTCGATTTTTTCCCATTCAGAAGATGCTTCCGTACAAGAAACGACATCTAAGCCGACCCCTTTCAACTTACCATTATCGAGCGCTTTTAATAACGCATTATTGTCGACTAATTCACCCCTTGAAACGTTGATAAAATATGAATTGTTCTTCATCATATCAAATTGAGTGTATGAAAACATTTTTGTGTTGCCTTGAGTATAAGGCAAGTGAAGAGAAACAATGTCAGAACGAGTTAATAATTCTTCCATTTCAACATATTTTACAAACTCATTTTTTTCAAGTTCAGCATTGCAGTTTTTGTCATAAGCCAGAACTTTCATACCAAGACATTTTGCGTATTGAGCAACGGCAGACCCGATTGAACCGGTTCCGATAATTCCCAGAGTCAGACTATTCAAATCTGAACCTATGAAATTTTCGACTGAAAAAGTATTGTCCGGAACTTTTGCGATAGAGGGCAAAATGTTGCGAATAAGCATTATTATCAAACCGATTGTGAATTGAGAAACAGGAAGTCGTCCATAATTTTCAACATTTATCAGTGTAATATTTCTGTCGGTACAAGAATTTACACAAATATGGTCATAACCGGTTGAACGGGTTGAGATAACTCTCAGGTTTTTGAATTTTGAAATGACATCTTTATCAATTTCAGAGGTGATAAAAACACTTACAATTGTTGTTTTGTCAAGCAATTCTTGAGGTAAATTTTTTACTGTATCTTTATTTAAACTGTGTCGATAAAATTTTATATCAAAGTTTTCAAAATTATTACGTGAAAAGAATTTTTCTTCTGATTTTCTGTAGTCAAAAAACAATAATTTACAAGTCATAAATTTCTCCTTTGTAGTAAAAGTACTGCCAATTAAAAAGATTTTCCATTGATATTTTGTTTAATATTTTTTGTACAAAAAACTAACCATAAGAGTAATGAAATAAAACTCGCAATTTCATATCCTGATAAAGAAAGGAGCAAACCATGAAAAATAATCTTATGATAAGAGAACCTGAAGTTTATTTTGATAATATTCATAGAGAACTTGATAATTTTTTAAATGATACAGTATTTTCGCATCATTTTCCTCATCCGATAGAGGCGATTAAAAATGCAATCTTGCGCCCTGCAATAGAAATTACACAATGTAACGACAATTATAAGGTAAAAGTTCAACTTCCTGGGGTTAAAAAGGAAGATATTGAAGTCGAGTTGGATAATGATTTTATGACAATCACAGCAGAAACAAAAGAAGAGAAAAAAGAAGAAAATGAACACAAAAGATACTATACGTCAGAATTCCGATATGGACAGTACCAAAGAACAATTTCTTTTGACCAACCGATAAAAGCGGAAGAGGCTGTAGCAGATTATAAAAACGGAATATTAACAATTACGGTACCTAAAGAGCATCCACAGACAAAGGAACCTAAAAAGTTGACAATAAATTCAGATGAATAAAGTTTTTGTATCCAAAAAGCCGAGTTACCCCGTGACTATGCGGGCATGCGAAAAAGCGGCAGGATATGAAACGGTTGTTATCGGATAGCATGAACCGATATTTTGAACAACCGAGAACAGACACTACAGGTGAGTTTTATTGCCTGTAGTGTTTTTATTTTTAGTTTTAGTGGTGGGAACCGCTCACGCTTTTCCCACCCTACGTTCTTGGTAAGTTCACCAATAGTCATGCTGAACAGCACGAGCAGAGTGCGAAACGAAGTGAAGGCACGTTTAATGCGAGTGCGGAGATTCAGCATCTCTTCTAAAATCAAAATAAAACAAAGAATTCAGTTCCTAAAACCTTTGTAAAACCTTGTCATGAAGCGACAATCCAGTTCAGGGTGACTTTTTTGTTAGTTTTTGCCACTGAAAGAGTAGGTCGGCATTGCCATGCCGACAGCGTTATTCTTTATAACAGATTCTATCTGCGAAGCGCATAAAGAAGCCTAATAAAATTTTAATGGTGGGAATTATTCTACTTTTCCCACCTTATATTTTTTGTATATTCTGGTGGCAATTTGACATTAGTTATTGAAATTATATAATTTTTTTATGGTTGAGATTTTAAAAGTATTAAAAGGAACAAAGGATATTTTGCCACAAGATATTAATATGTGGCATTTTGTAGAACAAAAAGCAAATGAAGTTTTTTCAAAATACGGGTTCAAAGAAATCAGAACACCGATTATTGAGGTGACAGAATTGTTTGCTCGTGGTGTTGGCGATACAACGGATATCGTGAACAAGGAAATGTACACGTTTGAAAAAAGTGACCGTTCAATCACGCTTAGACCTGAAAATACTGCAGGTGTTGTGCGTGCATATATTGAAAATGGTATGAGCCGTTTGTCTGCGCCAGTAAAATTGTGGTACAAAGGCCCGATGTTCCGTTACGAACGTCCGCAAGCAGGGCGCCAAAGACAATTCCACCAAGTTGGGGTTGAAATGTTTGGTATCAAGCAACCTTCTGCCGATGCGGAAGTTATTTTGATGGCTACAAATTTCTTGAAATCTCTCGGGCTAAATGATTTGGAAGTTGAAATAAATTCGCTTGGCTGTCCAAAATGTCGTGATGAATTTAAAACAAAATTAAAAGAAGTTCTAAAACCTTATTTTGACGAACTTTGCGAAGATTGTCAAAAACGTTATGACAAAAATCCGCTTCGTCTATTAGATTGTAAGGTTGAATCTTGTAAGAAAATTTTTGAAAAACCGGAAGTTCAAGCCGTAATCAATTCTGATTTTATTTGCGATGAATGTGCAGAACATTATTCAACAGTGAAAGCATATTTAGATAAATTGGGTGTGAAATACGTTGAAAACAAACTTTTGGTAAGAGGTTTAGACTACTACAACCGTACAGTATTTGAAATTAAGTCAAATAATTTGGGTTCTCAAAATGCAGTTTGCGGTGGTGGTCGTTATGATGGTTTGGTTGGACAACTTGGCGGTGAACCTACTCCGGCTATTGGTTTTGCAATGGGTATGGAAAGATTAATCTCCCTCATTCCACATGTTGAACCTGAAAAATTAGACGGTTATATTGTGTCATCATCTTCTACAGATGCATTTTTGCTTGCCGAAGAATTGAGAAATCAAGGTTTGAATATCGAGTTTGATTTAGCAGGTAAAAAATTCAACAAACAAATTGAAAAAGCGTCAAAAGTTGCGAAATTTGCACTAATTTTAGGCGAAGATGAAATTGCAAACAACAAAGTTTCTGTTAAAAATCTTGAGCAAGGTACACAAATTTTAGTAGAACGTGCGGATTGTTTAAAAGCAATTAGAGGTTAATTCTCGCCTTGTGTAGCGTTTTTGTAGGTGTTTACAACACTTTGGTATAAAACAGGCACTTGTGTAACTTTGTGGGTTAAATAGTACGGATTTGTGAATGCAGAAAAAAACTCTGAACCTACTTTTGTTCCTGTATTGGCAAGAATTCGCATTGGAGTGTTGTGGATTTCGTCTTTGGTAAATGTTTTTTTAAACGGATTGTTGCTATCATACAAGTCAAATGTCACTGAGTCTATTAGTGATGGAATTTCGACACTATCAGCCCAGTTTCTGAGGTTTGTAGTTAAGTTATTTTTGATAATTGCGCTATCTATCAGGTTCATACTTATATAAAATTGTTCAATATTATTTTTTGCTATTTTATTATAAAAGATTTTATTTGATATGTCTAATTTGTTTACACAGAATGAAAAGAACTTTGTTATATTTTGAAACAGATTCTGAATAACAAGAAAATATATTTGCTCATTGCATTCGCAAAAATTTTCTAAGTTTTCAGAATGACGAAACACTTGGTAAGCTCACCAAATAGTCATGCTGAATTTATTTCAGCATCTCTTCTAAAATCAAAATAAAACAAAGAATTTAGTCCCTAAAACCCTTGTAAACCCTTGTCATGAAGCGACCCTGAAACCAGTTCAGGGTGACTTTTTCGTTAGGTTTTGCCACTGAAAAAGTAGGTCGGCATTGCTATGCCGACAGCATGATTTTAATTGTCAGGCAATGCCGAGACCTACAGACCTACGTTTTATGATGTGCCCCGCTAGCTGTGGAACCGAAATCTTTGATTTCGAAGGGGAAGAATAGCCTGTTTTATAAGCAATAATTTTATCACTTTTGCAATATGAGTTCATAAAAAACATCTATATTACGAAATATTAAGTTGAATTTAAAATCGCTGAAATCATTGATATAATTGCTTTATGGTATGGTATGGTATGGTATGGTGTGGCGGGGCGGAGCGAGGCAATTCTATATAATTACCTGTTTTAATATAAGTGTAGGTTACTAGAATATAAAAAAGGAAGGTAAAAATGTCAATTATAGAAGTTTCTTCAAAGGGGTGTGCTGTTGGAAAAAGTGTTTGTGAGTATGTTACCAAGAAAGGGAAAAGCGTTCGCCGACAACTGGCTTATTACACTGTTCCTACAGATATAAGGGCTGGTATTGGACGAAAAATTAAACATCATAGTTTTTCTGGCGAAGAAATATATAATCGTGCAGATCGTTATGAGCATTTTCTTTTAAGAAATGGTAAAATCGTAAGTACAGTTGACAATATTAAAAAAAGTGTTTCAAAGATTAATGATTCCTTTAATAATTTGGATGTTGTTAAGTCAACCAAAAAAACTTGTAAAAAAATAGGTAATTTTATTGATGAATGGTTCGGAGATGGGCCATCTGCTACAAATCAAAGAAAATTATTAAGTTATCAAGATATTATCAAATTAAGAAATTCCGGCTCGTAATCCGGAATTTCTTTTTGCGAATTGTATTATGTTGACATAATTTTAAGTGTCAGGCAATGCCGAGACCTACGTTTGGGCTTAGAAAATGTGTTTAATATTGAAATATAAAACACATTCTTACAAAGCGAACCAACGAACCTACGGTGAGGTGCTTCAAACAGATTCTGAATAACAAGAAAATATATTTGCTCATTGCATTCGCAAAAATTTTCTAAGTTTTCTCCAATGACGTATCTCTTGCAAGCCCATCAATAGTCATGCTGAATTTATTTCAGCATCTCTTCTAAAATCAAAATAAAACAAAGAATTTAGTCCCTAAAACCCTTGTAAAACCTTGTCATGAAGCGACCCTGAAACCAGTTCAGGGTGACTTTTTCGTTAGGTTTTTCCACTGGAAAAGTAGGTCGGCATTGCTATGCCGACGGCGTTATTCTTTATAGCAGATTCTTACAAAGCGAACCTGTGTGAGAATTTCAAACAGATTCTGAATAACAAGAAAATATATTTGCTCATTCCATTCGCAAAAATTTTCTAAGTTTTCTCCAATGACAAAAACCTTGCTAGGCGCACCAAATAGTCACTCTGAACTGACTAGAAAATAAGTTGAGATGAAGTCGAAACTTAATTTTTTGTTCCTACTCGGTGATTCAGAGTCTGTTTTTATGTTGGGTATTGAACGCGTATTTGCTATTTTCTTCTCTAATTTTTCAAATTCTTAGTAAATGTTACGAAATGTTAAATCGAATTTTAAATCCTCAAAACCATTGCTATAATTGCCTTATGGTATGGTATGGTATGGTGTGGCGGGGCGGAGCAATTCTTATACTCTGAAAGTTTTTATAAAGCTGTGAGGTCACAAAACGAGGAGTATAAAAATGAGCGTAGAAAATTTAAAAGCATCAAAAGCCAATTTGGCTAAAGGTATTTCAAATGTATTGGATATTTCTGATGGTAAAAAAGACAAAAAAATCAGTGCATCTGTTTGGAATGAATTTGTCAAGGATAAAGGCGGCAAGACGATTAAATATTCAATTTCTTTGGAAAATGCTATGAAATCAATTTCCGTTTATCTTGAGCGTGAAAGTAAACGCACAGGAAAAAGCAAGGAAGATTTGGCGGTAAAATGGTTTATGGGAGCCGTGGATGATAAGATTAAGATGAATAAGCCTGCGTCAAAAGAGTTAGTGCCACTTCCAAAAGAGCTTCAAACTGCTACTTCTAAAAATCTTATTCCAAATGATAGTATTGTTACCCCTATTTCACAACAGATAAAGAATAATGCTGATAGTGTAACAAAATTTATCAACGGAAAATCTGAGGGATTTGTCTTACCAAATGCAGACACTGCTGCTCAGGTATTACATCAGGTTATAAAGAATTTTAATGGAAAAATACCTTTAAAACTTTCGACTCATTTATTTTTAATACATTTGTATCCTGTATTAGTAAAACAAGCCAAAGCTTTGGGAATTGATGCTCCTGCTGAGGTTTCTCATAGTCAAAATGCTTCAATGTTTGAAGTTAGTAAGAAAACTTTGCAGGCTTGTGTCGCATTAAAAAATCAGATTTTGGCAGCACAAAAAAGAAAAGCGGAAAATAAATAAAATTTGAGTAAATAGGTATTGGTTTTTTGCTAATACCTATTTTATTTTGACATGAAGAGACCCTGAAACGAGGTTCAGGGTGACCTTTTTGAGATGTTTTGTCGTTTTTTAGAATTTTGTATTTGTCGGAATAAAAAAGAAGGTTCAAAGTTTGAACCTTCTTTTTCTGTATTAATTTGTTCTTACAAAACTAAACTTCTTTGATAATAATTGAAGCGTTTTGACCGCCAAATCCGAATGAATTTGACAATGCTGCATGAACCGGAGCTTTAACCGCTTTGAATGGTACATAGTTCAAGTCTGCAACTTCTTCATCTTGGTTAAACAAGTTGATTGTTGGAGGAACAATGTCTTCATTGATTGTTTTTACGCAAACAATCGCTTCAGCAGCACCTGTTGCACCAAGCATGTGACCGTGCATACTCTTTGTTGAAGAAACAAGTAAATCAGGGTTTTGTTTTTTGTCACCAAATACGTGAGCAACTGCATTTGATTCAGCCTTGTCGCCCAAGCCGGTACTTGTTCCGTGTGTATTGATATATTGAATATCTTTTGGTTCCATGTGAGCATCTTTTAGTGCAAATTCCATTGCTTTGATTGCTCCAGCGCCATCCGGTGCCGGTGCTACAACGTCATAAGCATCTCCAGTTTGACCGTATCCAACAATTTCTGCATAAATGTGTGCACCACGTTTTTTAGCGTGTTCATATTCTTCAAGAACCAAAACTGCTGAACCTTCTGACATAATAAAGCCATCTCTGTCTTTATCATAAGGTCTTGATGCTTTTTCAGGTTCATCATTACGTTTTGACAATGTTCTTGCTGCTGAGAATGCGCCAACACCAACGTCACAAATTGTTGCTTCTGCACCACCTGCTACCATAATGTCTGCATCGTCCCATTGAATTGCTCTGAATGCATCACCGATAGAGTGAGTACCTGTTGCACAAGCAGAAATAACAACTTTGTTAATACCTTTGTAACCGTATTTCATAGAAATGTTACCTGATGCCATGTTTACAATCATCATTGGAACTGTAAATGGTGAACATTTGTTTGGTCCTTTTTCGATAATTCTTTTGTGGTTTTCTTCAAAAGTTCTAAAACCACCTGCTGCAGAACTAACGATTACACCAACTCTATATGGGTCAATTCCGTTTAGGTCTTCGATTTTAGCATCTTTAATTGCTTCATCAGCGGCAACCATTGCAAATTGGATAAATCTATCCATTTTCTTTGCTTTTTTAGGTTCGATATAATCTTCCGGATTAAAATTTTTAACTTCACCTGAAATTTTTACGACGTGTTTGTCAATATCAATAGATTCAGATGTTGAAATTCCGCTTTTTCCTTCTTTTAAGCTTTCCCAAAACTTATTAACACCCACACCGTAAGGTGTAACTGCACCTAAACCGGTTATAACTACTCTTCTTTTACTCATGTGTAATATCCCTTTTTCCCTTAGTAATAAATAATGCGAGAATGAAATAATAATATCTCACCCTCGCAAATATAAAATCAGTTAGAATAATTCAAAAATTCAATTAGTGAGATAATTTGCTGTCAATATATGTAACTGCATCTTGAACTGTTTGAATTTTTTCTGCGTCTTCATCAGGAATTTCGCATTTGAATTCTTCTTCTAAAGCCATAACCAATTCAACTGTATCCAAAGAATCAGCGCCTAAATCATCTGTAAAACGTGCTTCAGGTGTAACTAATTTTTCATCAACGCTTAATTGATCTACTACAACTTTTTTTACTGTTTCTAATGTACTCATCTTCTTTTTTCCTCATTATTATTTGTATTACTATACATTTTCTGACCCATTATACCTTGTTAAATATTTTTTTGCAAGATATTTACACTTACTGTGGGGTTTTGTTATAAAACTTTACAGCATTATATCATCAAGCCGCCAGCAACTTCGATTGCTTGACCTGTAACATAATCTGTATCAAGTGCTAAGAATTTAACAACTTTTGCGATATCTTCCGGAGTACCAAGTCTTTTCATAGGAATTGCGCTTAGGTAATCGTCAATATTAGCTAAGTCTTTAGTCATTGCTGTTTGAATAAATCCTGGGCATACTGCGTTTACTCTGATGTTTCTTGAACCGAATTCTTTTGCCAAAGTTTGAGTCAAACCGATTAAACCGGCTTTTGAAGCAGAGTAATTTGCTTGTCCTGCATTACCGTGACGACCTACGATACTTGACATATTGATGATTGAACCTTGACGAGCCTTCATCATATATTTGATAACTGCGTGAGTTACGCAATAAGCACTGGTCAAGTTAATTTTAATAACTCTTTCCCATTGTTCCATATCCATTCTTATGAACAAACCGTCTTTTGTAATCCCTGCATTGTTCAACAATACGTCGATTTTACCATGTTCTGCAATCATTTTATCAACGTTTTCTTGTACAGCAGCAGGATCTGAAACGTCAAATCTGTAGAAATAAGCATTTGCACCGCAAGCTTTGATTTCGTCTAATGCCGGTTGCGCTTTTTCTGCTTCGCAAATATCATTGATAATGATGTCGCAACCTGCTTTGGCTAATTCTAATGCACAAGCCAAACCGATACCACGTGAACCGCCTGTTACTAATGCAATTTTTCTTTCTGTCATATTCTTTCTCCTTATTACTCTGTCAGGTTTTAACCTAACCTACATATTTTTTAATTTTTCCTTTTAAGTTTTTTATTAAAAAGTTTATTTTTTCTTTGAATGTCATTTTGAAAGTTTCGTTAAATTCTCGCTCAATGTCTTCTTGGGTTTTTACCCTGCCTGTTGCCAAGTAAATATCTCTAGGCATTAAATCAGGACACCTTTTGTAAAGTTCCGGTTCGTAATATGGCGACTTCGACATTTTAGGCAACGCAACCTTCATTTATATTTACACTCCGCACAAATCTTCTTTTAATGCGTTTACAGTGTTTTCTAACGATGTTTCGTCAAAAACGTTGAAAGTTTTAACTTCCGGATTAATTTTCTTAACCAATCCTGCAAGAACTTTTCCTGGTCCGATTTCTATGAATGTATCAACGCCTTCATTTACCATATTTTGGATTGTTTGTGTCCAATGAACTGATGAATAAATTTGGCGAGGCATTTTGTTTTTGAACTCTGCACCCAAAACTGTTGCAGTTGCATCAACGTTTGTAAATACAGGAATTTCTGCATTTTTAATTTCTAAATTAGAAACAAATTCAGCAAATTCATGACCTGCTTTTTCCATAAATTTAGAGTGGAAAGCTCCTGAAACTGCTAGAGGAACAACTCTTCTTGCTCCTGCTTCGCTTAGCAATTCGCCGGCTTTTTTAACTGCGTTTTCATCACCTGTGATTACAACTTGTACCGGTGAATTGTAGTTTGCAACGTCAACGTAACCAACTTCTGAAGCTTCTTTCAACGCTTTTTCAACACTGCCTTCCGGAGCGTTCAAGATTGCAGCCATTGCGCCACCTTTTGTTTGTCCCATCAAGTCTGCTCTTTTTTGGATAGCTTTTAGTGTTGTTTCCAAATCCATTACCCCTGATGCGTACATTGCACAATATTCACCCAATGAGTGACCTGCTGTTGCGTATGGCGTAATGTCAATTTTTGACTTCAATGCTTCAAGTGCAGCAATAGACATTGTAACGATTGAAGGTTGTGTATTCACTGTTTGTTTCAAACTGTCTTCCGGACCTTCAAAACATAAAGTTGTAATACTTTTGTTCAAAACTCTGTCTGCAGTATCGAAAACTTTTTTAGCATTTTCGTTATTATCGTATAAATCTTTTCCCATTCCGATTGACTGTGAACCTTGTCCCGGAAAAATAAAAGCAATCTTCTTCATAAACTCATATCCCTTATTTTGTATAATACTAACGTTTTGATGTCATTATACAATAAAAACTTCTCATAGTAAAGAAAACCAGTCGTGAATGTTACAATAATGGTATACCATGTCGAAAATTTTCAGAAATTAAATTTCAACTAAATCATCTTTAATTAAATTTGAAAATTTTTCACTAATACTGTCCAAATCAATCAAATCAACTTGATATGGAAAAGTTGAGTCTTCAAAAAACGCTTTTAATGTTAAAAATTTATCAAAAGGGATTTTTTCTTGGCATTTAATCGCAATATCAACATCAGAATACTTTTGTGCTGTTCCTTTTATAAAATTTTGTGTGGCTTAGCAAATTCCTTCACGAAGTTTTACTACTGCAGCGCCCCAAGTCATACCTGCTCCAAATCCGCAAAGAATTGCAGTTGAACCAAGTTTGATTTTACCTTTTTCAACGCCTTCAACCAATGCAATAGGTATTGAAGCGGCAGAAGTGTTTCCATAATATTTGATATTTGAGATAACTTTTTCATCAGAATATTTCAATCTGCTTTGTAATGCTTCGATAATTCTTTGGTTTGCTTGGTGTGGAATTAAGTAGTCAATATCTTCTGCATTCATTCCTGATTCTTTTATACATTCATCAATGTAATTTGGTAATGTTGATACAACAAATTTGTAAACATCACGACCTGCCATGTGAATTTTCGAATCAACTTTGTCACAAGGTTCTACAAGCGGACAATTTTCCCCTGGCATATTCATATAAATATATTGACCGATTTGGCCATCTGCTCTAACATCAAGTGCCAAAATATCGTCAACTCCGTCTTGAGCTTCGGTTACAACCATTGCTCCGGCGCCGTCACCGAACAAGATTGAAGTTCCTCTATCTGTCCAATCCACAAGTCTGGAATTGTTATCTGCTGCGACAATCAAAATATTTTTATACAAACCTGTTCCAATCAAACCTCTTGCTACTTGCAAAGCATAAATAAGCCCAGAACAAGCGGCTGTCATATCAAATGAAGGAACGTAATTCGGAATACCTAATTCTGCTTGAATGTGGCATGCCAAAGCCGGATATAATTGAGGTGGTGCTGATGCTGCTGCAATTATGCAGTCAATATCTTCTGCTTTAAATCCTGATTTTTCTAAAGCGTTTTGTGATGCTTTTACACCTAAATCAATTGCAGATTCGTTTCCAGAAACAATACGTCTTTCTTTAATCCCTGTTCTTGTGTAAATCCATTCATCTGAAGTTTCATATAATTTTGTCAAATCATCATTTGTGATGACAGTGTCCGGCACACAATAGCCAACACCTGCTATTCTAAGTGGTTTAACATTTTTTTGCATATTTTTCCCTATTTATTTTATTTGTTTATGTCTTCTAAAATTTTAGCATTAATATCTTTATTAAGCATTCTTACTGCAACTCTAACAGCATTTTTCATAGCGTAAGCAGAACTTCTGCCATGAGCAATTACGGAAATTCCGTTAACACCAAGTAGAAGCATTCCTCCAAACGCTTCCCAGTTAGTTCTTTTCAAAATTCTTCTTAAGAAAGGTTTTGCTAGTAATCCGATTATGCAACCCACGATATCAGATTTGAACTCTCTTGAAATCATGTTTAACATCATTGATGCTGTTGCTTCGGTTACTTTTAATGCGATATTTCCTGCAAAACCATCGCAAACAACAACATTACATTTATTTATAAATAATTCTTTTCCTTCGATATTTCCGACAAAATTTATTCTACCTGCTTCACTCATTTCTTTTAAGTGAGGGTAAGTGTCTTTTACCAAAGTATTTCCTTTGCCTTCTTCTTCTCCGATACTCAATATACCAACTTTTGGATCTTCAATATCAACAATATGTTGAGCATAAGTTTTTCCCATAGTTGCAAATTGAGTCAACATTTCAGGAGTACATTCACTGTTTGCTCCACCATCAATCAAGACAACAGGTTTTGACATTGTTGGAAGTGTAACTGCAATTGCGGGTCTTGTAACACCGTGAATTCTACCTAGTCCAAACAAACTTGCAGCCATTGCTGCACCTGTAGAACCCGCAGAAACAACTGCATCGCATCTTCCTTCTGCTACTGCTCTAACTGCAGCAACAATTGAAGAATCTTTCTTTCTTCTGATAGATTGCCCAACTGCTTCGCCCATGCCGATAACTTCCGGAGCATGTGTGATTGTGTAATCAATTTTATCTAGGTTTATGGCAATTTTTCTGTTGTGACCTTTTGTACCACAATCAGAAAGTATGTAGCCGGTAGCTTTAATTCTATCTAGTTCGGCTTGGATATCTTCTTTACGTCCAACTAACTCTAAGCTTGCGCCATATTCTTGCGCAGCCCATAATGCGCCTTCTACGATTGTCTTTGGTGCGTAATCTCCACCCATTGCATCTATTGCTATTCTTGCCATATCCTTCTCTCTCCACAGTTTGGTGTAAAACCGGAAGTGATTAAATCGCTTCCGGTTATTTTACAATTATTCTTCTGAAGTTTTTTCTTCAGTTTTAGCTTCTTCTTTTACTTCTTCAGCTTTTGCTGCTTTTTTAGAAGTTTTCTTAGCCGGTTTTTCAGCAACTGCAGCCGCTGCTGCTTTGTCTGCCAATTTTACCGGTTGACCTTTGTATGTACCACATTCTGTACATACTGTATGTGTTAAAACTGTTGCTCCGCAATTAGGACATTTTGTAGTTTCAGGCTTAGTAGCTTTCCAATTAGCTCTTCTGCTGCCTTGAGCCGCATGTCCTGTTCTTTTCTTAGGTACTGCCATTTTGTCTTTCCTTTTTTATTTTTTGTACTAACTGTTTTTTGGGTTAATTTGGATATTTTTAAAGACGTCCAGTCTTGGGTCGGTGGTTTCTTGTTCAGAAAGAAATTCCCTTCCTTTACAATTTATACCACAAACTTTCTTATTTGGTAATTCTAATATTACAGATTGATACAATAAGTCATAAATATCAATTTCTTTTTCACCGTTCAAATCTGTAACGAATTGCCCGTCTTTTATTTCAAATTCTTGACCTGATTCGCTGTATTCGCCAAGCAGCGTACCTTTTGAATACAATTCATTTAGTTTGTAATCTAAATCATAGTTGAATTTGTTCAAGCATAAATCGCATTCAAGTTGAACTGTTCCTGTTACATTTCCTTCTATTTGGATAAATTCACCGAGAGATTTTGCGCACAATTGAGCATGAATTGGAGTAACACAATCTATTCCTTCGATTTTGTCATCAAAGGTGAAATATAATGTTTTGTTCTCGGCGTTTTCTAAATCTTCTATTGATAAATATTTTTCCATAATTCTGAATTACATGTATTGTTCTTCTTGTAGTGCTACTGCTGCAATTTGGTTTGAAATGAAGCACGCTTTTTTGATAGGTCCTTCGGTTTCTTTTTCGATAAGTACTGCATTTGGAGATTGCATTTTTTCAATCAATTCTTGATATAGCGCTTGCGCATCTTTTACGTATAGTACCAAAGGTGCTGTAGAACTTTTTATGAACACCAAAACGGCATATCTTTTTTTTATGTTTTGAGCGTTCATTCCTTGTGGGTTAAATTGTTGTGCCATAAAATTCTCCTTTGTAGTATATCTTAATATTACTAAAAAGTTTTACAAAATGCAATATTATACGAAAAAGACCCTCAATTGAAGGTCTTTCTCATCTCGAGTTTATATCAATATTGCCCTTTTTATATTATTTTTTGCCTTCTGTAACTTCAAAATCCATATCCTTAACATATTGACGTCTTAATGTTTCATCATCAACTGCTACGGTTTTGAAATCTGCATAGTGGTCATCTGTCGGATATTGACCGATTAAGTTTTTCAAAAGGATTGAGTTTGCGCCCAAATAACCTTTTGCAACTTTTCCTTTTTCTACATATTCGTTAGAATCTTCCAACTTCGCAACATTCAATGTGTCACCGTTTGTTTGAACGAATGCTCTTGATTTAAGTTTGCAATCTAAAATAGATGCAGATTTGTCATTTGTAGGGTTTTCGTATTCTTCAACGAAGAAACCTTTTGGTGAGTGTAAAGTTGAGCCATCTGCTTTTGTTACATCAAACGGGCTGGTTGGAATTCTTAAAACTCTTTTTCCGTAAGATTCGTGGTTGCCTTTGTAATCCTTGATTTCAACATCATAAACCAAGATGTTTTTTGAGCTTTCTGTTAATCTGATGTCGCCGATTTCTTTGGTATTATATTCCCATTCACGAGTGCCTTCGTAATGAGTTATGTTACGTTTTGCTTTTGGGTCATTTTTGTTGCCGCCAGTTCCGTCAATATCCCAGTTTTGCAAGTTGTTGAAAAGGGAATCCAACGGTTGTGGTCTGATAAATCCGTAGTACCATTCTCTGATTGTGTCAGGGTGACAATGGCAACCATGGATTAGTGAATCAAGACCTGACATGTCAATATCAACATGGGCGTAAGCGTAAGCGCTGCCGTCATCACAACTTGTTAATGCCGGAGTTGTTGCTGCGGTTGCACCCAACATCATCAAACCGTAAATTAGGTTTCTCATTGATTTTGAACCGTCATTTCTAGACTCTTCAAGACCTTTGAAAGCCACTTGAGGAGTGTTAGTGGTTTGAGTTTGTGGGGTTGGTGTTGCATTTAATCTGTTGTTTTTTGAGTTAATTCCGTAATTTTGTATTGAATAAATTTGCATGAATGCCTCCTAATGCTAAGTATGTATTTCTTTAAAATCCACGCAAAAAATAAGTTGCTAGATATGTTAAAAATCTGTTACAAAAAATGTCCTTTTTATTAAAAGGACATTTTTATAGAATAGTTAAAATCTTATGCAGCAGCGAGTTTTTCTCTTACTAACTTTTCAACTTCTGCCAATATTTCAGGGTTTTGTTCTAAAAATTCTTTTGCTTTTTCTCTGCCTTGACCAAGTTTCTCTTCGTTATAACTGAACCAAGAACCGGCTTTTTTAACGATATCAAGATTTACTGCAACGTCAAGAATATTACCAACCTTAGAAATTCCTTTTCCGAAGATAATGTCAAATTCTGCGGTTCTAAATGGTGGAGCAACTTTGTTTTTCAAAACTTTTACTCTTACATGGTTACCGATTTCGCCATCTTCACCTTTTAGAGATTCTGTACGTTTAATTTCCATACGAACAGAAGCGTAATATTTCAATGCATTACCACCTGTTGTTGTTTCAGGGTTTCCGTACATAACACCGATTTTCATACGCAATTGGTTGATGAAAATTACAGTTGTGTTAGTTTTTCCGATAATACCTGTCAACTTTCTCAATGCTTTTGACATTAAGCGTGCTTGTAAGCCCATTTGTTGGTCTTCCATAGAGCCTTCGATTTCGGCTTTTGGAACAAGAGCCGCAACGGAGTCAACAACAACAATATCAACAGCACCGGAACGAACAAGTTCTTCTGTGATATCTAATGCTTGTTCACCTGTATCCGGTTGTGAAATCAATAAATCATCAACTTGGACACCAAGATTTC
Organism: uncultured Candidatus Melainabacteria bacterium; assembly: GCA_934692625.1. Taxonomy (GTDB): domain Bacteria; phylum Cyanobacteriota; class Vampirovibrionia; order Gastranaerophilales; family Gastranaerophilaceae; genus Zag111. The sequence continues at coordinate 34,463 of CAKUUC010000012.1, forward strand.
TTGCATATTCAGGGTCAAGGGCATGTTCTGCATCTACGAATGCTGCAATTCCGCCTTTTTTCTGACATTCAGCAACGATATGTTGTGCTAAAGTTGTCTTACCTGAACTTTCAGGTCCATAGATTTCGATAATACGACCACGAGGAATTCCGCCAATTCCAAGTGCAACATCTAGTGATAACGCTCCCGTAGGGATAGCATCTACATTAACGGTAGGTTTATCACCAAGTTTCATGATTGAACCTTTACCAAAATCTTTTTCAATTTTTTCAATAGCCAACTTCAGTGCTTTACTTCTATCTTCACTGATGTTTGTTTCCGGCGCATCTTTCGCTGCCATTTATTTTCCCCTTATTCCCAAACGTAAACTTCTTTTTTCTTATAAAAACCGAGTGCAACAGGTTTGTAACTGTTTAATTCGTTTTTCAACTGGTAAACTTCTTTGTTCAAGTCAACAATTTTTTGTTTCAATGTTTCGTTATCAGTTTTGCAACGTATCAATTCAACTACAACATCATCCATGCCTTCAAGTTTTTCATCAATAACTTTTGCAATTCTATCGCTAAGTTTTGTTTCTAATTCTTGAAGAGAAGTCAAAATGCTTCTCATTGCAGCAGGATTGCTACCGGAAATAGCACCGGCACCTACGGCAACAGGAACTTTTGAACTTACTGGGTTAGTTACGTTGCTTTTGATTTGAGCTTGAATTTTTCTTAAATTCTTTACTTCATCATAAGAAAAATATGTATGACCTTTTGCATTCTTTCTTGGTCTGATAGCCGCTCTTTTACACAAATCAACTATCTCTTTGTTATCTGCTTTTAAGATAGTTCTAACTTCTTGCGGAGTTAAAGTCCTCTCATTCAATCTGTCTTTAATCATTCTTTTTTCTATCCCTTTTTAAAAAACATTCCCAACAATATTCTATTACACTTGTGTTCATGTGGCAAATAATTTTTACATATTCATGAAGAAATGTAAACTCATGGATATTGATAAATTTATTTATTGGTGATGATCTGTGTTTTTTTATTCAAATTTGTATTGCTTATTAATTTATAATATAATCATATTATGAAAAAGATTTTATGTTTCGGTGATTCTAACACATACGGATATACCCCTGCAACAGGTGTGAGATTTGATGAATGTACTCGTTGGACTGGCAGACTCAGTGCATTGTTGGAAAAAGAATATTTGATATTGGAAGAAGGAATGAATAATCGTAACGGATTTTTCAAAAATCCTCAAAGTATTAAATTGTGCGGTGTTGACTATCTTCCAATATATTTACAAAATCATAAAGATATAGATATTTGCATTTTGGCACTCGGTACAAATGATGCCCAGTTTTTCTATAACCTTGATAAGCAAACGGTTCAAAATGGATTGCAAAGTTTGACAAATTCTTTGCTTGAGATTAATTCTGAAACTAAAATAATAATAATTCCACCTGTGAAAATTCAACCAAATATTTTGAACGGTATTTTTTCGATGCAATTTGACCTGTCGTCGGTTAAGAGAATAGAAGAAACATTTGAAGAATATAAAAATTTTGCACAAACGAATGGCTTTTATTATTTGGATTTGAATGAGTTTGTAAAGCCGTCCGAGGCTGATGGTTTGCATTATTCCGTAGAAAGTCATAAAATTATTGCAGAAAAAGTTGCTGAATTTGTTCGTTCGATGTAAATAAGTGAATTTTACGTGTCAGGCGGTGCCGTGACCTACGAACTTGCTAAGCCCACCCAATAGTCATGCTGAATTTATTTCAGCATCTCTTCTAAAATCAAAATAAAACAAAGAATTCAATCATCTTGTAAATCTTTGTCATGAAGCGACCCTGAAACTAGTTCAGGGTCGCTTTTTCGTTAGGTTTTACCACTGGAAAAGTAGGTCTGCGTTGCCACACTAACAACGTTAATTTAAGTGTCGGAATGGCAATTTTAAGTTTTTAAAATGAGTGATAATTTTTGTTCAAATAAAAGATGCGCCGACAATTTGTCGGCGCATCTTCCTTATAAATCTAACCTTATCTCAAACTATCGGGAATAGCCATAGGGATAGGTGCTTTGCTTGTTGAAGAAGAGGAAGGTAACGGCGCTTGGGTTTGTTTTGGCGCTGTCACAGGTTTATTTTCCTTAACTTCTGTAGTTGTTTCTTTTTGAGTTTGTTGCAAAGTTTTAGCCTTTGGTGTTGCCGGATTTGAAGGTGCTGACGGAGTTTCTTTTGATGAATTCTCTGTATTTGTGTCGTTTCCTTCTGTTTGAGTACCTGTTGGAACTACTGATTTACCTTCATTTGATGGGTTTTCATCATCTGCAATAACTTTTGCTTTGCCAAATCCGAGATAATAATTATCCAATTTTATTTCAGGGTAGTCAAAATCTCTTGGTTCAAGGTCTTTAGTTGCTGCCAGCATTACGTCTTTCCAAATTCTTGCCGGAACTGTACCACCTGTCAAGCCTCGCATTTGTTTGTTGTTGTCATCTCCGACCCAAACCCCTGTAACGATATCAGGAGTATACCCTACAAAATATGCATCTCTATAATCATCTGTAGTACCGGTTTTCCCTGCTGCAGGACGTCCGATATTTGCTGCTGTACCTGTACCTGATAATATTACTGTTTTCATCATTGCGGTCATTTCAGCGGCTGTTTTTAGACTGATTTTGTGCGACATTTTTGTTCTGCCTGCACTGTATAATATTCTACCTCTTGAATCCTCGATTTTTTGAATTGCATAAGGTTCAACAACAAAACCACCGTTTGCAAATGCGCCGTATGCTCTAACAAATTCGTACAATTTTACACCGTTTGAACCAAGTGAAATTGTGTAGTCATATTCAAGCGGAGTTGTGATTCCGAGAACTTTGGCTAATTGTCTTACTGAATTAACTCCAACTTCTTGGATAATTCTTGCTGCGCAAACGTTTGATGAAACCATTAACGCTTTATATATAGGAATTTTTCCTCTGTATTTTGGGCTGTAGTTGTGCGGTGACCAATTACCAATTGTGATTGGGCTATCGTCAACTAAGTCATTGGGAGTCAGACCTTTTTCCATTGCTACTGCGTATACAATTGGTTTGAACGCTGAACCTGGCGGTCTTACTGATTGTGTAACTCTATCATATTGAGATTCGGCATAATTTTTACCGCCTGCAAAAACTAAAATTCTACCATCTAGCGGGCTGAATGAAAATACTGCGGCTTGTTGTGATGGGTTAGTTAAGCCCCACGCTCTCATATTCTTCAAAATTGCTTCATTTGCTGCAGATTGTGCTTTTGAATCAAGTGTTGTAATAACCTTGTAACCACCGTGGATAATATCGGTTTCATCAAAACCGAGTTTTTCCATTTCTTTCATAACATAGTCGCTAAAGTATGGTGCTTTGTTTGTTGTGTAAATTGTCGGAACTATGCTTAAACGAACACCGTCTTTTATTGCTTTGTTATATTCGTCTTCTGTTATGTATTTCATAGTCAGCATTCTTTTTAGAACCTGATTACGTCTTTGTATTGCCAATTCTTTGTTATTGTAAGGGTTGTAAACTGATGGTGCTTGTGGCAACCCTGCAATCAAAGCCAATTCAGAAAGTGACAATTGGCTAAGCTTTTTGTTGAAATAAATTTTAGAAGCCGCTGAAACTCCGTAAGCTCCTGAACCTAAGTAAACATTGTTCAAATACATTTCCAAGATTTGGTCTTTAGAAATTGTTTTTTCAATTCTTGCGGCAATTTCGATTTCTTTAATTTTTCTGGACATTGTTCGTTCGTTAGACAAGAACAAAATACGTGCAAGTTGTTGAGTCAATGTACTTGCGCCTTGAACTGTGTGACGTGCCAAAACGTTTTGTAGTGATGATCTTGCAATACCAAAGATATCGTATCCGTTATGATTGTAGAAATTTTTGTCTTCCGTTGCAATGAGTGCTTTTTGTAATTCTTCCGGAACGTCTTTTAATTCAACTTTGTCATAAGTATATGCTGTGAAAGTTTTGATAACTTCGCCATCTGCGGAATAAAATTTGGTGACAATGTTTGGTTTGAAATCTTCCAAATTTTCAATAGGCGGTAAAGACGATAAGTACAAATTAAAAGCAACAAAACCAGCCAAAAACAATGCTGTTGCTATAAGTACAAACATTTTCAAGTTAGAAAAAAACTTGTTTGCCGGTCTTTTTCTAACCGGAATATTTTCACGAGCAATATCTTTTGATGCTCTTTGTCTTTTATATCTTTCGTAAGAACTGGACATTTGACAATACTCTCCCTATCATAACAGACCCTTATATTATATCATCTTAAAATATATATCAAGTTGTTAAGATAGTATAAGTAAGCATTAGTCAAATTTTTTACAAAAATCTTTACAATGACTTTAAATATTAATATGTTCAAGTTATACTTAAACGGTTGACTAAACAAACGGAGATGAAAAATGTATAATGTAGCGATTATTGGTGCAGGTCCTGCCGGAATTTTTGCGGCTTTGGAAATTATGAAATTGAAGCCTGAATGGAAAGTTGTTCTAATCGAAAAAGGGCAAAGGATTGAAAAAAGAAAATGTCCGATTAGAGAAGGTTCTCCAAAATGTGTAAACTGTCGCAGATGTGGTTTGCTTTGCGGCTGGGGTGGAGCCGGAGCGTTTTCTGACGGTAAATTAACCCTTACACCTGATGTAGGCGGGCATTTGGTTGATTATATGACTAGAAAACAAGCCGAAGATTTAATCGACTACGCTGATAAATTATATTTGAAATACGGTGCAACCGAAGAAGTTTTCGGAACCGATATGAAAGTTTTTGAAGAAATTGAACATCAGGCCGTGCTTGCTGAATTGAAATTAGTTCATTCACCTGTAAGACATTTAGGTACGGAAAGAAGTTTAGATGTTCTTAAAAATATGCAAGATTATCTTGATGATAGAATTACTATTTTGAACAATGTTTCTGCACAATCTTTGATTGTTGAATGCGAACAAGTTAAAGGTATTAAACTCGACAATGGCGATGTAATTTCTGCAGAATATACTATTATTGCTCCTGGTAGAGAAGGTGCAGATTGGTTGACTCAAGAATTTGCACAGCACAAAATCGGTATGGTTAATAACGCAGTAGATGTAGGTGTTCGTGTTGAACTTCCTGCTCCTGTATTCGAACCATTGACTTCAAAATTGTATGAATCAAAATTGATTTATCATTCTCCAACTTTTGGGGATGAAGTTAGAACCTTCTGTATGAATCCAAACGGAGAAGTTGTACAAGAAAATTATAACGGTATTGCTACCGTAAACGGTCACAGTTATGCAAATTATAAGACTCCGAATACAAATTTTGCACTGTTAGTTAGTGAAAAATTCACAGAACCATTCAAAGAACCTATTCAATATGGTCAACATATCGCAAGACTTGCAAACATGTTAGGTGGCGGAATTTTGGTTCAAAGATTTGGCGATTTACTTGATGGAAGACGTTCAACTCCTGAAAGAATTCGTTCAAGTGTAATTACACCAACTCTTACTTGTGCAGTCCCTGGCGATTTGAGTTTGGTTATTCCGTATAGACAAATGACAAGTATTATTGAAATGTTGCAAGCGTTGGATAAAATTGCTCCTGGTACGGCATCAAGATATACCTTGTTATATGGTATTGAAGTTAAATTCTATTCAGCAAGAGTAAAATTGACTCAAGAACTTGAAACTGAAGGTGTAAAAAACTTGTTCACAATCGGTGATGGGGCAGGTGTTACAAGAGGACTTCTTCAAGCCTCTGCTTCAGGTGTTTATGTCGCAAGAACAATTTGTGATAGATAATAATTTTACACTTGGAATTTTTAATTGTATAAAAAAAGGAACGATTTATTCGTTCCTTTTTTGTGTGCTTATATTTTACCCAGTGTTTTTAAAAATTTATAAACTAAAATAGTTGTTTCTTTATCTTTCTGTAGTTTTTTAATAATTGAGTTTTCAATATCTTCATATTTTTCTAAATTACTGAATTGAAACATTTCTGCAAGTTCAATATTTAATACTTTTGCTAACTTGACAAGATTTTCCGGTTTTGGGAAAGATATGCCATTTTCAATTCTAGAGTAATTCTCGGGTTGTATTCCAATACTTTCTGAAATTTTTTCTTGGGTTAAACCGCTTTTTGTTCGTAATTCTTTTATTCGTTTTCCGAAATTCTTTTTTATATCCATACCTTAGTTTAACCTTTATTTGTTTTTAATATTAAGTATGTATTACATCATATTTAAAGATGTATTGCATTAGACAACATGATGTAATACAATATAAATAAATGGAAATATTGATGTGCAACATGGGAGAAGATATGGAATTAAAGAAATTGAAAACAAAAGCGTTTACATTAGCGGAAGTATTGATAACAATTGGTATAGTTGGGGTAATTGCCGCTATGACAATTCCTTCACTATCAACAAGTGTAAGAAATGTCGAACGAGCAACCAGATTAAAAAAGTTTTATTCAACAATGCGACAGGCTTTTTTGCTTTCTGTTGATGATAATGGTGATCCAAGTAGTTGGAATATTTATTTGTCATACGAGAATTTTTATAAAACATATTTTGTGCCATATTTGAAATATAATCAGATTGATAATGATTTAATGAGTTTTCAAGATGGCTCAAATATGAAATTAATACGCTACAATGGCAATTGCATGGACATTGTTTATGATACAAACGGTAAAAAAATGCCCAATAAAGAAGGACAAGATCAATTTCGATTTTTGATTTGTCCAAGTAATGTTACTGAATGGTGTGGAGATGTTGGCTTCTGCACATATCGTCGCAATAGTTATAAAGGTAATCGGAACAAATTATTAGAATGCTGTAAATCTAACTGTAGTGGCAATGCCGGACTTAGTTGTTCTGCTTTAATTGAATATGATGGTTGGAAATTCAGTTCCGATTACCCGCATAAATAAAAAATTTCGTGCTAATGACGTTAATTTTACGTGTCAGGCGGTGCCGTGACCTACGTTTTATAATGTTCCCCACTTGCGGTGCTCATCAACCAGTCATTCCGGACTCCGATCCGGAATCTGTTTCAATACCAAACAGGTATTTGAAAAGTAGATTGGCCTTGCCACGCCAACAGCGTTTATTTAGGTGTCGGAATGGCAATTCTGACCTACTTTTGGGCTATGAAAAAGGGTTCAATATTAGAATATAACAACATTTTTTTTACAAAAACGAGGCTATTGGTATTTACCAACAGCCTCGTCACTAAAAACTACTCAAATTCAAATCTTATGCTTTTTTTGAATCTTTTTTATATTCATCAATAGCAAGGATTGCACAGATAATTAAGCAAATTATACCTGATGCTAACCAGAAATAGATTGCGCCATCCCAGTTTTGAACACCGTTTTTGCCCAATTTATCAACCAAGAACCCTGTACCTGTTGCTGATAAAAATGCACCAATATAACCAAATGTTCCGGTAAATCCTGATGCTGCTGAGGCAACTTTTTTAGAACTTGATTCAACTGCACAAAGTCCGCCAATCATCATTTGAGGACCATAAGTGAATGCCCCCAACAAACCGATGATTGCGTAGTTAAGCATTGGATTAGTGTTGAATTTCAACGCTATAACTGCAAGAATTACACCTACTAAATAAAGAAGGTTTACAGGCGCTCTTTTGCCTTTGAACAATTTGTCTGAAATTAAACCTGCACAAACAGTTCCGCAAATACCAACTAGTGGCAATGAAGCAATCATGTTTGTTGCATCTTCAAGTTTGATACCTTTAGCGTTTTTCAAGTACATAATCATCCAATCTTCAGCACCAAATCTGATGATATAAACGAAAATATATGCAATTGCTAATAGCCAAAGAGTTCTGTTACATAAAACGTATTTTTTGAAGATTTGAACATAAGTCATGTCGTCTTCTTCTTTTTTCTCATCTGCTGATTTTTCTTTTACAGGTTCGTTTCTGTAAACTTCAACATCAGGCAATCCTAATGATTGCGGTCTGTCACGAAGTCTGTCAAATAACCACAATGCTGTGATTACTGCTAAAACCCCAGGAACTAAAAATGCTGCTCTCCAGCCAAAATGTGCGGCAATGTGACCGGCTAAAATGAAACTTAAGAAAGTTCCGGTTTGATGAGAACAAGACCATAATGACCATTTTGTACCACGTTCAGAGTTTGAATACCAGTAGGTCAAACTTTTGGCAACTGCAGGGAAGCCTGCTGATTGGAACCAACCGCTTACGCCCCACAAGAATGCTAATGTCCATAATAAAACCATTGCAAACATTTTTGAACTCAATCCGAAAATTCCAACTACATTTGGAGCAAGTGCAAACAAAATGTTAGCAAGTGCGGTCATTAAAAGTGCTGTTGGGAAGAATTTTCTAACGTCTGAACCATCTGCCAAAACGCCATTTACAAATTTACCGATACCGTAAGTTAAGTAAAGTGAACTTCCTAACAAACCTAATTCTGTTGCAGAATAGTGGAATTCTTCCATAATTCCAGGGAGTGCAACAGCAATGTTTTTCTTACACAAATAAAAAATTGTGTAACCGATAAAGCAAGCATAAAAAATTCTCAATCGCCAATGCTTATACATCGAATCCACTTTTTCAGTGTCTTGAATAGGCTCGGCAATCGGAGGTTCTTTAAAAAATGCTCCGAATTTTTCCAACATAGTTTTTCTCCTATTATTTATTCTTAATTACTTGAATATTTCTTGTTTCTGTCAATTCTTGTCTGGCATTTTTGATAATTTCTTTCTTTTCTTCATCTAAACTTCTGCCGTTAACAAGTCTGTCAATAAAGCCGGTATTTAGTTTAACTGCTTTTTCTAAAGCGCCAATTTCTTCTAATACCGGTTTAATTTCGTTAAAATCGTATCCGAAAGATTGTTTTGAGTTATAAACTAAAGTGTCGCCTTCTTGCGAAACAATTGGCGAACCTCCACGTTCAAAATACAATTTGAAAACTGATTTCAAGTCTTGCATTTCTGATTGTAATGTTGTAACCGTTTGTTGTAATCTCAAAAATCTTTCAAATAAATACTCAACGTTTTCAAGTTGTTTATTTTCCCAGTCGTATTTTTGAGTGTACAATTTTTTCAATTTCGGGTAAGCAAGAGCAAGCCCCATTGTATCACCCATTGCTCTGTGATGGTCTTTTAGTTCAACTTTGAATTTTTCTGTCAAGGCATTTAATCCGTGCGCTTCTAAATCAGGATAAACCTCTTTGAACATTTGTTGAGTATCAATTCTTTCATTTTTAAGGGTTTCTCCGACTGTTCTTTTTGCGGCTTCATTTAAAAATGAATAGTCAAAAATTGCGTTATGGGCAACTATTGGATAATCTCCCATAAATTCTAAAATTTTTGGCATAATTTCCGATTCTGTCGGAGCATCTTCAACCATTTCCGGAGTAATTCCGTGAATTGCAATACTTGATTTTCTAATATGTTGTTCCGGATTTATGAGTGTTTGAAATTCGTCTTTAATTTTACCGTTTTCGAGCCTCACTGCTGCGAATTCAACCATTTTTTCTCTTGTGTAATCCAAGCCGGTTGTTTCTGTATCCAAAACAATCTCAATTACTTTTTTTCTAGCCATTTTATTATCCTACGTAGTTCTTCTTCTTGATAATAACACAAAAGTTTTTTCTATGTTAAAATTGTGAAGTAGAATTTAATAAAGAGAGGTAATTATGGCAAATGTAATTGATTTATCAGATGATAATTTTGAAGCAGAAGTCATAAATTCATCAATTCCGGTTGTTGTTGATTTTTGGGCAACTTGGTGTGGTCCTTGTAGAAAATTATCACCAGTAATTGACACTGTTGCTGATGAATATGGTGATAGAGTTAAATTTACAAAAGTGAATATTGAGGACTGTATTGAATCTGCTAAAAAATATTCTATAAGTGGTTTACCAAGTGTTTTGGTATTCAAAAATGGCGAACCTGTTGAGCGAATGACTGGACTTGTTCCAAAATCTACAATTATTGCAAACATTGAAAAATCGCTATAAGTTTCTTATAGCGATTTTTTATAAGTGCCTTTTCAAAATAGGTTGGCATTGCTATGCCAACTGCATTATTTAAACAGATTCTGAATAAGATAAAATCTACGCAATAAAAATTGCTTGATTTTTAATCTTTTCAGAATGACAATCACTTTTTTAAGTGACGTCAGAAATTCCGCCTTGTTTTATCTTATGCAAAATATCTTTTTAGCAAGCCGTCGAAACCTCTGCCGTGACGCGCTTCGTCTTTTGCCATTTCGTGAACTGTATCGTGAATTGCATCATAACCAAGTTCTTTAGCTCTTTTTGCAAGTTCTAATTTACCTTCGCAAGCGCCGTGTTCAGCATCTGCTCTTAGTTCAAGGTTTTTCTTTGTTGAATTTGTAACAACTTCGCCCAACAATTCAGCAAATTTTGCAGCGTGTTCAGCTTCTTCATAAGCATATCTTTTGTATGCTTCAGCAACTTCAGGATAACCTTCTCTTTCAGCAACTCTTGCCATAGCCAAGTACATACCAACTTCTGTGCATTCTCCGTTGAAATTTGCTCTCAAACCTTCCATTACTTCTTTATCTTCTACAACACCATCGCCAACTTTGTGTTCACAAGCGTAAACTTTGTTTTCGCCATCAATTACGTTGAATTTTGTAGCACCGCACAAAGGACATTTTTCAGGTGCTTTATCTGATTCTGTTGACCAACCGCATACTGCGCATACGTATTTCATAATAAATTCCTTTCATTTTTTACTGACAAACTAGCTTTTATTTCGAATTATAATATAACACGTTAAAATTAAATGTAAATAAATTTCTGAGGCAAAATTATATATACTTCTGTAACAATTTTTGAAATATTGTTGCAATTTTTTCGGGTTAGTAGCAAAAATAAATCTTGCCGACATTTATATGAACGGATTATAAAATTGGAGAATAAATATGAATATACAAATAACCCCATTCAAATTGACACCAAGTTATACTCAACAATTTCAAAATAATAATCATTATTTTAGTAAATATTCAACAAATAATTTAGCACCGCTAGCGCAAGATAGCGTATCATTTACAAGCAGCAGGAAAAAGAAGAAAGTTGATGATGATGCTGATGTTCAAAATGCTGCAAAAAGTAAAGTTTTGGACGACAACAAAAGAAAGACTAACAGAATAAGTTACTTGATGGCTACTGAAATTTCAAAAGAATCAGAAGTTGCAAAAAACAAATTTTTGAATACTTTGAAAGTTGGTTTGAAAAATGTAATAGAAAGTGATAACAATCCGGACCGTCCGATTTTACGTGGTAAGTCAGGTATTTACGGTCGTGTAAAACAATCAACTTCTATTATGCAAAAAGTTCCACCAAGAGATTTGCGTACTAAAAATGAAATTTTGAAAATGGGTGATGTAATTGGTGCAAGAATTATTTTGAAAGATTCTTCAAGAAAATCGTTCGACTTGGTATTCAAAGAACTTGGCAAAATGGTAGTTGCAGGTCAGTTGAATATTTTAGAAGTTGAAAACTACAGATTGACTCCAAATGAAAGCTATATTTCACAAAAGACTCTTGACAACTTTGAAAGAGCGTGTGCAAAAGCCGGTCAATCTCCAAAAATTTCAAGTTCTGCCATCAAATCAGGTTATACAGCAGTTCACTTGACAGTAAAATTACCAGATGGTGAGTACGCGGAAATCCAAATTATGGGTCGTGATATGGAAAAAGTTAAAGACCTTGAAGATTTCTATTACAAGAAACGTTGCAACAAACCTATTTCTCCAAAATATAAACCAATTGAAGATATGTTCAATGCTGTAATGGGTAAGAGATGCGAAAAATTGGACGACTTCCAAAAAGAAACACTTGACAGATATATTCAAGACTCTTATGCTCATGCAAGAACTATTCCGCCACAAAGTGCAAGAAAACGTATGGGTAAGGATTATTTCTTGCCAATACCATATTCACTTCCGGCAGATTTGAGTTTTGAAAACTTGCAAAAATTGAAAGAGCAATGTGATAGAATTTCTATTGATGAAGACACTGTTAATAAAATGATTGATGAAATCAACAGTGGAAATAGTACAAATAGAACTCGTAGAAAATAAAAATTTCAAAAGGGTGCGAATTTCGCACCCTTTTTTGTGCATTACCTGCTAACCTCAGAGTCAGGAGTTTTATTTATACAGTTTCCAAACTGACAATTTGCATCATACCCAGAGGAATTTTCTTCTTGCACAGGTTCGGTTTTGATTGTTGATGGAACTTGTGGGTCAATGTTTTTGCGCATTTCCATTGTGCTGTTCGGTCGGGTCATTTTCTTCAAATTGTCGGGAACCATTCTGTCAGGCAAGTTGTTATCTATCCCAATCCCGATATCCGCTTTGCAAGCACCCAAATCTTCTATCGGGCATGCTGCATAACCTATAGGTGTAAGACTTGCGCCAAGCAAAAATATTGCTAATAATTTTATAATTTTTTTCATGTTTATATTACTCCAATTTGTATCTACATGACTAATATATGGTTTTTGTCTGAAGATTACATTGGAGAAAAGTATAATTTTTATGAAAAGGAAAAATATTCCAGAATATTAAATCTGCAACATCATATAATTGTAAAATTGAAGAACCTTTAATATTGTGAGAATAAATTTATTTTTTGTTAGGGTGAAAAAGCGTAAGCGATTTTCTCAAACATTCTACGCAAAATATGTTAATATCTCATTTACAGTTTTGATGTGATTATTTGGTTTTGTGTTCCAAAATTCAGTAGAATTTATTACTTCTTCAATCAAATCAACAAATGTTGACTTATGATGGATATCAGAGCGAACCAATCCATAATGATTTTCTTTAGAATAAATTCTACATCCATTAATCGGATTATCTAAAATAATTCGATTACCAGCTCCAGTGAGTAGTTCTTTTTCAGATGGATGCGTAAGTGTTAAATCTAAAATTGTGTCACCACCCACCTCTGACAATTTTTTTAACGCAGATTTTAGTTCACTTGCTCCCTGCATATTATTTTCGACATCATGATGTACTAATTGTTCTACACTCTTAGTTAGTCGTATTCTTGCACCAAAATTTGTGTAATTATTGTTTTGTACATTGTTTACTTGCATATTTTTACCTCCTTAAAATTTTTCAATATAAGATAAAAATCCCCCCAAAAAATTTTTTGCTATTGATATGTTATTTTTAATATTTCTTAATGTAAAATTAAAAATTGGGATAGATTAAAAGACAAAACTTATCTAAAAATTATGAATTTTTTGTTTTTACGTTTTTGCATATCGTCAAAAACTTTTTTAAACGGAACAATCGGTTCCATTTTGTATCCGCAAGTTGAAGATAATGTGCCGCCCATTGAAAATAATTCTTCTTGCGGGTATCTTCTGCAAATTCCTGGGCGCCAAAAGTGAACTTTGCACCTTTTTGTTTCAGGGTCTAAATGTGTACATTCAAAAATTAATCCTAAATCATCTTTGCCGATAATTTTCAAACCTGAATAAAAACTGTGTATGTATTGCAATCTTTCAAATTCTTTTTCATCTTTTAGGACATGTCGAAAATGTTTGACATAAATATGTGTGCAACATTGTCCGCAACCTTTGCATTTGCCGGTTCTGTAATAATGTTTTCGTAAAATTTTCGATAAAATAAACTTTTTTATTGCTAAAAACATAATATTATAATAGTACAAGTTCCTTTTATTATCTACCAAAATAGCAGAATAAAGCTGCTAAAATTTTCTGGTTAAGTTTTGTAAAGTTTTAAATAAAAACCCGCAAAATAATTTCTTGAGGTGCATTTAACAAAATGGAAATAAGACATAACCCCTTGAAAGAATAAATTACTAATACCTATACATATAACCTATACAGTTTTAAAAATAAACTGACATAATACTATAACATAACCAAAAATAACCAACCTTGACCTCTAACGAGGTCTTTTTTTTAGTCTTTAAATATAAATTTTGCTGTGAAAATTAAAACTGTAGCACCGACTAGAACTTCTAGTGGAAAAGTTGGTAAAATACCTGCCTTCAAAATCATTGGAATCAATAGGATTGCTCCCGCCGGTGGAAAAAGTGTTTTAATTCTGTCAAAAGCGACAAACAGGACGCAACAAGCAAGTCCGGCGCAAAGAGTTAATGGTAAATGTAGGTATAAATTTAATATTTCTCTCAAAAAGCAGCCGGTTGCAGATGCCAAAGTCATTAAACCTATTATGTGAAAAGGTTTGTTGCGTAATGGACTTTGAGTATTGGCAAATTCTGTAAATGTTACAATCAGTGGCGGTGCTAAAAAGTATATTTGTTGATTTTCAAAAGGAATTAGTGCGATTATCGAAAATACAACAAGAAGTTTTGTCCATTTTATTACTTGAAATTTTAAATCGAATTCACATGGCGTATATTGATTTTTGGGTTTAAGGTGATATTTTTCCATTAACCATTGTGCAGTAATGATTATCAAAGCCATAATTGTTACTGAAATCGGGTAAATCCACGATTTTGTACCAAGGTAAACAGGTAAAATACAAGCAGAAATTATAGGGATAAGGGTTGTTCTGGCAATTGTTAGAATTACTCCGGTAAAGCCAAAACACAACGCAACTTGAAATATTAATGGAATATCAATATATTTTGTAACAAGCATTCCAAACAGTGCCGCAATTGATACGAGAAAAAACATTTTTCTTTTGTTGCACATCCACGGTTGTTGCTCGGAAATCCACGCTCCGATAGTTAATGCACAAATTTCCGGGAAAATAATTTCTTTTTCTCCGCTGATTTCTGCAATCGCAATCATCAAAAATGCCATCAAGCCGGCAAAAATATATCGCTCTATCCTTATTCGCCTTAATATTTCAATATTCATAACATTAAAATTATACTATGAACCGGTTTAACCTAAAAATTTTCCGAAAATTACTCTGTCAATGCCTGCCAAATCTTTCAGAACTTTTATATCTGTAAAGTTATATTTTTGCATAATTTCTGCAACATCTTTACTTTGTCCCAAGCCTAATTCGAACAACAAATATCCGTCTTTTTTTAGGTGTAATTTTGCATCTTTTGTAATATTTTCATAAAAATCAAGACCTTTTGAATCTTTTGTATATAGTGCTAAATCAGGTTCAAAAGATACTTCTTTTTGAATGTTTGCTTTCATTTGCGGCGGAATGTATGGCGGGTTTGAAACAATCATGTCGAAGTGTTCATCTTCACGAATTTTTGAATAAATATCTGATTTTCTAAAAACTGCCTTGTTAAATAGTTCAAATTTTTCCATATTAGAAAACGCTGTGTGGATTGCTTCTGTTGAAATATCAACTCCAACAACGTGGCAATCTGTCAATTTCGCAATCATGCAGGCAATGCAGCCGCTACCTGTGCACATATCCATAACTTCTGTGAAATTGTTTTGTTTAATAAGTTCAATTGCTTGCCTTACAAGAAGTTCAGTTTCATCTCTTGGAATAAGTACGGAAGGGTTTACTATGAATTTTTCTCCCATAAAATCTGCAAGTCCTATAATATATTGAATAGGCTGCTTTGTTTGTGCTCGCAGTTTCGCTTTTTCTTCAACAATTTCCAACATTTGGGAAGTAAGTTTTTTGCCGGTTAATATGTCTATTAGGGAGTAACCGCAAAAGTGTTCAATGAGTAATTTTACTTCAATGTTTGCTTCATTCGGTTCTATTCCTGAATTTGTTAAAATCTTTACTATATCTGGGATTGATGTCACTTTAACCTTCTTCCTGCTCGGTTTCTATTGTATACTGCGGTGAATGCTCAGAAATTATTTTATCTATCTCATTACGGGCCTCAAGTTTTGAGGAAAGTTCCAGTTTTTCTAGGTTATATTTTTTACAAAGTTTGTCATAATAATACAATTGTTTTTTTGTCGGTGGTTCTTTGGACATTTTTACTTCTTGCAAAAATTTGCGCTTACGCTTGTCATATTCTTTTTGCGCTTCGATAAGCGGTCGTTGTTTTTCTTTGTAATCATAATACTTTTTGCATTCTTTCAGATATTTTTTTGTATCTGATAGAAATTCTTCATCATCAATTATTTGTTCTAAAAATTCAAAACGGGAACAATTTTGTTCAAGATAATATTTTTCATCATCAATAAAATTTTCTAAAATTTCCTCAAGTGTTTGCCCTTCTGATTTTTTGACAAGCGCTCTCAAAAAATTGCATAAAGCGGCCTTTTGGTTTTTGGTTAAATTTAGATAAATTTGCTTTTTAATTTGGTACATACAAACAGAATAATATCACACTTCAAAAAAATAACGAAGTACAATCAGTTTTCGACTCCTCACAAACCGTACAAATTTATGTACGTGTCGACCCTCATAAAGCCGTGTTACACGAATCTATCGTTTTAACAAATCTATCACTGAAAATTTGCGGGTTTTGTTAGCCGTGCTAAAGTCCAGCAACTTTCTTCGGATAGGATTTGTTTGGAGAGCAGACTGATGTTGTTCAACAACTTCTTCACCTCTCATCTCTGATGATTTGTTTTCTAATAGTTTTAAGTTTTGTTCAGTCTTCTTCTCATCCATGAATCTGATTATACCTCGTTACTCTTATATAAAAAAATTTATTAAGAAGAAATTGCGCAAATTGCTATATTTTTTATATATTTTTTACATAACTTTACAATTGCGATAAAATGAACGATGCGTTTCTTTGAAATAATCACCATAGTCACGCCAACATCATTATTTTACGTGTCAGGCGGTGCCGTGACCTACATTGGGCTGAGTTGCTTTGGTCATTTTTGCTTTATAAACCTAAAATATTACGAAACATTAAGCCGAATTTCAAATCCTCGAAACCATTGATATAATTACCTTATGGTATGGTATGGTATGGTGTGGCGGGGCGGTGTACTTATGCGGAAAAATACTCCATAATAATAAAGGACACAGGAAGATAAGGAGTATTGAAAACATGAAAAAAGCGTTTACGCTTGCAGAAGTACTGATAGTTTTGGGCATCGTTGGAGTTGTTGCCGCACTTACGCTGCCAAGTTTAATCACAAATTACAAAGTAAAAGTTTTAGAGGCACGATTTAAAAAGGCTGATGCTGTGTTGCAACAAGCGCTATTACGAACTTCAAACGAAGTTGGTTATGACAGTTTTAATAAATTATATACAATAACTCCAAATGGAGAGTTAGGGCGAATGTTGCCTGAAATCAATAAAGCGTGGGAAAAACAATTTGAAGGAGCAACGACATTTTCAAATGGAATTTCTTATCTTTTCGGTAAAGGAGTTAGGTTTCATGATATGTTTGGAAATGAATGGCCGGGGCATGTTTCAAATTACTTTCCTGCAATTAATGATGATAGAGCCATCATAACCAAAGACGGTACAATGTTTTCTTATTTTGCAGTAGCAGATATTGCAGGGCAAAGATATTTAACACTCAAATTTGATACAAACGGTCCATTTAAAGGGCCAAACAGAGTTGGGTATGATATTTTTATATTTAATTCTTTCAATATTGATTTCAATTCTCTTTGCAATCCTACATTAAATCACTCTGAAAACCAAAAAGGTTGCTACAATTATGCACATAGAGGAATAAGTCCGGTTGATAGTTCAAAACCTTATTGGGACATTTTGTATAAATCCAGAGCATGGTGGAATAAAAACGGTAAATAAACTCAAATTTTTAAATACCGTCGATTAAAACGATTGATTTTTTTCAAAATAATATTAAAATCATATTATGAAAAAATTGTTGGCATGTTTTATACTTGTAATTTTTTGTTTGTTTACTGTTTGTGGACAAACTCAAACTTTTGCGGCGAAGAAAAAGCCTCAACAGCAAGAAACAACATATCCTGCAGATGTTGATAAAGACGAACTTGCAGACGATGAATTTCCTTGGGAACTTGATATTGAAGAACAATATCGAGAAATGCCTGTGCCTGATTTCAAATATATGCACGACATTGACCCTGGAGAATATCAAGACACGATGTATTCAACTTGGTCACCTTATCCGCTTTTTAGGTTGACAGCGCCTTTGTATTTCAAGACAATTGCAATTCAACCGGGGTATTATCTTTTGACACCACGTGAACACGAAGGCAAATGGTATATTTTGTTTAAAGAAGCAGGAAGGGTTAAATATATTGTGCCTTGCTATAAACAAGATGTCGTTCCTGTTGGGTTTTACAAAGATAATTTGCCACAGGTCAAAATGACAAAGGTTCAAATTATCAGAGAAAAAGCCCTTCGTTTTGTTGGTAAAAATGTTAAAAGTTCCAAACGGCAACCAATTCCCGATACGTATTTGGAAGCTTCTGATTTAGATAATAATTTTATCTCTTTAATTGTCTACTGGGGCGATTTTAAATATTACTTTGTTTTGCGTACAATACAACTTTAAAAATTAAATTTATAATATAAAATATAAAAAACAGGAGGAATAATGAAAAAAATAATAAAACTATTTTTGATGATAGCGGTATTTTTTATGGGAACTGGTGCATTTGCTGTAGGTGGTGGTTCAATCGAAAAATTTCTTAGCCCAAATGTTGATATATATGAAGTTCGAGCAAGTCATGTTCTTGTAAAAACAAGAAAAGAAGCGTTGCAAATCAAGAAAGATATTGAAAGTGGAAAGATAACTTTTGAAGAAGCAGCAGAGAAATATTCACTATGCCCATCTGGTCAAAAAGGTGGTGATTTGGGATATTTCAACCGAAAGCAAATGGTTCAACAATTTGCAGATACGGCATTTGACCTGAAGGTTGGAGAAATTTCAGACCCTGTCGGCACCCAGTTTGGTTGGCACATAATAAAAACCACTGCTAAAAGATAGAATTTGTAAAACCGTTTGAGTAATCAAACGGTTTTTTAGGCTTTTTAAAATGACGGCCCATTTGGTAGGTTCACCAACTTGTCACTCTGAACAGCACGAACGATAGTGAGTGCGAAGATTCAGAGTCTGTTTTTATGTGTGATATCGAACGAATTTTTACCAGATTCTTACAAAGCGAACCATGATAACAGATTCTGAATAAGATAAAATCTACGCAATTAGAAATTGCTTGATTTTTAATCTTTTCAGAATGACGAAACCCTTGCTAGGCACACCAAATAGTCACTCTGAACTGACTAGAAAATAAGTTGAGATGAAGTCGAAACTTAATTTTCTGTTCCTACTCGGTGATTCAGAGTCTGTTTCAATATCAATTGTGCCATTTGGAAAGTAGGTCGGTGTTGCCACGCCGACAGCGTTAATTTACGTGTCAGGCATTGGCTAACCTACG
The DNA here is from genome assembly GCA_934692625.1 of uncultured Candidatus Melainabacteria bacterium. Taxonomy (GTDB): domain Bacteria; phylum Cyanobacteriota; class Vampirovibrionia; order Gastranaerophilales; family Gastranaerophilaceae; genus Zag111. The sequence goes on from CAKUUC010000012.1 coordinate 53,802, forward strand.
TTGTATAATGTTCCCTGAATAACAAGAAAATATATTTGTTCATTACATTCACAAAAATTTTCTAAGTTTTCTCCAATGACGAAAGTTTTGCTGGGTTGCTCCAAAAAGTCATGCCGAACAGCACGAGCAGTGTGCGAAACGAAGTGAAGGCAAGATTAATGCGAGTGCGGAGTTTCGGCATCTCTTCCAAAAACAAAATAAAACAAAGAATTAAGTCCCTAAAATCCTTGTTATAACTTGATATGAAGAGACCCTGAAACGAGATTCAGGGTGACCTTTAGGAGTGTTCATTTACTATTGTCAGAATGGCTATAATAGGACTATATTGTTTCAATCTCTTAATATAAAATCGTAACGTTACAAAATGTAAAAACTATTTTAAATCCTCAAAACCATTGATATAATTACCTTATGGTATGGTATGGTATGGTGGGGCGGGGCGGTATACTTATGAGCAAAAATGCTTCATAATAATAAAAGACACAAAAATAATGGAGCACAAAAAACATGAAAAAAGGGTTTACGTTAGCGGAAGTATTGATAGTTTTGGGAATTGTTGGAGTTGTTGCTGCGATGACTCTGCCAAGTTTATACAATCATTTTAAAAAAATAGAATTGCACACTCGTTTTAACAAAACGTATTCAGTGGTCAATCAGGCACTAAAATTAACTATGGGTGATTTGGGGTTGACCTCATCGTCAGATTTTAGCATATATTGGAATCAAGACAAGGATAAGCAAAACGAAACATTTGTAGAGATAAATAAAATCTGGGATAGTAAGTTTGCGGGTGCAACATTAGTTGATAGACAAGATTTTAGTAGAAAAAGAGTTTATATGCACGATTTTTGGGGTAATTTATGGCCTTATGCTGCTAGTTGGCCTGTAAATGCCACTTTCCCTGATAAGAATTATTTAATCCTTCCTGACGGGGCAATGGTTTCTCGTTTAGGCTACGATGGAAATGTTGCTTATCAATCTTCACTTGCTCTTGTAATCTTTTTTGATACGAATGGTCCGTATAAAGGTCCAAATCGAATAGGTTATGATATGTTCTATTATTATGGTGATGGGAACTATCATGAAGGAAATTTGGCAGTGACTTGCGATCCGCTAAAATCTCCAATCAATCCATATTGGCAAAGCATACAACACTCAGCGTGTTCTGCTATTGCGCTAAAAGATATCAATCCGTATGATTCTTCAAAAAAATATTGGGATAGTTTGTATAATCCAAAATCTTGGTGGGAAGAGTTGAAAGCGAAGAATAATAAATAATTTCTGTAAACGTGAATACTTCAAGAACTACAATTAGCATGATAGAAACAGCACGCCAAAATCCAACAATATTAAAAGTGGCAGATATTGCACGAGTTTTGGGCGTTGATATAAATGAATTGCTAAATGGTGTATAATGCTGTGACTTGTAAAAAATTTTGTTGACAATGATAAAAAATGAAATTTTTTAAATTGCTTGAAAAAAAAATATATTTGTGCAAGAATAGAACCTGTCGGTAGTAACTGGCATGACACAAAGAGTATGGCAAGGTAGCTCAGCTGGCTAGAGCGTTCGGCTCATACCCGAGAGGTCGAGAGTTCGAGTCTCTCCCTTGCTAATAAAAAAGAGGGTTTTGAAACCCTCTTTTTTAATGCGTAATTCTGTGGGTAATGTGTGGGTAATTGCTAAAATGCAACTTAATATACCAACATGATGAAAATAGAGGAATTCTTAAACATAGGGTGTAAATAAAGTGCAAGTGTGAGATTGAAGTTTTTGGGTAAATATTCAAATATATTAGGCTTTATGGCGATTTTAAAAGATTGAGATTTACTTGCACTATTGTAACTTTATCTGCACTTTTTTACCCAAAATTTGCACTATTTTTCTCCATAATTTAAAATTAAATGCCGAAGATTAGCAATATATTTACGTCATAACCGAGTTCTTTTGGTGCAAGTCGAAATTTATCATACATAATAAGATGTCTAAAATTATCACTGAGATTGAGATGCAAACACTTGACTTTCATTGAAACAAAAGCGATTAATGTCATTGTAAACGATTTTTAAATAGTGTTTAAACAAGGTTTAAAAGGGTTTTAAATGAACAAACTACATTTACTTAGACAAGCAGAACATTTATATTGCATTGAAAATTTGCCCCCAGATATTATTGCTAAAAATTTAAACATTTCACGCAGAACTGTTTTTAATTGGAAAAAGAAATACAAGTGGAATAATCACATTGTTAAAATAAAAGATTTTTCAAATCAATTTGCTATTGATGTTTATAATGTTGGAACAAAACTTCTTACAAAATTAAATGACGATATAGATATTAATAGAATTTTTAACAAACATGAAATTTGTGCATTAGAAAATATTATTAAAATTATATATAAAGAAGATAAAGGACAAGCAAAAAATTTAGATAATATTTCACATAAAAAGAAATTTGTAAAGTTTTTAACACCAGATATCATTGAAGAAATTAATAGAGAAATTTTAGGTTGGAATGGTGCATATTAAATTGTGTCGAATTATCTCTGAGATTGGGATTTAGACTTGAAATTGTTTGAGATGCAAGCGATGAATGTGTGTAATGAAAGGAGTTCCGCAATGGACAAAGATTACAAACTTTATGGCACAAAAATTTTTAATTCAAAATCAAAAGAAATAGGTCTGATTATTTGCACGTGGAAAAACAAATTTGCTGACACCGTTGTAGATTACGCAACCTGCGTTGATAAAAACGGCAAACGCTATAACATTGAACTTGATTTGATTTCACCAATGGAGGATTGTTATGATTCTCAAAAATAAACGTACCGGCGAAAAACTAAAAATTACATACCCTGAATTTCGCAAAAAGTTTGCAAAAGAGATTCAAGTCGCTTATGAAAGTTATCGACATACGGAGTTGAACAAAAGTTACTACAAACTCAATGATGACAATGGGATTGAGTCGAATTTTTATTTTGATATTCGATATAACTTCAATAATTTCAGCAATTCAGCTTGGTTTATGGAAAGGATGTAAGATGACAGAGATTACTTACACTCCTGAACATGCCCAAAAGGTTGCACTAGCAAGGCTTGACCTTGTAAAACAATGGGAAGAATTTAGACGGAAATCCAACGTAAAACTTCAAGCCGACTACGATTTTGTTAAAATGTACAACTCTGAAAAAGGTCCTCTGTTCGAGATTTTAGGTAAAATATCCCGTGGCAGTTTGCACCGTTGGAAAACTATGTTGAATGGTACAGACGATTACGCAAGGCTTATTCCACAATACAAATATGCTTCCGTCAATGAATTTCGTTCAACTTTGACCAAGGAAGAAATGAAGATTTTTATGAGTTTGCTTCTGCACCCGAATAGAATTTGCATTGGAAAAGCTATAGCGCTCACGAAGTATAAATTGAAAGAGCAATGGCAGGCGTTTATCCCAGCTGACGTGACATTCAGACGTTATGCCAAGTGGTATAAGGCAAACAATTTTGACAAATGGACACTAGCTAGAGATGGCGAAAAAGCACTTTCAGACAAAGTAGAACCATATATTAAACGTGATGCAAGTTTGTTGGATGTTGGAGATATATTGGTCGCAGATGGACATAAATTGGCTTTTCAAGTCATTAATCCATTTACTGGCAAACCTTGTCGAGCAACGCTTGTTGGATTTTTGGATTGGAAATCGACTGCGTTTGTTGGATATGAAATTATGCTTGAAGAAAATACTCAATGTATCGCATCAGCTCTTCGGAATTCAATAATAAACCTCGATATGATTCCAAAAATCGTGTATCAAGATAATGGCAGAGCTGTTAGGGCAAAGTATTTTACCGACAACAAAGGATTTAACGAGTTAGGTTTTTATGGACTCTATGCAAAACTAGGAATTGAAACAGTTTTTGCCCGCCCATATAATGCTCGTGCAAAAGTAATCGAGAGATTTTTCAAAGAATTTCAAGAAGGTTTTGAAAAACTTTTACCAAGCTATATGGGTTCTGAAATTTCACAAAAGCCGGCATATCTAATGAGGAACGAGAAATTACACAAGGCTTGGCACTGTGACCATATTCCAACGATTGAGGAAACAATAAAAATGATTGATATGTGGTTGCAATTTAAGAATTCTCAGCCTTGCCCTAATGCTCCGGATAAAACTGCAGAAGTTTTCGAAAGTCGCAAACGTCAGAATATTGATGAATCTAAACTCAACGATTTGATGCTTGCAACAGAAGTTAAAACAATTCAGCGAAACGGCATCAGGTTCTTGAATTGCGATTATTTTGACGAGCGACTTTATGGGTTCAAGAGCAAGGTTTTGATTAAATACAACCTTTTTGATTTAACAAAAATTAAGGTTTATACGACAAAAGGCGAATATCTTTGTACGGCTGAACGAGTAACCGAAACTCACCCAATGGCAAAACTACTTGGAACGGTTGAAGATTTAGAGGATTACAAACAAAAAATCCAAAAGCAACAGAAATTGAGGCGAAAAACTATTAATTCGGTTAAGGATTTGCTCTCAACCGATGAGGTTAGATTTATTGAAACAACTGAAAATGACGAGAATTTAAACGCTGTTCAAAAGCCGTTTAATGACCGTTTAAAAGGTGTTCAAAAATATTTTAAAAATAATTGTGAAAAATATGAGTATCTAATCGCCAATGATCCAAATAATGAATGGATTGCAGATTTTAAGAAAACAAAAGAGTACAAATTACTATATGGGAGTGAAGAATGAAGAAAATATTTGTGAAAACTAATAACGTCAAAAACTTTATTGGACTTGTAGAGAACTTACAAAATAAACCGAAAAACATTCCGAAAATGGGTTTGGTGTACGGAGAGCCTGGGCTTGGAAAATCCCAAACAGCCTTATGGCTTGCGTGCAAATATGATGCGATATATTTAAGAGCAACAAATTTAATGACAGGGCGTTGGTTATTGGAAGAAATTGCAAAAGAAATGGACGAAATTCCAAGATATTTAACGTCAGATAATTTTAATTTGATTGTCCAAAAACTGAAACAAAAACCTCAATTAATTATAGTTGATGAAATCGATTACTTAATGAACAACTTGAAGACAATAGAAATTTTGAGAGATACTCACGATGAAACAGATTGTCCAATAATCTTTGTGGGTATGGGTTTGGCACACAAAAAGTTGGAACGATACAAACATCTTTTTGATAGGTTTTCTGAAATCGTAAAGTTTGAGGTGTTTTCGGTTGCAGATTTGAAACAAATTTTTGAACAATTGTCAGAGGTGAAATTTACAACGGATTCGATTGAATATATCCACAAAAAATACAATCGGTTTCGGCAAATTGTGCAATTAATAAACCAACTTGAAATAGTTGCAAAAGATAATAATTTACAAGAAATAAATCTTGATGTAATTAAGGAGATTTTATGAACAAAGAAAAATTAGCAAAACATCTGAAAGAATTTACTCTTGACGAAATCAATATGATAGCCGAATATGATTGTAAATCAGAACTTGAACGGCTTTTGAATGAGGGTAAAATAACCTTTGAACAAGGGTTGTATAAATATCAGGGAGAAAAGTCGAAACAAGAATATATTATTTGTTCAAAAGAAACTACAAATTTTCAGATTTTAACATTTGATATCGCAATTAATTATTTTTTAGAAAATTATGTAAAAAATAATTGTAAATATAATACTTTTCGTAAATATAGAGCAATTTTAAAATGCCATATTGGTCCATTTTTTAAAAGCAAAAATTTAAACGATGTAATGTGTGGAAATATTCAAGAATTTTATTATTATTGTAAAAATAGAAATTTATCGTCAAGGGAGTTGAAAAATACGTTAGCACTATTAAACCAATTGATAAAATATTTTCAAAACCTAGGTGTAATTGATAAAACTTGTAATTTTCAAGTCCGTAGATTAACTAATAAAAATAAATTTAATATTAACAGCATAATTTTTGAAAAATAAATATGATGAAGTAAAGATTTTTTTAAATATTCTATAGGGGCAACAATATGAACCACTGATCCATAAAAACAAAACGAATAAAGCACAACCTACCACTTGGAATAATTGAACAGATTGAACAAGAGTTTTTAGAGATTAATTTAAGAAATTTATTGTATGGAATTATATATTTCTAGTTTTAATTCTTCATCATGGTTATATGTACTATCCATTATAGCTGTCATAATACGGTGTAGTAATTCTTTTGATATTTTACCTGATGCAACTTCATAACTTATATTTTCCATTATTACAAAAAAATCTTTTGCAATAGCCATATGACCATTTAGGAGAAGGAAATAAGCAGAAAGTGTTATCGCAATTCTTTTATTACCATCTTCAAAACAATGAAATTTACAAGCACAAAAAAATAAATGAGTTAATTTATCAATAAACGTTGGGTAATAATCGTCATTTTTTATATGTTCAAGAACACTTTCTAATTGGCCCACATTTAAGTGGCCATAAACACCTCCTCCGCTATACAAAATTGTCTTTTTGTGTGTTTCAATAGCTTGTTCGATTGTTATATATTGAATAGTCATTATTCACGTTCCTTTAATCTTTTAAGAACATCCTGGTTTTCTTGCATTAATTTTTCCAATTCATCTCCAGTTGTACCTAAAAATTTTTGATACTCATCTTTGTCTAATGGTTGAATATATTCTGCCAACTGATAATGGAAGGCTTCTCTTAATGCCATATCTCTACTTGCCATTTTTATTCGCCCCCTCTTTATGAGAGGTTTCCATAATGCCATTTGTTCAAAATTTTTAAGAATATTTTCTACTTCTTTAATTGTTAAAATTTTTCCAGAAATATCATATTCTTTTTTTATTTCATCAGCCAGACCTGTCTCATAAGCGGCGATTATATCTAGAATTTCACTATAAAAAGTATCCCGAATTTTATCACTTTCTTTTAAATCAAGTATTTTTTTATATTCCACAGCTTTTTCTTTAAAAATACTAACGTAAATTAAATCTGTAAAATGCGCATATTTAAACTTGTTATCTTCTACATAATTTTTTAAAGCATCAGTAAACTGCCTTCTGTAATTTTCCTCTTGTATAGAAGCAAAAACAAAATCTTTATCTCGTTGATTGATATACTTGGTTCCACCACCAGTTTTTCTATTTATTAAATCAATTACAATATCAAGTATCATTTGTCTTAAAGCTCTTGCTTTTTCACTTTCAGATAGAAGCATTGCAATATTCAAAAATGCTTTAAAATCAAATAATCCTAAATTTCTAATTTTGTGAGGGACATTTATGTCCTTCACAAAATCAATATCAGAATTCAAAAATTCAGCAAGTTTTTTACCTTTTAGTACGACATAACCATTAGATCCTAATTCTTCATTATTTTGTTCTATATATCTACTTATAGTTCTAATATCAACATTGAAAAAATCCGCAGCCATTTCTTTTGTAACATACATTTTTTCGTTCCAAATAATACCATTTACTCCAGATTTTTCCTGAATCTCTTTAATAGCAATTTCATTGTTTAGAATATTTTGCCTATCTATTCTTGAATTTGTTAAATCTTTAGTCATAGATTCCCCTTATATGTTCATCAAATTATCTGTCCAAAGTTCACATTGTGTCATTACTGTTTGAACTGCATCATCCATTCCTTCTGGTGGATAATGATGTTGTTTTAGTAATTTTTTAATCAACATTCGCATTTTTGCACGTGCAGAATCTTTCTTTTGCCAATCAATTGTCCTATTCTTTCTTAAAGAATCTGTTAGTTCTTTTGTAATTGCGATTAATTCTTCATTTTCATAAAAATCTTTAATTGCTTGAGGTTTTGTTAGTGCATCATAAAAAGCTAATTCATCACTAGTTAATCCTAACTCCTCCCCATCTTTTTGAGCAATTGCAATTTGTTTTGCTAAATTTAGTAACTCTTCAATTACTTGTTCGTTAGTCAATAAACCATTTAGGTATCTATTCATTGCACCTTTTATAAGTTCACTAAATTTTTCAGATTTAACAACGTTAGTTCTTTTATAAACCGATACTTGCTCTGCAATAAGTTTTTTCAATAGTTCTACTGCTAAATTTTTCTCTTTCATTTTTGAAATTTCGTCTAAAAATTTTGGATCAAAAAGAGAAAATTCTTGTTTTACATCAGAGAATAAATTTATAACACCATCACTTTTTATGCTTTGTTTTAATAATTCGTTAATTCTTGCATTCATTTCCGGAAGTGAGATTTTTTTACCTACTCCTGTATTAGATAATCTTAGAATTAAAACTCTAACTGATTCAAAAAATGCAGCTTCGTATCTTAAATCTTTCTCTACCAAAGAAGAACATAAAGACAACGCTTGGTGAAGCAATAATGCTTCTTTTATAAATGTTTCTTTTTTCTTCTCATTTTCAACTGCAATTATAAAGTTTAACGCTCCACTAATAGTTTTAGAACGTTCTAGGTTGTTTCCACTTATGAAGTTTGAATAATCAAAACCATGGAATAAATCACGACAAACAGAGAGTTTTTCTAAAAATTTTGGTAACGCAGTGCCTGCGATATCTGTATCTCCATAATTTTTTCTATCTCTTACTGTGTAATCGTTCATTGCTTGTTTTAACGCTGTTGCAATTCCGACATAGTCAACAACCAATCCACCTTCTTTATCTTGGAAAACTCTGTTAACCCTTGCTATTGCTTGCATTAAATTGTAACCAGACATTGGTTTGTAAACATACATTGTTGCAAGTGAAGGGACATCAAAGCCTGTAAGCCACATATCAACAACGATTGCGATTTTCAAAGGATCATTATTATCTTTAAATTTTTTAGCTAACTCATTTCTATGAGCCTTGTTACCTATTATTTTACGCCATTCTTCTGGATCATTATTACTATCAGTCATAACGACTGCAATTTTTTCTTGCCAATCAGGTCTCAATTCTAAGATTCTATGATAGATTTTCAACGCAATTGGTCTTGAATATGCAACAATCATTGCTTTTCCTGTCAAGATACTTGCTCTGTTGTTTTCATAATGATTCAATATATCATCGACTAAAGAATTGATAGTTTTATCAGCGCCCAAAACAGTTTCCATTTGCCCAAGTTCACGTTTGCTTCTTTCGATAACTTCAGGTTCAGAATTATGAGCCATAATTTCGTATTCAGTGTCGATAAGGTTTAATGTAGCTTCATCAAGATGAAGTTTGATAACTCGGCTTTCATAATAAACCGGACGAGTTGCACCATCTTCCACAGCTTGGGTCATATCATAAACATCGATATAATCGCCAAAAACTTCTCTTGTGTTTTTATCTTTAACAGAAATTGGAGTTCCAGTAAAACCAATATATGTTGCGTTTGGCAAACAATCTCTGATAATTCTTGCTGTTCCTGTTTTAATTTCACCAGTTTTAGAATCAACTTTTTCGGTTAAACCATATTGTCCACGGTGAGCTTCATCAGCCATTACAACAATATTTCTTCTTGTAGATAAAGGCTCAATTGATTCTTCAAACTTTTGCATTGTTGTAAAAATGATGCCATTTGCTTGTCTGCCATCTAGAAGATTTTTTAGGTGTTCTCTATTTTCTGCATGTATTGGTTCTTGGCGTAAAAAGTCTTTGCATTTTGAAAACTGACCGTATAATTGATTATCTAAATCGTTTCTATCTGTCAAAACAACTATTGTTGGACTATTTAATGCTTCTTGCAAAAGGTGAGCATAGAATACCATAGATAAAGATTTCCCGCTGCCTTGTGTATGCCAAAAAACTCCACCTTTACCATCAGTTTTAGTTGCATTTTGAGTTGATGTGATAGCTTTTTTTACTGCAAAATATTGATGATAACCTGCTAATATTTTGAACGAATTTATTCCATCTTTTGAGAAACAGATGAAGTTTTTTAGAATATCTAAGAATCTTTCTTTTTCAAAAATACCTTCAAAGAATGTGTCAAATTGTGCAAACTGTGTATTTTCGTAATTCCCATCTTTCGTTTTCCATTCCATAAAACGGGTTTCGTCAGAAGTTATGGTTCCAGCTTTTGTTGTTAATTGGTCTGACATAACGCAAATTGCGTTGTAGATAAACATTGACGGAATCTCTTGCATATAATTTCTTAATTGACGATATGCTTCAGAAGAATCAGTTTCTTCTCTTGATGGAGATTTTAACTCGATTATTACAATTGGCAAACCGTTTAAGAATAGGATTACATCAGGACGCTTGTTGCTATTTTCAATAAATGTCCATTGGCTTGCAACAATGAATGAGTTATTTTCAGGCTTTTTGTAATCTACAAGGTAGCATAATGCAGAATGTTCTTCGCCATTTTGAGTATATTTAACCTCGATACCATTTTGCAAATAATCCATAAACACAGAATTTTTTTGAACCAATGTTCCATTTTCAAAATTTTTAAGTTTATTGTACGCATCATTAATCGCATCTTCTGGCAAATTCGGGTTAATTTGGTGCAAAGAATTTAACAAAACTTCTTCGTACAAAGGGCTATAAAAATCCCTATTTTCAAGCTCTGGAGCATAAATATGTTGATACCCCATATTTTGGAATAATTCAATAACTGCATTTTCATAATCTGCTTCTGTGAATAAGTTTTGCATTATATTTTGCTCCTGTTGATGATTAAAAATAATTTTCAATTTGTTCTATAATTTTATTGATTGATGAGTTAGTTTCGTTAATTATATTATCATTCACTATATCAAGTTTTGTTGATATATATTTTTTTATATTTGTGAGTATATTATGAAGTTCGGTTTCTTCAAAGATTTTACCTTCTTGAATTAGTGCTTTTTCAATTCTTTTAGACCACTTATCTTTACTCGTTTTAAATATTTTTTTATTTGTTATGTCTATTTCAAATTCTTTTTTCATAAAATCTTTATATGATTCTATATTTATTAAATCTTCTAATTCACATTCTTTTTTGCCCAAAATTGTATAATAACTTACTTCTTTATGATTACTAGATAAAAAAGCCTTTTCAATTGCCATTTTAACATTAGCTTGCGAAATTTGATCCGAGTCTAATACGCAAAAATATTTAGATGCCATATTGCTTAATTTATTCAGTACAGAATTTAAATTTGTTACCCCATTTAAGACTTCAAAACATAGCCTTTTTTCTTTGATGTAATTTGCTAATTTAGTAGATTTTTTATTTATATATTGTAGCAAAATATTTTTATCGGTTTCTCCTTCAACAACAATTGTAAATTCTGAATTAATTAAGTTATCAGAAGCAATAACACCAAGAGTTTCACGAATTTCTTTCATATTATTGGCTTTTGTTGCAGTATTTTTTTCTACAATAATATTATCACTAATATTATTTCTATTAACAAATAGTGGGGAATGAGATGTAATAATAATTTGATTGTTCTCGGAAATGTCATTTATTACTCGACTGATTTGTCGAATAGCTTCAGGGTGTAAATGAGATTCAGGTTCTTCTATTGCCAATATAAGCCCTTTGCCAATTGTGCTTTTACCTTTTTGTCGCATCATTCCTAATGTTATCAAACTTTTAATTCCATCTCCCTTTTGCGCTAGCATGGTATCGGAACCATCATCGATTTTAATATAAAAAGTTTCATCATTATACGATCTTGTTCTACGCAAGTTGTTTTGCATAGTATATAAAGAAACTTTTTTAATTTCTGGGACAAAATCTTTTAATGTTGTTGACAAATTCTTTTCTAAATTTTTTAAAATTGGTTTCTGTAATTCTGCAATTTGTTTTAATGCAGCTTCTAGTCGTTCTCTTTTTTGTGGTGCTAATTGTGATAATTCCAATGCTATTATATTATTTGCGATATCATCTGCTAGTTCGTCTGTTCTTATAGCTGGAATATATTGAAAATTTATTCTTTGTAAAATTAAAATACAAATTTTTCCAGCTGTACTATCAGAAGTAAAAATATCATCATCTGCATAATAAATATTTGAACTCCCTTTAAACGATAACTCTAAATGAGGAATTAAATCATTTTCATTATTTAATACCAATCTAACCTTAAGTATTGAAGATGTTTTTATATTTAGTTCTCGCTTAAATCTATTTTCCTCATCTTTCGTTAAATATATTTCTAATGATATTATTGTTTTTTGATCAAATCTTTTTTTATTTTGTCTTTGAATAGGAAAATCAATATTCCACCTATATTCGATAGTATGCCTAAAAGGAAAACGTTTTGTTTTGTTAGCATTAGCACAAGTAACAATTGCATCAAATAGTAAATTTATAGCTTTTAATATATTTGATTTGCCTTGATTATTTTTCCCTATAATTGTTGTTAAATTATTACTTAATTCCATTGTTTTCAAATTAAATATGCTTCTATAATTTTTTATAGAACAAGTTTTTAATAACATTTATCTACTCCTACATTTATCATACTACCAAATAAAATCCGCACAAATAATTTACTATAAAAATTTAACTAAACGATAATTTATCGGTAGAAATATCGACATTTTCGACATCAATTTCACCACTCATGAGTTTTGGTAATAATGCGTCTCGAAGTTGTGTCAGATTTTTGCTTTCCAATTGATTAGCTTTAATTTGTTTAAAAATAGGATTTGTGATTTTATGGAAAATAGATAATTCTTCATTTGTTGGTATTATAAATGGCATTGCTTTAATTATTTTTGAATTTACCGCTGTAGCAATCGAAGATGTACTTCCCATTGTTTTAAAGTTAAAGTTTTTTAAATACAAATACAAATATTCATTAATTGTTTTATTATTTGTTTTAAAATGTGCAATTGCTTCATTAGTCGTCATCATTTCATTTGTTATAGCTATTCTTCCTACAGTTAATTTAAAACTTAAAATTACAGTATCTTTTGGTACTAAGCATACATTAAATTTAGAAATAGCTTCTGGTAATAAATATTCAGAAGTATCACAAATGTATACCCCGCAATTTCCCATATCTGCAATTGAAACCCATTTAGTATCGCTATTTTGATGAGTAAACCATTGAGGTTCTTTTCGTGGAGGTGTTTTGCCTATTGATATATCAAAATATTCTTCGGCTTTACAAGTTTTTCTATTCTTATTTTCTTTATCTACAAACCAAGATTTAAAAATTGCTTGAGCCTGTTGTTCTAAATTATTATTTATCGCATTATTTAATTCAATTTTATTATCTAAAGCCGATAACACTTTAGCAATTTTATTTTGTACTTCAAGCGGCGGAAGATTAAGTTCTATTCCTTTTATGCCGACAATCGTTAGAGCTTTTTGAGCAGAGCCTATCATTAAGTTTTCTAGCGTAAACTGTCCAATTTTTGATTTAAACCAATAACATAAATATTTACTAAAAATTTTTCTATCATCAAAATTTCGGATCCATATTAAATTACCATCTTTAAAGTAAAATTCTTCATTTCTTACCAAATATGGAATTCCTGACCTTTCCCCGACAGCACTTATTAAAATATCATTTTCTTTTGGAACTCCGTATTTTGATTTAATATCATTATATTTTTCTTCGGCTATATACAATAAATTACTTATATTTTCCCCAAAAGCTTTTTCTATTATTTCTTTTGAACGATAAAAAGGTATACCAAATTTAACATAGTCTGCAGCAAAAATTCTTTTGCTTGATAACACTTCGCATATATTGTCAATTTTATAAATTTTCCATCCTTTATTTGTCATTATTTTCGTCCTGTTTGTTATTGATACTTTGTATCATTTGTTCTGAACTTGCAAAGCTGAAAATTCTCTTCATTAAAAGCTCTTTCATAGAAAAGTCTTCATGATAGGTTATTATTTTGTCTAATTTATCAATTAATTTTGAAGCTATCCAAGTTACTTCATTTGAATATTTTCCTAATTTTTCTTCCGTATAAATAGGTATATCTTCAAAATTTTGTCTATGAAACATTTCTAATGTAGAAACAAATGACTGTCCTAATTGATCGATTATATTAAGTTTATATTTTATACATTGCTTATCTTCCGAAACCAGCGTATAATAGAAGTCATTGGTATTTTTAAACCATATGAATGTTGTTAATATTGCTATTATATATTCAAATTCATTTTCTATATCATTTTTTCTTAAAATCATTTGATTTTTATTATAAAAATTATTCAACGCATTTAAACAATCATAATGCTTACAATAATCTTCATCAAATTTTATAATTAAATCTTCTTCTTTTAATTTAACATTTTGCTCTGGAAACATTTTACTCATAATCTTATATGGATGTAAGATATCCGCAAACCAATTAAAAGATTTTTGAGATTTATATATTAAATCTTTAAATTCAAATAAAATATTTGCTTCATTCTTTATATAAGCTTCATTTAACCATTGTTTTTTTTGTAATTCCAATTGTTTTTGCAAATTTCTTCTTTCTTCTTTTAGTTGTATTGCAAATTGTTTCTTTTGTTGTTTTAAACTTTTATTGGAAATACAATTTGCTATAATTGCAATAACAATTGTTGCAATACCAATTATTGTTGGACCTAAAGCTGCTAATAATTCAATCCAATCTTTCTGAGTACTCATCTATTTCACCTCAAACCCAATTGCTGCAAGGTTCTTCTTGATTTCATCTTGCAAGGTGTTAGATTGTGCAAACATATCAGATAATTCGGACGTTAGACGTTTCATTTTATCTTCAAATGGCTCTCCATCGTCTTCTTGTTCTTTGATACCAACATAGCGACCTGGAGTTAAGATATAATCTTGTTTAGCAATATCTTCTGTTGAAACTGTGGCACAGAAACCTTTTACATCTTCAAGGGTTCCTTCTTGGAATTTTGTAAAGGTATCAGATAGTTTTTCTATATCTTCTTCCGTGAAATCTCTATGTTTTCTATCTACCATATAACCCATATTACGAGCATCTACAAACAAAGTTTTACCTTTTTGTTTTTTATTTTTAGAAATAAACCATAGAGTTACAGGAATAGTTACACTGTAAAAAAGTTGAGTTGGCATTGCAACAATACCTTCAATCAAATCATCTTCAATGATACGTTTTCTAATTTCACCTTCCCCGCTTGTTTGAGTAGATAATGCCCCATTTGCAAGTACCAAACCAATTTTCCCATTTGGTGCTAAGTGGTGAATCATATGCTGAATCCAAGCATAGTTAGCATTTCCAGATGGAGGAACTCCGTATTTCCACCTTACATCTTCTTGTAATTTATCTTGTCCCCAATTAGAAAGGTTGAATGGAGGGTTTGCCATGATAAAATCAGCTTTTAAGGTTGGGTGTAAATCATTAAAAAATGTGTCTGCTTGGTAAGGTCCAAAATCTGCATCAATTCCTCTGATTGCCATATTCATTTTTGCCATTTTCCAAGTATCAGCGTTTGATTCTTGACCATAAACAGAAATTTTATTTCTATTTCCGCTATGTGCTTGTAAAAATTTTACAGACTGAACAAACATACCACCAGAACCACAGCAAGGATCATAAACTCTACAGTTATCAAAAGGTTTTAGAATAGAAACAATAGTTTTTACAATACTTGATGGCGTGTAAAATTCACCGCCCTTTGTGCCTTCATAAGCTGCAAATTGTGCAATACAATATTCGTAAGTTCTACCTAATAAATCTTTACTTTCTTCTGTATCATCCATTTTTATATTATTAGTGAACAAATCAACTACATTACCTAATACCCTTTTATCCAAATCAGGACTTGCATAGTTTTTAGGAAGAACATTTTTAAGCGATTTATTTTCAGCTTCAATGGCTCTCATAGCATTATCAATAACTGTTCCAATTTCTGGAGTGTGAGCAGCTTCTGAAATTGTACTCCAACGAGCTTCTTTTGGAACAAAGAAAATATTTTCTTCTGCATAAGCATCTCTATCATCTTCAAATCCATCACCTTCCGCTACAAGTTGTTCATAACGTTTTTCAAATGAACTAGAAATATATTTAAGAAAAATAAGTCCTACAATAACTTTTCTATAATCTGCTGCAGGAATATGTCCCCATAATTCGCAAGCTGCACCCCAGATTTGTTTTTCAAAGCCAATATTTGCATTATTTTTCTCTGCCATTTTAACCCCTTTTGATTTTTCTAAAAAGCCATTCTCTAAAAGAATACTAGCACAAAAACAACTGAATTTAACGTTTACATGATTTGAAAATAGTTGTTAAAAGGAGAAAAATATATGAAAAATGAAATTATTACTGAAATTATGCAAAAAATGTTGTTTTGTTTAAATAATAACCAAAGCAAAATCTTACAAGACATTTTAGAACATACTCTTTTTGAAGTTGATATTATTAGAAAAGAGTTAAATTTTGAAGATTCAGAAGAATGTAATCAGAAATTTTTAGAATTGTTTTTGGCGGCAAAACATATTGAAGGTTGTTCTGACAAAACTATTAAATATTATCAATCAACGATTGAAATGATGTGTTCAAAAATCAATAAAAATATCAAAAATATTACAACAGATGACTTGAGAACTTATTTAACAGAACATCAAAATATAAAAAAATCTAGCAGAGTAACAATTGATAACATTAGACGTATTTTATCAAGCTTTTTTGCTTGGCTTGAAGACGAAGATTATATTGTAAAAAGTCCAGTAAGACGTATTCACAAAGTGAAAACAGGAACAAATATAAAAGAAACATACTCAGATGAAGCATTAGAATTAATGCGTGATGAGTGCAAAGAATTAAGAGATTTAGCAATGATAGATATTTTAGCTTCTACTGGCATGAGAGTTGGAGAACTTGTTCTTTTAAATGTTGAAGATATCAACTTTAATGAACGAGAATGTGTTGTGTTTGGCAAGGGTGATAAAGAGCGAATAGTGTATTTTGATGCGAGAACCAAAATTCACTTGCAAAATTATTTAGAAAGTAGAATTGATAATAATCCAGCATTATTTGTATCTTTAAAAGCACCATTTAATCGTCTAAAAATAAGCGGGGTTGAAATAAGATTGCGTGAATTTGGCAAAAAGTTGAATATACCAAAAGTGCATCCACACAAATTTCGTAGAACACTTGCTACAATGGCGATTGATAAAGGAATGCCAATTGAGCAATTGCAAAAATTATTAGGGCATTCAAGAATAGATACAACACTGCAATATGCAATGGTTAAACAAAGCAATGTCAAACTAGCACACCGAAAATATATTAGCTAAACATAGCGATAAATAATAATTTAGAACAACAGGCACAAGCTATTTTCAAATCTTGGTTTGTAGATTTTGAGCCATTTGGTGGCACAATGCCTAGCGATTGGGAAAATTTAACCCTAGGAGAGGTAACGCAAAATGTAAGAACTAAAATTGGAAAGAATCAATATACAGTTCTTTCTGCTATTAATACTGGTAAATTACAGCCATCTGATGAATTTTTTTCAAAACAAGTTTATAGTAAAAATACAGAAAAATACATTATTGTTGAAAAAAATAATTTTGCATATAATCCTGCAAGAATAAATATTGGATCAATTGGGATTAATAATTATGATTATATAGGTTGCGTTAGCCCTGTTTACGTTGTTTTTAGCGTTAAGCAATATTACGAAAGCTTTTTTAGGTTTTATTTTAAATCTAATATTTTTAGAAAAGAAACAAAAACCAGAGCTTCTGGTTCGGTAAGACAAAGCCTAAATTATTCAGATTTTGCATTAATAGAACTTATATATCCATCATTGAAAATTGCAAAACAATTTGACGATATTTATAGAAATATGTTAAATCAGCAACAACATTTAGAAGCTGAAAACAAAGTACTTTCAGAATTACGGGATGCGTTATTACCAAAACTCATGAGTGGTGAAATTGATGTCGAAAATGTCGATATTTCTACCGATAAATTATCGTTTAGCATAATGATTATTGAATATTTTTATATTAAAATCGTTATAATTATAGGAGTAGTGAATTATAAAAACAATACATTCAAATGGAGTAATAACCCAGTATAACATGTACAAAAACAAATTCGGGATATTTAAAACAGATCCAAATGGTAGAACCATCTATTATGATAAATACTGTAGAAAAATTGGCAGTTATAAATGAAAACATCTTCATCTCATCGTTAAGTTAATCTTGTTTTGTGTATTAAATTGCATGGGTAATGTGTGGGTAATTGCAAAAATGCAACTTAATATACCAACATGATGAAAATAGAGGAATTCTTAAACATAGGGATTAATATTTTGAGTTTGTGTAATTTAACTCTTGAAAGAAGATAAAATTAACTATGATATTGAGATGTTTTACTCGTTTACGCAGATAATTTCTAAATTGTCACCAAAAGATTGTGTTAATATTGTATCAAGACAGCGAGATAAATATTTTTCAACATTATAAACAGGTATAATAACGGAATATTATACCTGTTTTTAGAATTGGTCAATACATTATACTATTTAACTTCTTTCAACACTCCAACAACATTTGTTCGAGAGGTTAATTCCAAAGTTATCTTTTGTTTTAGAGATAATTGTTTGATAACTTTGCGTTCTCCTGATTGGGTAGTTGCTTTCGGTGTTCCTTGTAATTTACAAAGTATGCCGAAACCTTTTACTCGTTGGAGTCTTGGAGTTTTGTTGCTAGATACTTTTTCTGTTGAAGATTCAACGTTTGAAACTTTTTCAATTTTACTATTGTTTTGTACTTTTTCAATAGGTTTGCCTTCATTGCCCAAATTCCATCGGAAACCGAAGGTCATGGCAATACCGTTACGTCCGCCGTTTCTAATCATTGCTTGCCCAAATGCTGTGTATCTGTCTTTGAAGCGTTTTTGCAAACCTACACCATATTCGATGTATGGCTTAATGCTTGATTCAGGGAGTTTTACGTTGTTTGCTTTTACGCTTGATTCATTCATTGCGTTCCAAACCATACCGATACTTGCATAAGGTTGCCAACCATTTTTTGTGTTTGTGATAAATCTTACACTAGGGTTCAACATTATTGAATGCATTGGGTCAGAGTTAATTCTTACACCGGCAGCGTTTGTGTAATCAAAAGTATTAGCAAATGTGTATGACATGAACCAAATTGGCTGGATAATGTATCTGCCTTCTTTGAATTCAAAGTTGTAACCTGTTTTAGAACCAACACCTGCTAACAATGTTGTGAAATCTTCCTTGCCGTACATTGTCGTAGTTTGTCCGACAGTAGCACCTGCACTCAAGGTCAAGGCTGTCCACAAGTTACCTCTGTAGAAGGTTTGAGTTAAACCAAGCAAACCGCCGTTCATAGTAGTGTCACCGCCGTTGTAACGAAGTTGAGAACCGTTATAACCGATGTAACCTGTTGTTAAGCCTGTCCAACCGTGTTTGAGTTTTTGAAAATCGCTATCAAAACCGATTAATGTTCCGTAAGTTGTAGCGTTTACGGCAGGAGCATTTTTGAGGTTCATTTTTTCAAATGTAACGTAAGGACGAACCCAACCTGCTTTGTTGTTAAATTCAGTTGCAAGGTTGCCTAAGTTTTCGTTGTAATCAGTACTTAATGCATATTGATTAGCTTTTATGTGAGTTATTCTGTCCATAATCGGTAGTTGAGTAAATGCATCAGCGTGTTCAAATACATATTTGAAGGTTTCATTTACCGTTGCGTTTGCACCTGCTTGAACGTTTACGGGGGCAGATAATACCGCAGGGTTGAACGCTCCCGCACCTGACGAACCGCCGCCACGAATGAATTGGAATTCGCCTGTATTTGGAAGATAGCCGACCGAATATTTGTAAATTTTGCTGATATATTCGTTTGTTCCGTGATATTTTACTGATTTCGCAAATGCACTGTCAGCAAACAGAATGTTTGTTTTTTCTTTTACCGGATCAGTAAGAATATTCAAATTATTAACATTGATAGTACCTGTATGAGTTCCGTAAGAGTTTGCAATAAATCTGCCGACTGTTTCGGTTGCAGGGTTGATGTCGAGGGTGTTAATGTTGATTATACCTTGATTTGCGAAACTTCTCAAATTTAGCGGAGACAAGCCCATGTGAGAAATGTTCATTGTTCCGTTGTTTATTGTTAGACTGTTGTTGTAATTTAGTTGAGAAGCGTCATTTATGTAGGTCGTTGCACCGTTTTGAGAAATATTTGCGTTTTTGATGACATTATTTATGTAAATTTCGCCTGTATTGTCGCCTGTCAGTTCAAGGTTGTAATTTACACCGTCAATGTTGTCGTTTAGCAAAAACTTACCGTTTGTTTGAGCGTTTAGAGTGACGGTTGCGAACGGGTCGCCCTCTTGAGTATCAACATAGATTGCGTTTTGGTCTTTTACTCCGTCAGCTTCAGTGTAATTACCGTTAAAGATAGAGGTGTAACCGTCTTTAGCAACGATATTCAAATCTTTTGTTGTATAAATCGCACCGCCTTGAGCTTTGCTTGATTTAGATTTAGCGTAGTTGTTTAAAAAGCTGCTGTTTTCGATTTTTCCAATGACGGAAGTGTTGTAGATAGCACCACCTTGGGCATAACTGTTTTCAATATCATCACCTGTTGAAATTGCTCTGTTGTTGACGAAATTTCCGTGAATAGTGTCAATGCCAAACGGACCGCTAGCGATGGAGTTTGCGATTGCTCCACCTATTGCAAAAGTACCGTTGGTTTGTGCGTAGTTGTTGGTGAAATTACCGATAACTTCGCCAATGTGTCCGCAATTAAATAAACCACCACCACGAGCGGCAGCAACTTCACCTGTTGAGATTGCATAGTTATCTGAAAAATCACCATAAATCAAACCAATATTAGAGTAATTATTGTTATTAATTGCTCCGCCAGATGCTCTGTCAAAACTTTCTACATGGTTGCTTAAAAAGTTACCTGCAATTGAGGTGATGTTTGCTGCAAGTGTTTGGCCCCCAAAGTTAAATATAGCCCCACCATTGGCTTGGTTGTTTCCTGAATAGGCATGATTTGAAACAAAATCACCAGTAATACTTTCTATTTGCCCTTTATAATTGAAAATCGCTCCACCTCTGACGAATCCGTTTTGAGCAGTTGCTGAGTTACCTTCAAAATATCCGTTGATTTCACTAATTGTTGCAGAATTATTGTATATTGCTCCGCCTATAGCATAAGTTCCTGTTGTAGAAATTTTATTGTTGATAAAATCACCATTGATTTTATCAATTTTTCCGCCGGTATGATTGACTAATGTTCCACCAATATATGAAGCTTTAGTGGTTGATTTGTTATTCAAAAAGGAAAGGTTTAACTCGTTTATTGTTCCTTTGTTAAAAAATATAGTACCATAATTATAAGTTTCGGCATTTGATATGTTATTATAAATAGTTCCCGTAATAGAGTTTATAGAGCCACCATTGTTTGATATTACTGCACCATTTAGCCAGGAACTTGAATTGGTTTCATTGTTATAAAAATCACCTTTGATATCATTTATTGAACCGTCGTTATAAAGGACTCCGCCATTTACACCAAGTCCGCTTGAGGTATTACTTGCGAAATTTCCTGTAATATTTTTAAGTATCCCATTATTTCCAATAACCCCACCTGAAACACTCTTGTTTACAGAATATGCTGAGTTATTAACAAAATTTCCTGTAATATTT
>CAKUUC010000013.1 GCA_934692625.1 uncultured Candidatus Melainabacteria bacterium
TATTTCCAATAACCCCACCTGAAACACTCTTGTTTACAGAATATGCTGAGTTATTAACAAAATTTCCTGTAATATTTCCAATAGAGCCGGTATCTCTGTTAAAAATCGTTCCACCTGAAACATTGCTGCTTCCTGTTGTTTTGGAGTAATTTCCAATAAAATCACCCGTAATATCACCGATTTTACCAAAATTTTCTATCGCTCCACCGTAAGCCCATGTTCCTGAAGAAACAGCGTAATTTCCTATGAAATTGCCTTTTATATCTCCAATAGTTGAATTGGTGCCATTATATATAGCACCGCCTGTTGATTGCGCAACTGTTGAATCGGTGTGGTTCCCGATAAAGTTTCCTGTAATATTTCCTATTGTGGCATAATTAAAAATAGCACCACCAAACATACCATAACCATAATTAGAACTCGTCAAAACTCCCGGACCTTGTGCATAGTTGCCTATAAAATCACCTGTTATATCGCCGATTTTGTTATAATTTGTAATCGCTCCGCCTCTTGATTGGTGTGTCTGAGAAATAAGAGCATTTCCTATAAAATTGGCATTTATATTATTTACTGTTCCATCGTTATATAATACGCCACCATGACAAGAACCGTTACAAGTTATCGT
Organism: uncultured Candidatus Melainabacteria bacterium; assembly: GCA_934692625.1. GTDB lineage: Bacteria > Cyanobacteriota > Vampirovibrionia > Gastranaerophilales > Gastranaerophilaceae > Zag111. Next base: position 626 of record CAKUUC010000013.1, read on the forward strand.
GTTACCTGCGTAGTTACCTTTTATATTGTCAATAAGGGCGTTTGAGTTATTTGTAATTACTCTTTGGTTGGTCAAATTTGCATTGATAACCGTCAAATCAAGAGTACCGATTTTCCCGTTTGCTCGATTATTCAAATATGATACATTTTGGTCAATATAGTTCCCGATAATTGTTGTGTCTGACAAATCTTGGTTATTTGTAGTAGCAGAAAGTGCAGGAAGTGTTGAATCGTATTTCAAAACAACATCAGAACCGGCGTCTTTTATTAGTTTTTCGCCGTTTGTTGATGGGTCAACTTCCCAACCGTAATTTAAAGTTGTATCACCTGTTCCGTATTCAGCTTTCTTCAAATCTTCTGTGGTAGTTGCGTTTGCGTTTATCCCAAATGAAGTTAATCCTGCAATAACAGCAACTGACAAAAGTTTTACGGCAACACTTTTAGTACTATTTTTACACATACAAAATATCCTCATATTTCTACCGATATTTTTTCTATCGGCGTTAACACAAAGTAACTTTAGGGTTTTATAGAAAATTTTTACAAAATTTAATATCCAGCCTTGATGTACATTTTTATTATAATACTTTTTAATTAATTTTTCAACCCTTTGGGATTAATTCTTTACATATTTAATGATTTTAAACAGATTCTGAATAACAAGAAAATTAAATGCTCATTAACATTCGCAAAAATTTTCTAAGTTTTCAGAATGACGTATTTCTTTGGTAATCCCCCCAAATAGTCATGCCGAACTTGATTCGGCATCTTTTCCATAGTCAAAATAAAACGAATAATTAAGTCCCTAAAACCCTTGTTAAATCTTGATATGAAACGACCCTGAAACTAGTTCAGGGTGACCTTTTGGGGATATTCTATTGCTTATTTTATTAATTTGCCTGTATTGGAAAAGTAGGTTGGCGTTGCCACGCCAACGGCGTTATTCTTTATAACAGATTCTGAATAACAAGAAAATTAAATGCTCATTACATTCGCAAAAATTTTCTAAGTTTTCAGAATGACGTATTCCTTGCTAAGCCTACCAATTAGTCACTCTGAACTTGATTCAGAGTCTGTTTTTATGCTGGTGATGAACGAATTATAAACACATTCTGAATAAGATTGCAATAAAAATTGCTTGATTTTTAATCTTTTCAGAATGACGAAACCCTTGCCAATCCACCCAAATAGTCACTCTGAACTTGATTCAGAGTCTGTTTCTATGCTGGAGATGAACGAATTATAAGCATATTCTGAATAAGATTGTAATAAAAATTGCTTGATTTTTAATCTTTTCAGAATGACCGATAAAAAATTTTATAATAACTTTGGTTTTTATATCAAATCCAGTTTGCACAAGTGTTTGTATGCGCAATTTTTACATTCACCATTTGGGTCTTCTTTTATCGGTTCAAATTCAAAATTTTTGATTTTTTCATAAGTTGAGTTTATTAAGTTTTCAATATATTCCATATCTTCATTTATCAAATTTTTGTAAACATTTTTGGCATGGTTTTCTACATAAATCAATCCGACTTGAGAAACTTTTTTGCCGGTTGCTTTTTCAAATGCATATTTATAAAAGCAAAGTTGATTGAAATAATTTTCTTTTGGTTGATTTGGCGCAACTTTTGTTCCACTCACCGGTGTTCCTGTTTTGTAGTCGTATAATTCATAGGTTCCATCTGAATTTTTCTCAATTCGGTCTATTTTTCCTGTTACAAAGTTTTCTCCGACTTGAACTCCGTCAAATGTATATTCAACTTCTGCAATTCTATCAACTGGGATAGATGAAAAATAAGGATAATAGTTTTCTAGCATTTTTATGCCGGATTTCTCAAATTTTTCTTTCATCGCTGCAGTTGTAAATCTTGTATTATCCAGTCCATCGTAGAACTCTTTTTTTATTTTTTCAATTTCCGGATACTCGCCTGTTTGTTTTGCAATTTTTACCGAATTTTCTAACAATTTATGAATAATTGAACCAAAGTTTGCGTGGTCCCAATTTGCTTCTTCTACATCAATACCAAGAACTTTTATGTAGAAAAATTTTCTTGGGCACGCTAAATAGTCATTCAAACGACTTGGCGATAGTACGACATTTTTTACGCGTTCTTCGATTTCTGATTTGAAGGCTTTTTGGTTGTCATAAACCTCTCTTGAAATACTTCTGACAAATTCTTGAGTGAAATCGTCTTCTTTATATTCAAATTGTTGACTGTCAAAATCATAGTTTGCAAAATCTGCAAGATACTTTGTAATTTGTTGGGTTTTTTTGTCGCACATATCTGCAAAAGATAGGCACAAACTGTGTTTTGCTCTTGTGATTCCAACAAATAAAAGTTTTGTTAGTTCTCTATCTTTTCTTAATTGTTGTTCTTCTTTATCATAAACTGGGTCGGTAATCAGTTTGTATTCTCCTGCCATTCTAAAATCTTCCCAATTTTTAGCAATTAAATTAGGTAAATAAACATATTCAAATTCTCGACCTTTTGATCCGTGGTAAGTCGTTAATTGTACAGCGTTTTGAACAAGAGAATCTTTGTCTAAACAGATATCAATTTCATTATTAAGGCAATCGTCTAAATATTCAACGAAATCTTTCAAACCGGTTGCTTGATTTATGTTAGAAAAATCAGAGGCTTCTGACAATAATTTTTTAATTCCCTGCAAGTTTTCGCTTCTATTTAATTCCGTTGTAAAGAAAAATTCGAGAATTCCTGTTCTATTTAAAATTTCAACTATTGTATTTCTTAAATCATTTGTTGCTGAATATTTTTGAAGGTAGAAAAAAGTGTTCAAAAAATTTTCTATTTTTTCAGGATTTTTCCAATCTTTTAATCGTTGCATAATTGAGATAAAATCGTTTGGTTTTTCTTTTTTTAGAAGTCTTTTTTCTTGCAAAATTTTGTTATAATCTTCTAGGTCTATTTTGAACGGTTCAGATAATATCAAGCCAAAAAGTTTGTCGCTCGACATTAAATAATTGTCTAAAGCTTTCAAGTAAAAATAAACTATGATGGTTGATTTTATTGAAAAAATACTTTTTCCTTCGTCGATTTGAAACGGAATATTTTTTGCTTTTAGCAGTTCGCCAAAGGTTTGCAATTCTTGACGTTTTTTTGCAATTATTGCAATTTGGGATAATTCAGTCGGGCAGTTTTCTGATTTGACCAGTTTTTCTATATTTTCGACAATATAATTGAATTCTTGCAAAGTGTCGCCAAATTGAAGTCGTTTTATTTTTTTATCTTTGGGAATAATATTTGGATTTTTTGCAATTAATTTTTTAGAAATATTTTTTGCTTTGAATTTTTCATTGTTTTCTAATCTCGATTGGTCTTGCTTAATAACTTCATAACTAAAATCAAGTACTGATTGAGTTGAACGGTTGTTTTCATTTAGGCATATAACTTTTGTGTCAGGGTATCTGAGTAAAAAGTTTTCGATATTATCTATGTTAGCGCCTTGAAATCCGTAGATAATTTGGTCATCATCACCTACGACCAAAATATTTTTCTCGTTATTCCCGTCTAACAGTTGGAAAATAATTTCATTCTGCAAATCGTTTGTATCTTGATATTCATCGACTAAGAAATATCTGTATTTGTTAGAAACTTCTCGCAAAAAAGTTATATCTTCTTCAAAAGCGCTGAGGACAAAATTTATCATATCAGAAAAGTCAATAAGGCTTAGTGCGTGCATTTTGTTTGAATACAATTCATATAAAGTCCAAAGTTCTTTTGCTTTTTCGATATTTGTTTTAATTTTTTCAATTTCTGCTAGTCGAGTTTTGTTACGTGTTTCACCTTTAGCAAGTCGTTCTTCTATTTCAAATTCAACTTCACGCAATCTTGGCATAAGGGTTGGATTTGTATCTATATTTTTGAGATATTCTTCTTTTGAAACTCTTTGGCTTTTGAGTTTTTCAATGTAGTTTATAAAATCTTTTGCAAAATGGTATCTGTCTGCTTTGTTTGGAATAAAAAATTGTAAATTGGCTTCATCTATACAATCTTTCATAATTTTAATTTTTTCAGTTCCTGTAATTAGGCGCAATCCAACCCCGAGCGAAAACTGTTGTGGATAAAGTTTGATTATGTCGTTACAAAAAGAGTGATAGGTGTAAATATCGACAGATGATGCAAGAATTCCCATTTTTTTAGTCAAACGCTGTTTCATTTCAGTTGCTGCAGCATCGGAAAATGTCAGACACAAAATAGAACTCGGTTCAATTCCTTGTGTTAACATTTTTTCAATACGTTGAATAATTGTGAAAGTTTTACCTGTTCCAGGACCTGCCAGTAGCATGATTTGTCCTTTTAAATTGTCAATTGCTTCTTGTTGTTTTGCGTTTGGTTTAATTCCAGCCATTATTTTCCTCTTTTTGTTAGTTAAAACATTATTTTAGCACGTAGTGATTATGATGACAAATCCGTTAAACTTTTGAAGTTTTACAAATTTTTACTTTCAAATTTAGTTTTGAAGTTTTATAATTATTCAAAAGGGAAAAGTTACGGGAGAAATTGAAAAGATGAGTGGATATAGTTTTGAGTTAATCACAGGTCCAATGAGTTGCGGAAAGACAGAAGAACTTTTGCGCAGAATTAGACGTTGTATTATTGCGAAGAAAAAAGTTATTGTGATTTCTCCTGATGTTGATACAAGAGCAAAAGGAGATTATATAGAATCTCGTAACGGTTTGTGGTTAGATGCGGTTAAGGTTAAACATTCAGTACAGATTTTGAGTTTGGTAAAAGATGCTCAGGTTGTAGCAATTGATGAATTGCAATTCTTTGATAAAAATATTGCCAAGGTTATTACTCAGTTGATGAATGAAGGTAGAAAAGTTATTGGTACAGGCTTGGATTTAGATTTTAAAGCGGAACCGTTTGGGTCAATGCCTGAACTTCTTAGTATTGCAACAACGGTAGATAAGTTGCATGCTGTTTGTATGAAATGCGGTTGTGAGCATGCCACAAGGACTCAAAGATTGATTGACGGAAAACCTGCTGATAAAAATTCTCCATTGATTATGATTGGTGGAGATGAAACTTATGAAGCAAGGTGTGTAAAATGTTACGAATTACCGGACGTTAAGGCTAAGCAAAAAGCCCTTGGTTTCAAGTTATTACAATTTACAAAAGACTAATTTTTTCACTAGGTGATTATTGGAGATAATTCTATTTCACATTTTGGGTGAAATGTGTTAATATAGGTTTATGATAACTTCACATATTTCCTTAACGGAAACTTTTTTGTAAAAGTTTCGTCTGAACTAAACGGGTGAGGTTATTGGAGGTGTAAATAAGAATGAGAAAAATTATGAAAAGAAGTATTATATTTTTAGCGATATTTATCTTTTTGTTTGGCTGGATTGTGCGTTCAAATGTTCAAGCATCAACTCCGGTAGAATTGTATGACAATGTGTGGCGATTGATTAACACAAAATATGTTGACCCGACAAACAATGAACAAGATTGGGGAAAATGGCGCCACAAGTATGATAATGTAATCAGAACAGATGAGGATGCTTACGTTGCAATTGAAACAATGGTTGCAAGTTTGAATGACCCGTACACAAAATTCTTAGATCCGAAAGAATTTTCAGATGAAACAGGTTCAATTAAAGGTTCGTTGAAAGGTATCGGTATTCAAATCGGTGTTAAGGACGGCAAATTGATGGTTATTGCTCCGATTGAAGATACTCCGGCTGAGAAAGCAGGATTGTTGGCAGATGATGAAATCATTGCAATTGACGGAAAAAGTACAAAAGGTATTACTGTAGACAAAGCGGCAGACCAAATTCGTGGTGAAGAAGGAACTCAAGTTCGCTTGCTTGTTAAACGTAAAGATTTAGAACCTAGAGAATACACAATTACAAGAGCAGAAATTGAAATTAAATCAGTTTCGCAAAAAATTCCTGATAATATCACTATGCCAAAAGATATATGCTATATCAGATTGAGTTCTTTTATCAGCAGAAATGCATCTAAAGAAGTTTCTGATATCTTGCAAAACTCTCCATATAAAAAGGCATTTATTATTGACTTGCGTTCAAATCCGGGAGGATTGTTGAGTAATGCGATTTATATTTCAGACATGTTCTTGAATGGCGGCGCAATAGTTAGTACTGTTGACCGTGACGGATATAAAGAAACTCAAAAAGCGACAAGAGGTGTTTTGACAACAAAACCGTTAGTAATTTTAGTTGACAAGGGTTCTGCTTCCGCTAGTGAAATCTTTTCAGGCGCAATGAAAGATAATAAGAGAGCTGTAATCGTTGGTACACAATCTTTTGGTAAAGGGTTGGTTCAAGAAATCAATAAACTTCCGAACAATTCAGGTATTAACATTACAATTCAAAAATATTTGACTCCAAACGGAACAGATATTCACAAAAAAGGTATTACTCCTGATGTGTTGGTAGAGTTTACCGAAGATGATATAAAAAATAAAAATGATGTTCAGTTGAAAAAAGCGATTGAAATTGCAAGAGAACTTTCAAATGGAACATATATGGTAAATAATAATTTCACATATTAAAAATTGATTAGATAGAAACAGAAAAAACGAGGCTTGTAAATTTACAAATGCCTCGTTTTTATTGTGTCCACAATCCAGAAAAAGCATGCCTTGAAAATGTCGGTTGGCATTGCCACGCCAACAACGTTAATTTACCAGATTCTGAATAGACTAAAAATCACTTTTCGCATGCTCAAAGGATTTTTTAAGCCTTTCAGAATGACAACAGCTTTGCTATTTCCTTCTGCTTTGTTTCAATTCCTTAACAAAAAAACGTAACATTACAAAATGTAAAAATTATTTTAAAACCTCGAAAGCCTTGATATAATTCCTTTATGGTATGGTATGGTATGGTGTGGCGGGGCGGTGTACTTATGGGCAAAAATACTCCATAATAATAAAAAGACACAGGAAGATAAGGAGTACAAAAACCATGAAAAAGAAAGCATTTACGTTGGCAGAAGTATTGATAACACTCGGTATTATCGGTGTAATTGCTGCAATGACAATGCCAATGATAAATAATAAATATAGAGAAACAAAAACTGTTTCAAAATTAACTCAAACTTATAGTATTTTGCAACAAGCATTTCAGTTGGCTATCAAAGATGAAAGTGGTCCGGGTAGTTGGAATATTATAGCATCATCTGCCAGCGGTGCAAATAATATGGCAAAGCCTTTGATTAGTCAGATGAAATTATCGCAGGATTGTGGAACAACGTCTAATCCTACTATTGGTCAAAATTGCATATCAAATACTAAAATGAAATATTTAAACGGAAATCAATTTAATGGTAACAATTGGAATTTGGCAAGAGAAGGAAATACATACAAAGTTTTATTGCTCAATGGTGTTTCTTTAACTTTCCACCCGAGAAGTGCTGCGTGCAACTTGTCTTCGGATACTTTTGTTTATTGTCTTGATAAATCAACTTCCGCTTGTACTTGCGGGTATATTTTGGCAGATATTGACGGTCCAAATCATGGACAAAATCGTTTAGGTTGGGACGTTTTTCAATTTTTCTTGACTGACCATGGGATTTTTCCGAGTGGTGGAAATCCAAAAACCCAATATGTTACGGGAAATGATACCGAAGGTTGGGGTGCGACTTGGTGGGTTCTGAACAAGAAAAACACAGCTTATCAAAGATGTTTATCACAATTAAAAATAGACGGTCAGTCTAAATGTAAGTAAGGTTTTTCAAAGTGAACCTACTAATCTATGGTGAGAAGTTTTTAAACAGATTCTGAATAAGATAAAATCTACGCAATTAGAAATTGCTTGATTTTTAATCTTTTCAGAATGACGAAACCCTTTGGTAGGTTCACCAACTTGTCACTCTGAACAGCACGAACGCTAGTGAGTGCGTAGATTCAGAGTCTGTTTTATATGAAGGAGTAGAACACTTAATACAGACAGATTGTTACAAAGCGAACCAACGAACCTATGGTGAGTTGTGTGAGTCTGTATGCGTAGGCGAAGCCGAAGAAGAATAACAAGAAAATTAAATGCTCAAATTTTTTCGCATAAATTTTCTAAGTTTTCTCCAATGACGTATTTCTTGCTATACCCACCAATTAGTCATGCTGAACAGCACGAGCAGTGTGCGAAATGAAGTGAAGACACGATTAATGCGAGTACGGAGATTCGGTATCTCTTCCAAAGTCAAAATAAAACAAATATTAAGATACTAAAATCCTTGTTTATCTTGCTATGAAGCGACCCTGAAACTAGTTCAGGGTGACCTCTTTGTGGGTATTTGTTCACTATTTGTACAATGACAAAATCCTTGCTAGACACACCAACTGGTCATTCCGGACTCCGATCCGGAATCTGTTTACAAAGATTGTACAAATTCGTTATTTACTTGGACAGATTCTGAATAGGCTAAAAATTACTTTTCGCATGCTCAAAGGATTTTTTAAGCCTTTCAGAATGACAACAGCTTTGCTATTTTCTTCTGCTTTATTTCAATTCCTTAACAAAAAACCGTAACATTACAAAATGTAGAAATTATTTTAAAACCTCGAAAGCCTTGATATAATTCCTGTATGGTATGGTATGGTATGGTGTGGCGGGGCGGTGTACTTATGTGTAAAAATACTCCATAATAATAAAAAGGACACATGGAAATAATGGAGTAAACTGCCGAAATATATATTACCGCATTATAATAATGCTACTTTATATTTGCCATCTAATTCGCAAATATATGGAAGTGCATTATGTTTTAATCCGAACAAATATTATCTTCCGAGGGGTGAAGGTTCTGTATATACTTTGGTCCCTCTAATAATGGTCTGACAGACCCGTTGAGAAGTTCCTACACTACTTCTATTGAATTACCAGATGGAACTTGTATTGGTTTTAATCGTCTTGTTAATCCGACATTTTCTCAAAGTATGACAATTTTTGTTGACATCAATGGAAGTGCCAATAGACCAAATGTAGGGGGCAAGGATTTGTTTCTTTTTTACTTTTGAAAACCAAGACCTTGGAATGTTGAACTTGCTTGTACAAAGTTTTTGGTAGTTTGAGGTTGCGGTTGTTCAGGTTGATTTTGGATTAATTTATTATATCTGTATTTCGTCCACAATCTTGAAACTCCACTCAAGGTAAAGCCCATTGCAACCAAACTAAATAGGAATGGAACACCTGTTATTACTGATTTTTGTTTGATAAGTTTTGTGAGTTCTTCATTTACGGTTGTTTTATTTTGTTTTGCTAAGCGTTGTGCAATTTGTGGCAATTCTTTGCGAGTTGGTATGTTTTCAAGTTTTCCGTTTGCGTTCTTTTTGATAAGTTCAGGATATTTACCTGTTTTGGCCAGATATTTTTTGAATCCTGCATCTAAGATTGAAGAACCAAAAATTGTATATAAAACAACGAGCGGAACTCTTGTCCAAACTTCGTAAAAATCGAGTTTACCACGGTCTTTTGCGGCACTTGAGTAGCCGAATAGTCCGGTAATACATGTTGCGGCTAACAGCCCTTTGCTCAATGCAAATTTTCCATTATTATTTGTGAAATCTAGTTTTAGGTAATCTTTCAAAAATTCATCGGTATTTTTTGAGTGAATTCCGATTTTGTTCAATGCTTTTGATATATTTGCTCCCGGTTCAAGTAAAATCTCAGACAATTTCTGTGCTGTTTTTGATTTATGACCGTTTACTGCAAGTGCTAAACCACCTGCAATTCCGGCAAGCGATAGAAGTCCTGATTTTAAAATCACGGCTTTAGAATGTTTTTCTACACGATTTTGTTGTTCTGTATCTGTAGTTTTTTCTTTGTTTAAATTGGCTACATTATTAAAATCGCTAATTTTGAAAATTTTTAGAGTAAATAAGTTTTTGGCAAAACCAAGTGCATATTCTAGTGCCGGAACGGTTATACATCCTAGCAAAATTCCTGCTTTTGTTGATATAATTCTGTTTTTTAGTTCTTTATCAAGTTTTGAGGCTTTGATTTCATCAACGCTGTTTGCTAGATTTTTGACAACTTTATTTTGTATTTTTTTCGGTTGAATTTTTTTGAACAGTTTATTTCTGAATAAATTTTCTCCTAAAAATGGAGCAGCGAAATAAAAAATTCCTGATTCCAAAAATTCTAAAAAGGTGAATTCTGAAAAATCAGCGACACTTCTTGATAAAACCGCTTTCGGGAACCAGTTTGTGAGTGTTCCTTGGATAAATCTCGTGTGGGATAAATTCTCTTGTGATTTTAAAAATTTGTCTAAATATTTTGTAGTTTTTGTGAATTCTTTTGTTGTATTTCCAAAAGTCGGTTGAGCATTGTATTTTCTGTTGTTAATATTTGTATTGTTTAAACTTGGTATCATTTTTTATTAAATCCTTATTTTTAATGTGTAACGTAATTTCTAACTAAAAAAGACCACCTTTTCAGGTGGTCTTTAAAAACTTTTGTTTATTTCGAAATCACATTCGCACAAAACAATGACCACCTTCACTCAGGCTTTGCATCATCATCATTTGCATCATCATTGTCATTGTGTTTTGCATTAAATAAATTTCCTTTTTGTTTCTTTGCAAGTCAATATTATAGTAAGCAAGTTGTCTTGTCAATTGAAAAAAGTGTACTTGTTACAATTAGTTATTTTGTAAAACTTCTGCCATCTTATATCCTTTGGAAGTTAGTCGGTAGCCGGTATCAACAATACTGTAGTTTCCGTCAACAGAATTAACAAATCCAAATGGAAATTTTGAGTAGATAGATTCAATTAACCCTTCGTCGCCCAATACGAGAATATGTCCCATAAACTTACGCTCCATATCTTTTCCTTTTATGTTGAGCTTAGCCATGAGAACGTGTGAATTGATTAAATAATCATCATCTTTAACCATTGCTAAAATTATTTCTTTAATAAAATTTGAATCTAATCGCATTTCACAAACTCGTTTGTCTTTCTTAGGTTAAGTGTAACATCTTGAAATCCTTAAAACAAGGAGAATGCCTATAAAATCATCTGTTTGAATGATTAAATAAAAATAAAAAGGTATTACGATTTGTAAATTTTTTGCTAATATAGTAGCAAAATAATACATTTAGATGAGTTAAAAGGGTATCATACACTTTATAATGTTTAGGATATTATAAACACGATATTGGGATATTATAATCCCAAAAGTGAAGGGTAGAAACTATGGTCGATAACAGATCCGCTGGGTTCTTTGGTATCGGTGGTGCTTTCAATTTCAAGAGCGGTGATATTTCAGGGACAGCAGCAAAATTAACAGATGATAAAATGGGACAAGGCGGTGAGTACTTCTCGCAACGAGGCGGAGCGGAAGAAGAAGCACCGGCTCAAAACCCTTATGTTGACCAAAGTGCAGTGTTGCGTGCGACATTGAATTCGCTTGCAATGATGAATGTTGCAAATGTTTTGAGTTCGCAACGTAGAAAACCTGTTATCGATGAGGAAGATAAAATCACTGAAGATTTGAAAGAAATATTAAGGATAAAACACCAACAAAATCAATCACGCAAAAAACGTGAAGATGAAGACGATTTGTATAGTGAATAAATTTCGTTTAGGTTTTTTGACGACCCTTTGTAGACTTATGACTGTCGCTTTTTTATGATATAGGCGAGTATTTGACGGATTTTACGTTATTGGAGAAATCTGACAAGCAATAATAAATAAAACAAAATAAAAAAGGCACTAGAAATAGTGCCTCATAAGACTGATTATGATGGATGATTCGATTATTTGTTTTTCCCCTAATTTAATTCTTTGTTTTCCCCTGTAAGTTTTATCATTCCCCGATTTTCTTTTTCTTTAAATATCCCTTACATTTATATAAACAATTTTTCTCAGAAAAAATTGCCTAATTGATTGTTAGGCGATTAACAAAACTTAACAAACTTTGAAGCTATGTGATATCACCGGTTTCTACGGCTTCTTTTAGTGCATTAAGTACAATCGGTGGAATTTTTCCATCTTCTGCTTCTTGGGTTAATATTGCAAGGGCTTTTTCTTGGGAAAATGCTTCTTTGTATGTACGTTTTTCTGTTAATGCAGAATATTTATCTGCAACGTTGATGATTTGTAAAGCCGGATTTTGGACATAAGGTTTGCTATTGTCGGTGTTATTAAGGGTGTTGTGATGATTTCTGACCAAATCCAAAACTTCTTCTTTCACACCGGTCGTTTTAAGAAGTTGGTAACCAAATTCAGAATGCAAGTCCATGATTTTATGTTCTTGTTCTGTTAGTTTTGAATTTTTGTTTAACACTTCTGAGGGTATCAAAACTTTGCCAAAATCATGCAACATCGCACCGTCTTTCAAAGTTGCAACATCAATATTTTGGGAAACAATTTTGGGTAAATGTTTCAAGATTGCCATTGAAATATTTTGAGTTTCTTGGCAGTGACCGTTTTTCAGGTCTTGAAGTTCTTTCATATTTAAGTTTGTTGAAAGTTTGTTTTGTTTTAATATTTGTGTAATTTCAGGATTATCAGCAATCATTTTTCGGATTGCCAGTTCATTGAACAGTTTTGCCGGAGAGTTATTTTGGAAAGTGTCTTGGGTAAGAGTTTGACCAAAATTTACTCCATAAGACTGTTTATTAGTTTTTACATTGTTTATGTTGCTAATCCCGAAAAGGTTTCCGGTTGCAATCGAGTTAAACCACACTAAATTTTACCACCATTCACTACTACACTATATTTATATAAAGTATTTGTTACGATAATAATTGCCTGAAATTAAGAATATGTAAAAATAACTTAATATATGAAAAATTATGCTAAAATAAAATGTGCTATGAAAGATATTGAAAATGTTATTGTATGTGGACTTGGTGCTATCGGTTCAATTTATGCAGATAAAATTCACAGATACGACAGCACAAAATTAAAAGTCCTTGTTGATAAAAATCGTTTAGAAAAATATACTAAAAACCCGAAAACTTTTAACGGTCGACCGTTGACTTTGGATTATATTTTGCCAGAAAATACTGATTTTAAGGCTGATTTAATAATTATTGCAACAAAGTTTGATGGGTTGTGCGATGTTATAAAAAATATTGAAAATTTTGTGCATAAAGACACTATAATAATTTCTTTATTAAACGGTGTTACAAGTGAGGATATTATTGCTTCAAAGTACGGATGGAAAAACTTGCCGATAGCGTATTATATCGGGCATAGTGCAATGCGTGACGGTAATAAAATTACTCATGATGGGGTTAATACTATTGTTTTTGGGGTGAAAGACCCTAAAAATACTGACGTTGCGGTCATTGACTGTGTGAAAAGGTATTTTGACAAGGTTGGAATAAATTATCGAACTCCTGATGAGATGTTGAGAGCTTATTGGTTAAAATTTATGCTGAATGTTTCTTCAAATCAACCGTCAGCAATTTTGAGAATGACTTTTGGAGATATGCAAAACAATCCTAAGTTTTTGACGTTTATGAAACATATTATTGATGAAGTTGCAACGATTGCAAAAGCGGAAGGTGTTCATAATACAGAAACCATGTATGATGAGGCTATGAAGTCATTTTTCTCAATGACTCCTGATGGCAAGACTTCTATGTTGCAAGATGTTGAAGCAAGGCGCAGGACTGAGGTTGAACTTTTTGCCGGTACAATAATTGATTTTGGGAAAAAACATAACATTCCAACGCCTTACAATATGGTGTTGAAAGAAATGCTAGAGGTAGTGCACGAAAATTACAAAAAGTAATTTTCATGATAATATCAAATTATGAAAGAATTTGATTTTTACGTGGTTCCGACCCCTATCGGAAATTTGGGTGATATAACATTAAGAGCATTGGAAGTTTTGAAAAATGTTGATTTGATTGCGTGTGAGGATAGTCGAGTAACTCAAAAAATTCTCAATCATTTTGATATAAAAACAAAATGCGTATCGTATCACAAATACAACGAGCGAGAACGTGTAAGTCAAATTATAGATATTTTGAAGTCCGGCAAAAAAATGGCACTCGTTTCTGATGCGGGAACTCCTTTGATTTGTGACCCAGGGTGTGTGTTGGTAAAAGAACTCAGAAATAACGGATTTTCAATAACATCTCTCCCGGGGGCGAATGCTGTTGTGACCTTCTTGTCGCAGATTTCAAGAGAAGACGAAGAGTTTACATTTGTTGGCTTTTTGCCTAAAGCTCAACAAAAAATTGAAGAAATTGCTACAAAATATAAATTTAATGATTTTGTATTTTATGATTCTCCAAACAGAATTGTAAAAACATTAGAGTATATCAAAAATGTTCGTCCGAACTCAAAAGTTGCGTTTGGCAGAGAATTGACAAAAGTATTTGAAGAAGTTGTTGTTGATGAGATTGAAAAAGTTATTGAACATCTGAAAAATAACGTTTCAAAAGGGGAGTTTGTATGTTTGATATTCAGAGATAAACAAGCGACAGACGAGGACAGTTTCCTTGATAAGGTGAAATTATTGCAAGGTAAAGGTTTTAGTGCGAGAGATATTTCTATTATTTTGTCTGAATTGTACGGAGTAAACAAAAATAAAATCTACAAAGTAACAGTTAGTAAATAGTTGTTAATAATTTGTACTTTTTTAAAAATTTATGGTACAATTTTGGTGGGCGTTGGGAGCTTTATTTAGATAAGGGAAAAAGTTTTTGAATTTCAGAACAATAACAAAGCGAATAATGATAGCAGCAATGCTTGCCGTAGCGATACAAACAACAAGTATGGCGGTAGATGATGTTTGGGGCGGAATGGGTCTTTCAGAAGATGCTGTTCAACAAAACAAAAATTATGCCGATACTGTGTTTGATAAATATACAAATTATTCCGATTCTTCGGCTCCTAAAGTTAATAATGGTCAATATCCGACGGATTTTTCAGGCTCCCAAATTTCTGCTGATTCTTCGGATAAAGAAAATAGAAAAATCAAAAAAATTGAATTTTACGGCTTAAATTCTATATCAAGTCAAGAGCTTTCTGGAAAAATGCAGATGAAAGAAGGCGGAACTTATTCTCGTGATATGCTTCAATCAGATTTGAAAGCGCTTTATGAAACCGGATATTTTACTCAGTCGATGAAAGCTATTCCATCTAAAAATGATGATGGAACGGTTACTGTCAAGATTGTTGTGGAAGAAAATTTGCCGGTGAAAGATTTTACTGTTGAAGGTAATACAGTAATTCCGATTGAAGATATTTTGGCAATACTTTCTGATATGAAAGGTAAGCCACAAAATATTACCCAACTAAATAATGCGATTGCTCAAATTCAAGAATTGTACAACTCAAAAGGCTATATTCTTGCAAGAGTTTCGTCCCTAACCGATGACCCAGATGGTACGATTAATATCTCAATTAAAGAAGGTATTATCGACAAAATTATGATTGAGGGGAACGAAAAAACAAAAGATTACGTTATCGCGCGTAATGTTTTGACTGAACCCGGCATGATTTATAACGAAAATCTGATAAAAGAAGATTTGGTAAGATTGTATGCTACGCAAGCGTTTAAAGATGTAACAAGAGAAATTGAACCAAGTGAAGAAGTTCCTGATGCGTACGATATCACCATAAAAATTCAAGAACAAAGAACGGCTAGTATTTCTGTCGGTGGTGGTCTTGATACTGTTACCGGTTTGTTCGGGTCTATGGGAATTTCTGAAAATAACTTCCGTGGCAGATGTGAAAGATTATCTTTGACAGGTTTGGTTGGTACCGGTGTGATTTTGAACGATTCATCAGTAAAAGATCACATGAATATTCAGGCTGAATTGAGTTACTTTAAACCGTATTTCTTGAATTCAGATACTTCATTGAATAGCAGGTTATTCTTCCGTGATTTTGGTTCTTATCAAGTTCCGTTGGCGGTTGAAAGACGTTATGGCGCAGAAGCTACTCTTTCTCATCGTTTGAAAAAGAACAGACACGCATCAGCCTCATTCAGTTTAGGTTTGGAAAATATCGATGTTCGTGAAGGTGATGCAAACGGAATTTTGGGAATGTATAACAGATACAATATTCCGATTTCTCGTCGTGCTGAACAGTTAGAAGGCGGTTTATTCTTATCTTTAAGCCCTGCAATTATTTATGATACCAGAGATTCAGCAACAGTTACCAGACACGGTACGATGGCAAGTTTACGTTTTGATGAAAACTTTGGTATGAATGGATTTGATAAGACTAACGGTAAATTAACCGGTATGATTAAACAATATATTCCGATTGCGAAGAAGTCATCTTTGTCATTCACAGCTAAAGGTGGCGGTACAATCCACGGCGATATACCTGAAGTTATGTCATATCGTTTAGGTGGTCCTTACACGGTTAGAGGTTTCAAGATGAGCGGTGTTGGTACAGGTAACGCTTTTATCATGGGATCTGCTGAGTTTGCAACACCTATTCCGTTCTTGGATAGAACAAGAATTGCATTCTTAAATAATATTAGATTCACACTTTGGGCTGATGCCGGTAAAGTATTTGACGGCACATTGTCCAACAAATTGTATGACAGACCTATGGAAGCGGTATCTGTCGGTGTCGGTTTGAAAGTATTTGTTCCGGGTATGGGACCTTTGTCAATCGACTATGGTATTCCGCTTACCAATCCGGGTGGTAACGGCTCTAAGAAAGGTTACTTCACGTTTGGTGTAGGTGATTTATTATACTAATGAAATAAAATAGGAGGATTTATGAAAAATATAAAAAGAATGGCGTTATTGATTGCAGCCGGTTTGACTTTGGGTATTTCAACTCAAGCAAATGCTGAAGTAGGTTATTTGAATTACCAAAAAGTGTTAGAAACTTATCCTGCAGCAAAACAAGCAGTTAAAGAAATTGATGCTAAAACTCTTGAATTACAACAATTCATGGTAGACAAAGAAAGACAATACAAAGCTTTGGATACTCCATTGAAAAAACAAAACTTTGAAAACCAAACAGCAAGTGAATTGAAAACAAAACAAGAAGCAATTTATAAGCTTCAAAACGATAGACAAACTCAAATTTTGAACCAAATCCAAAGCGCAGCAAGAGCTGTTATGGTTACTCAAAAACTAGATGCAGTTTTGTCTGATGAAGTTGTTTTTGTTGGCGGTGTTGATATTACCGATTTAGTTATTCAAAAATTGAATGGACAATAAGAAGATTTTGATTGAAAAGTAAATATGGGTGAGAAAATTTCTTACCCAATTACTTTTTATTTTGGCAAGAAGGAGAGTTATGAAATATTCAGATGATGGAACTCAGTACCACATTGGTCTAAAAGAAGGTGACGTTGGGGAATTTGTTATTCTTCCGGGGGATCCGAAACGTTGTGAAAAAATCGCTCAATATTTTGATGAACCAAAACTTGTCGCAGATAGACGAGAATTCGTGACATATACCGGATATTTAGACGGGGTTAAAGTTAGTGTTACCTCAACCGGAATTGGTGGGCCTTCTGCTTCTATTGCGATGGAAGAATTGGTTAACGTCGGAGCAAAAACGTTTATTCGTGTTGGAACTTGTGGTGGAATGGCTATAGATGTTAAAGGGGGCGACGTCGTTGTTGCGACCGGTGCGATAAGAATGGAAGGCACAAGTAAAGAATATGCACCTATTGAATTTCCTGCGGTTGCTAATTTAGACGTAACGAATGCTCTTGTTCAAGCGGCTAAAAAACTTGATTATACTTGTCATACCGGTGTTGTTCAATGTAAAGATTCGTTTTATGGGCAGCATTCTCCGGAAACAAAACCTGTTAGTTATGAGTTGTTAAACAAATGGGAAGCGTGGAAAAGATTAGGTTGTTTAGCCTCAGAAATGGAATCTGCTGCATTGTTTATTGTTGCAAGTTATTTAGGTGTTCGTGTCGGTTCCGTGTTTTTGACTGTTGCTAACCAAGAACGTGAAAAAGCCGGATTGGAAAATCCGGTTGTCCACGATACCGAAAAAGCGATTAAGACTGCTATTGAAGCTATTAAAATACTAAAAGGATAAAATTATGTTTAGAAAAAGTAGAATGGAATATGTAATTAAAACTTGTTCGGCAGAAGATGCTCAAGATTTGCAAAATCTTCTCAATGAAATGTCTATGAACGGTTGGGAACTTTATAGTATGCACGATATTGAGGACGAGGAATCTGGCGGGCAATTAAACTGCATATTTATGCGTGAAGCAAAGTCCGATAGTTCTACTGAGTCTGATATAATTAATATTTCTGATTTTAAAAGTCAAATGGAAAAAATGCTTTCCCCAAAAATGACTGAATATGAAAAATGCCTTGATATTCAATCAAAAATCAGACACCAAAAAGATACAATTAATAAAATAAAAGCAGAGATTGAAGGAGAAGCACCGGCATCAGTTTCTCGAAAGAAATTGAACGATAAAATTTCTGCCGGAATTAAAGAGTTGGACGACTTGAAGGTTCAACTTAACAAAGCAACTTCACCTGATTTGATGTATTCAAAACTTCACGAAGAAAAATTGACGATTTATTTGAGTGAAGAATTGTTAGGTTTGATTGATTCAGATAGAGATAATGATTGTGGGGAAGAATTGATTGCAGAAACGGTGAAATCAAGACTTCACATGACTGAAAAATATGGCTACGTAATTCCAAAAGTTGTATTTAAAGATGATGAAAACCTCAATCCTTGTGAATTTAGTATAAGAATTAGAGGAATGGAAGTATTTACAGCCGGTGTTGTTCCTAATTCATTGATGTTTTATGCCGATGATATTCATACCGAACATAAAATTAAAAATTCAGTTAATTCAATTGATTCAATTACTGATAGAAAAGTTATTTGGATTGAAAAAGACAAAGCAAAAGATTTTTGGCAGCACGGAGTTACGGCTTCTGAATACATTGCCAAAGCGTTGGAATATGTTGCTGTAAAATATGTTGATGACCTGTTGGATTACGAGGACATTGACAAATATTTGGAAGTTGTCGAAAAAGAAAACGACTTTTTGATTGAAAATA
Organism: uncultured Candidatus Melainabacteria bacterium; assembly: GCA_934692625.1. Classification (GTDB taxonomy): domain Bacteria; phylum Cyanobacteriota; class Vampirovibrionia; order Gastranaerophilales; family Gastranaerophilaceae; genus Zag111. The sequence goes on from CAKUUC010000013.1 coordinate 19,598, forward strand.
TTATTCCTGATTTACTTACTTATTCTGATATCAAGTATCTTTTGACAAGTTTAATCAAAGAAAAAGTTTCTATCAGAAATATTACTTATATTTTTGAAAAAATTAATGATTTTGCCGAAGAAGGCAGCAAAGCAGATATTTTGAACAAAGTCAGATTATCACTTTCAAGACAAATTTGTAAGAGTTATGTGAATGATGATGGTGAATCTATCAGTGCTTTCGAATTGTCAGACAAAACATATTCTGAAATCGTTTTGAGTTGTGATGAAAGCGAAGATTCCTTGATAAAAATTGATGGTGCTTTGGCTGAAAAACTTGCAACAAAAATAATTAAAAAAGCGAAAAAATTGAATATTCATAATCCAAAATTGATTGTTCCGATGGATTATAGACAGATATTTTTCACATTGCTATCTTTGTATGTCAACAATATTACGGTTTTGGCTTGCGAAGAAATCGGTTGCCTGTATAAAATTGATAGCCTTGGCGAAGTTTAGAATGAAAAATGGAAAATTATATTTTCTTACCCAAAGATTTTGAAATCTTTGAGTGAATCATGTTTGCTTGATTTAGGTATTCTGTCAATTTTTCGTAATTTTGTTTTTTCTCGCCGTATGGAACATTCATATCAATCAGTTCATCAACGCTTTTGCTGATTTCTGATAGTTTGTCAAGAGAATCCGATAGAGTCACTACAGAATTAACCTTTTTGGAAACTCTTGCCATTATTTGTCTTGAAATGAATTCTTGAACTTTATAAATTATAGGCATATTCTTTTTAAAGTGTTGGTGATTGAATTTCTTTTCGCCCAAAACTCTTCCGCCATACATTTGTTCTTTTCTCAGAGCGGAAAGTTCTTGCATTAAACGTTGTCTTTTGGCTTTCAAACCGAGTGCTTCATTTTGAGTTCCATAAGTATCAGCCATTTTTATTTTTTCGTTCAAGTCGTTTATTGTGGCTTCTTTATCTTTAATTCTGTATTCAATATTTACTTCTTCGGAACTTTGTTCGTCAAATTTTGTATTATTTAAAATTGTAGAATCATAACCGTTTAATCTTTTTATAGGATTAGACGTTTTTGTTTGATTTTCCTGAATATTAGTAGATTTTGTTTCGAATGGATTTGTCGTGTCATTTGGCGTAAACCCATTATCGAACGGATTTACAGCAGAAAATTTGTAATGACTGCTGAAAATATTACCATTTATTTTGTTGTTATTCCCACCATTATCCATACAAACATTTTAAACCAAGAAAAAATATTTTTTCACATTTAAAAGTATGATTTTACAAAATTTTATGAGATGGTATAAACTTTTTTGTAATACATAAATGAGCCAAATATTGCCAAAATGATATTTGGAAGTGTTGCGGCTAAGAAAGGAAGCATTGTTCCGGCTTCTCCCATTGATAGTGACAACGCTCTAACTAGGTAATAGAAGAATATAATCAAAATACTGAATAAAAATCCACGATTGTAACGAACTCTTGGCGGAGTTATCGCAAGTGGAACACCTAACAATACAAATACAATTGTTGTTATCGGTAATGCGATTTTGTCGTACAATTCGATTTTATATTCAATTCTTTCTTTAGGGTCAATGTCAGAATTTTTCAGATATTTCATCAATTGGCCGAAATTCTTTTCTTTGGCAAAGTTTTTGTTCATTTTTTGTGACATGTCCATGCTGAACTTAATCAAAGAATCATCAAATAATGATGTATTTAGTACATTGCCATTGTTTGCAACCGTGTAGGCTGCGGCTTTTTTCAGAACCCAACCTTTAGATGTTGTTTTACCTTCTTTTGCTTGAACAACTCTTATTGTTCCAGGGTCTGAGTTATCTAAAACAGTTACGTTATATAAAATTCCTTTTTTGCAAGAACCAACATAGAACAATCTTTTCAAAACACCGCCATCGCCGATATCTTTGAATACAAAGTTTTCTTTTCCTTCCGGCACGTGTTGTTGTTCAATCGCCCAAAGTGCAAGTTTTGTTGATTGTTGGGTCATTATCGGAACAACTTTTTCATTAATGAAGAAGCTTGAAAATGCCATAACCAAAGCGAATATGAAAATTGATTTTGCAATTCTGTTCAAACTGATTCCACAAGCACGCATAACTGTTATTTCAGATGATAGACTCAACTTGTTCAGAGTCATAACTGTTGATAATAAAACGCCCATTGGAATTGTCATAACTACAACAGACGGAAGATTTAAAAGTACCATCAAAAAAGCGATTTTGAACGGTATTCCGAATTTTGCAATTTGTTTAATCAATGTGATAAATGTGTCTGATGCAAAAATAATTGTAGTAAAAACAAATACACCCATAATAAACATTTCGATAACTTGTTTCAAAATGTATTTATCTAATATACTAATTTTAGCAAATTTCTCTTTTATCTTCGCAACAATATTCTTTATCATAAATTGATTTTACGCTAAAAAAAAACTTTTATCAAACATCTAATTTGCTTCTTTTAATATAATAATTGTTTTTTTTATTTCGTCTTTGAGGTAGCCGAGTTGCTCGGTCAGACTGTCCGGATTGTACAAGTAGCCGGCACCGCCATAAGCCATATAAGGATTGTATTTTGCTGCTTCTGTACGCAAAAGTGCAATAGATTTTGTATGCATACTCAAGTCCAGTAATTTTTTGTAAGACAAAAAGTAACTTTCCGGTTTGTTTGCATATTTATCTTTGAAATAGTCTGCGCTTTTTGTAAAATAGTATGCTTTTGCATTAAAAACTTGAGTATTAGCGCCATCATCAATCATATCGTATAAAGATTCAAGCATTGGGATAAATTCGTTTAGATCGTTGACATATTTTGAAGTTTTGTCAGTTTTAAGAATAATATTTACAAATGCAGGATTGTCACGCGGAACGGGTTTTAACTCATTTGCTGAATTAAAATCTTTTGTCGGTTTAAAATCGGGGTTAATTTTTTTCGGCTGTTCTTTTTCATAGGTTTTGTTTAAATCTGGTAAAGTACCGACATAACCTTTAGTATTGTCAGGAGCAGTTTTGGCAGAGGCTGTTCCTGATGAAATACCAAGTAAAATTACCAATATTAAACCTAGAAAATACTTTTTCATACCACAATTATAATGTTTTATTTAGAAAAATCATCATTTATTTACTTTAGATTTTAACCTTACTTTTGTGGTTGGGGGTTGCCGAATTGGCGCATACGAGGGTTTGATTTGTAGTAATCTTTTTGATGTGATACGGCCTTAAAGTCTTTTCTTTCAAGTTTTGCAATCATTGAATATTTCGAACGTTGTTCTCTTGTTAATGATTTTTTGAATTCTTTATCTTCGCATTTGACAAGGTTATCAATATCGTTTTTTAAATTTTTAACAACTTTTTTCTGCTGGCTGATTGTAGAACCGTCTGCATTAGCGATTTTCAACGCTTTTAGCGTATAACTTTCTTTTATCAATTCGTTGAATTTTTCTTCAAAAATTGGGGAATTTTCTTTTACAATCGCTTCTCTTGCTGCAATTTGTTCGTCTGATAAATCCAAGGCGTTATAAACAACCGCTCTTTTTGCGTGCAAGTTGTTGATGTGTTGTTTGTAGCGAAAAGCATCTTGAGGCGCTTCTATTTCTGATTTAGTGCAACATGAAGCTTGAATTTCAATTGCTTGAACTGAAATCGTGCTAAATAATACCAAAACACTTATCAATAATAATTTATTAAAAAGTTTCATCAGACAAACCTCTCTTTTTGTAATAATTATACTATCATAAAAATTCCAAATACTTAATATTTGTAGTAAAATCGGTAATATGGAAGAAATTAATTTAAGAAATTATGCCTACTTAGGCGATGCGGTTTGGGAATTGTATATCAGAGAAAAGACAATCAAACTGACAAATAATGCCCAAAAGTTGCACAAAATGACAACTGACAAAGTTCGAACTCAGTTTCAGTGCGATATGTTGCATTATCTGACCCAAAGTTTGACAGAAGATGAATTGGAACTCGCAAGACGTGCCAGAAATCTTCCTATTCCTATCGGCAGAAAAAATATTCAAGCGGAATATCGCCAAGCGACAGCATTTGAGGCGCTTATCGGTTGGTGGCATAACCATGATAAAAATAGATTAAATGAAATAATAACATTAATTGAAAATTCTGAAATGTTTGATATATAACATTTTGTGCCTAGAAAATTTGGAAAACTAAAATCTTGCTATCGAGGTTTGTTTGTCTTACAATTTCTAATGAGAATTAGGATTTTAAGGAGAAAATATGAACGATTTGTTGAAAAAATCCGCAGCAGAACAAAGCAAAGCGTTGAGAAACAAAGAAGTTTCAGCAGTTGAGCTTACTAATGCGGCATTTGACAGGATAAATGCTTTGGAAGATAAGTTGGGCGCTTTTAATTCATTGACAAAAGATACCGCTATCGAAACAGCAAAAAAAGTTGACGAAAAAATTGCTAAGGGTGAAGAATTGCCGCTACTTGCCGGTATTCCTTTGGCATTGAAAGATAATATGAATTTGGTTGGCTCTCGCACAACTGCTTCATCTAAAATTTTGGAAAACTTTGTTTCTCCATACAATGCAACAGTTACAGAAAAATTATTAAATAATTTGGTTCCTATTGTTGGTAAAGCAAACTTGGACGAATTCGCAATGGGTTCATCAAACGAAAATTCAGCATTTAATAAAGTTCACAATCCTTGGGATTTGAACAAAGTTCCTGGGGGTTCATCAGGCGGTTCTGCAGCAAGTGTAGCGTCTTGTGAAGCAACTTTGGCATTGGGTTCTGATACAGGTGGTTCAATTCGTTTGCCTGCAAGCTTTTGCGGTATCGTTGGTATGAAACCTACTTACGGTAGAGTTTCTCGTTACGGTTTGATTGCGTTTGCTTCATCTTTAGATCAAATTGGACCGTTTGCAAGAACAGTTGAAGATGCTGCTAATTTATTAGAAGTTATTTCTGGGCATGACCCTAAAGATTCAACCTCTTTGGATTTACCGGTTGAACACTATTCACAAAACTTGAATGGTGATATCAGAGGTAAAAAAGTTGGTGTTATTAAAGAACTTATGAGCGAAGGTTTGGAACCTGAAGTTCAAGCAGCATTGCAACAAGCTATTGAAACTTACAAAAATATGGGTTGTGAAATTGTTGAAATTTCATTGAAAAAATTGAAATATTCAATCGGTATTTACTACATTTTGGCAACTGCAGAATGTTCATCAAATTTGGCAAGATTTGACGGTGTTAGATACGGTTACAGAACTCCAAATCCTAAAAACTTGATGGAATTATACACAAAATCAAGAGCAGAAGGTTTTGGTTCTGAAGTTAAACGTCGTATAATGCTTGGTACTTATGCATTATCATCAGGTTATTACGATGCTTATTATAAAAAGGCTCAACAAATGAGAGCATTGGTTACTGAAGAATTTAATGAAGCATTCAAGCAAGTTGATGTGTTGATTTCTCCAACTTGCCCTAATACAGCATTTGAATTGGGTGCTAAAACTTCTGACCCATTGGCAATGTATTTGACAGATATTGCAACAATCAGTTGTAACTTGGCAGGACTTCCTGGTATCAGTGTTCCTGCAGGTTTTGATAAATCAGGCATGCCAATTGGTTTGCAAATTCTTGCTCCACAATTGCAAGAATCAAGATTGTTGAACTTTGCTTACAAGTTTGAACAAGCAAATGATTTTTATAAAAAGTTAGCAAACATTTAGTTTGTGAAAATTCTCGTGTTAATGGCGGTATTGGTGTTATTCAGTACCGCCTTTTTATGCACACAAAAAAATAACAAAAAATATTTTTACGAGTTTTGTATAAGATGTGAAACTAAAAAAGGAGAATAATAATGCAAATTTCATCAAATTATAATAACCCACAACGTTCAAATCAAACGTTTACATCACGCTTTGTCCGTTCAAGACTTTTGCGTAGTACTTTTCGCACACCTGTTGGAAAAACTAATGTTCAAGAAATAAGACAGTACGCCAATGCTGTTGAAGGTTTGCTTAAAGACGGCAAAGAAGATGTGATTAACTTGGTAGAAAAGAATAAGTATATAAGGTTAGATGTTAATAATAAAGAATATTCAAAAATAGAAAATAATCTTAGAAAAAATCCGGCATTGGCATTTTCACAAATTAGAAATTCAATTATTGATTTTGCTGAAAAAGAAAGAGGAATTAAAAGAGTTTTCGGATATGACAATTTGTCTGAAAAGGAAATTGGTTTTGTGAAAGATTTGAATGCTTCTCAACGAATAAGTAAGTTAGACCCTGAAGATGAAAAACAAGCAGGTATGATTGAAAAAATCAAAGAAGAATTTAAAGATAGATTTTTCTGGGGAACTGCTGATAGGTTGGATGATTTAAACAGAGAAATCGGTAGACCGCAAAAAACACAAACTATTGGTAAAAATACTAAAAGTTAGTTGAAGATTTTTTATTAAAATAAATTAAAAGGTGGCAGATTATATGCCACCTTTTTAATTATTTGTGTTTCTGTTTATTTATTTTTGCAAATATTGCATTAAATCAGCATTTTGTGTGATTAGTTCAGTTGTCCAAGTCATAAAGCATTTTTGTGCAATTTCTTCTCTTTTATTCATCATTTCGTTTTCGTTATATTTTGTGACACAGCCCCAAGTTGAATCTTCCAATTTTGTTCGGTCAATTCTTGAAGTCAATTTTGAAATGTAATTTTGAACATTTGCTTGCGGATAGCCTTGTTTTACTAAACTGTCTTGCATTGATGCCATCATACCTTGTACTAAAGTGTCGTAGAAGGCTTGTTTTGCTTCCGGACTGTAAGTTGTTGCTGCGAACGCTGTTCCTGTGCATAGTAGCAAAATTGCTAATAATTTTTTCATTTTTACTCCTTTAAATTCCAACAAAAAATACTTTGCTTATTGTTACTAACAATAAATTAACACAAACAAGTATTCCCAGTATAATTAACAAATTTTTCATAACTTTTCCCAAGGTAATGATATTATAATATGTGGTTTGTATTTTTCAAATCCTCTTTTTAATTGAGTTTTGTAAAAATTTTTGAAATAATGCAAAAAATTTTTTTACGAGTTTTAAATAGAATATGCAAACTAATTTTTCTATTAATAACTATCAACAAAACTATTCTTCTTATAATCAATCCTTCGGGGCAAAAGGTAAGCCGTTGGATTTGAAATATATTTATAATAATCGTTCTAGATTATTGCCTGACAGGGTGAAAGAAATTGTGAAAAATTTGATTTCGGAAGGTGAGGATAAAGGCGTTTCGCTATTAGATATTCATAAAACGATTTATGAACCAATCTTGTCGTGTAAAACATTGGGCGAAGTAAAAGAGTTATATCCTGAGTTTAGAGATGTTTTGCCAATGGCTCAAATGCGCCACGGTGGCGGTAAGACAATTATGAGTGAAAATTTCGGACTCAAGATGTTGCAAGAGTATTGGGGAAATTTGAAATCTAAAGATGAAATTGCGCAGATGTTTGGGCTAAAAAATCGTTCATCATTAGGTGTTATGCTCAAAAAAATAAATTTTGTCGGTGTTGATACAAATTACAAAAGATTGTTAGAAGCATCTGATGAAGTTGGTAATCGTCAAATAGCACAAAAAACAAGGGATTGGAATGCGAATAATCCTGAAAAAAGAAGAGAATTAAACAAGCACGCTGCGCAAGGTTGTAAAACTGTCGAATATAGGGCAGCACAGGCGCAGCGTATTATAGAGTACGACAAGATTCACCCTGAACGCCGTCAAAAAATTAGCGAACATTCAACAAGAATGTGGAATTTATGTCCTGAGGTTCGTGTTGCTATGTCTGATTATGATAGACAGCAAGAAGCTTTCTTTGGTATTGTATTAGGTAAGCGAGCAAGAAAAGAACCTCTAACGCAGGATGAACGCCGTATGGTAAGCATTTTTTATAAAAGATTTTGGAATGCTCATCCCGAATTGAAAAAAAATTTGTCCGTAGCAAATAGAAAAGCAAAAGAAGAATAAAATTTATTATTATAAAATGATTATGTGTTCAAGTTTGATTGAGTAATATTGAGAAATCTTAACATTTCTTATAATAAGATAAAATGGCTGTCGCTTTTATTTTATAATATGTTTAACGGTTTTTCTAAAAATCGTATAGAAGAGAATTGTGGGAGATAAAATGAAAGATTTTCCTATAGATATAGTTTATTTATGGTGTAACTCCAATGATGCGACTTGGCGTGCAAAAAAAAATCAAGAATTAAAAAAGTATAATAAACCTCTTGATAATGATGCGACTAATGAGTGCAGATTTATAAATAATGATGAATTGATTTATTCACTTCGTTCTTTGGAAAAATATGCGCCTTGGATAAATAATATTTTTATTGTTACAGATAATCAAATCCCATTACAAATTGATACTACAAATCCCAAAATTCATATAATTGACCATACTCAGATTTTACCGGAAAGTGCTTTGCCAACATTCAATGCTACTGCAATAGAAACTGCATTGAATAAAATCCCTAACTTGTCAGAGCATTTTTTATTCGCTAATGACGATATGTTTTTCGGACGTCCGGTGTCTAAAAGTTTTTTCTATAATGATGACGGGGTTCCAATTTTTAGATTTAATAAACGTAGAATTTTAAATAAACCTTATCGTCATTTATATGGCAATATGGTATCTTCCGCTTATTCTTTGGTAAAGAAAAATATTGGTAAAAGTTTTCCTTATTTTCCTCATCACAACATTGATGCTTATAGAAAATCTGATATTGATGAGTGCGTAGAATTTTTCAAAGATGGTTTTGTCAAAACTGCTAATCAAAAATTTAGGGAAAAAGATTGTATTCAACGTTCGATTTATGAATATTATGCGATTTCAAAAAATCGTGGAGCGTATAGAGTTGTAGATAATTTAAAAGAAAAAGCAAAAGTGCTAACAACAGGTGAAGGTTTAGATTCTTTGCAAATATCATTGTCACAAAGAAAGTTGGCAATGTTAGATAAATATAATCCTGCTTTATTTTGTATAAATGATAGTCAAAAAACTACAGATAATGATAGACTTGCTATGCGTTTATATTTAGAAAAGAAATTTCCTTATGCATCAAGTTTTGAAAAAAAATCAGATAAGACATTTGATGTCCGTGTTTGTTATCACAAAGATTTTGAAAAGTTGGAAAACAGTATTTTGAAACCGATTTGGGTAGGTGCAAAGTTATCTGATGCAAATCTGAGTATTCAACGTGATGATGATGGGGATAATATTTCAGAGAAAAATCCATATTATTGCGAACTTACTGCACTTTATTGGCTATGGAAGAACTCAAATGCCGATTATAAAGGTTTAGTGCATTACAGAAGATTTTTTGATTTTGGAAGAGGTAATGTCAGATGGATTGATAAAATTCCGTCAAATTATACTGAAAAATTCTGTATGACAGAATCTAACATATCATATTTATTAGGAAATTATGATATTATTCTTCCTATGAAACGTTTTTCTCAATATAAAACGAATTATGAACAATATAAGAAAAAGCACGTCATTTCTGATTTAGATAGAGTGTTAGAAATTATCAAAAACAAATATCCGCAAATGTCTGAAATTGCTGAAAATACAATGAAAAAAACAAATATAATGTATTTATACAATATGTTTGTGACAAAGCAAAGGATTTTTGATGAATATTCTGAGTGGTTATTTGATATTCTTGGCACTTTGGAATTAGAAATTCAATCAGATGTTGAAACGAGAGCGGATTATCAAAAACGAGTTTACGGGTTTATTGCGGAACGATTGTTTACGATTTACGTTGAATATATGAAATCTAAAGGCTTGCGCTCAATTGAGTTGCCTGTAGTTTATTGTGAAACGAACAAAAAAAGATTTGAAACTTTCCAATTTAGGACAACAATTTATTCTGTTTTAGTAAAATTAGGAATAAGAAATCCACGTTGGAATGAAAAATATGGTGTATAATAAGTTAGAAGAGGAATATGTAAAATGAATATTTTAGTTACCGGTGGTGCCGGATATATTGGAAGTCATAATGTAATTGCGTTGATTGAAGCGGGTTACAATGTAGTTATTTTTGACAATCTCGAACTTGGACATATTGAAACTGTTAATACTTTGAAATCAATTTCTGCCAAAGGTTCTGTGATTGATTTTATCCAAGGTGATTTATCTTCTGTTGATGATATCAAAAAAGTTTTTCAAAAACATTCAATTGATGCAATAATTCATTTTGCCGCTTATTCTCAAGTTGGAGAATCTGTTGGAAATCCGCAAAAATACTATTACAACAATGTGTATGGAACATTGAATTTGCTTAATGTCGCAATGCAATTTGATGTTAAAAAGATTGTATTTTCAAGCACAGCAGCAACTTATGGCGAACCGGTTTATACACCAATAGATGAAAAACACCCGCAAGTACCTATCAATACTTATGGAAAAACAAAGTTAATGATTGAAAGTATTATGGACGATTATGACAAAGCGTATGGACTAAAGTCTGTTCGTTTGAGATATTTCAATGTTGCCGGTGCTGATAGTTTGAATAGAGTTGGAGAATGGCATGACCCTGAAACTCATTTAATTCCTAATATTTTAAAATCAACTTTTGGTAGCGGTAAAACTTTCAAAATGTTTGGCACAGATTACGACACAAAAGACGGAACTTGTGTCAGAGATTATATAAACGTTGAAGATTTGGCAAAAGCGCATCTTTTGGCATTGAAATATTTGTTAAATGGTGGACAAACAAACTTCTTTAATCTTGGTACAAATGAAGGTAATAGTGTAAAAGAAGTTTTTGATGCTTGTGAAAAAGTTACAGGTAAAAATATTCCGGTAGAAGTTCAAGAACGTAGAGCGGGCGATCCTGCAACACTTATTGCGGATAATAGAAAGGCAAAAGAAGTTTTGGGTTGGATTCCTGAAAAAACTCTTGAAGACAGTATCAAAACTGCTTATGCTTGGGAAGAAAAATTGACACAACGTTTATTGGCTCAGGTAAAATAATGGAAATAAAACAAATATTCGGGAATATATTGCAGAAGTTTGACAAAGATGGCTTGATGAAGAATTATGCCAAAGTTTTTCCGTATTTTCAAAAATATTGGTTTAGAACGGTTTTGGCTTTAGGGTTGGCTATTCCTATCGGTTCGCTTGATGCGGTTGTTGCACTTTCTCTAAAACCTTATATGGATATTGTAATGGTTGATAAAACTGTTCATTCTCCTTGGTATATTCCGTTGCTTATCATTGCATTTACTTCAACTCAAGGCTTGTTGAATTACCTTTCAACTTATATGAACGCTTGGGTTGCTGGTAAGGTGACAAATGATTTTAAAATGACTTTGTACAACAAATTGATGCATAAAGATGCTGCATTCTTTGATTCAAGAACGTCAGGTGATATTATTCGTTGGTTTAATAACGATGTTAATACTGCTTGCGGGACATTATTGAATAACTTGAAAACAGGTATTTCACGAGTATTTTCATCTGTTTCGTTGGTTTGTGTTTTGCTTTATAACTCTTGGATTTTGGCAATAATTGCAATTATTGTCTTGATTTGTGCAGTTGTTCCGCTAACCAAAATGCGTGCAATGATTAAAGCAATTGCTGATAAATCTGAATCTGCAGGTGGTAAAGTTATTACGGCTTATAATGAAGCTTTTGCAGGCAATAAAGTTGTTACTGCGTATAATTTGTATAATTATCAAAGCGAACATTTTAACAAAAATTTGAACACAGTTTTTGGTTTGAATATGAAAATTACTCAAAAAACTGGTTGGCTATCTCCAATGATGCATATTGTCGTTTCATTTGGAATTGCTGCGGTTATCGGTTTAGGTAGTTATATGATTGTGAAAGGACAAATTACAAGTGGTAATTTTGTTTCATTTATCACCGCTTTAATTATGCTTTATACTCCGATTAAACTTTTGGGCAACAATGCGAAAAATATGCAGAATGCTTTACTTGCTTTGGAAAGGGTAATCAAACAACTGGATGCTATTCCGAGAATTAAAAACAAACCGGATGCTAAAAAGTTAGATGGTTTGCATAGCAATATTGAATTTAAAGATGTCAAATTTGAATATAAAAAGAATAAACCGGTTTTGAAAAATATTAATTTTACAGTTCAAAAAGGCGAAACATTTGCACTTGTTGGAAATTCCGGTGGTGGAAAAAGTACGATTGTGAATTTAATTCCGAGATTCTATGACGTAAAATCAGGTAGTATTTTGATTGACGGAGTTAATGTGAAAGATTTGACCTTGGAATCATTGAGAGATAATATTTCTGTCGTATTTCAGGATAATTTTTTGTTCTCAGGTACCATTCGAGAAAATATTATGCTAGGTAAACTTAATGCAACAGAAGAAGAATTGAACGCTGCAATAAAAGAGTCTTACTTGGAAGATTTTATCAAAAGTTTGGACAAAGGGCTCGATACAAATATTGGAGAACGTGGCGTTCTACTTTCAGGTGGTCAAAAACAAAGAATCGGAATTGCTCGAGCATTTTTGAAAAATGCACCTATTTTGATTTTGGATGAAGCAACCAGTGCTTTGGATAATGAGGCTGAGAAAATTGTTCAACAGGCTATAGAGAACTTGATGAAGGATAGAACAGTTTTTGTAATTGCTCACAGATTGACGACAGTTCAAAATGCGGATAGGATTGCGGTGATAAAAAATGGCGAATTGGTAGAACTTGGCAGCCATAATGAATTGATAAATATTGAGGGCGGAGTTTATCGCCACTTGTATGATTCACAGTTTTCAAAAGTTGTTAGTATGTAACTCTGAAAGGATAGTCTTTTGGAATTTTCCAATTGTTTGTTTGAATGAGTGCTGTACAAAAATATAACCGAGAATTACTGTTAAAGCTATTACAACCGTATGTATTATTAGTTTTTAACTGTTCAATTTGTCCGTTCCATCCAAATTTAAAAGGTTCAAAACCCTTGCCATAGCTATGGGGATAAATGTTTGAAGATGTTGGCATAAAGATAAATGAGAATGCACATCGTCCTTGTCCGTTTTTGGGTAATTTTTTACACTTTTTGACATGGCCTGTGTAAAAGACGTAATCAGATTTGAGGAGCCAAGAAGAAGGAGTAAAACCACTACCATCTGGAAAGTAATAAATCCCATCATTTCCTTGCGTAACCTTTAAATAAGGTTTAAGGTAAGTGTTGAACCATTTTATATTTTCTCCCGCTCCGGGGCGGAGTTCACCGTACCAATGCTCTTTTGCGCCGTAGTCTGTTTCTGCCATTGTTATTGCTTGAGCCATTGTTGTATAAAACCTTTTTAGTTTAATTTCAACAACATATTGACTATATTTTTGTATAAGCATAGGTATTGTCATTGCACTTATAATTCCAATAATACCTAATGTTATCAATACTTCTGCCAGAGTGAATGCATTTAAAAATTTGGTCGATTGTCTTTTTGTGAACATTTTTCCTCAAAAAATAAGTGTTATAAATTATTAATGAACATAAAAATGTTCACAGATACATTATTGCACATTTTATAATTTTGTCAATCTAATAAAATAAAATTATGAAAGACGATAGGTTATTGCAACTTGGACAAAAAATCCGATATGAGAGAATGAAGAATAGTTTAAGTCAGGAAGCGTTGGAGGAAATTTCTGGCGTTTCTCGTAGAACTATTAGCGAGATAGAACGAGGAAATGCCGATATTCGTTATACAAATTTGTGCCAAATTGCAGAAGGGTTAAAAATGACAGTTTCAGAGTTGTTGGATTTCAAATTGTAATTGAGATTTGGGAATGAACTACTTGAAAAAATAAAGATAACTCGTTATAATGAAAGAAATTGTACATTAACAACACCGTGGGGACGTTTTGGATTTGACAGGATGTTTGGTGAAAATAGATTGCGTGTCCGAGCGCTGTTCTCGGTTATCAACGAGCAAAACAAATTAAATGCTAAAAATAATGTAATCGAAGCAGACTTCTCTAGAGCTTATGCTTTAGCAGCGTAGTCACTCGACGAATAGCTACTCATATAGCCCTGCTTGCCGGCTATTTGGGTCCATTATGCAAGACGCAGTACAGTGATTGGCTGTAACTGTATCAAGATAACAGTCAGGGGTTTAGAGTTTCCCAAAAATAAAACCTAGGACTAATTTGTCAGGTTTTGATATTTCCCTGAATTAGTTGAGCGAATAAATATATACACACGTAGAGGTTTATTTTTGTCCATTTTGGACAGGGGTTCAACTCCCCTCGTCTCCAGTTTATTTAATCATTTGAAAATAAATTATTACAGGCAATTTATAATAAATAATAAAATACAGGGTGATAGTTTACCAAGCTATCAGATGCCTTGTAGAAAGGCTACGGTTCTTATCTTTTTAGATGAGAGCCGTTTTTTAATATGATTAAAATCAAAAAGATTAAAAATAAAGTCAAATTGATATAGATATTAATTTTAGTGAATTTTTATAAAGAGATGTTATTAAACTCTGTTTTTTAATTTGTATAAGGTTTATAATAATCATGTGTTTATTATACAAATGAATATGAGGGCTTTATGAAAGAGAACGGTTACATGGATTATACAGATTTTGAATTGACCGAAATTGCCAGAATTATCAAGGATATTTCGACAGATGACACTGCAGAGTTGAAATTAAAACTAGAAGAACAATACGATAAAAAATTTGTTTTTGACTAGGTTTTAGATTGTTTTAATTTTCATTAATCTTAGTGCATTCAATATCGCAAGGAGTGTTACGCCAACGTCTGCAAATATTGCACCCCACATTGTCATCATTCCAAATCCGCTCAAGATTAGAAATATAACTTTCACGCCAATTGCAAAAATAATGTTTTGTTTAACAATGGACATAGTTTTTTTGCTTATTGAGATTGCATTAAGGATTTTTGCAGGATTATCGTCCATGATTACAATATCTGCAGCTTCGATTGCGGCATCAGAACCTAATCCGCCCATTGCGATTCCGACATCAGCACGGGTCAAAACAGGCGCATCATTTATTCCGTCACCAACAAATATTGTTGTTCCATTGTTTGAGTTTGTGATGTAGTTTTCTATTTTTGCAACTTTATCGCTAGGTAGAAGTTCTGCAAATGCTGTTTTTACTCCAAGTTGCGCTTGAATTGCTTTTGCTGTACTTTCGCAATCTCCGGTGAGCATTACAGTTTCAATGTTTCTGTTGTTAAGTTCGTTGATTGTGTATGCAGAGTCTTTCTTGACTGTATCTGCAATTATAATGTTTCCAATATATTTACCATTTATAGCAACGTATACGACTGTGCCGATATGGTCAATTTTAGGGGTGTTATTTATAAGTTTTGCATTTCCGACAAGTATTTCTTTGCCTTCGAATTCTGTTTTTATTCCTTTGCCTGAAATTTCAGTGATTGGACAAATAGGTAGATCTTTGCCGTATGCTTTTTTTATAGCTTTTGCGATTGGGTGATTTGAACCTGATTCTGCGATTGCTGCATATTTTAAAATCTCAGGGTTGTCTGAATTTATTTCAACAACTTCAAAATTTCCATTTGTAAGTGTTCCTGTTTTGTCAAAAACTGCTGTTTTGATATGTGAAAGTTTTTCTAAGTAAACGCTTCCTTTAACCAATATTCCGGCTTTTGAACTTGCTCCGATACCTGCAAAAAAACTAAGAGGTACAGAAATTACCAATGCGCATGGACAAGAAATTACTAAGAATGTCAAGGCTCGTTCTATCCAGTTTCCTGCTATAAAAAATGATGGCACAATTGCTATTATCAGTGCTAAAACTACAACAAACGGGGTGTAGATTTGAGCAAATCTTGTTATAAAATTTTCAGTTTTTGTTTTCTTAGCAGAAGCTTGTTCTACGAGTTCCAAAATTTGTGATACTGTAGAATTTTCAAAATTCTTAGTAACTCTTAGTTTAATTGTTCCGTCTATGTTTATGCAACCGCTATAAACATTTTGCCCAATTTCAACTTTTTGCGGTAGAGATTCTCCGGTTAGGGAAGAAGTGTCAATATTGGCACTTCCTTCTACGATTTCGCCATCTAATGGAATTTTTTCTCCAGGTTTAACAATGATTATGTCATTGAGTTTAATTTCTTGAGGCGGTAGTGTAATAATTTCACCATCTGTGATTTTGTTTGCATAGTCTGGTCGAATATCCATAAGTTCGGTGATTGAATCTTTTGATTTGTCAACGGCTTTGTCTTGCAAATATTCGCCAATTTGGTATAAAAGCATAACCATTACTGCTTCCGGAACTTCTTTTATGCAAAGTGCTCCGACTGTTGCAACTGACATCAAGAAACATTCATCAAACATTTTGCCTTTGATGATATTTTGTAATGCTTTCCACAAAATGTCGTAACCGATAACAAGATAGGCTATGTAAAACAGTAGATTAAGTTTGTAGCCACAAATAAATAGAATTACCGTCAAAATAATTTTCGGAATAATAAATTTGTTTTCTTCTTCCTCATGTTCGAGTTCGCACATATCTTGCTCCTTATGGTTGAATGACTGTTCAATTATATTATAATTGAATACTTGTTCAACTGTCAAGTGTTTAATATAATTTTGGTGCAAATGTTTTACAATTTGATACAATAGTTGAATTATTGTTCAATTGTTTGTATAATAAAAATGATAGGAGCAAAAAAAATGACAGTCAAGGCTTGTGATTGCGAAGCGATAAATAAGGATTTGATTGAGAATATTGAACCTTTGATGCCGGATGATAATGTTTTGTCCGGATTGTCCGGTGTTTTTAAAATTATGGGTGACAAGACCAGAATTCGTTTGCTTTGGGCAATTGATAACAGTGAAATGTGTGTTGGTGATTTGGCATATTTGTTGAATATGACAAAATCTGCTGTATCACATCAGTTAAAAGTTTTAAAAGATGCAAAGTTGATTAAATCGGAAAAACGTGGAAAAAATGTCTATTACTCATTGAATGATCATCATGTTCAAACTATTTTTGAAAAAGCACTTGAACATATTTTGGAAGATTGATAAATTTATTGCCTGTAGTTTTAGCGTAAATTGCGGAGTAGGATATGAACTTAAAAGATTTTGAATCTAATTTTGATGAAAAAATATTGGAGCGAGGAAAAGCGTTGTATGAAAAAGGCGCTGTTCAGCATATTAAAACGACGTATAACGATTGGATTTTTAAGATAGAAGGGAAGAAATATATTATTGATGTTGCGATAAAGAAAGATTTATCAGTGTATGATTTTTCCTGCACTTGCCCGAGCGCAAGGTGGAATTCTTGTAAACACGTTGCCGCCTGTCTTTATTATATGCGTGAGAAATTTAGGACAGAATACGAAACAAATTTATTCAAGAGTGAACAATAATTTTTTCAAAAATTGTGAAAATTTTGGCTAATGATTTATAACATTGGAAAAGTCGGTCGGCATTGCTATATCGATAGCGTGAATTTTACATGTCAGGCAGTGCCGTGACCAACATTTGGCTGATGTGTTCAATATCTAACAGATTCTGAATAAGATAAAATCAACGCAATTAAAATTGCTTGATTTTTAATCTTTACAAGAATGACGGGAGCCTTATAACTTTCAACAAAAAACAGGAGTCACTTTTGCAACTCCTGCTTTTTGTAATTATTTCAGTTTAATTATTCCATTTCGATAGCGCCAACTGGGCAAGAATCAACTGCTTCTTTTACAGCATCAATGTTATCAGCAACAGCAGCTTCATTAACTACTGCTTTGTCTTCGATTGAAAATACTGCATCACAAATAGATTCGCAAGCACCACATGCTACGCAACTGTCATTAACTTTAACTGTCATTTTTTATCTCCTTATTTTACTGCGTGGTTTTATCCACCACAACAAAATTATATAACAAAAACCTAAAAATTTCTACAATAAGTTTTAAAAATTTATAGCCAATCTCTTATATAATTTGCAATTGTATCAAAACCTAAAATTTCGCCCAGATTTCCTACTGATGGACGTTTTTTAGAATAAATCAAAACAGGTACTTTTTCTCTTGTGTGGTCTGTTCCTGGAACTGTCGGGTCGCAACCGTGGTCTGCTGTAATTATGAGCAAGTCAGAAGCTTCCATTGCTTCCACAATCGGTGCAACGTAAGTGTCAATTTCTTCTATTGCATGACCATAACCGGCAGGGTCATTTCTGTGACCGAAAAGCATGTCTGTATCGACAAGGTTTGTGAAAATAATTTCTTTATCGTTATATTTTCTATCCTTTTCGTAAGCAATTTCTTCAAGCGGAAGTTCTCGTTTGATTGCTTTTAGAGTCAACTCAAGACCTTCTTTATTTGAACCGGTGTGGATTGCGTGTGTAATTCCTGATTTTGAGAAAATATCTTCAATTTTACCGATTGCTACAACTTTTCCACCTTCATCTTTAATTTCATTTAGTAGAGTTGGTGCGACAGGTTCAATTGAATAATCACGTCTGTCTTTGGAAATTCTTACCGGTTTTCCGTCAACAAGGTGGTAAGGTCTTGCGATTACTCGAGAAACGTAGTAGTTTCCATCGGTTAATATTTTTCTTGCAATTCTGCACCATTTGTATAGGGTTTCTAACGGTATAACATCAACATCAACGGCAATTTGGAAAACGCTGTCTGCTGATGTGTAAACGATAGGAAATTTTGTTGTATGGTGTTCGTCGTTTAGTTTTTCAATAATTGCGGTACCACTTGCAGGACAATTTGCTAAAACTCCGCCACAATTTGTTTCTTCTATAAATTTATTAATTATCTCATCAGGAAAACCGTTTGGAAATGTCGCGAATGCTCTGTCTAGTGTAATTCCTGCAATTTCCCAGTGTCCGGTAGTAGTGTCTTTTCCTTTTGATTTTTCAACCAATGTTCCATACGTTGCAGTAGGATTTTCAACAGGAGAAATCCCCATAAAATCTTGAAGATTTCCTAATCCCATTTTCTCTAGATTAGGAGCTTTCAATCCCTTGTTAAATTCACAAACATGCTTCAATGTGTTACATTCCGGAATGTCACCAAAATCACGACAATCCGGCATTGCGCCTATTCCCATTGAATCAATTACCATAATAATTGCTCTTGTCATAGAACCCCCTTTATATTTTAAAAATATTTTATCATAAATTTTCGGATAGGACTTATTTATAAGTATTATTACGAGCCTTGTCGCAAGTTTAAATTAGTTGCATTTTAAAAGTGTTTGTACTACATTTATTGCATAACAAAGGAGGGTTAATACATGGAAACTTATGGTATAGAAAAATTTGGTATTATCGCACCAAAGGCAGTCTATCGTAATTTGACACCTGCACAATTGACAGAAGCAGCTCTTCGTCGTGGCGAAGGTTCTTTGGGCAATACAGGTGCTTTAGTAGTTACTACAGGAAAATACACAGGTCGTTCACCTAAGGATAAATTCATTGTTGATACTGAAAGTATTCACAATGATATCGCTTGGGGTAAAGTAAACAGACCTATCAGCAGAGAAAAATTTAATTCTATCAAAGGTAAAATCGCATCTTACCTTCAAAATAGAGAAGTATTTATTTTTGATGGTTTTGCTGGCGCAGACAAAACTTATACTCAAAAATTCAGAGTTATCAATGAATTGGCTAGCCAAAACATGTTCATTCACCAATTGTTAATCAGACCAACAGCTGAAGAATTAGCAAGCTATGGTGAACCGGATTACACAATTCTTTGTGCTCCTGGTTTCAAATGTGATCCTGAAGTTGATGGCGTAAATTCTGAAGCTTGTATCGCAATCGATTATGAAGCTCACGAAATCATCATCTGTGGTTCTCGTTATTCTGGTGAAATCAAAAAATCAGTATTCGCAACTATGAACTACATTATGACTAAGAAAAATGTTCTTCCTATGCACTGTTCAGCAAACATGGACCCTGCAACAGGTGAAACAGCAGTATTCTTTGGTCTTTCAGGAACTGGTAAAACAACATTGTCAGCAGATCCTTCTCGTAAGTTGATTGGTGATGATGAACACGGTTGGTCACCTGATGGTGTATTCAACTTTGAAGGTGGTTGCTATGCAAAATGTATCCACTTGTCAGAAGAAAATGAACCAGACATTTTCAACGCTATCAAATTCGGTTCATTGGTTGAAAACGTTGTTATGGATCCTGAAACAAGAGAATTTGATTTTGATGACAGTTCATTAACAGAAAATACTCGTGTAGGTTATCCAGTTAACTACATCAACAACGCTCAAATTCCTTCAAAAGGCGGAATTCCGAAAGTTGTTATCTTCTTGACTGCTGATGCGTTTGGCGTATTGCCTCCAATCTCAAGATTAGACAAAAACGCTGCAATGTACCACTTTGTAACAGGTTTCACTTCTAAATTGGCTGGTACTGAAAGAGGTATTACAGAACCTGTACCTACATTCTCAACATTGTTCGGCGAACCATTCATGCCAATGGACGCTTCTGTTTACGCAAAAATGTTAGGTGACAAACTTGATCAATACGGAACAAAAGTTTACTTGGTTAACACTGGTTGGGCTGGCGGCTCAGCATCAATGGGTGCTAAGAGAATGAAATTGGCTTACACTCGTGCAATGGTTACAGCAGCATTGAACGGTTCATTTGATAACATCGAATTCAAACACCACGATGTATTCAACGTTGATTATCCGTCATCTTGTCCTAACGTACCTGATGAAATGCTTGATGCAAGAGGTATGTGGGCTGATAAGAATGCTTATGATGAAGCAGCTAACAAACTTGCTCAGATGTTTGCAGATAACTTCTCTGCTAAATATCCAAATATGCCTGCTGAAATCGTTAACGCAGGACCAAAAGCAAAAGCTTCTGTATAATTCGTTATACGGTAAAAATATAGAGTCGGAACTTGGTATTCGCCAAGTTCCGATTTTTTATTACAGATTCTGAATAAGATAAAATCTACGCAATTAAAATTGCTTGATTTTTAATCTTTTCAGAATGACGATTACTTTGATAAGTCCACTAAATAGTCACTCTGAACTAGATTCAGAGTCTGTTTCAATATCGTGTCAGGCGTTGCCGTGACCTACCTTATTTTACATCAGTGCTTGACCAAAACTATTTTTCGGTTTGTTTGAAATAATTTATTGGCTTATAAAGTATGTCCCAATATGATTTTGAACTGTCAACAGGATTGAGATTTTTATGAGCATAATAGTAACAACCCATTTGATTGTCTGAGTTTTGTATTGTCGGATTGCACATAAAATACCATTTTTCAGGGTATGAGGTATATCTAAACTGATCATATCCCAATCGATTTGGACCTTTGAATGGACCGTTTGTATCAAACCAAAACTCAATAAATCCGATAGAACCTGAATCATAAGCACTTAATTTGGTAATCATAATTCCATTAGGTAAAATATAACCATCACTTACAGGGCATCCGGCAAGTTGGGTGCCCATCATATCACGGCAGCCAATACCACGAACTAATACCTGATGATAATGTTCGTCACCAGTAAATCTAGTTGCCCCAGTAAATTGATTTACCCACGCTTTATTCATTTCGGGCATTAATGCTTTGAGATCGTTGAAGGCAGTACCTTGATGGGTGTTACCAATTACAAATCCTGAGATATCAAGACCAACTTCATTAGACGTTTTTAATAGTGCTTGTTGTAAGGTTGCATCGGCTTTTTTGAATTGTGTTTTTAGAACTTTTACCTTGTAATTTGTAATTAGATTCGGCAAAGTCATCGCTGCAATTATGCCAATAATACCTAAGGTTATCAAAATTTCAGCAAGAGTAAAACCTATATGAAATTTACTTTTGAACATCAAACTTTCCTTACTGGTAATATAATATTAGCCTTTATCAATATATTGATACTACATGTCATTATATTCACTTATATAACTAAAGTCAAGGATATATAATTATGGAATGGAAAAAGATTTCAGATATATAATCGGGCGCAATATTAAGGCTGAAAGGCTGCGCAAAGATATTACTCAAGAAAAATTTGCGGAACTTATAAATATGAGTCTTAGTTATGTGAGTAAGGTTGAACAAGGCTTAACTTCCCCAACGGCATTGGTTTTGTATAAAATTTCTCGAGTTCTTGATGTTAAGATGGAAGATTTTTTCAAAGGTGTAGTGGTAGAAAATTAGGGTAAATATTGTCGCTCGAAGGTTGCATTACACCAACAGCGTTAATTTTAATTGTTGAAAATCAAATTTACAATCATATTCTGAATAAGATAAAATCTACGCAATTAAAATTGCTTGATTTTTAATCTTTTCAGAATGACGAAAGCTTTGGTAGTGGCTCCAAATAGTTAGTTCAGGGTGACCTTTTGTATGGCTAACCGTTATGGTTGCGGTGAATTAGGCGGCTGCAACAGGTCAAAACTCCTGCCCCGACACCGATTATTCCGTTTACGGCAATAGAATTTTTTGTCGGAGATTTAAAAAATATAAATCTGCGTGCAATAATATCAAGCACTACTCCAAAACCAAACCAAGAACCTGCTGTCGTTAAACTGTCATGCAAAATTGTATGGCTCGGTTGTTGTTGTTTGCGGACACTTCTGTTTTCGTTATCTTTTGGGGTTATTGCATAGAAATTCTGTGATGTTGTGGGGTAGCTTATACTGTTTACTTTCATTTTTAAATCTTCTCAATACGTCAAGTTTTTAGATTAATATGTAGTTCATGTGGCATGTTGTTACATCAAAGTATTTTTAATTTCAACCAAAATATTAGGCAAAATTTGTTTTTAATGTATAATCTAAAGTACTTGGAGGTTTTTTATGAGAAAATCATTGTGCCTGTTACCCCTGGCACTCGGGACTTTCGGGCTGGGCATGACAGAATATGTAATGATGGGAATTTTGCCTGATGTTGCAAAAACTATGCAAGTTTCTATCCCTACTGCCGGACATTTTATTTCGGCATATGCACTCGGAGTTGTTGTCGGGTCAATTTTATTGGTAATTTTTGGACGAAACAAACCGTTAAAACAGGTTTTAATCGTTCTTGCTTCAATTTTTACAATCGCAAACTTACTCTCAGCGTTTGCTGATAATTATTATATTTATTGTTTGTTGAGGTTTATTGCCGGATTTCCGCATGGTGCATTTTTCGGAGTCGGAGCAATAGTTGCTCAAAAACTTGCGGATAAAGGCAAAGCCAATCAAGCAATTTCTATTATGGTTTCAGGTATGACGGTTGCAAATCTTGCCGGAATTCCTGCCGGAACTTATCTCAGTCATAATTTTTCGTGGAGAATAACATTTATTTTGATTGGGGTGTTTGGGTTTTTAGTTCTTTATTCAATCCAAAAACTTATTCCACAAATTGCGCCATTGCCTGATACGGGTTTTCGTGGTCAATTCAAAATTTTTAAATCACTTGCCCCTTGGTTATTGATTTTGGCGGTAACAATGGGGAACGGCGGAATTTTCTGTTGGTACAGTTACATCAATCCATTATTGGTTAATTTGTCCGGAATAAAGACTGTTTATGTATCTTCTTTGATGATTTTGGCAGGTGGCGGAATGGTTTTGGGCAATTTTTTAGGCGGAAAACTGTCTGACAAATTCAAACCTTCTATTGTTGCGGCTTGTACTCAACTTTTATCCTGCATATCGCTTGGTTTAATATTTTTCTTTGGAGCTAATCCGTTTGTTTCAGTGGCATTGATGTGTGTATGTACGGGTTGTTTGTTTGCCGTATCTGCTCCGCAGCAATTACTGTTGATAAAATATTCCAAAGGTGGAGAAATCCTTGGGGCTTCAAGTTCGCAAATATCATTCAACCTTGGTAATGCAATTGGCGCTTTTGTTGGTGGACTTCCGCTTGCTCACGGGCTCGGGTATCAATATGTTGCTGTCCCTGGGGCAATGTTTGCATTTGTCGGATTTTGCGTTTTGTTTTACTTTTACAATAGATACGAAGCGTGCTAAAATTTTGAAAAGGATTTTGTATGATAAGGCTTGAGAATGCGCTAACAAATGGTGAAATTGAAAAAATAAAAAAGCTTTACTATGAAGCGTTTCCAAAAGATGAGCAAAAGCCGTTTGAATTGATTTTACAAAAACAGTTAAAAGGTTTGGTTGAAATTTTATCAATAAAAAATGATGATATTTTTTGTGGACTTGTTATTCTTGCGAAGTCTGAAAATCTTGTATTGCTTGATTATTTTGCAATTGTAAAGAAATTTCGTGGGCAAAAAATCGGTTCAAAAATGTTACGCAATTTGCAAGACCAATTTAAACATCAAAAACTTATTATAGAAATTGAAAATCCAAATGTGGATTGCGATAACAAATCTGAACGAGTCAGACGAAAACATTTTTATCTTCAAAACGGTCTGAAACAAATGCCGTTTTTAGTTGATTTGTTTGGGGTGAATATGGAAATTCTGACAAATAATCAGCCGTTGACATTTGAGGAATATTTTGACGTTTATTATAAAGTTTTTGGTTCAATAGTTGTTGAAAATATCAAATTGATAGAGCAAAGTTTGTCTATCAAGCATAACTAAAAAGGAGAATGTTATTTAAACATTCTCTTTTTAGTACGTTAAATTTTTATGCATTACCAAGGAATTTTTTGGCGTTTTGAACTCCTGTTGCCATATTTTTTTCAAATCACTGAGCATTTTAATAAATGAGTGTGCTTCTTTTGTGTTCATCAATCCAACACTTTTTTTGTTTCCTTCCAATTTGATAGATATCAAATTGTCGCTGTGTGGGAAAAATCCTTTTTTGTAACACGTGATTGAAGAAACTCCAAGTTTGCCCAATTTTGTATTTTCACCAGGGACTACAGTTTTAATTTTTGCAGTATTTAAAACTTTTGTTCCTGAAGGGAAAATTTTGGGTAGTTGCTTTGCATTGGCAACTGTTTTATAGGCTGTGTCAATACTTGTACGCATTGTATTAATCCCGATTGGTGTTACTGTCATATAACTTCCGCCTTTTCTTTTTTTATATTATACATGAAATATATTTGTATATAAAAGTCTGAAAATTTTATTTTTTGCCAATAAACACAAAACTTTACACAATAATGTCAGAGAATTTTACATTTTTTAAAATTCTTTCGAGGTTATGTGGATTTGTTTCTACTTGGTAACCGATTTTACCGGCGCTAAAAATTATTGTATCAAAGTTCTGTGCGGAATTATCTACAACTGTTGTGAATTCTTTTTTCATTCCAATTGGAGAGCAACCTCCATGAATGTAACCTGTCAAAGGTAACAATTCTTTTGATTTAAGCATTTCTACAGATTTTTCATTAACACTGTGCGCTGCTTTTTTCAAGTCCAATTCACAGGCAACCGGTAGCATAAAAACGTAATACTTTTTAGATTTTGCAACTGTAACAAGAGTTTTAAAAACTTGTGCAGGATTTTGTTTTAATACTGTTGCTACTTCAATTCCGCTGATTGCATCAGTGTCTGCGTATGTATAATGATTATAAGAAATTTTGTTTCTGTCCAAAATTCTCATTACATTGGTTTTATAATCCATATTATTTTACCTGTCTTTTTATCCATTCCATTATTAAATTTACTAGATAATCTTGTTGTTCTTGGGATAATTGAATGTTTTTCGGAAATTTGTGCCATTTATTTATACAGCCTCGGCAACATGTTGCTGTTGCATGTTGTGCAATAAATACCGGATGACCTTTCATTGGAGTTTGTTTTCCATCATTTGGAATATTTGCCGGTGCAATACGTTTTGAGATAAAATCTTTTGCATGATTTTCTATTGTATCAATTCCTTTTTGCTTGATATAAAGAAGTTCTTTTTCTTTCAGTCGAAATTTTGCTCTGAAATCAGACTTTGCAAGTCTATTTAATATTTCATCAAACATATTCAATACCTCACCACAATTTTATCACTAAAAATTTAGTGATAAAAATAAATCTATAATAGGTAGGAGTTCGAATTTTTTAGAATGAACACAAAACAACAAGGTCATTATTATTGACTTTGGCATCATTTATTGCTGCAGAAGATGACATTTCTTCCATTCCACGACTACTCAAAGTTCCGGCTATTCTGCATTTTAATTCAGTAGAGTTTCCGTTGTCAGTTTTGTTTGTGTTGTAAACTTTTTCACTAAGTTCATCAACTTTTCTGCTCAAACTTTCGATTGCAGCATTTGTTGAGTTAATGGAATCGTTTTCATAGCGAGTTTCTTCTTTTTCTTGATAGAATTGAGATTCTGTTTTTTCTCCGGCTTTTTCTTCGGTTACGTCTTTAGTATTTGTGTATATTGCCGCGATAGCAAATAAAAATGTGCAAATAATAGCAATGGTAAATACTTTGAACTTATTAACGTTTTCCATAGAACTCTCCTTTGTAGTGTATTTTCTAATAGTTTAGCATAAATTCTGAGTTTTGCCCGTTTGTTAAGTATTATAAATTAGTCAAAAATGTCGAAAACTTTGTATTATTGCACAAAGTACATTGTTCGCTTATAATTTTGGTATGAAGAAGTTTGATATTTTTAATCAATTTCATGATCCGATTATTATCGTGAGGGGATATGAGCAAGTTGTATTTAAAAATAATGCGTTTTGCAGAATTTTTAATCCTTTTGGAGATATAAGAAAATTTGCCCACCGAATGAATTTCGATATGTGTCCTATGGATAGTGAAAATGTTGATTTATATTCTCCTATATTTCAAGCAATAGTGTCAAAGGAATCTTTTTCTGCCAGAGTGTCATATTCAACGGGCGATGGAAATGTTTCATATTATGACTTGACCGCTTCTAAACGAGGTCTGTATACAATTATTCGTTTGCTTGATGTTAGTGCAGATGTTTTATTGGAAGATAATTTGCGTGAGAAAAATGAGGTTAAGAATAAATTAAATCAACTTGAAGAAGAAAATGACGAACTTCAAAAAATTAGGCTAAAGGCTCAATCTCAGGCCATTAAAATTGCATTGATTAACAAAGTGTCAAATATTATCAGAGAATCTGTTGATATTTCCGTAATTCTAAATTCTGCATTGAAAGAACTTGCAATTATGTTTGGGTGTTTTAAGGCTTATTATGCTTCTTATGCCGGTGTGAATTTTAAGGTTGAAGAAGTATATGGTGAAAATGCGGTAAATGTGCAAGAAATTTCTTTTGATGCCTACACAATGAACAAGTTGAAAACGGGCAAAATTTCTGTTAGTTATTCATTGCTTGAATACGTTGGGGCGCAACCGTTTAAGCAATCTGTATTGAGGGTGATTGTTCCTGTTTTTTATACTCAAAAAATGATAGGTGTACTTGTTTTGTTGAGTTACCAAAAAAGAGAATTGAATGAAGAAATAGAAATTTTAGATGCCGTTTCTTCTCAATTGGGTAGTGCAATTATAAGAGCGGAACTTTATCAAAAAAACGTTGTGAATGTTAAAAATTTGAAACGAACTTTGGCAGAACTAAAAGAAACTCAATTGCAGTTGATTAATGCTGAAAAAATGGCGTCTTTAGGTCAACTTGTTGCAGGTGTTGCACATGAAATCAACACTCCAGTTGCATCAATCAAGTCAAATAATTCCCTGATGATGAAACTAATTCCGCAAATTGAACAAGATGATGTGCGAAATATGCTTTTAGAAATCAACAGTATTGACAGCGAGGCAATTCAGAGAATAAATAATATCGTAATTTCTTTGAAAAAATTTGTTCGTCTTGATGAGGCAGATTTGCAAGAGGCGAATATCAATAAAGAAATTGATTTGACATTGGATTTAATCAGGCATGAAACAAAAAATAAAATCGAAATCGTAAAAAATTATGGAGAATTGCCACCTGTTAAATGTTATCCAAATATGCTAAATCAAGTGTTTACTAATATTTTGGTTAATGCATGTCAAGCGATTGAAGATAAAGGGCAAATCACGATTACGACATTGTATCGTGACAAAAAATTGATAGTAACGATTAAAGACAACGGTAAAGGTATCCCTAAAGACGCTTTGGATAAGATTTTCACGGCAGGATATACAACTAAAGGTGTTGGAGTCGGAACAGGCTTGGGTTTGGCTATCAGCCAGAAAATCATTGCAAAACACGGTGGTGAAATAAAAGTTTTGAGTGAGGTTGGTAAGGGGACGGAATTTATTATTACTATCAAATGTGAGTAGTAAAACTTTAAGAAATGTTAAAAATTTTTTCTTATTATATCTGTATTTGAACCGACATTCGAAAAATATTTATAAAATTTTTTGAAATTAGTAACACTATTGAGGTAGAAATCTGAAAAATGTGTTATATTAGTAGTACGAAATGAATAAGTGTCAGATTTACCCTTAATCGTCTGACAGTTAGACAGTCTAATTACCAAAGAAACAACTATGAATTGTAAACAAAAATTAACAAATAGATGATAAAATAGCAATAATTTCTTCTAAAAAAACTTTATAAAGTAGTAGGTGTAAATTATTGTAGTAATGTCGGAGGAAAGTAATGACAATTAGTGTAAGTAGTAAGAAAAAACAAGTGAAGAAATCGTTTGACGAATTATTGAATGACCTTAGAACAAGTAATTCTGAAAAGGTTAGATATAATGCCGCTAGAGTGTTGGGCGAAATGGGTGATTCAAAAGCCGTTGAACCTTTGATTGATGTTTTGAAACACGATAAAAACGGTTCGGTAAGATTATATGCCGCTAGAGCATTAGGCGAATTGGGCGACTCTGCTGCAACTGTTCACTTGATTGAATCTCTACGTGAAGACCGTAACGTTGATGTTAGAGTTCGTGCAGCACGTGCGTTAGGTCGTTTGGGCGGTGCTATTGTAGTTGAACCGCTTGTAGAATCTTTGAACGATGAAAATCCTCAAGTTTGTATTACAGCAACTGATGCCTTGATTGAAATTGGTGATGTTGCAACTGATGCTTTGATTGCATCTTTGGATCACGAAAAAGTTAACGTTAGATGCGATGCAACAAGAGCATTGGGCGAAATCGGTAACAAAAAAGCCGTTGATAAAATTATCAACATGTTGTATGACGAATGGGTTAACGTTAGAATTTATGCGGTAACTTCTTTGGGTAAATTGAATGATACAAAAGCAGTTCCAGCATTGATTGATGTTATGAAAAACCGTTCAGAAAATGAATTGGTAAGAGCAGGCGCAGCAGCTGCATTGGGTGTTCTTAGAGATCAAAGAGCATTGATGCCGTTGAGAGAATTGATTATGGAAGCCGAAGAATTAGGCGAATTGGAAGATACAGCACTAAAATCTTTCAAAAAGATTATGGCTGCAAATTGGCAATCAATTCCTGGTGCAACTCCTCAAAAGAAACCGGCAGGTACATTTTAATAGATAACTAATGGTTGTTTATTATATAAATTAAAGCGACTCTGAACAGGGTCGCTTTTTTACGCTCTCTATTAAATCATGTGGTATAATAAAGCTATGGACGATATTGAAAAGAAATACGAAGATTTTATATCAACAGTTAGTCACGAATTGAGGACACCTTTGACATCTATTCGAGGGTTTTCACAAACCTTGTTGGCTTCGTGGGATAAACTTGATGATGACAGTAAAAAAAGATTTATAAAAATTATGGAAGAGCAATCAAACAGGCTCATTCATCTTGTTGAAAATATGTTATCTGTCACTCGTATCCAGTCTTCATCGCAAAAGATGGTTATGAGCGAAGTTAATATAAAAGCGCCGATTGAACAAATTATTTCGATTGTGAAAAGTCAATATCCAAACCAAAATTTTGAATTCAATTATCGAAAAGATTTGCCTTGTATTTTGGCAGACAAGGACAAATTCCAACAAATAATGACAAATTTAATCGAAAACAGTGCAAAATATTCTTATGGTGATAACAAAACTGTGATAACTACAGGAATTGACAATGAAAATATTTATATCAAAGTTTCAAACACAGGACTAAAAATAGATGAATCCGATTATGGCAATATTTTCACCAAGTTTTCAAGAATTGACAATCCTTTGACAAGACGTGTTCAAGGTAGCGGACTTGGTTTATACATAACCAAAAATCTTGTTGAAAAAATGCACGGAAAAATCTATGTAAGTTCCGTGCAACAAAAGGATAATCCGGAATTGAGCGAAATTACATTTACCGTGCTACTTCCAATTGTGATGATAGAAGAACAAGCGAGGTTAAAATGCAATCAGTAACTTTAATCATTGATAGAAGACTTGAACTTTCCACAAAGTATAAAAAATTGTTGGAATTACCGACAAATAAGGTCATAATTTCAAAAGATTTGATTACTGCGCTAAAAATTATTCAAGACCAAGAACCTGATTTAATCATAATTTCAGACAGTTTTGACGATGATTTGTCCGATTTTTGCAAACAAGTTCGAGCACTGACTTATAATATGCGACCAATTATTGTCGCAATGTCAAAATCTGCGGATTTTTCAGATAGAATCAAGGTTTTGGAAAGTGGTGCCGATGACTTTTTGTCAGAACCTGTCAATGCTGATGAATTTAAGGTTCGAATGACCGCACATTTAAGACGAGAATTTGAGTCTAACTTAGACACAAAGCACCTTTTACCAAATAAAAATTATTCTCTCAGAGCTATAAAAAGAAAATTGTCTGATGATAGCGAATGGGCTGTTTTATACATAAGTATTGAAAACTTTGAAAGTTATAAACAAGCCTATACAACGCTTGCTTCTGACAAATTGCTCCAAACTTATGCTGCAATTATTCAAGCGTCTTTAAATGAGCACGATTATCTCGGTGAAATTTCAGAAAATGTATTTATTGTAATAACCGACACAATAAAAGCCGAACGTTTAGCGAGATTTTTAATTTTTGCATTCGATTCTGTTGCCGAAAAATTTTATGCAGAACACGACCTTGACCGTGGTTATATGATTTTGCAAGGCGATGAATATGCAGGCAAACGTGCAAATTTCGTACATTCAACAATCAGCGTATTAACAAATGAATTTGCAAAATACAAAGATACAACACAAATTTTGAACACCTTAATCCAGATTCATGACCTGGCAGATGTTCCAAACCGCTCGAATTACTTAATCGAACGCCCTAAAATTTCAGGCGAAAATTCTGTTTTGGAATCAGAAATCAATAATAAAATTATGATTTTTGAAACAGATGAAGCTCTGTGCGTTTTGCTTAATACAATCTTAAACCTACAAGGCTACAAAACAGAAATTATCAATGAATATACTATTCCGCAAACAGATGAAATTCCGGCGCTGATTATTGTTGATGCCGGAGATTTAGAAAAGAAAAACGGTTTAAATCTGTGTTATCAATTAAAAAAAGAAGAACGTTATAAAAATTCGAAAATCATCGTAACATCAATTATTCATGACAAAGAATTAGTTTTGAACACCGGTGCAGACTTGTATTTGCCAAAACCTTACGAAATCAGCCAACTCATAAAATGGGTAAATGAATTGATGAGAGAATTCAATTCGTAAACATTTTTATACCGTATAATAAGGAAAGTTTGACATCATTGCATGCTTAAATTACCATGCGAATATAGAGGAAATGGAGTGAATATCTCCAGCTGTAGCCGCAGCCGTAATAGCCGGAATGCTCAAAAATAACTATATCCACGCGCAATTTGGATATAGCAGATATTTTTGTAGTGTCCTCTCATCAAAAGAGGATTTTTTAATGACATTACAATCTTCACCGGTAAGATCACAAGCAACAAAAGCTGGAACTTGCCCGCACGGAATGCCACTCGGTGCGTGCCCGCTTTGTAATGGAATGGCAGGTGGAAATTCAACAAGCAAACGAGATATTCCTCGTAATGCAGGAGAAATGACATACAACCAATGTGCGGCAATCGGAGCAATGCTAAGAGCGCAAAAAGCCGCAAAACTTTCTGCAAAACAAGCACAACAAAGTCACGAACAAGCCCTGATTGATTTTCAAAAAAACATTACAAATACACACCAAAGATTAATGAATTTTGCAGCATTTATGGACAAAAATTTTCCCAAAATAATTTCAACTCCAATCAATTTTTTAGCAATAAATATTGCAGGAAACGTTCTAAATTTTGTTAAAAACATGCCTGTAATTTTAGGAAATTTTATCCAAAATTTTTCTCAAAAATTCGTCGATATTTCTGACAAAATTGCAGCGATATATGGAGAAATCGAACTTGCTACTCAAGAAAAATTAGCAAATTTTATATCTGATTTTAAAAAGAAATTTAAGTTTAAATTTTTTGTTTTTGGAACTGGTGAAGCCGAAGACGAAGAAAAGAAAATCGAAGAAGAAAAACGAACTTTTGAATTAAAAACTTTCATTCACAAACTATATAAAAAGATAAAACAAAAAACAGAAAAGGATAACAAAAAACATGTACATGAATCCAATGAATGATTCAGAAATACTAAGACAACATCGCAACTTAACAACCACTCAACAGAAAAAAAATCTCTCAACCAGAGAAGGTGTTGTAGTAAATAATTTTGTCAAAGAAAATGAAAATAATTCGGACTTGAATTTATCCGAAACAAAAGACTCTTTTGTAATTTCTGACAACGTCCCATTACCCAAAGATTTATACAAAGACACAAATATTGTTGATAAAAAACTAATTCCATTAAGCGCAGTCGCTCTTGGCGTAATGGGTTCTCTTGCCGTAGTTACGGAATTTGTAAAGCATAGTGCAAAAATCAGCAAAAAACTTGCAAAAGAAAAATGTCTTCCCCCGCTAACAAGAAACGTAAATCTTAATAGTGAGTATAGTCAAATTATGTATCAAATGGTGCAAAGTCCAAATAAAAAGACATTTCTCGCAGGTGTTGGAACACTAACACTAGGTGCTATGGCATTTATGGGGCAAACGTTTTTTGACGGATTTAAAGAAGTTTGGGTAAAACGCAAAGATTCAAACATTCAAAAGAATTTGCAAGAAAATCTCATTGCCGTAGAAACTGAATCATTTTCAGGCAAAATGCAAATTATCAGGAGTATGCTTTCTAAATACTCGACCGATTTTGAAAAATACTTGAAAAATGACACCAAAGAAACTTCACCAAACTTTGGAAAAACAAAATTCTCAATCCCGTTCACATCAGATAAAAAAGATGATAAAAAAACGAATTCGCAAAACCTTGGGAATATTTTACTAGGAATTGGAACATTTGCAGGAATTGTAGGATTTGGATTTTTAGCATTGAAAAACCTATCAAAAAGTAAAGAACATTTGAAAGAGGGTCTAAATATTGCAAAAGTTGCAATATCAAAAGTTGTTGAAACTTCAACAGAAAAAACAAAAGAAATTGATAAAGGTAATTTAGAAGCAATGTTCCGCTCGCTCGAAGGTTCTGACGGCGTTGAAAGTTTTATAGAAAAAGAAATTAAAAAATTAAACTGGGAAAATAAAGAAGAAAAAGCAGAATTTCTGAATAATATTTTAACCCAAATGAGAACTTCTACAACAAAAGCCAACCCCAATTATGCAGGTGATGGAATTCCAAAACCGGCATTTAACTCATTCGTTAATGAGTATCTTGCATTTTTCTACAATTGGCTGCTTGATACCTCAAACCCTCAATTCAGACACTTGTTCTTGGGAATTACAGGGCTCACTGCAGTTTGCTATGGTGGGAAACTTGCAGGTGATGCGTTGAAAGAAGTTCAAGTTAAAAAAATCAACGCTGAAACCGAACTTTTACTCCAAAAACGCCTTGTTTCAACAGAATTACGAAACTTCAAATCCAAAAAAGATGCTGCAATTAAACCTCTCGTTGATGAATTTTATAAACAAGTTGATAGTGGAAAACGCAGCAAAGATGAACTGAAAACAATGGCAGAAAATGTTTTGTTTGAAATCAAAAACGGACCACCATTTGTTTATTCATAGTAGTTAAGGAGCATTTATGATTCAACAAATTTTACCATATCAAAACGCACAGCCCTATTATGCTTGTACTTCCTGTAAGTTGCCCGAAAACGGCAGAAATTATTGCATTTTTGATAAAAATGAAGTTGATTATTTTGTTAAACAAAAAGAAAATGCCATACCGTATTTGACAGATATTTTGGTGCATTCTGATAACGAAGCCCAAGTGACCGAAACCCTCTACATTATGGATAGAATGATTGATAATGGGACAAAAGGAATAGATAAGTTGTATCCTGTTTTTGCAAAATTTAACAATACAAAATCACCTAATATTCAAACTTTTTTGGCTGGTATTTACAGAAAAACACAAGTTCCTGATGCATTTGGCCCGTTAGTTAAAATGCTTATACAAAATTCACTGAAACCACAAAATACACAGCAACCTTTTGACCCGAATGAAGAAATCGGCGGCGCTATTTTGAGTTATTTGTCAGATAGATTTAGAGGATAAATTTTTTTATGTGTCTTAATTTTTAGTTAGAGCATCAATTGTTGTGTTTAGAATAAGTGAAATTTTGTATAGGGTGTAAATTGTTGGGGATTTTTCGCCACGTTCAATGCAGCCGATAAAATTTCTTGCAGAATTTATCTTGAAGGCTAATTCTTCTTGTGAAATAGGCTCTGAAAAAATGTTCAATATTGAATAACCTTGGATTACTTATTTTCCAACAACACTACGGCATTGGCTTCGATTGCGAGTTTTTGTCCGACAGAATCCAAATTTTCTTTGGTTTTGGCTTTGATTGAAAGTTGATGGTTATCTATACCGAGCATTTCGCAAAGTCTTGTTTTCATCTTGGGAATATATGGCATCATTTTGGGAGCTTGCGCTATAATATTACTGTCAATATTCACAATTGAATACCCTTTGCTTTTAACAAGGTTATACACATGTTTTAGGAGAATAGTGCTATCAATATCTTTATATTTCGGGTCAGTGTCAGGGAAAATCGTTCCAATATCGTCTAGTGCCAACGCTCCTAGCAGCCCATCAATAATTGCATGGATTAAAACATCAGCATCTGAGTGTCCAAGCAAGCCTTTTTCATGCGTGATTTTAACCCCGCCAATTATTAGTTCTCTGCCTTCTACTAGTTTATGTATATCGTAGCCTAGTCCTATTCTGTACATTTTTTCTCCATTTTGTTGTAATAATTCTTATCAATATGATATATTAAAGATGATGAATAGTAAAATTTATAATGCCAATAACGAGTTACTAGTTGCAAATGCAATGCCTGTTGTGACTCGCAGAACTACGACCACAACTACTCAACCGACTTCTTCTCCTGTATCGGCGTACGATGATTATGGGGTTTCAACACTTTATTCCGGTTATTTCAATTTCTTATTTTTATTCTTTGTTTGTCTTGTAATTTTTTATGTAGTGATAGCATTAGTTTGTGGAATTTTTGTTATCGTTATTTTCCAAGACAAATCGAAAAAATGCAAAATTTGTGGCACTAAAATTGTTGCGAAGAATAATAAATTCCCGCAGAATTGTCCCAAGTGTGGAGCGACTTTGAATTAAAATTTTAACTACCGAAATAATTCATCAATCCGTCATGAAGTTTTTCGTTTTTGCAAAGTTTTTTAAGTTTTGCTATGGCACGGTTTTCTATTTGACGAATTCTTTCGCGAGAAACTCCGTATTGAGAACCTATTTCATCAAGAGTTTTCTTCACTCCGTTATTATCCAAGCCGTAGCGTAAAATCAAAACGTCACGCTCTTTTTGGCTAAGTTGATTCAAAATCTGTCTGATATCTTGTAGCAAGTTTTCGTGAGTAACTTTGCCATCCGGTGTAATTGTAGATTTGTCGATGATGAAATCTGCAATTTTTGAAGAATCTTCATCACTTGATGTTGGAGTATCCATGCTCACTGTGGATTGTGCAGATTTTATTATTGATGTTAATTTTGACACAGGCAAACCTAAACGGTATGCAATTTCTTGTTTGGTCGGAGTGTGTCCGAGTTCTGTTGTCAAATCAAGGGTTGCACGCCTGATTTTTCCGATAGAATCAATCATGTGAATAGGTAGTCTTATGATTCTTGCTTTGTCTGCAATTGCACGTGTTATTGATTGTTGAATCCACCAAGTTGCATAAGTTGAAAATTTGTAACCTTTTTTATAGTCAAATCTGCCTGCTGCTTTGATTAAGCCAACATTTCCCTCTTGGATAAGGTCTAAAAATGATAAGCCTCGTCCAATGTATTTTTTTGCAATACTTACAACAAGTCTTAAATTTGCGTTGACTAAAACGTTTTTGGCAAAATCGTCATGGTTTTCTTGAATTTTTTTTGCCAAATCTAATTCTTCAGCAGACGATAATAATGGAATTTTACCTATTTGTCTTAGGTAAATTTTTACGCTGTCATCGGAATTAACAGTCATTATATTTTCTTGAACACTTGGAACTTCTACGGATTTTAGTACGTCTTCTCCGTCTTCTGTTTCTTCCTCGGCTTCAAGTTCTTGTAGTTTTTTAAAATCTATATTCTCATCGGAAATATCATCTGTCAGGATTCCAAAAGATTCAAATTCTTTTTTCACAAAGCTCTCCTATCTTACTTTTTATGATATTACTAAACAATGGTTTTGGGTTCATCCAATCAGATTATTTCTTATTGTTTGTCAATTTTTGTCTAAGTGTTTCAAAAATTATTGCGCTGAGAGCATTCGAAACGTTGAGTGAGTTGAAATTGTTTTGCATAGGTATTTTTACGATAAAATCGGATGCTTTCAGTAACGATTTTGAAACTCCGGCATGCTCAGCCCCCATAATGATTGCAAAGTTCATATCATTGTATTTAACATCATAATAATTATCTTTTGCTGATGCGTCAGTTGCAATTATCCACCAGTTATTATCCTTTAGTTTTTGAATTGCGTTGACAAGGCTATTTACTTTTATTATAGGAATGTGATTTATTGCACCTGCGCTGATTTTTTCAACTGTAGAATTTACTTGAACGTTTCTGCGAGATGGAATAATTATTCCATCAACACCAGCACAAACGCATGTTCTTATTATTGCGCCTAAGTTGTGAGAATCTTCAACTCCGTCAAGAATAACAAGTGATGAATTTGTGTGGTTTTTACCTTCTAAAAAATCGTCCAATTCCGTATATTTTATCGGGGAAATTTGAGCGATAATTCCTTGGTGGTTAAATTCTGCATAAGGTTGAAATTTTTCTTTTGCAACAAATTGAAAAATTATGCCTTTAGATTGTGCTAATTCCTTAATTTTACTGATTTTAGCATCTGTATGGATATTTTTAGAGATAAGTATTTTATTGATTTCTCTTTTCCCTACGGTCAAGGCTTCCATTACTGAATTTTTACCATAAATTATATCGGTCATTGTTTCGGAATTATTATCCATTTATTTTGATGCCTCCATCATTCTATCAATACATTTTACGGCTTTTTTAGCAATGTTTTCTTCTACGAAAATTTCATTTGTTTCATTTTCCAAAACTTCTTGAATATCTTCAAGTGATGTCATTTTCATGTTTGGACAGATTAAGTTATTTTTTATTGGAATAATTGTTTTTTCAGGGTAATCTCGTTTTAGTCTGTCTGTAACCCCTTGTTCTGTAGCGATGACAAATTCGTTGTGCGAACTGTTTTTTACATAATTCATTATTCCTGTTGTACTGCCAACAAAGTCTGCCGCTTCTGATACTGCGGTATGACATTCAGGGTGCGCAAGAATTAAAGCATTCGGGTGTTCTTTTCTCATTTTTTCAATATCAGTTGGTCTGATTTGCAAGTGGGTTGGGCAGAATCCTGGGTATGTAATAATTTCGATATTTCCAAGTTGTTTTTCAACCCATTTTCCTAAATATGTGTCAGGCAAGAACAAAATTTTGTCAGCGTTCATGCTTTTTACTATATTTACCGCATTTGAACTTGTGCAGCACATGTCACATTCTGATTTAACTTCTGCTGTTGAATTTACATAACATACGGTTGGAATGTTCGGGTGTTTTGATTTGAATTCAATCAATTGATTGTAAGTAATCATATCAGCCATTCTGCAACCGGCATCAATTTGAGGTAATAAAACTTTTTTGTTTGGAGAAAGTAGTTTTGCGGTTTGAGCCATGAAAAATACCCCTGCGAAAACAATTATGTCAGCATCTGTCTTTGCTGCCATTTGGCTCAAAAATAGCGAATCTCCTACATAATCTGCAACTAAATCTATTTCCGGTGGTTGGTAACAGTGTGCTAAAATTACTGCATTTTTTTCTCTCTTTAACTTATTTATGCTTTCGACTAAATTCTGCATCTGATATTATTATCCTCCATTTGGTGTAAATTTATGTTAAGTTTTTTTCATTTATAGAAGATATTGTATAATAAAAAAAGATAATAGTAAAAAAATGAAAAGGTAGATATGTCATTAAATAGTTTATTAGGCGGTGGGAGAAGAAGAGATATTTATGTTTCAGTATCACCGGCTTGCGGGCTAGAAGTTTTGGAAGTTGATAATTCCGGAGTAATAAGAACTTATGCACAAGCACCATTAGATTATAATGATGCGGCAAGAGAAATCGCAAGTTATGATACGTTTAAAACCTCCTTAATTGATCTTTTACAAAGTAGGAATATTGACCCTTCAAAAATAAATGTTCATTTGAACTTACCAACAGTTTGGTTTGGTTTGAAAGAAGGCATTCAATTACTACTTGATGATAACGCAATTACAAACATTGTTACAGGAGAGTTGGAACAATCTTATGTATTCAAAAGAAAGACTCCATTGCCATATTGGTTCGATGCGCAAGTTTCTGATAAATTGGATTCTCGTGATGTCTTTTATACAGCAGTACAACAAGAAGTAATTGCAGAAATTAGCGAAATCTTAACTTCAATCGGTGCTGTTCTTGTAAGCGTTGGTTGTTCAATGTTTGCTGATTTGAAAGGTTTGTATGTAACCGGTTTAGCAAGAGAGCAAATGGAAACAGATGATTGCTCTTGGACATTGATGATTATTAATAATAGCGGTTTCCAACTATTGAGTTTACAAGGCAAAAAACTTCTTGAATATTATGAAGAACCAATGCCGTTGAAATCATTTGAAGGTGAAGAAGTTTATACAGAAATCGAAAATGCTGCACAAATTGCATTGATGAGTTCTCCTTCAAGTTCTTTGGTTATTGTTTCAGAAACAAATTTAGTTTCTGCTGAATTATTGAGAGAAAGATTACAATTTAGCGGACAAACTATTGCGGTTGAAGATAACCAATATAGAAAAGAACCTTTGGCTGATTTTGGCTTGAACGTTCTTCCTGATGACCAAGTAAAAGTTTCATTGAGTGCTTACGGTTCTACTGCACCTTCAGGATTGATTAATCAAGATGTAAACTTCTTGGGTGCCGGAGATAAACCGGTAGAAGTTGCCACAATTTTTGGAATTACGCCACAAGTTGCAACTATAATTTCATTGATATTGTTGGTAATTGTTGGTGGTATTTTATATTTCAGTGCCGGTGCGACTGAAAAAATGTTAAATGATGTTCAAGCAAAAAGTGCTGAAATTGATACTCAAATTTCTGCAATAGATGAACAAATTAACCAAAAACAATCTGGTTCAGAAGGAAAAACTGCTTTTGATCCGGTTGAAGAAATTGCCAGAACTTTGAAAAATAACAGAACAAAAATCATGGCTTATGCGGCTTTGGGTGAATCAGTTCCGAAAACCCTTTATTTGACTTATTTTATTACCGGAGATGACGGTTTGATTGCAATTAAAGGTTGCGCGAATACTGTTGAAGATGTTTATGTATTTTTCAAGAATTTGAAGGATTCATTGGTTGATTCAAATCTTCGAGTAAGTAATTTGGGTTTGAGATCAGGCTCTTTAGACAAAGTCGTAAATGATACAATTTCACCGTATGACAGTGCTCCGTATATTTTTGAAATTACCAATATGACAGATTCACAAATGCAATCATTTATGGATAAGTTGACGAATACAACTTCTACTACAACAAGTGAAAATGGTGATCAAAATAGCGGTGATAACGCTCAACAAAATCAACAAAATACGGAAAATAAACAATAAGGTGTAAGTATTAAAAGGATACAATATGGATAATAAACAACTTCAACAATTTATGATACCGATAGTGCTGTTATTTCTTTTGTTAGTAGTAACCGGCTTGTATTTGCCAAAAGTTATCGGTAATTTGAATAATTACAGAATTGTGAATAACGATATAAAAACAAAAAACGAAACTCTACAACAGAAGCAAGAACAGTTAGATAAGTTGAACGCTTCTGCTGCAGAGATAATTCAAAAAGAAAATGATGCTTCAAAATCTGAAAAACCTTTCTATAAACCTATTATGGCAGGTTTTGATTCAGAAGCGGCTATTGCCGGTGAATTTTCTGAAATTTTGCAATTGGTTAGAGCAAATCAAATCAAAATTCGTTCTATCAAGTATGAATATGATAAAGATGTTACTGATGATGCTTTTGCTCAGAATGCAGGTGATCAGTACAATGTTGCTCGTTTAAATATTGAAATGATTGCAAATTATTCTAATTATGACAATTTCTTGAAAGAAATGTACAAACATGACCACTTCTTAGATATTCAACAAATTGAAATTGTACCTTACAAGAAAAATAAAAAAGTATTGTTAATTAACTGCAAAGTTAAACTATACGCTAAAAAGTAGTTAATTCAATTGTGAATAATTTATAGAAAATATTGTATTTTTAGAATTTACACAAATATTACAAAAGTTCGTTTCAAGCGAACTTTTTTTATTGTAGTCATTGAATGTACTACCGCTTCGCCCTCTGTAATCATTTGCAAGGAATGGACAGGTGTAAACCCCTGTAGTTGTGAGTGTTCTGCCATTTACGCAATCAAGTTTTTCAGTATTTTTGCAAGTTTTAATTTCTTCAAATGGTGCATTTTTATCGTAATACGGTACAATTTGGATATTTTTTTCATCTAAATTATAGTTGTTCTTTTTAAAAATTTTTGAAAATTCTGTGTAAATTTCATTTTCAGAGAGTTTGAAATAATTTGTAACTGTAATAATTGGTGTAAAATCATATTTGAGCAGATGTTTCAGCGCAAATATTGCATGTCGGTATGCTCCACGATATCTTATAGTATCATTTTGCATCTCGTCATAATGGTCAAGGCTGATTTTGAAAAATATTTGATAATCTGATTCATTTTCAACTTTT
The DNA here is from genome assembly GCA_934692625.1 of uncultured Candidatus Melainabacteria bacterium. Taxonomy (GTDB): domain Bacteria; phylum Cyanobacteriota; class Vampirovibrionia; order Gastranaerophilales; family Gastranaerophilaceae; genus Zag111. The sequence goes on from CAKUUC010000013.1 coordinate 60,772, forward strand.
TTCAAAAAACGGGCTTTCTTTTCATTTATAAATGAACCGTTTGTGCAGATACAGACATTTGTTTTTTCTAAACATAATCTCAAAATTGCATTGAAATCAGGGTGTGTCATGGGTTCTGCACCGGTTAAATATATGCAGTTCAGGTCTTCATTTTTTGTGTCATTTAATGCAGTTTTTATAATGTCAATTTTTATAAAATCTTCAACTTTTTTATATTTTGGAAAATCTATGTAGCAGTGATTGCAGTGCATATTGCAATATTTTGCTGTCATTTCTATGAATAAGTTTTTTAATTCCTTCATTGATACAACTTCTGCTTGGTATGTGTTCAGACTCATTTTGATTGCTCTCCTTTCGATATAATCATGTTATATATTTGAAAGTTAAAATAAATTATCCACCATGGTAAAAATTTTTGTGACAATTTGTATAATATATGGTAATATTCATATATGGTTAAAATTCTGGATTGTACAACAAGAGATGGTGGTTACAAAGATAATTGGGAATATTCTGATGAATATATTTCCTCACATATCGAATTTTTGAATGCTAATGGTGTTAAATATTACGAAATCGGATATCGAAACTATTTAGAAACAGAAGGAAAAGGACGATTTTATCGCTGTATGCCTGATGTTACAAAGCCGTTTGTTGAGTTGGAAAAAGATTTGTTAATTGGGGTTATGACTGATGTAAAAAGATACAATCCTGACGATTTTGTCAGACAAAGTGATGACACAATTGATTTTGTTAGAATTGCAGCACACCCTGATAAAGTTCAAAATGCGTTAGAAATTGCGGGTGACTTGTTCGATAAAGGGTACAAAGTTTTTGTTCAATTGATGGACGTTACAAATATTGATGCTGACGGATATTTATATCTTTATATGTGGGATAGAAAGAATATTTTGGAAAGTTTGTACTTCGCTGACAGTTACAGTGTTTTAAAACCTTCTGAAATCGCTCAATATTATAATAAATTTAAAATTTTAGGCTATAAAAATATAAGTTTTCATGCGCATAACAATCAAAAATATGCATTAGAAAATTCTTTAGCCGCAATAAATTTGGGTGCTTATTCTGTTGATGTTACTCGAGATGGAGTTGGGCGCAACGGTGGTAATCTTGACATTTCTCAACTTTTTGAAAATCTTAAATAATTAATTGAGAAATTTTTTGTAAATGCTACTATCAGCATTTCTGATTGTTGGTTTTGGAATAAATTCAACTCCATATTGCTTAGCGATACGTTCAATTTGAGGTGATGCAGAAACAATGATTATTTTAGAATTTTTGTATTCTTTATAGGTTTTTATTTGGTAAACGAGCCATTCTCCTGCATATTTGGGTAGAAAATCACTTTCCATTTGCAAATCTGTAAAAATAGCAGTGTATGGCAAGTCAATATTGGCTTCAATGTGTGCTAAACCCTCTTTTGCGCTATATGCTGTTTCAATTTCTGTTTCAGGAAGATTTAGGTATTCAATATTGTTTTGATGAAATCTAACCCACCCTGGGACATCATCAACTAATAAAATTTTATTCATAATACCTTTAGTTTACACAAAAACCATAAATATTTCTACCGTGTCGGGGAAGTGTATATTTTTATAATGTTTATAAAATTTATTTTGGGAGGTTTGTTTGATGACCAGAATGAAAATATTGATTGCAATTTTTGGTGTGATGTTTGGTATTGTTGCGACGTATTCTGAAACTCCGAAAGAGGCTATGGAATTTTTTGTAAAATATACAGATTTTGCCAATTCTTATGATGATAATTTGCTTGACATGTATTCTCCGAATGCAAAAATTATTCGAGAGGTTGTGAAACCTACTGGTGAAGTTGTTGAGGTGGTTGTTCCTACTAAAAGATATTTTAAAGAATTGAAAATAGGACAAAAAACTGCTAAACTTAGAAGGTACAAAAATAAATACAGAAATATTATTGCTCAAAAAACTCCACAAGGGGTGAAAATTACAGCAGAAAGACAACCATCAAAGGAAACTTATTGGTTAAAAATGTATCAAATTGTACAAGATACCGATTCCGGTTTGAAAATTACTGAAGAAATGATGCAAACGAAAGTTCAAGCGTTTTTAAAACAAAAGGAAAATAATTAAAGATGAATAAATTTAGATTTTTAACAGCAGGAGAAAGTCACGGAAAATGCCTAACCGCAATAATAGAAGGATTGCCGGCAGGGATAAATATTGATGTTGATTTTATAAATAGTGAACTGAAACGCCGTCAACAAGGTTATGGACGTGGCGAGAGAATGAAAATTGAAACCGATACTGTAGAAATAACATCAGGTGTCAGATTTGGTAAAACTTTAGGTTCGCCTGTTACTCTTGTTGTGAAAAATCGAGATTTTGATTCTTGGCAAAAAGTTATGAGTGTTGCCCCTGAGGATATTACAGATGAAAAGAAATTTTCTACGTACCGCCCTGGGCATGCTGATTATGCAGGGAGTGTAAAGTATGGGCAACATGATTTGCGCAATATTCTGGAACGCTCAAGTGCCAGAAAAACAGCAATTGAGGTTGCTGTAGGTGCTGTTGCAAAATTGTTATTAAAAGAGTTGGAAATTACCGGAGAATCAAAAGTTCTTCAAATCGGTTCTGCGTGTTGTCCAGCCAATTTTAGTGACGAAGTTGATATTATGCGAGGAAAAGGTGACACAATTGGCGGAAAATTTGTTGTTACATATTCTAATTTACCTGTCGGTTTAGGTTCACATGTTCATTGGGATAGGGGAATTGATGGGCGCATAGCACAAGCGGTTATGAGTATTCCTGCGGTAAAAGTCGTTGAAATCGGGACTAATCCACTCGGATATCAAGGTTCACAATATCATGATGAAATGTTTGCGGATAATGGGGAAATTGTGCGTAAAACAAATCATGCAGGTGGTATTGAAGGTGGAATGACAAATGGTGAGGATTTGGTTGTTTATGGGGTTATGAAACCAATTCCGACAATGCGAACACCATTAAAAACAGTTGATTCTGAAACTATGGAACAGACAGAAGCGCATTTTGAACGTTCGGATGTTTGTGCGGTTGAGGCGTGTTCTGTTGTTGCAGAAGCACGTGTTGCGTGGATTTTGGCAGATGAAATTTTGCTAAAATATGGTGGAGATTGCGCTGACGAATTAAAACGTCATTATTATTCGTAAATTCTACTGACAAAAGTCTGTCTTTGAATAGTATGTCGGCGTGTCACGCCGACGGCAATAATTTACTAGGCACACCAAATAGTCACTCTGAACTTGATTCAGAGTCTGTTTCAATATCAATTGTGCCATTTGGAAAGTAGGTCGGCGTTGCCACGCCGACAGCGTTAATTTACGTGTCAGGCGGTGCCTGACCTACGTTGTATAATGTTCCCTGAATAACAAGAAAATTTATTTGCTCATTGCATTCGCAAAAATTTTCTAAGTTTTCAGAATGACAAAAACCTTGCTAGGCGCACCAAATAGTCACTCTGAACTTGATTCAGAGTCTGTTTTTATGTGGATTATTGAACGAGTATTTATTTCAAAATATTTCCAAACGTTACAAAATGTAAATTTAAGTTTAAGTCCTCAAGACCATTGATATAATTGCTTTATGGTATGGTATGGTATGGTATGGTATGGTATGGTATGGTATGGTATGGTATGGTGGGGCGGTGTACTTATGGGTAAAAATGCTCCATAATATAAATATGATATTGAACATATTGAAATTTAAAACCAGCAAAATCAACGAAAAAAACAGATTCCGGATCGGAGTCCGGAATGACTATTCGGTGGGCTTACCAAGTGTTTTGTCATTCTGAAAAGATTAAAAATCAAGCAATTTCAATTGCGTAGATTTTATCTTATTCAGAATCTGTTTATAGATATTACAAATAAAAGGAGTATTAAAAACATGAAAAAAGCGTTTACTTTGGCGGAAGTACTGATAACATTAGGCATCGTTGGAGCTATTGCTGCACTTACCCTGCCAAGTTTAATTACAAATTATAAGGTAAAAGTTTTGGAGGCTCGATTTAAAGAGGCTGATGCCCTTATCTCGCAAGCACTTTTAAAAACCGCTAACGAAGCAGGTTATGATTCGATTCAAAGTTTTAATATTCCTTGGAGTGAATTTAATAATACTAACTATACTGAATTAAAAAGACAAGTAGATGTAATGAATGAAATCTGGCCAAAGCAATTTAAAGGCATAGAACCAATAAATTTTTATAATTTTTACCCTAATAAAACCTGCAAAGATATGACAGGGCAAGTTGATGGTGGAAACAAATATTGTTGGGGTGGTTATCAGTTGCCTAATGGAATGATAGTTGGTAAATTAAGTGCTGCGCATAGTGGGACGAATTATCCTGGAATTGTACAAGTTTTCTTTGATACCAATGGCCCACAAGGGCCAAACCGTTGGGGGCATGATATTTTTATTTATCTTTCAGATATAACTTATAATGCTAGAAGCAGTTGTAATCCTTCAATTCCGATTTCAACCGGTCATTATTATTGTTATTATTATGCTCATAATAATATAAATACAGCAGATAAAAATAAGCCGTATTGGGATATGTTATTTAAGCCGTTGAGTTATTGGCAGAAGAGTGATAAATAATTAACAGATTCTGAATAAGATAAAATCAACGCAATTAAAATTGCTTGATTTTTAATCTTTTCAGAATGACATCATTTAAACCAGTTGGACAGTTATCTGCGGAGAGTTCTTAAACTTATCAAAAATTTACATAACAACATTGAAAAACCTCTAAGTCCTGAACTATAATAAATCTGTTATGGCAGAAGAAATTATTATGACTGAGGAGAAGAAGCCGGCACGTAAAAAATATGTGCTTAAGAAAAAAAATGTTGTTAAAACGGATTATAAAGTCGATTATGAAAATGACTTAAATCCGGCGCAACTTTCTGCTGTTACAACTAAAAAAGGACCGGTTTTGGTAATTGCTGGGGCAGGTTCTGGTAAAACAAAAACTTTAACTTATAGAGTTGCTAGACTTATCGAAGATGGCATCAGTCCTGATAATATTTTGCTTTTGACATTCACGAAAAAAGCCGCTGCAGAAATGTTGTCAAGAGCCGCGTTGGTTTTGGATGAGCGCTGTGAAAAAGTTGCAGGTGGAACTTTTCACTCTTTTGCAAATATTATTTTGCGAAAATATTCAAAATTTTTGAAATTGAAAAATAATTTTACAATTATGGACAAGTCTGATTGCGAAGATATAATTTCGCATATTGTCGGACAAATGTTTCCTAAAAAAGAAAAAAGGTTTCCGAAAAAAGGTACAATTTTGGAAATTTATTCAAAAAGTGTAAACAAAGAAACTCCTACAAAACAAATTATACAAGATGAATTTCCACAATTTGCGCATTGTGAAGATAAAATTATTGAAATTCATAAGGCTTACGTTGCTTATAAACGTGAAAATTCTGTGTTGGATTATGATGATTTACTTTTGTATGTGAAGTTACTTTTAGAAAATAATGAAAATTTGCGCAAAAAATTGTCCAACCAATATCAATATATTATGGTTGATGAGTATCAAGATACCAATACCTTACAAGCCGATGTTATTAAGCTTTTGGCTTCTGAACATAATAACATTATGGCGGTTGGTGATGATGCACAAAGTATTTATTCATTCCGTGGGGCAAATTATCGTAATATTTTAGATTTTCCAAAATTATTTAAAGATACAACAATTATAAAACTTGAACAAAATTACAGAAGTACGCAAAATATTCTCAAACTTACAAATACAATTATTTCAAAAGCAAAAGAAAAATATGCAAAAACTTTGTTTTCAAATATTGTATCTCCTGTTGTACCGGCGTTAATTTGTGCAAAAGATACTCAGATGGAAGCGGATTTTATTTGTCAAAGAATTTTAGAGTTGCTGGATGAAGATATAAGTTTATCTGATATTTGTATTTTGGCAAGAAATGCAAGAATGTCTTATGCATTAGAAATTGAACTTTCTAAACGTGCAATACCTTATCAAAAATTTGGTGGGCCAAAATTTATGGAAACTGCGCATATAAAAGATATTGTTGCACATTTGCGTGTGGTTATAAATCCTGATGATATTATCAGTTTGAATAGAATTTTGTTATTATTAAAAGGTGTAGGCGCATCTACGGTTAATTCTGTAATTCCGGTTATCAAAGGGCAATTGGACCCTGATGTCAAACTTTTACCGTCTAAAAAAGTTGATAGTATTGTTCCAATGTTGTCAATGCTTGAAAAAATGCGTAGTTTTATCGCAACTAAAAAGCCTTCAGATATTGTGGAAGAAGTAATTGCGTATTATCGACCTATTTTGAAGGATAAATATGATGATTTTAATAAAAGAGAAAAAGATTTAGACCATTTTAGTTACTTGGCGACACAGTATTCTAATTTGGAAGATTTCATAAGTGATTTAGCGCTTGAACCACCTGATGCCAGTGTTGAGGGAATGTATAAGAAAAATAGCGATGATGAAGCGTTGACGATTTCGACAATCCATTCTGCAAAAGGCTTGGAATGGGATAGCGTCTTTATTATTGGCGCGGTTGATGGTAGATTTCCGAGTGCTTATTCGTTCAATTCAGAAGAGGAAATGGATGAAGAATTACGATTGATGTATGTTGCTACAACTAGAGCAAAGAATAATTTGTATATTACATATCCTGTAGATATGTATGATTATTCAATGAATATGGTGTTATCAAAACCGTCAAGATTTTTGGACGGGATACCTGATGATATTTTGGAAGTTTGGGATATTACAGAAGAATAAGGGAAAATTTATGCTTATAAAAATATATACTGATGGTGCGTGTAGTGGAAATCCGGGAAAAGGCGGTTATGGAACAATTCTGATTGCCGAAGACGATAATGGCAAAGTTCATAAAAAAGAAATTACGCAAGGTTTTGAAGTTACGACAAATAATAGAATGGAACTTTTGGCGGCAATTGTTGGGTTAGAGGCACTAAAAAAGCCGTGTGATGTTGAATTGACTTCTGATTCCAAATATTTGGTTGATGCATTTAATCAAAAATGGGTTGACGGTTGGGTGAAAAAAGGCTGGAAAGGCGCCAATAAACAACCTGTTAAAAATCAAGATTTGTGGAAGCGTTTGCTTGAGGCTAAGAAAAATCATAATGTGAAATTCATTTGGGTAAAGGGTCATAACGGGCATGAATTCAATGAACGATGTGATGAGATGGCAGTTGCATCTGCAAATGGTGAGAATTTGTTAACAGATACGGGTTTTACCGGAGTTTAGAATTTGTTTTTGTAATTGTTTGTTAAAATTGTAAGTTTAAATGTTCATTGAGTTAAATCTCAAAGGATATACGTAAAGATATATGACGAGCGTAGTAAAAAGTCTTGTAAAAGCTTTTTCTTTATTTTATGCTAAATGAACGTAGAAAAAGATTATAATTCGGCTTGGGAGAAAAAATGAGAATTACCCCTTTATCAAATAATGTGAAATTTAGTGGTGCACAAAATGATGCAAATGTTAGTCATGAAGGCATAAAAAAGAAAAGTACAAAGAAATACAAAGATCCTTTACAAAATTATCCGATGAGAATGCTCGGTTATACAAACGACGTCGGTGTTGCGATAAATGAATTGTTTCCGACATTTGCGACTTTGTGCTGGGTTCCTGCATTGATGTATTTTGGTGCAGATGTTTATGACAAATATAAAAACAAGGGTAATACTTATGACCCGAACGCTAAAAGAGCGTTTTCTCAAGCAGTTTTTCAAGCCAATGCAAGTATTATTATGCCTATGATGTTTGGTCATATTGGTGCTAGTGCGTTTTCTCAACTTGATAAATACCACGGGCTGAAATTATCAACAAATGCTAAAGAGCAAACGCTAAGATATATCAAACGTTATGCTGCTTCTGAAAAAATCTTTGAACCAAATCAAGATAAAGAAGCAATTTTGAAAGATTTTTCATCAAGTTTTGACAATTTCTACGAAAACAGTTCTAAAACTTATAAGAATAAAAATCTCTTCTTCAAAATGTATGACAAACTTTTGGGTAATTGCAGAAAGGGCGCAATTGCAAATTCTAATGAAGCACGTTTGAAAGACTTTGCAAATAACCAATTCAAAAATATTATTGAAAATGCAAAAGACTTAGATGCTTTGAACAAAAAGTTTGACAAGGATATATTTAAATTGAAAGCGTGGAAGTCTGCAGGTTCATTTACAGCGTTGTTGTTAACTATGAAATTTATTGATTCATTTACTGAAAATGTAATTATCAAAAAATTGCTAGAACCTCAAATGAAAAAAATAGATTTCCACAAATTTAATGATATGTCTGGATTTGCGAACAATGATTCCAATTCATCTGCAACGAAGTCAGTTTCTGCCTAGTTCAGATAGTTCATGAGTTTATTTAGTAGTTGTGATTTTGTATGAAATCCTGAAATTTCGGCAATTTGTTTACCATCTTTTAATAAAATAAAAGTCGGATAGCCGGTGATATTGTAGCGTTGCGCAATTTGTGGAGATTCTTCGGCATCAACTAGTCCTATCCATATCTTTGATTGCTCAAATTCAGATAGTTCAATTCGTTGATTTCTGCAATATCCACACCATGTTGTGTAAAATTCAATTAGTTTTAAGCCTGTTTTTGTTTCTGTATCAAAATTATCATTATTTAATTCAATTAACATAAAATTTCTCCTTTGGTGGTTTTTATTATACCAATATTTTGGATAGAAACAAATAGGTATTTTGTCGGATTTTAGTATCTGAGCGGAATTTTGGAACGATTTACTTGCTTGTCGCAGTATCCAAAATTTAGGAGCATTCTGTTTGTACTTGTGTAGAAAATATTTTCATCAAAAGTCGGACCGATGTTCACTGATACAACGGAATCTTTAGAAAATTTGTATTCAAGATAAGGAACAAATAGTCCGTTTTTTTCTACAATACTGGTTGCTTTTGAGTTTTCTGCTCCAAAAACATTGACAATGACTATACGATATTCGTGTTCGTTTTTGAATTGTGGATTTTTGAAAAATATACTCACAATGCTTAAAATATCAATGAGTTCAAAAAGTATGTCAAAAAGTTTTACCTCATTAGATTTTTTGCATTTTAATTCTTTTTCAAACAGAGAATTCCATTTTTTGAAAATTGCGTGAATAATTTTTATTTGTTTTTGTTTGTCATAGATAACGCTTCCATAAATGGGAAGATAATCATTTTCACTCATTTCTTTTATGAGTTTCTGTTTGTTAAAACCTATATTGTAACCTGTATAATTTTTACCTTTAGCGTAATTGTTCCAAAGTGTCAGGTTATCGCTTTCTGTGGAAAATGAAGTTGTGAAGTATTCTAATTTGTTTACAAAATCATTATCTCCATCAACAATGTGTTTATACTTGTTGCTGAAATGCTTTTTAATTTTGATAAATAAATCCGGATTGAGTCCTTCTGTTTGGTCAATAAGTTTTACAATCAGACGGTATGAATATGCGATTTCTTCCTTATCGTTAAGGTATAAGGCATTGGAAAATCGAATGTTTTCACCGGATATGATGTTTAAAAGTTTTTCCGGTTTTGTGTAGTGGTAAATTGTACAATTAGAACCTGTGTCCAAAAATCGTTTGATTTTGGGAATCTTTTTCAATAATTCATCATAATAAGACATTCAAAGACCTCGCAACTATATATATTATAACATATCTTGCGATTATTCGAAAGCTTGAATGTATTTTTCTTATCGTCTGATTTTTGCAGTATTGGCAAGGCGGTTTTTGATTTGTGTTAATTCTTCTTTGGTTAGATGTTTAGATAGGCTTGTAAATTCTTCCATAATGTCCCAAGAAGAATAGTTTTTTGTTTCTACTTTTCTAATCCAATCGTTGACTTCTTTTGTAATCATGATGGCTCCTTTTTTATATATTTTTTACACTAAAAACGACATTGTTATTATAGTCATTTTTCATATTTTTGTAAACTTTTTTAAGATAAATAATCCGTTTGTTGTATGTATAACAACACTTGTAAAAATATTTTTTGCTATTAAAAATGCCGAAAATTATTAAAATTTTTCGGCATTTTTACAATGAATTTTATTTGTAATTATTTCAAAAATTTATCCAATCTTTCGCACGCTTCGATTGTATTTTCTCGGCTACCGAATGAGGTTAATCTGAAGTAATGTTCTCCGTTTTTGCCAAATCCAGACCCTGGAGTACCGACAATTTGAACATTATCCAATAAATAGTCGAAAAATTCCCAAGATGTCATATTATCAGGACATTTTAACCAAATGTATGGTGAATGTTTTCCGCCAATGTGCCAAATGTTGTGTTTTTTCAATGTGTCGGAAATGATTTTTGCATTTTCTTTGTAGTAGTTAAGGTTTTCTTGGATTTCTTTTTGTCCTTCTTCTGTGAATACAGCCTCTGCGCCACGTTGAATAATATATGGAACGCCATTGAATTTTGTTGTTTGACGTCTTAACCACATTTTATTGAGTAATCCTTCTTTGATTGCCTTTGGAACAACTGTATAACCGCATCTCGTTCCGGTAAATCCTGCCATTTTTGATAGTGAACAAAATTCGATTGCACAAGTTTTTGCACCATCAATTTCAAAAATACTTCTAGGAAGGTTTTTGTCAGTTATAAAACATTCATAAGCAGCATCAAATAAAATTACTGCCTCATTTTTATTAGCATAATCAACCCATTTTTTTAATTGGTCTTTGTTATAAACTGCACCGGTCGGATTGTTTGGTGAGCAAATATAAATTATATCCGCTTTAATTGATTCATCCGGAAGAGGTAAGAATTCATTGTCTGCATTGGCATCAATATAAACGATTTTTCTGCCCGCCATTGTGTTTGTGTCAACATAAACAGGATAAACTGGATCTGGTACTAACACTGTATTGTCTGTTGAAAATAGGTCTAAAATGTTTCCCAAATCTGATTTTGCACCGTCAGAAATAAATATTTCGTTGATGTCTAATTCTACGTTGTTGCTTTGGTAATACTTTTGAACTTTTTCACGCAAAAAGTCGTAACCTTGTTCCGGTCCGTATCCTCTGAAAGTTTCTTTTATGCCCATTTCTGATGAGGCATTTTTTAATGCTTCAACAACTGTTTTACATAATGGTAATGTTACGTCCCCAATTCCTAGTTTGATAATTTTTTTGTCAGGATTGTTTTGTGAAAATTCTGCAACTTTTTTTGCGACAGTTGAAAACAAATAACTGTCTGCGATGTTTTGGTAATTTGTGTTTACGTTCATAAGTTTTTAGCACTCCCTATATTCTTATTTTTCTCGATTATAGCATAAATTTGTAAATTGTTGGCATTTTGAAAATTGATACGACAATAATGTATTATTTCATTACTTTTGCAATATAACTTCACGAAAAATGCTGATGTTACAAAATGTAAAAACTGTTTTAAATCCTCGAAACCCTCGATATAATTGCTTTATGGTATGGTATGGTATGGTGTGGCGGGGCGGTGTACTTATGGTCAAAAATCGTTCATAATAATAAATGAATTTAGAATTTTTGCGGAGTACATAAAACATGAAAAAAGCGTTTACGTTAGCGGAAGTATTGATAACACTTGGAATTATCGGAGTAGTCGCAGCGATGACAATTCCGTCGTTAATCAATGCATATCGCGAAAGAGTAACCGTAACAAAGGTTCAGAAGGCTTATAGTTTGTTATCTTTGGCGTTCAAACAAATCACAGAAGCTTATGGTGTTCCTCCTTATGCATATCCTGGGGTTGAAAATTTCAATCATAGTTGTAGTACGTGTGCGGCGATAAAAAGAGATTTATATAAATCACAATTGGGAGGAGAAGCATCTAATCTGTCTGGATTGAATTATACTGTTTATAATTTAGATGGGTCTAAAAATTTGATTCCTGTTAACAATTGGCCTACTCTTACTTTAAACAATGGAATGACAATAATATTT
>CAKUUC010000014.1 GCA_934692625.1 uncultured Candidatus Melainabacteria bacterium
GTTTCGGCATCTCTTCCAAAAACAAAATAAAACAAAGAATTAAGTCCCTAAAATCCTTGTTATAACTTGATATGAAGGGACCCTGAAACGAGATTCAGGGTGACTATTGGGTTTGTCTGTTCACTATTTTCAGTAGGTCGGCGTTGCCACGCCGACGGTGATAATTTACCAGATTCTGAATAACAAGAAAATTTATTTGCTCATTACATCCGCAAAAATTTTCTAAGTTTTCAGAATGATGTATCTCTTGCAAGCCACACCAACCGGTCATTCCGGACAGCAGGAACGATAGTGAGTGCGTGATCCGGAATCTGTTACGATATTAAACATATTCTGAATAAGATGGCAACTAAAATTGCTTGATTTTTAATCTTTTTAGAATGACGTATTACTTGCTACGCTCAATAGTCAATGTGGTATTGAACGATTTTTTATCAGATTGTTGCAAAGTGAACCAACGAACCTGTGGTGAGTTGTGTAAATCCGTAATCAGAAATCTGTTTTATAAGAAAATCGCACCCGAGTTATTTCGAGTGCGATTGTTTGTTTATGGGGATTTTGGGATTGGAATTCTTTTTATGCGGCTTGATCTTCTTCGGTTTCTTCAAGAAGTTTTTTGTAATCCGGAATTGTTAGTTCTTCGTCCGGGAAGAAGAATTTGTTACCGTGCCATTCTTTTTTCTTGCCTGTGTATGTTTGAACGGCATCTGCATTTTCTTTTAACAATGCTCTTTTGGCTTTTTTGATTTGTTCATCGGTTGGTTCTTCAATGCCTTGTTCTTTTAATGCATCAGTTACGATTTTGTGGATTGTTTCACCTTTGACAACTTTGTGAGTGCCACCGTTGTCTTTGCCATCGTCTTTGCCATCGACTCTGCCGTCGTTGTCCTTGCCGTCGTCTTTGCCATCGACTCTGCCGCCGTTGTCCTTGCCGTCGTCTTTACCATCGACTCTGCCGCCGTTGTCCTTGCCGTCGTCTTTGCCATCGACTCTGCCACCGTTACCATTACCGTTGTTTTTATCGTCGACTTTGTCGCCACCATTGTTTTTGTTGTCTAATTTTTCGTCTTTTTTGTCGTCATCTTTACCCAATTTGCTGATTAAGTAGCCTGCACCTGCGATTAACAAGCCTGCGCCTACAGCGATTAAACCTGCTTTTCCGGCTTTAGTTTTAGTAAGTTTTGAGCCAAGACCTTTTAATTTACTGCCAATTCTGCTAAAGAAACCTCTTGATTTTGGTTTTGGAGCAGCGCCTGCTTGTTGAGCATTGCCAGTAGCCGCTGGTTTTGGAGTTGCACCTGCTTGTTGAGCATTGCCAGTAGCCGCTGGTTTTGGAGTTGCACCTGCTTGTTGAGCATTGCCAGTAGCCGCTGGTTTTGGAGTTGCACCTGCTTGTTGAGCATTGCCAGTAGCGATTGGTTTTGGAGTTGCACCTGCTTGTTGAGTGCTGCCTGTTGCTGCTGGTTTCGGAGCGGCACCTGCTTGTTGAGCATTGCCAGTAGCCGCTGGTTTTGGAGTTGCGCCTACTTGTTGAGTTTTACCGGTAGCAGCCGGTTTCGGTGTAGCGCCTGCTTGTTGAGCGTTGCCAGTAGCTGCTGGTTTTGGAGTAGCTCCAGTTGTTTGAGTGCTGCCTGTTGCTGCTGGTTTTGGAGCAGCACCAGTTTGTTGAGTGCTGCCAGTAGCGACTGGTTTTTGTGTTGCACCGGTTTGATTTGCCGGTGTTGCGTTCTTTGTTCCTTCCGGAGCGTTAGTTTTCTTTTGTTCTTCTTTCCAATATTTTTTCTGTTCTTTTTGAATTTGTTTTTTAGTTTTGCCTACAAGGCTTACTGGCTCAGCAGGCATTTCAACTGATGCTGTTTGCAAATATTCAGGTTTAATTCCTGCGAAAGTTTGAGCAGGTGTGTTGAAGTTTGGTGTGATAATTTGACCATTTCTTACAACTGCAGGTAAGTTCGGAGTTACAATTTGTCCGTTTCTTACGACTGCAGGCAAATTAGGCGTTACGACTCGTCCGTTTTGTACTACCGCAGGTAAGTTTTGAGAAATACCCGTAAAGTTTTGAGTTGTACCTTGACCGCTCAACAATTCTGAAATTTTTGGCAATTGGATTTTACCGTTTTTCACAACTGCCGGCAAGTTTGCTGTTGTCGCTGTTTGTGCGGTTGCTTGTTGTGCTTGTCTTGCAAGTGTTGCTTTTTCTTTAGCCAACGCTCTACCAAAAGCTTTGTTTTCGGCTTTAATTTGTCTTCGTTGTAATGCTACGGATTGTCTTCCGTATTGGTCCTTGATTTGTTGTTTGTCTGTCATACCAAAATTGTTGTTTGCGTTCATTGCTCGTTCGTACGCAGCAAATTTTTGCCCGAATTGAATTCCGTTTGTCATTTCCCTAAATCTCCTTTTTTCCCTTTTTAAATATCCCCTATGTTTATATAAACAATTTTCGTATTTCAAAATTGCCTTTTTGAAGATTACCTGCTTAATAAAACTTAATATTCTCTTCCGGAAATCTCAATCATATAGAGTATGTGTTTTATTGAAAGGGGGTATATACTTAATCTGTGGGTGAGAGAGGATAATATGATTATTAGTAAGAAAAAACGTAATTCGGAAGAGTTTAAAAAGTTATTTTGTACAAAACCAAACGATGGTGAATTGGCAAGAGAAGATATTAAAAGAATTTTGTTGAACGCTTGTGCCAAAACTGAACAAGCAAAAATTGAAGAGCCAGAAATCGTTGAAGACGAAGACGATTTTGATTTTGATATGTATGATTATGGCGAAGTTACAGATGAAGAAGTTGCCGAATACATTGTCGAAAATCCGAATGAAGTTATTGTTAATTTCCCATTGGTTTCAAATATTCAACTCGAAGAAAAATTACCGTTTTTCAAATCAATTTTAGGTAAATTAAATAAGGTTTGTATTGCCGAAGCATAAAATGTGGCGAAGATTTTGTAACGAGTTTGCGTGATAATAGAAAAACAGATTCCGAATTTCGCACTCACTAATGTTCGTGCTGTCTGGAATGACTATTTGGTGTGCCTACCAAGAGATTCGTCATTCTAAAAACTTAGAAAATTTTTGCGAATACAATGAGCAAATAAATTTTCTTGTTATTCAGAATCTTTTTAATAGCAAAGTTTAACAAGAAATTATGTACTTAATTTCTTGTTTTATTTTGGTTATGGAAGAGACCCTGAAACAAGTTCAGGGTGACCGTTGTAGCGTTTTGATAAGCTTCAAATGTAGGTCGGAATTGCTATTCCGACACTTTATTAAATGCTTAAAAATCCTTTGCAGGGTGGGAAAAGTGTAAGTGGTTCCCACCATTTCATAATTTTTTATCAAAATTTGTAAGATTTTGCTTTTCTGTAATATAATGTTTTTGAGAAAAGGAGATAAAATATGTTTCAAGTTTATACGTCAACTGACAAATCTGAATTATCAAAAAATTTAATCGGTGAGTTTAAAGAATGGGATGATGCTATGGATTGTGCTGAACAAGCCGTTGAGGGTAAAACTGGCATCCGTTATATTGTTGAAGAAACAAATGGTACTGTGAACAGTTATGGAGAACAAATTCCAACTGTTGTTGCAGAAAGCGATTTTAACTAATTCAATTAGTTATTAATATAAATAATTAAAACGGGCTAAATTTATTAGTCCGTTTTTAATTTTTCTATCAATTTCAAATATTTTTTATAATCTTTGCCCCAAGTTTTCAAGATTTCTAATACTTCTCGCAAACTATATCCGATATCTGTCAATGTGTATTCAACTTTTGGGGGAGTTTGGTCATAAACTTTTCGCTCTAATAGCCCGAGTTCTTCCATTTCTCTGAGTTTTGAGGTCAAGACTTTTTGCGTAATTCCCGTGACCGATTTTTTGAGTTCGCAAAATCGTTTTGTACCTGTCAAAAGTTCTCTAATAATCAGGACTTTCCATTTGCAGCCGAGCATTTTCAACGTTGTTTCTATCGGACATTTTGGTAAATCTTTTGATTTCATTTTTTTGCTCTCCAAAGTTATACTAGCAAAATTTTGAAAATAGTGCAAAGTGTTAAGTTGTCACCATTTCACTCAATTCTTCAATAGTAAAATCATATTCTTCAACTGTTCCATATTTTATTGGTAAGATAAATTTAATAAAATTATTTGTAGCCTTCTTATCAGTCATCATTACCGGAATATATTTTGTTGCAGGAAATTTTTTCAGGTCTTTATAATCATATTTTTCGATTAAGTCATTGCATAAAAATTGATAATCTTTATCAATCAAATTCCAGTTGGTTGCTAAATTGAGGGCAAATTTTATACCCTCTACAACGCATTCCCCGTGAGTGTATTTGTTGTAATTTGTCAATTTTTCTACAGCGTGTCCGTATGTGTGGCCATAGTTCAATATTTTTCGTAATCCGCTTTCTTTTTCATCTTGTTGAACTACTGAAATTTTTAGATTTACGCAAGATGAAATCAAATTTTGCATTATAAAATTATCTTTTTTTAATATTTTTTCGTGGTTTTCATATAGGAAATTCAACAAGTTTTCTTCACTATCCGGATTGCAACTTTTTTCAATAAATCCGTATTTCAAAACTTCGCCAAGTCCACTTTTGTACTGTTTTAAATCTAATGTTTTCAAAAAGTTTGTATTAATAAAAACGGCTTTTGGTTGATAAAACGCTCCAATGAGGTTTTTCCCTAAGTTTGAATTAATTGCAACTTTTCCGCCAACTGAACTGTCTGTCATTGCAAGCAAAGTTGTTGGAACTTGAATAAAATTTATTCCTCGCATATAAGTTGATGCCACAAATCCTGTGATGTCGCCAACAACACCACCACCAATTGCGATAATCGAATCTTCTCGTTTGAGTTTTTTTGATAGTGCAAAGTTTAAAATTTTTATATAGTTTTTGTAATTTTTTTCTTTTTCGCCGTCTTTAAGTACGAAAATTTTGCTTTTAGGAAAGTCCAAAACTTTTGAATATATTTTATAAACTTTTTGACTAAAGACAACAATATAATTTTTGTTGCCGGTAGCGTTAATGATTTTTGATTTTAAGTTTGAGAGCTCTTCATTATTTATATAAATCGGGTATGATTTTTCTTTTGATTTTATGTGCATTTGTAATTCTTTCATAATCCTAAAACTCTCCTAATTTCAGTTGTAATTTCTTCGATTGTTTTATTATCTGTGCAGATTGTTAGTGTGGCTTTTTCATAGTTTTGTTGTCGTTTTTTGATGATTTCTTCGATTTTTTCTGTTGACATTTGGTTGTTCAATAACGGTCTTGATGTGTCGTTTTTTATTCTTTGGAAAATAGTTTCTGATGAAGTCTTTAAATAAATAACAGTAGTATTTTTTAGTAAAAACTCCCTTGTTTCTTTATCCTCAAACGCTCCTCCGCCAATTGCAATAATTTGATTGTCAGGTTTAGCATTAGTTAAAATTGTTTGTTTTTCAACTTCACGAAAATATTTTTCTCCCAATTTTTCAAAAATTTCATTAATTGTTAATTTTTTGCTGTGTTCAATTAGTGAATCAATTTCCAAAAGTTCACAGTTCAAAATTTGTGATAATGCTTTTGCAACGGTCGATTTTCCGCTACCCATCATTCCCGTTAATGTAATTGTTTTCATATTTTTATAATATATGAAATTTCAAAAAAAATAAACAAATTTAATGTTTGGTTGTTTTTGCTCCGCTAAGTTGAGATAAAATTACTCCGCTAATCATCAGAATGCACCCGAAAATTTCACGCATATTCATTGTTTCGTGCAAAATCAAACAACCTCCGATTACGGCAAATACAGATTCTAGGCAGAATATCAAAGATGCCGCAATTGGTGGAGTGTGTTTTTGTCCGAAAATTTGTAATGTGTATGCAATACCGCATGTAATTACACCAGCGAACAATAGTGGTATTGCGCAGTTTATAAAGTCTGTAGGTTGTGGATTTTCAAAGATTAACATCAGTGGTAATGATAAAATTGCTACAACAAAAAATTGAAAACAAGAAATTTTAACGGGATTATTCTTTTGAGATAGAAAGTTTACGATTACTATATGTGCAGCATAACAAACCGCACTGATTAGTAATAAGATGTCATAAATGTTAAATCCACTTGTTGCATTCTTGCAGCACAACAGATATAATCCGCAAATTGCTAAGGTTATACTGATGATAATAAGTTTTTGTATTCTTTTGCCGAAAAATGACAAAATTATCGGTACAAAAATTATGTATAATGATGTAATAAACCCCGCTCTACCTGCTGTTGCTTGTGGCATACAGTATTGTTGAATTGACATCGCCGTAAACAGTGCAAATCCGCACGCTAAGCCAGCTTTAGTCATTTCTACGTGTTGTTCATGTTTTATTTGGGGCGTGCGTGTATCTTTTTGAATTAGTTTAGCTATGAATATTACCGGAATTAAACTCAATCCACCAAGAATACTTCTTGCAAAATTAAAACCGAATGGACCTAAATAGTCCATTCCTGATTTTTGTGCCACAAACGATAATCCCCAAATTGCGGCAACCAAAAATAGTGCAAAATTTGAAAAAATTTTTATATTCATAAAATATCCCTTCACCTTAATTATAGGAGTTCTTTTTGTTATTGTCCACAAGTTTTGACTTTTATATTATAATATTTTCAACAATTTAGTTATAAAGGAAAGCTTAAAAATGACTGATTACAAAGAATATTTGGATAATGGAATTTATGATGTTCAAGATGGGAAATTTGAAGAGGCAATTGAAAAATTCAACAAGTCTATTGAATTAAAAAATGATTGGGAAATCCCATATTTTTACCGTGCGGTAGCGTATGATGCGTTGAAAAATGTTGATAACGCTATGCTTGATTATACAAAGGCAATTCAACTCAATCCGAAAATGACTGATGCGTATTACAACCGTGCAAAAATCGTTTTGTCTGATAATAATGCAACGGTTGCAGAAATTAAAAAAGCAATGGCTGATTTAGAAATTGCTTTATCTCAAGATGAAAAATTTGTAGATGCACTTTTTGCAATGGCTGCTGCGTATAAAAAACTTGGTGATTATCATAAAAGTTTGGAATATCTCGAAAAACTTTTAGAAATTTCGCCAGATGCAATTCATGCAAAAGCGTTGAAAAAATTGCTTTTGCAAAAGTATATTGTTTAGGTTTACAAAAATTTATAATTTTACATCCGTGGGGTTTAAGGTAGGATAGAATTGTAGAGTTTTTAGTAAATTTCTGCACTAAATTTGAATTTGAAAAGAGTTATATAGAGAAGAAAGGGAAAAATAATGGCAAAAAGAATTGGAATTGATGTTGGTGGAACCAATGTTAAAATTGCGTTGGTTGATGATGGTAAAATTATTTATTCAAACAGTGTTCCGACTTATGCTCAAATGGGCTATGAGTACACCGTAAATAATATTAAACAAGCGATTAGAGATTTGATGAAAGAAACAGAAACAACTTCTGCTGATATCA
Organism: uncultured Candidatus Melainabacteria bacterium; assembly: GCA_934692625.1. Taxonomy (GTDB): domain Bacteria; phylum Cyanobacteriota; class Vampirovibrionia; order Gastranaerophilales; family Gastranaerophilaceae; genus Zag111. The sequence continues at coordinate 7,491 of CAKUUC010000014.1, forward strand.
AGGGGATTGGCTTTGATTTCCCTGGGCAAGTTGACTACAAAACAGGTGTTGTAAAATTGGCTCCGAATATCCCTGGATGGGTTAATGTTCCAATTGCACAAATGATTGAAGATGAATTCCATATTCCTACAAGAATTGATAATGACGTTCGTTGTGCAGCATTGGGCGAGATGAATTTTGGTGCTGGTAAAGGTTGCCAAAATTTTGTTTGTATTACAGTTGGCACAGGTATCGGTTCCGGTTTGGTAATAAACGGACAGTTAGTTCGTGGTGCTGCTAATGCTGCAGGTGAAATCGGCCATATTAAACTTCAAATGAAAGATGGTCCTATTTGTGGTTGCGGTGATACCGGATGTTTGGAAGCGTTTGCTTCTGGGCCTTCTATCGTTGCAATGGCTCAAGATTATTTGAAGAGTGGTAAATCAACAAAATTTAGAGAAATGGCAGGCGATGGTGAAATTACACCTTATATTGTTGCAAAGGCAGCAGAAGCAGGTGATCCGGTTGCTAAAAGAATTTTCACTATTATCGGTGAATATGTAGGCATGGGCTTAGTTAGCGTAATCAACCTTTTGAATCCGGAAAAAGTTATTATCGGTGGTGGCGTTGCGGAAGCCGGTGACTTGTTGCTTGAACCGATTAGAAAAACTATAAATGAAAGAGCAATGGTTGTTGCGCGTGAATCTGTAGAAATCGTTCCGGCTGAACTCGGAAATTCTGCAGGTGTAATCGGTGCAAGTATGCTTGTTGAATAATAATTTTGTTTGTTATAAATTAAGCATGTGTAATATTTTATACAAAAGAAGGAGAACTCAAATGAGTGAAAGAAAATTAGTAGGAACAGAAGAAATGTTCAAAAAAGCATTGGCTGGCGGTTATGCTATCGGTGCTTACAACGTAAACAACATGGAAATTTTGCAAGGTATTGCAGAAGCAGCGGAAGAAACTCAATCTCCGATTATCTTGCAAGTATCAGCAGGTGCAAGAAAATATGCTAACCAAACTTACTTGATTAAGTTGGTTGAAGCAGCTTTGGCTACAACTACAGTGCCTATCGCTTTGCACTTAGACCACGGTGCTGATTTCGAAATTTGTAAAGCTTGTATCGATGGCGGTTTCTCATCAGTTATGATTGATGGTTCAAGATTCCCATTAGAAGAAAACATTGCTTTGACTAAGAAAGTTGTTGAATATGCACACGCTCATGGCGTTTCAGTAGAAGCAGAACTTGGTAAATTGGCTGGTGTTGAAGATGACGTTAAAGTTCACGCTAAAGATTCAACTTACACAGACCCAGCAGAAGCTGCAAGATTTGTTAAAGAAACCGGTTGTGATTCATTAGCAGTTGCTATTGGTACTTCTCACGGTGCTTACAAATTCAAAGGTGAAGCTAAATTAGACTTCGAAAGACTTGCTGAAATTAAAAAAGCATTGGAAGAAGCTGGATTCCCTAACTATCCGTTAGTTCTTCACGGTTCTTCTTCAGTACCTAAAGCATTCGTTGAAAAATGTAATAAATTTGGTGGTAACTTACCAGATGCTCAAGGTGTTCCTGAAGATATGCTTAACTATGCTTCTAAACACGGCGTTGCAAAAATCAATATTGATACAGATTTAAGACTTGCAATGACTTCAACTATCAGAGAATTTTTCATTGAACATCCTGAAAAATTCGACCCACGTGAATACATGGGACCTGGTAGAACTGCCGTTAAAGAAATGGTTATGCACAAAATGAGAGATGTATTGGGTACAGCAGGACACGCTCAAGACTAATATATTTCTTATACAGAATATTAAAACGCTCCTTTGTTTTCAAAGGGGCGTTTTATTGTTTGTTTTTATCGTTTAAAAGTTTTAATGTATATTATAAGTCGATTTTTTGTCTAAAATTTTATCTTTTAATTTTTTAAACCCTGTACCATAGAAGTATTTTAATTGTTCAGGGAATCTTTGATAAACATCTAGCAAGTACATATCGTGTACCATAAATTCTTTCATTAAAAATGCTATATCTCTATGTTTTGTCCAAACGACCTGTTTTTCAATTCGTCCCCAAATGGATTCTGCGTTGTCCGCAAGTAGAAATACCATTCGACTACCTAAATAGTATTCCAGTTCTTTTGCTCCTTGGTGTGAATAAACAAGTCCAAAAACAGATTCCAAGTTGTCATATCCGACAATTTTTATACTTACACCTCTGTCGTAAGCGTCCATTATTTCGCTTTCAAGTTGTTTGTAATCAGTAGACCACAATTCGCAATAAATTGAGTCCGTTGCCGTTTTTATGACTTCTTTTAATTTATCGAGAATGTTTTCATAATCATTAATTGTGTGGATGGGTTCAGAATAATCTTCCTGAACTGATGGTAATTTTTTTTCAAGGTAATCCACTGTAGAATTTATTTTTCTTTTATAAAATCTGATTAAATCTTTTGGTGGAACCGGTGTATATTTTTGGGGCTTTTCTTTATTAGAAATTACTATATGTTCTGTTCCTAAAGATTTTAGTGCATCGTAGGCTCTTGCTTGTGGAATATCTGCAATTTGTGCTACTTCATATCCTGTTGCCGGATATTTTTTTAATAGTGCAAGGTAAACTTTTGCCTCATAAGAATTTAATCCAAGTTCTTTAAGTTTTTCGATAGTTTTATCCATACAAGTGATTGTAACAGATTTTTTTATACCTTGCAATACAACGAAAAAAGGTTATTTCTTTTCCAATATCGGGTCAAGAAGTTTTTGTTTGGCTTTCTTTTGCAAAACTCCGATATAAGTTGTTATTACCATTGTTAATACAAAGTATAGGTAAGTTGTTTGTACTGGGTCGTAAATCCAATATATATTATGATTTAAACGTTCTGACATTGGAATACCGTTAATTTTCAACAAAATTGCAGTTATTATGTACATTACAAGCAAATGATTTGCCATAATGTGATAAGTTACGTTTCCCATATCTTGTAAAAATTTGATATCTTTTAAATATGGATAAAGTAATTTGACTGTAAATAATGATGCCCAAATCCCTGTTATACTTGTGAGTATAGGAACGATTAATTGCTGGTCAAATCGTGCCCAGACCAAAACGAAGCTCAAACCTATTCCATGTACTGGGTCAAAATCTCTATTGAATAGCCACAAAATTGATTGAAGTGTAATCATTATTCCAGCCCATTTTGGAGTGAAAATGTTGTAGTTGTCTTTTATATGATGAACATAAAAATAACCTAAGTATACAAAAAATACGGACATCATTGTTCTTATTACAACTAGTGTAAGCGGTGTTACGGCTGTTATTTTACAGATTGGGATTGCTAAAACCCCTAAAATTGTAAAGAATACAAGGTGAACAAATTTATTATCAGTACATTTTTTCAGAGTTCGCATTAGAAATAAAAATACTGTCATTGTCATAAATAATTGAGTTACAAACCACAAAGGGCAAGATAAATCGAATTGGTGCCCGTTCAAAAACGGAGTTATGAAAAAGTTTTTGAGTGATATTGGCATGCCCCAGAATTTGCCTGTTAATTTTGCTATAAAAATTGTCACGCCAAGGTAAAATAGGTTATACCAAAAATATGGAACGAGAAGACTTTTTATCCGTTTATCCATAAATTCGGCAACATTATCTAAATATTTATCCTTAAATAAGTATCCTGAAATAAAGAAAAATAATGATAATTGAAAAGAATACGGTGGAAACATTCCAAATATTGAAAATTCCAAATGCCCTGATACAACAAGCATTATTGCTAATGCTTTCAATATATTTATTTCATTAAAATGCGCTTTATTCATGCCAATATTATATCAAAAATTTTAATTTTAAAGACTATTTTATTAAGTTATTATAATGTTCATTATAAAAATCAAGGTATCTGTCTTCTAAAATTGCTTGACGACATTTTTTTGCAAAATCTATTAAAAATTTGATATTATGAATAGACAAAAGTGTTGATGCTGTTGCTTCTTGACACTTCCAGAGGTGTCTGATATATGCTCTTGAATGATTTTTGCAAGCATAACAATCGCAACCTTCAACTAGCGGTCCATGGTCATCTTTGTATTTTTCATTTTTAATATTTGCTTTTCCGTTCCAAGTGAAAAATGAGCCGTGACGAGCATTTCTTGTCGGTAGTACACAGTCAAACATGTCTACTCCGAATTTGATACCGTTTAGCAAATCTTCCGGAGTCCCTACTCCCATCAGGTAACGAGGCTTGTATTTTGGTAAAAGTGGTGCAACAAGTTCTGTGAAGTGATTTTTTATATCAGTTGGCTCACCTACACTAACTCCGCCGATTGCGTAACCTACAGCATCAAATGTAGAAATCACACGAGCACTTTCTTTTCTCAAGTCGTCAAAAAATGCACCTTGAACAATTGGAAAAAGTGCTTGTTTAGGATTTGTTTTTGCTTTTACGCAGCGTTCAAGCCATCTATGAGTACGCTCCATTGCGGCTTTTGCTGTGTCGTAATCACAAGGATACGGCGCGCATTGGTCAAATGCCATGATTATATCGGCTCCGATATTTTGTTGGATTTTCATTGAAATTTCAGGTGAAATATAGTGACGAGTACCGTTTTTCGGGTCTTGAAATTCTACTCCATCTTCGGTAATTTTATTCAAGTGTCCAAGTGAAAAAACTTGAAATCCGCCGGAATCGGTTAAGACTGGTTTGTCCCAGTTCATCCAACCATGAATACCGCCAAAATCATGAATTCTTTCATCACCTGCTCTAAGGTACAAATGGTAAGAGTTTCCCAAGATTATTTGAGCGCCGGTGTCTTTAATTTGGTCACAAGTCAAAGACTTTACTGCCGAATTTGTACCAACCGGCATGAAAATAGGTGTTTCAATCTTTCCGTGCGGTGTTGTTAAAACTCCTGCTCTGGCACCGGTTTGAGCATCTTCGTGTATTAATTCGTAGCTAAAATAATCTTTTTCTTCCATTTTTGTTTCCTATGTCGAAATTATTGAGTTATTATTCGGCATCTAAATTTTCAATTACTAATTCTGACATACATTTTCCATCAGGGAAAAGTTCATTTTCATTGAAATAGATAGCGATTTCTCTTTCTGCACTTTCAACAGAATCTGAACCGTGTACAATGTTGTATTCTTTAACTTGTGCAAAATCTGCTCTGATTGTACCAACTTCTGCTTGGTTAGGGTCTGTTGAACCCATCAAATGTCTTGCTCCTGCAACTGCGTTGTAACCTTGTATTACCATAGCCACGATTGGTCCGCTTTGAATATATTGGATAAGTCTTGGGTAAAAAGGTTTGCCTAAGTGTTCTGCGTAGTGTGCGGCTGCTTGTTCTGATGAAACGTTAAGCATTTTTAAACCGATTACTTTAAACCCTTTTGCCTCAAATCTTTTGATTACTTCTCCGATTAATCCTCTTTGAACTCCGTCAGGTTTTACTGCAATAAAAGTTCTTTCTTCAGTGTGCATAAGTATTCTCCTCTTATAAGTGTATATATGCCGATTGTAACATAAAAATATTATTTTGCACCTTTTTCGTTAAATATCAGCCCAAACAAAGCTTGGGTAATCTAGTGGTCTATTTAATTTACAATTTTGATTTTCACAAATTACTGAATTATAAAACAAGTCATTAATTTTTATTGGGTTATTCTTTTTATCAGTGACTTTAGTTTTTGGAATATTTTTTAGCACTTCAAAATTTTGTTCTCCAGAACCTATATAAGGGTCAATTGTACAAGTAAAAATTCTATTTTTATCTATTGGTTCAGACTTTTCGTTTAGTAATTTTTCACTATTTATTTCAATTTGTATGATTTTATATGTTTTATCTTGAATGTTTCCTTTGCCTAAAATTTTTACGTTTTGAGAACATTGCAAAAATCTTGCATTCCCTCTGTCTTTGTACATGCGAAGACTTCCTGCATTTTCAAAAACTTTTAATAATTGTTCTGTTGTGATTTCTATTTTTTCAATGGTAGATGCTGCACAAATTACTTTCATCAAATCGTATTTTGTGATTGTTTTGCTGTCGCAAGTCCTTAGCGAGTACATTGTAAAACCTGTTGAGTGAAACGCTATGTCAGTATTTCCTGCTTCTTTCATTTTGTCTGAGATAAATGTGCCGAGTGGGCATGCTTCTGAATATTTTTTAGGTAAGTTTAGAAATCGTTTTGAAAGTACTTTTGTTAAATTCGTTTCGTTTTCATATTCTAAGATTGGTTTTTCAATTTCAGAAATGAATGACAAATTTTCCACTTTGATTTCTTCAACTTTTCCAACTTTTTTGCCAAAATCTATTTTATACATTCCTCTGGCAAAAGATAGAGGATAGTAGATGTTGTTTTGAAAATCCGGTGGCATTGGAGAATGTTCGTGTCCACCGATAATCAAATCAATTTTGATATCTTGAGATTGTGCAAACGTATAGAGTTTTTCACTTTCAGTCAACCAGTGATGGTTTAATATAATCAATTTGTCATAAGGTTCTTTAATTTTTGCTAAAAGTTTCGTCAATCCGTCTTGTGGTGACAGCATACAATATCCGAATTTTTTAGCACATGAGTTATTTAGGCAAAAGCCCGTGATTAGAATTCTTTGTCCATTAATTTCTATAATTTTATATTGATTTACCCAAGTTGCATTTTGTTCTGTTTCTATATCTAAAATGTTTGAACAAACTACATTTATTCCGGCTTGTTCAAATTTTAGGATAGTTTGTTTTAAGAACTCAAAATCGGGTTTGCTAAATCCAAAATCATTATTCCCAACAGTTATGAAAATTTGGGCATTAGGAAGAAGTTGTTTTAGTTTTATATATGCGTTTACTGACAAGTTTTTGTCATAGATTCCTTTGAATAAATCTCCAGCATCCAGTATCAAAAACGGGGAAGAATTGTCTTTTTCAAACTTGTAAATTCCACTCAATAATAGACCCAAATTACGGCTTTCTTGGTGCGAATCGGTTATTGCATAAATGTTTGTGTTCACAAAATCTCCTTTATGTGGTTCAGTTTTAGAGTAGCAAAAATTGTATCAGACGGCAAGTTATTGCGTAATTTTTGCTAAAAACGTGCTATAATTTACCTATGAATGAGAAGCTCAAAGAAAGTTTAAAATTACTGCCATCATTACCGGGGTGTTATATATATTACAACGCTGATAATGAGATTATTTATGTTGGTAAAGCAAAAATTTTGAAGCGTAGGGTCAAGTCGTATTTCAATCGTAAGCATCACGAGAGTGTCAAGGTTAATGTTTTAGTTTCTCAAATTGACCATTTGGAATACATTATTACAAATACCGAAGTTGAAGCGTTGATTTTGGAAAGTCATTTAATCAAAAAGCACAAACCTCGTTATAATATTTTGTTAAAAGATGATAAAAAGTACCCGTATTTCCTTATTACAGACGAAGATTTTCCTCGTATTCAAATTGTCAGAAAGCGAAATATTAATCAGGAAAAAGGTAAATATTACGGACCTTATACAAACATTCGAGCAATGCACTCGACTTTAGATTTTTTGAAAAAGATATTTCCGTTAAGGCAGTGCAAAGTTCCGAAATTCAAATCAAGACCTTGTCTTTATTATCACATAGGAAAATGCCTTGCACCATGTCAAAATATGGTGACAAGTGAAGAATATAAAGCAATTGTGCATCAAGCCGAATTATTTTTGTCAGGTAAGCAGTCAGAATTGATGAAACAATTAATGGCGCAAATTCAGAAATATTCTGACTCAGAACAGTTCGAAAAAGCCGCGAGATTGCGTGATAGTTATTTGGATTTGAAAACGACACTTGAAAAACAAAAAGTTGTTTATGAAAATACAAAACTGAATGAGGATATTATTTCACTTCAACATGAGGACGGCATTTTAGCAATTGTAATTATGATGATTCGTGAAGGTCGTTTGATAGACAAAAAAGATTTCACTTACGAAGTCGAAGAAAATGACAAGACTGAGTTTTTTGCAACATTTTTCAAAGAATATTACAACACTTTGTCTTTGGAATTCCCTGACAGAATTGTATCGAATGAGTTAGAAAATATCGGAGAAAAGGCCCTTTATGAGGAATGGCTCAATATAATTTCAGGCAAAAAAGTTAAAATAAGTTATGGAAAATCTACAAAGGGCAAAGAACTTCAGGCTCTTGCTGATAAAAATTCTCGTGTAATTTTAGATAATGCAAAGCTTTCAAAAATGACTCAAATTCGTGATGATTTCAATTATATAGGTTCATATTTAAAAGAAAAATTACATCTAAATAATTTCCCATACAGAATGGAATGCTACGATATTTCACATATTCAGGGTACAAATACCGTTGCATCTATGGTTACATTTATCAATGGCTTGAGTAAAAAATCAGAGTATCGAAAATTCAAAATCAAATCGACAGAAGGCAAACCGGATGATTTTCTTTCGATGAAAGAGGTTTTGACAAGGCGTTTGTCCAGACTTGGTGAAAAAGGTTGGGAAAAACCGGATTTGATTATTATTGATGGTGGCAAGGGGCAATTATCGAGTGTAATGCAAATTGTTGAAGAACTTGGTGTTACCGGTATTGATTTTGTTAGTTTGGCAAAACAGCAGGAAGAAGTTTTCTTGCCTAATAATCCTGTTTCAATAATGCTGCCAAGAGCGTCTGGTGCGCTATTTTTAATTCAAAGAATAAGAGATGAGGCGCATAGATTTGCCATAACTTATCATAGAAAGTTACGTTCAAAAAGTGCAATCAAACCAAGCGAAAATTAGTGTTTAGGGTCGATTCCGAACGAATTGCGTATGAAGTTTATAAAATCAGATTTTTTTGCTTCTTCCTCTAACGATTCAAGTTTATTTTCCTGATAAACTTCTAAGTTGCTGTCTTCTGTATAAACTTCACCATTTTCGTCAATGATTTCACCTTCTTCAAGTTCGCCCGTACCGTATTTGTATTTTTTACCTGTAGGTATTTTAGGGTCTTCAAGTTCTGGGTGTTGAAATGCTGCTGGCATCATCAGTTTACGGAAGTTTCTATTTGATCTTTTTGAAGGGCGCACATCAATATCGCTTTCGCCTGCTTCCCCTTCTGCAACTTGTTTTAATTCATCTTCAAGTTCTTCTTTTGCATCTTCTTGTTCTTCTTCCAGATTAACAAGTTCTGTTGCTTGAAGATAAATTTCTTTAAGAATAGGTACTACATACGGATTGCTTATCCATTTATATACGAAAACCTCATCAGGGCCTAGGCTCCCATCTGTTTTTGTGCCCATTTCGATGTTGTAAGTCGCTTCTGAAATCCCGATGCAAACAACGACATTGGCATACGCAAGACTAGTATCAATCTTAAGTTTAAGATTGTTATAACGGTTTTTATTAAGCGTTCGTTTATCCCTGCTATTCATTTGAGAGTTGATAATAAAGGATTGCAACTTTACAGCAAGTTCATTTAATGTTGTCATACGTTTACCTCATCAGAGTTAATCGTTACTCTCTTTTTCGTTATCTATAGTATTGATACTTTGTTTATATTTTCCATTTATAAAGTCGTTTAAGTTAAACATAGCGACTGCTTCTTGTAATGTCTTGAGAATTCCTGGACCTTTATACTTTTCAAGTTCTGGAGAATCTTCAAATCGTTGAAGTGCCGGAATTGATGGATTATGGAAGCTTTGTTCATATTCTTTTTTAACTTCAGCCTCTTCTGATGGGTCGTATTCAAATTCTTGGAGTGGCGAATCTTCCGGTAGAAGGGATTTTCGTTTTCTGATTTTGAAATCAACTTCTTTTGCTTCGTCTGCAGTCCCTTCGTATTCCTCTTCTTCCATAAGAACTTCTTCTTCAAGAGAAACAAGGTCTGTAAGTTGATAGTATAATTCTTTCAATTCTTTTCTTATGGTATTTCGACCCAACCATTTGCGAACATATTTTTCATCTTGCCCTAATCCGCCATCTACTTTGCAGCCGTCATCAAGGTTGTAGGTCGCTTCTGAAATTCCGATACAAACTATTACGTTTGGGTAACTCAATTGAGCAATCTTAAGTTTCAAGTTGTTGTATCTGTGCACGCTCAACTGTCTAAAGTTGTGCGGGTCAACTTGTTGTTCAATAATATATGCTTGTAGTTTGTTTGCAAGTTCGTTAAGTGTTACCATACGTATTCTCTTTTGCAATTCCTATTGCTGTGAGTCACCAGCATTCCATATTAATTATATCAAAAATATTATTTTCTTTCAATAAATTTGATATTTATAGTCCTTTTGAAGGATTTCATAGTGCCTAAAGTTATTAATTATTAAGACTATGTATTGGAGCAGGAATTCTGCCGCCACGTCTTACAAATCCTGATGACGAAAGTTCATTGACAGGCATGATGGGTGCTTCTCCAAGCAAACCACCATAAGAAATTTTATCGCCGACATCTTTTCCGAAAGCCGGAATAATTCTTACAGCAGTTGTTTTTTTGTTAATCATACCAATAGCCATTTCGTCTGCAATAATTCCTGCGATTGTATCGACAGGAGTTTTCCCAGGGATTGCAATCATATCAAGTCCTACGGAACAAACCGATGTCATTGCTTCAAGTTTGTTGAATGTCAAATAACCCTTTTCTGCGGCTTCAATCATTCCTGCATCTTCTGATACTGGGATAAAAGCGCCAGACAGTCCGCCAACATGCGAACTTGCCATAATTCCGCCTTTTTTGACGGCATCATTTAACATTGCAAGTGCCGCAGTTGTTCCGTGTGCACCGGCATGCTCAAGTCCCATTGCTTGGAAAATTCCTGCAACGCTATCTCCAACTGCTGGTGTTGGTGCTAATGACAAGTCAATTACCCCAAACGGAATATCTAATTTCTTTGCTAATTTTCTGCCGACAAGTTCACCGGTTGAAGTGATTTTATAAGCAATTTCTTTGATTTTGTTTGCTAGAGTGCTCATATCTGCATCTTTTGGTAGTGCATCAACGGCTGCTCTAACAACACCAGGGCCTGAAACTCCGACATTTAATGCGCATTCTGGTTCACCCATTCCGCAAAAAGCACCTGCCATAAACGGATTGTCCCCAGGAACATTACAGAATACTACGAGTTTAGCCGCACCGATTCCGTCACGGTCTTTTGTCAATTCTGCGGATTTTTTGATTATTTCTGACATTTTTAAAACGGCTTCCATATTTATTCCGGCTTTTGATGAAGCAAGGTTTATAGAAGAGCATAATCTTTCGGTACAAGCAAGTGCTTCCGGTATGCTTTCGATAAGTTTTTTATCGCCGTTTGTGCAACCTTTTTCGACGAGTGCAGAAAATCCGCCGATAAAGTTCACGCCAACATCTTGTGCTGCTTTATCAAGTGTTTTGGCTATCTTTATATAATCAGGATTTTTGCAAGATTCACCGATAAAAGCGATTGGTGTTACTGCAATTCTTTTATTTATGATTGGAATTGCATACTCATCAGCAAGTTCATCTGCATATTCTACTAAATTTTTTCCGTATTTTTGGATTTTGTTGTAAATTTTTTCGCAAACGACATCTATATCTTCTGAAATACAATCTCTCAAACTCAACGCCAGTGTAACTGTTCTAATGTCGAGATTGTACAATTTTACCATGTTTATTGTTTCTAAAATATTTCCTGTATCTATCATTTTTCCTATTCTTTCTTTAATCCTAGTGCTGTTGAAACGTTCCAATCTTTTACTTTTAATTTGAGTTCAACACGTCTACTTTTGTTGTAATCTTCTCTTCCATCGACGATTACTGGTTCGTTATAACTTTTACCTTCTACAACGACAATTTTTCTCAATTTGTCCGCATACGCTTTGTTGTAGTGTGTTTTGAACATGTATTCCGTAACCGCGTTTGCTCTTTTTAAACTCAAATCCATATTTCTCAAGAATTGTTCATCTTTAGAGGTTACACCGGCAAACATCTGCGAATCTGTATGACCTTGAACGACGATGTATTGGATTTGTTCAGCAAGTTCTTTGTCGGCAAAAATCGAGTCGATATAAATCGGTGCAAGTTTATCTAATAATCTTTTCCCGTTGTCAGATAATACGTAACTGTTAAGTTCAAACAATTCCACATCGGAAATCTTCAAATCGCCCGTCATTTTGTCAATATCTGCTTTTATATTGGCTTTTTGAAGTTCTGAGTTGATTTTTTGTGAAACTTCCATTTGAACTTTTTGTTGTTGAATATTTTGCTGAGAAAATCCTGTCATTGCCAGTACGAAAAGGGTAATGAAAATGATTGCTAAACCTAACAAAAGGTCAGCCATTGTTACCCAAAATATGTTCTCTTCCGAACCGTTCGCACTATTCTTTTTTAGAAATTTTATTGACATTTATATCCTTTAAAATAATTCATCAACAACATCTTTATTTTCTTTTATTGTCATATTCTCTTTTAATTGCTTATTTAATTGATTTAATCCAAAGATAAGATTTTCAAGATACGGAACAAGGTTTGTTGCCATACTTGCATTGAACGCTGTTTTAAATTCATTTGGGATTGCTGAAACCAGATTACCTGTAGAATTGTTTTGAATTTTTGATTCTCTTAATAATTCATATAAGAATTTTTCAGCAGATACGCTTGCAAATAATCCGCCCATAATTTCTTGAATTTTGTTTAACGGAGTTTTGCACATTTTGTTGTACATATATCTTTCAATCATCAAATAAATCAATGATGAACCTACCGCAATTACTGAAACAAGTGCTGCAGTTTGCATGCTTACCATAAAACTTGAAACTGATGCGATTGTTTTTTCCTGAGTTGAAAAGTCGATTTTACCAAATGCGATTGCAATATTCAAAAATGTGAATAACGGACCAAAACCGGTCAAAATAGTTGGCATAGTTTGAATCATTTTGAAGTTAAATTTTGAAGTGACCAAAGATTCTTCGTTGAAAAAGTACAGTGGATCAGAAGTCGTTTGAACGTTCTGAACTGTGGTTGAAATATCTTTGTAAGCAACGTCTTTCCCGTCCGCTTTCAATGCAACCGATTCTGAGAATACCAAAGTGTTTCTAAATTCTAACCAAGCGGTTGAAAAATAAGGGTTGCTCATCATCCAGTTATCAATTTCTTTAAATCTGAAATTCAAGTCGTTGCGTTTGAATTTACTCATAAAATCTATTAATACATTCAAATTTTTGCCAGTTTGAGCGTATTTTGAATAGCAATATATTGTAGATGAAATAAAAACAATTAAAACGATTAAAATTGGTAAATCCATAATATATTTAAAAAAGTTCATACTCTTACTCCGTTTTCAAAGTCTATTGTAGCATATTAAACTTGTGATAGCAAGATTAACGGGAAATGTACCTTAATCCTTCGTTTAAGTATTTTCCGATTAAGATAAAAACGAAAGAGCCAATAGTATCATAAATGATTTTTAGTCCGCTTTGAGAAGCTATCCAGCCTCCGATGAAAGCGCCGCCTGCGTGTCTGAACAGTGCAACGATTATCATATAAAATATGCCGATTAAATGTATTGTCAAAACGCCACAAATAGCCGCTTTTATCATGTTTGGAAAGCTATATTTTTCTTGCAAAAATTTACAAGCAATTGCAACTGCCGGTAAATAACCTAAGATATAGCCAAATCCAAATTGCCCGATATAATGAAATCCTCCGCCAAGTGCAAAGAATGGAAATCCGCACAAACCAAGTAATATATAGATAAATAGACTTGTTGTTGTCATTCCTCGACCCAAAACAGATGCTACAAACATTATGACAGGAATTTGCGGAATTAAACAAAAACTGTAAATAAAATCTTCAGGTGCTAGGTTTGCGCTTGAAAAAATTTCTGCCGGTAATATGTAGTGTTTAATATTTATGTTAATAAATGTTGAGCAAATATACAATAAAATTGCAGCACAAATAAAAACAAGATTTGAAAACGGAATCTTAATTTTATGCCTTTTGTATTTGTCTATTCTTGTCATTTGAGGAATTAAGACTTCTTCATTATTCATTTATTGTAATATGCTCCTTTAATATTGATTTTGTTTGTTCGTAGCCATTTTTAAATTCGTCAAAAAATATATTTTTTGTCCACATAATTAATGCATCTTCGTTATTGTCTTGATAGTAACCTTTGCGTGTTCCAAACGAAGAAAAGCCGTATTTTGTGTATAAGTTTATTGCTGGAGTGTTGCTCACTCTAACCTCTAGAGTTATATATTTTATTAAATCTTTGTAGCAATCATCTATTATTCTTGTGAGTAAGGCTTGTCCAAAATTTTTTTTCCTAAAATCAGGGTGAATTGCGATTGTTGTAATATGTGCTTCTTCCAGAATATGCCAACAGCCTGCATATCCTGCCAAAAATCCGTCGTTTGTTTTTAGTGCGTAGTAATGAGCTAATTCGTTACTTATTTCGCTCAAAAAAGACGATTTTGACCAATGATGCTCTCCGTATGCGCTGGCTTCAATTTGCATAACTCCGTCAATATCGTCCGGAGTCATTCGTTTTATTGTTACAACCTCTACACTTCCTGTCATAATTTGAATTTTATCACGATTTTTCTCTTCTTGCAAGAAAAATGTGTGAAAATTTTTATCTGATTGTTTAAATAAAAATACATACAATAAACTTACTTAATAAAAATTTACAAAATAAAGAAAATCATATAAATGATTGAAGTTCCGGCAATCGTACTTATTTATTGAAGTTTTCTTTGTTTAAATAAACAATCGGTCTAAAAACATGTGTATTACTGTTAAGAAAGACAAAAACACTGCTTGCAAACAAATATTTTGCAAGTATGATAAATAACGTAAGCTCATGTATTGTGGGCTGATTTACAAGCCGAAAAATGAGGAAACTATGGCAAAAGACGTAATAGAATTAGAAGGCACGATTGTAGAATCTATGCCGAATGCAATGTTCAGGGTCAAGCTTGAAAATGACCATGAAATATTGGCACATATATCCGGAAAAATCAGAAAAAATTTCATAAGAATTTTACCGGGTGACAGAGTGAAGGTTGAAATGACACCTTATGACTTATCAAAAGGTCGTATAACCTTCAGGTTAAAATAAAATCTCACGTACAAACAAATATATAAAGGAAAAGAAAATGAAAGTAAGAACATCAGTAAAACCAATGTGCGACAAATGCAAAGTTATTAAAAGAAAAGGCAGAGTTGCAGTTATTTGTGAAAATCCAAAACACAAGCAAAGACAAGGTTAATTTTCGACCTTAGTGTAGCGGAACAGATTGCCGAATTGACGGGCGAAATCGGTCAATGGTGAGGAAGTATTTAAGCCTCATATACAAAAAAATCTAACAACAAGTAAAGGAGAAAAAAAATGGCAAGATTAGTAGGGGTAGATTTACCTCGTAACAAAAGAATGGAAGTAGCATTAACTTACATTTTCGGTATAGGACCAACTAGAGCTAAAAATATTTTGGCTGCAACAGGTATCTCTCCGGATTTAAGAACAGACGATTTAACAGATGATGATATTAAAAAATTAAGAAATGAATTGTCTAACTATCACATTGAAGGTGATTTAAGACGTGAAATTTCTATGAATATTAAACGTTTACAAGAAATCGGTTCATTCAGAGGTATGCGTCACAAACGTAAACTTCCTTGCAGAGGTCAAAGAACTAAGACTAACGCAAGAACTCAACGTGGTAAGAAAACAGGACCAGTTTCTAAGAAAAAATAGGCGTTAGCCAATGTGAGCCGATAACAAAAATACGGCAAATTTAAAAGAAATTAAAAGTAAAAAAAGATAAAGGATAAAAAAATGGCAAGACCACAAAAAACAAAGAAAAAAGAAAAGAAAAATGTATTGCAGGGAGTTGTGCATATTCAATCAACTTTCAATAATACAATTGTAACTTCTACTGATACACAAGGTAATGCTATTGCTTGGGCAACAGCAGGTGCTTCAGGTTTCAAAGGTGCTAGAAAAGGTACTCCATTCGCTGCACAATCTGCTGCTGAAATGGTTGCTAAAAAATCTATCGACCAAGGAATGAAAAAAGTTGAAGTTCATATCAAAGGACCAGGATCAGGCAGAGAAACAGCTATCAGAGCTATTCAAGCTGCAGGTTTGGAAATTACTCTTATCAAAGACGTAACTCCAATTCCTCACAACGGTTGCCGTCCTCCTAAGAAAAGACGTGTATAATAATTTGTCAAACGACAATTTATACAGATTATATTAATTAATGTAGATTATTAGCGGGGGCTTGTGTTTATAGTCCAAAACGCAAACCATAGATGCCCCGCACAAGAAAAAGGAGAAATTATAAAATGTCAAGATATACAGGACCAATGAATAAATTATTCAGAAATAAAAAAGTTAAAGACTTATCAAATAGAAAGTTAACAACTTCTATGCGTCAAACAGCTTCTGGTCAACACGGTGCTGTTAGAAAAAAACTTTCTGAATATGCAATTCACTTAGCAGAAAAACAAAAAATCAGAATGACTTACATGGTTAGTGAAAAACAATTTGTAAGATATTATAACGAAGCTGCAAGAAGAAAAGGCGTTACTGGTACTATTTTGCTTCAACTTCTTGAATCAAGATTGGATAACGTATTATTCAGAGCAGGTTTCGGTATCACTCGTAAACAAACAAGACAAATCGTTAACCACGGTCACGTTCTTGTAAACGGTAATAAGGTTGATATTCCTTCTTATTTGGTTAAAGCAGGCGATATAATTACAGTTAAATCAAAAAGTTCAAAATACTTAAATGATGTAATTGGAATGATTGATATGGCTTGTGCTCCGGCTTGGATGACAATCGATAAAGAAGCATTAAAAATTACATTCGACAGAATTCCGGAAAGAGAAGAATTAGATTCTGAAATCAAGGAACAACTTGTAATTGAATATTATTCTAAATAGAAATTGTAAGTAATAAGCATTAACTTATAAAACTAACAATTAAGCAGATTATAACTAGGAGAATAAAAGAATGGAATTAAAAATTAAATGTGTTAATACAACAACAAGTTCTGACGGTTCGCAGTACGGAAAGTTCGTTATTGAACCGTTGGAAAGAGGATTCGGAACTACAGTCGGAAACTCTTTGAGAAGAGTACTGTTATCCAGTCTTGAAGGTACGGCTGTTACAAGTGCAAGAATCGAAGGTATTACTCACGAATATACAGCAATTCCTGGTGTTTTAGAAGATGTTATTGACGTTATGCTTAACCTTAAAGGTTTGGTTGTTAAAACAGAATCTAAAGAATCACAACACTTAAGAATTGACGTTGACAGACCGGGACCGGTTTTGGCAAGTGATATTCAACTTCCGGCAGGTGTTAAAGTTGTAAACCCTGATTGGTTGATTTGTACAGTTGCTGACGGCGGTTCATTCCATGCTGACGTTATTGTTGATACAGGAAAAGGTTACGTTCCAAATGATGTTCCAAGAGATGCAAAAGATGCTACAATCGATATTTTACCGATTGACGCAACTTTCATGCCAATCAAGCAAGTAAGCTACAATGTTGAAAGCGCTCGTGTTGGTGATGCATTGGATTTCGACAAATTGACTCTTGAAATTTGGTCAAATGGTTCTATCGACGTTCAAAACGCATTGAGCCAAGCATCAAATTTACTTATCGAACACTTTATGCAAATCGCTTCAATCACAGGTCAACCTGCAGTTGCTCCTATCGCACCGCAAGAAGCTGAAGTTGAAGAAGCAGAAGTTGAAGATACTCCTACAATGACAATCGAAGAACTTGAATTGTCTGTAAGAGCATATAATTGCTTGAAAAGAGCAAGCATCAATTCTATGGCTGAATTGTTGAAAAAATCAGAACATGATTTATTAAATATCAAGAATTTCGGTAAAAAATCATCAGATGAAGTTATCGAAAGATTGCACCACTTTGGTTTAGACTTAGCGCCAAGCCCAGTGGAAGAAGATTTAATCGGTTAATTCCGGTTAATTATAGGAAAATACAATTAACTAAGTAAAGGATACAGAAAAATGAGACATATGTGTAAAAAACATACGCTAGGTAAAGCACAAGACCAAAGAAAGGCTTTGTTGCGTTCTTTAGCGACTGAACTTTTTGTACACGGTGAAATTACAACAACTATGGCTCGTGCAAAAGCATTGAAACCATACGCTGAAAAAATTATCACTCTTGCAAAAAAAGGTGACCTTCACTCAATCCGTCAAGCAGCAAGATATATTTACAACAAAGAAACCGGTAAATATATGGATTTGACTTCAGGTGAAGTATTTGATGCTCCACAAGCAGATAAAAAATTGGCATCACAAACTGTTTTGAGAAAATTGTTTGTAATTATCGGTAAACAATATTCTGCTAAAAACGGTGGATACACTAGAATCTACCACTTGCCACCAAGACGTGGTGATGCTTCAGAAATGGCATTGATTCAATTGGTGTAGACCATGAGATATGCCTTTCAGGTTCAGTACATAGGAAAAAATTATTCAGGTAGTCAAATTCAATTTGAAAACGGAATACAATCAGATTTCCCAACCGTACAAGGTGAACTTGAAAAAGCACTCAGTACATTGATAAGAGGTAAAACCTCAAATAATAAAAACCGACTGGTAAAGACAGTTTTTTCCGGTAGAACAGATAAAGGAGTTAATTCTCTGGGTCAGGTAGTTCATTTTGATACTGATGAAACGATTGTTGCTTCAAAGTTTCTTTATTCGATAAATGAAATTTTACCTGACGACATATCTGTTACGGACTTAAGAGTAGTTGATGATGACTTTCACGCTCAAAAATCGGCCAAAAAGCGGTACTATAGATTTGAATTTATAAATCGCAGATGTAAAAATGCTTTTGATGGTGATTTGATGAGAGTAAAATTTAAGACTGATGTAGATAGAATGCAAAAGTCGTTGAATTATTTACTGGGTGAACATGATTTCTCAAGTTTCAAAACTGCTGGAACGCTTAACCCGAGCAAAATCTGTATTTTATATGAAGCGAAAGTTTCAAAAGTCGGTGACAAGGTTTTGATAGATATTGTAGGAAACAGATTTTTGTACAATATGGTCAGAACAATTGTCGGAACCCTTCTTGAAATAGAAGGACACAATTTGGAGCCTGAACACATGAAAATGGTTTTGGAGTCCAAGGACCGCACGAAAGCGGGAATGACTGTTAGTCCCTACGGATTAACTTTAATGAAAGTAATGTATTAAAAATAATAAACGGAGAAATGCAATGAAAACATATTCAGCAAAACCTCTAGAAGTTGAAAGAAAATGGTATGTAATTGATGCTGATGGCGAAACTTTGGGTCGCTTGGCAGTTAGAGTTGCAAACATTTTGAGAGGTAAAAACAAACCTGAATACACTCCAAACGTTGATACTGGTGACTTTGTTATCGTTATTAACGCTGCGAAAGTGAAAGTTACAGGTAAAAAAGAAACTGATAAAATTTACTTACACCACACAGGTTATCCGGGTGGTTTGAAATCAGCAAGTTTCAAAGAATTGATGGAAAAAGATCCTAGAATCGTTATTGAACATGCTGTACGTGGTATGTTACAACATAATACTTTGGGTGCAGAACAATTCAACAAATTGAAAGTTTATGCAGGCGCTGAACACCCGCATGCTGCACAAAAACCAATCGTATTAGAAAAGGAGGCTAAATAATGGCAGATACTGAAATCAAAGCAACAGGCCGTAGAAAAACCTCTATTGCAGTTGTAAAATTAGTTAAAGGTTCAGGTAGAATTTTTGTTAACGGTAAAAGATTGACTGATTACATCGGTAACAGACCTGCAATCGAAATGTTAGTTTACAGACCGCTTGTATTGACAGAAACTCAAGACAGATTTGACGTAAGAGTTAAAGCTGTTGGCGGTGGTGTTGTATCACAATGTGGTGCTATCAGACACGGTATTTCAAGAGCATTGGTTAAATCAAATGCTGAATACAAAAATGTTCTTAAACTTGAAGGTTTGCTAACTAGAGATCCACGTGTTAAAGAACGTAAAAAATATGGTAGAAAAAGAGCTCGTAAGAGATTCCAATTCTCAAAACGTTAATCAAATATGGTCGAGAATTCGACAAAAATTACAAAACCCGAACCTTTCAAGGTTTGGGTTTTTGTTTGGGAATTTTTTTTGTTATAGCAAATTTAAGTTAGGTTTAATTTGCAAAAATTCGTTTCACATTAGTATAAATTTCCTAAAAATTTGACTATTATGCTCTTGAACGATATGTTTTGTCATTATCTCTCAATATACCGGATTTGTTCATTTCATCTAGTATGTGGAAACTTACCAAATTTCTGTAGTCAAACATTTCCGGGGAGAAAGAAGATAGGCATTTTGAGTGATTAGGTCCTGCTTTTTCGCTAAGTTCTTTTTTCAATACTTTAACCTTTTTCATATCTTTAATCAAACCTGTTTTAAATCTATCCGGTTTGTAAAGTGTCCAAGCGGTGTGTGGATAGTATGTTGAACGGCATTCATTTACGTTTTGATTGTACAGCATGTCCTTAAACATGTCGTAATCTATATCGTGGAAACTTTGCTTAATTTTCTTATCGTAAGGTTGCAAAATTGGTGGCATGAAAACTCTTTGCTCAGGAAGTTCGTATTCTCCGGCATATTTTTCTTCCGTAAATTCCCTAGAACCTATGCCGACAATTTCAATAGAATTTGCAAATTCATCAAGGATACCCAGTTCATCAGCATAGCGTCCCATCAAGTCTAAGAAAGATGAAACACCTTTACCTGTTTGAATATAATCGGTAATAATTGTTTTCTTACCGGTTTTTCGATAGTTATTTACAATACTTTGCGGGTCTGCTTGAATTCTTTTAAGGTATCGTTTATAAGAATATTCTTCTTTTTCAGTTGGAGCCCATCTATCTACTTTTTTTGCACCTTCTTCATAATCAGGACGAAACCAATATTTTGAAAATGCTACAAATTTATAATCATCAATACCATCTTTCATCCATTTTGCAGCATTTAAAAACCATTTTGGACTTCTACCTAAACAAATAATTTGATGGTCTTTGTATTGAGTATAAAATTTCGCAGTGTCAATAAAAGCGTCCATTGTTTTTTGTGTAGTTAGTGGCATATTTATTTCTGGTTCTGCTAATTTTGATTGGTCAACAGTATTTAAAAATGTTTTATATCTTTTTCTATATCTTCTTTTTGTTGTATCACTCATTGCATGGTATTCAAAGAAGTCAATATGTGGAACTGTTCTGTTGGGGTCTATGTATTCTCCAAAATGTATATTTACTCCGTAATTATATCCGAGAGGCATTTTCGAAAATGGCGAGCTTTTGCTTTCGCCTCGGCTCAAGCACTCACTACTAGCCGTTCGTGCTTTCGTCTCGGCATTAATATTATTTTGAACGTTAGTAAAATAATTTGCTTGAACTTTTGAAATTTGCATATAGACTCCTTATTTTTATTTCCTTACAAATTATAAAACCGCTGAAAAAATAATTTGCTATCAAAAAAGATGTAGAAAAAATCCTACATCTTTTTTACAATAATTACTATTTATCTTTTGCAGTGTTCCACTTTTTGAACTTGTGTTAGATTAAGACATTACCGTTTTCGTAGATTAATTTACCATCAGCGTAAATCTTTCCTCCATTTTTCATGTTTTTAATCATGTCCCAGTGCAGGCCGGATACATTTTTACCGCCTGTTTCTGGGTAAGAAGCACCGACAGCCATGTGGATTGAACCGCCAATTTTTTCATCAAATAAGATATTTCCGGTAACTTCTTGAATTTCGAAGTTTGTGCCGATAGCGATTTCACCGATTCCGTGTGAGCCTTCGTCCATATTTATCATTGCGTGTAAAAATTCTTCACCCTTATCTGCATGTGCTTCGGTAATTTTTCCGTTTTCGATTTTTAGATGTACGCCGTTTGCACTATTGCCTCTGTAGTTTTGAGGAAAATCAAAGTAGATTTCACCGTTTATTCCGTCTTCAACAGGTGAGGTGAACACTTCGCCGTCAGGATAATTATTCAAGCCTGAGCAACTAATCCATTTTCGACCTTCTACATTAAATTTGATGTCAGTCTTTTCACCAGTGATGTGGATTTCTTTTACGTTATTCAAATAATTTGCCCAACGAGTTTGTTTTTCATCAAGTTCTTTTAATTTTGCGATTGGGTCATCAAGGTCAAGGTAGCAAGATTTGAATAAAAATTCAGAGTATTCATCAAGTGACATTTTTGCTTCTTGAGCCAAAGCGTAGGTTGGAACATCTGCAATTACCCATTTTGCAGAACCTTCAGCAGAACGTTTCATAATAATTTCTGATAATGTTTTTGTTGCTTTTCCACGTCTTGCAAGTTTTTTTAGGTCTACTCTTGATAGGCATTTTGTATTAAGTGGTGCTCCGATTGTAATAAATTTGTCGATAGTTTCGTATTCAAGTTTTGTCATTTGGTCGATGTAATCAAGTTGTTCATCGTTCGCATTTTTTAAGAAAATTTCTGCAAAATCTCCGTAAGAACATCTCAAAATCGGGTGTGCTCCTTTTTCTAAAACTCTTTTATAAATTTCTTTGACTAAATCTTTTGCAAATATTGAATCTGATTTAATCATTACTGTGTCGCCTTTTTGAACGTCTGTAGAATAGTCTACAAGTACGCTTGCATATTTTTCCCATACTGTTTTTGTCATTAATTTCTCCCTTCTTATATTGCTTACAAAAATATTATAATATCATATTAAAATAATATAAAGGATTTTAATATTGTCTTGATTTGTAATATAATTGTAAACATACGGATAGGAGAATAGAGGAGAGATTATGATAGACAAAACAGCAATAATTCACCCATCAGCACAAATCGCAGATGATGCAATTATCGGGCCATACGTTGTTATTGGTGAAGGCGTAAAAATTGGTAGCGGAACAAGAGTAATTTCAAATGCTCATATTGAATTTGCAGAAATTGGTAAAAATTGTACAATTTCTCCATTTGCAACAATCGGTTCTGAACCTCAAGATTTAGGTTATAAAGGTGAAGCTACAAAGGTTGTAATTGGTGATGAAACAATTATTAAAGAAAATGTTACTATCCACAGAGCAGCAGCATGTGGAGATTATACAACAAGAATTGGTAACAAATGTTTGTTAATGGTTGGTACTCACGTTGCTCACAACTGCGTTTTGGAAGATCAAGTTATTATGGCAAACCTTGCAACTTTAGGTGGTCATGTTCACGTTGGTTTTGGTGCGTTCATTGGCGGAATGAGTGTATTCCATCAAAATATCAGAATTGGCGATATGGCGATTATTAGCGGTTTTTCTGCTTCTCGTCAAGATATTTTGCCATATTCTAAAGGGGAAGGCAGACCTCCTGTTCCACGTGGTATTAACGTTATCGCAATGAAAAGACGTGGAGTGCCTTTGGAAGTTAGAACTGCAACAAATGAAGCATTCAAATTGTTGATTTCAGAAGATTACAATACTTCTCAGGCTATTGAAAAAATCAAGGCTGAAATTCCAATGAATGAATATATTGAAAAAATGATTAGTTTCATTCAAACTTCAAAAAGAGGTGTGTTGCTAAAATCTCACAAATCAGGTCACGAAGCATTACAAGATGACTAATTGAAAAAATAAGTATATAAATTAAAAAGTCTTATGTCGATGATGTAAGGCTTTTTATTTGCAAAACTCTTCGGCTTTGTCTATTTTGCCGTTAAAATTGTTATCAATACCATCAGAGCAAGAGCCGATTGAATCTTTACTTTCTGGACGTGCGTTTATTTTTAAATATTTGTTCGGTATCATCGTCCAAAGGTATAAAAAGAACTCTTTGTGAAGTTTCGCAATTTTGTTATCCTTGATAATTATTGAATTTTCATCATTTTTATTCTCTCCGCTATTAGAAAAGTTCATAGAACCGGTGATTAAATATTCATCATCTACAATAATCATTTTGGAATGTAGTTTCCCTGCATAATTTTCTGTTTTTAGCGGTATGCCGTTTGAGCGTAAAATTTTATGTTTAGAATTTTTTATTGATGTACTGTTTGCATCAATAATTATTCGCACATCAACCCCACGCTTTTTCGCATTGATAAGTTCTGTTGCAATGCCTTGATGTGTGATTAAAAATGCCGGCAAGTAAATATATTTGTGTGAATTTTTTAGGATTTGTATAATCCTGTTTGAACTTTTGTCTTTAGGTGAAAAATAAATTTCTAATGTAGAGTCGCCAAGTTTAAAGGTTCTATTTTGAGTTAATTTTTCTTTTGATTTGTGAAATTTACCGTTCAACATTTGAGCAAATTCTTTTTGGTACAAATCTGCGACCTCTTTAGAGTTGATAATCACAATGTCGTTAACATCGTAACCGGATAATCCTGTTGGAGAAAAATTCATTGAACCTGTATAAACTGTGGAATTGTCAAATATTACAAATTTGTTGTGCATCAAGTAATTGCTTGCGCTTTTGGCTTGAGGATTTCTGTCTGAAATTGAAATACTTGCCAAATCTTTGATAATTTGGTTGTCGTTATAGTAAGTTTCAGTAATTTCAAATGGTTCGTCGTATATAAACCGTATTTTTACTCCACGGTTTTTCGCATTTTTTAATGCGTTTGAAATTGCAGGAATTTCATTGTAGCCAAAAATTGCGATATCAATGCTTTCTTTCGAATTATTCACGAGGTTGAAAAATGCTTTACAAGGAGCGGTTTTGCATTCATTGTTTGGTTTTAATTGTCTTGTAAAATCTGTCAAAAATGTTGTTATACTGCCTTCTGTTAAAACCATTTGGGGTTGTGGAATTTGTGGAATATTAAAAATATCAAAATCTTTTTTAAATTTATATTTTTTCGTTTTTACTTTAGTTTTATGGCAAAATTTGCAAGGTTTTGCATTGCTAGGTAGTTGTTTTTGCGGAATAATTACGCTATCTCGTGCAACGTTTCCATAAGGACAATCGAGTGTGTGAAATTTTCCTGAATGGTGATTTAAAATAACAAGATGTAATTTTTTTGCATTTGTTAAATTTTTCTTGAAGTTTTCAATGTCTGCAATTTTGCCTTTTGTTAGTCCAAAACCGCTATGGAGCAACATTGTTTTGTAGTCGTAATCGTGAAGTGTAATATTTGCAAATTTGCATTCGGTTGTAATTTTTCCGGTGAATTTTACTTTGGTGTCAGAATTTTCAATTCTTTTTTGAATGAATTCTTGTGCTAAGTAGCCAAGGCTCATGATGTCGTTTCTTGTAATATTGTACTTCTTAGAATATTTTTCTACAAACTCGTCTGTCGGTTCCAGCGAAAACGCTTCGACATTGTCAATACAAATTATTTCATCGGAATCAATAATTCTGTTTTTGTTGAGGTCGATTCCGAGTTTTGTGGGCGAATATACGGTCAATACATTTTTGTAGCAATTTCTGTAATTTGTATAAATTGCAAATGCAATACAAAAAATTATTAATATTAATGCCGAAATATGCCTTTTCATTAGTCTAAATTCTTGTAGTTTGCAAGGTCAAAACCGAGTCTTGCGATTGTTGCTTTTAGTTGTAAATCTTGTGTAATTTCAAATTCTTTTGTGTGTGAATTTTGTATTGAATTTGAATATTTGCAAGGGTGAATTAATGCTTCTGCAACACAATCGTTTTCCAAAACCTCAAGCCCGTAATGTATTGCATCAGAATCCATCATTCCGGTGAAGCCAACTCCAATAATGTAATCGTTCGTTTTTAAGTTGTATTTTTCAAGTGTTTTGCGATTGATTTTTGTATAGAATTGCAAAAGTGCAATTTTTACCAAATTTAACGGATAATTTAGCGTTAAATATTTTTTGAATTTTGGAATAAAATATAATTCTTCGTATTGTGTGCGAACGTATTTCAATCCGTATTCTTGAGCAAGTTTGCAAGTTAGTTCAAAAATTGGCGGTATTGCGTGAGTGTGTACGTGAGAATCTAGGTGGTCAATTCTTGCATCTTGCAAAATTTTTTCGATTTGCGCTCTAAATTCTTTTTCAATTTGAGATAATAATTTTTTATTGTTTTGATTAAAAACTAAATACTGATAGCTTGAATTAAATTCACCGTTCACATTTGTAAGCATAGGACAGTGTGTCAACGGTTTGCCTTCCATTATGTTTAAATGTGCTGCAAGGCCTAAATTTGGACAATCCGGCAAGATATCATGAATTGCATTTTCGTACGCTTCTCCATTTGCACAAAGGCTTGCACTTGTCAAAAATCCATTGTTATAACCTTCCAAAACCGCTTGGTTATGCGCTTGCGTCAACCCAAAATCATCTGCATTTAATATAAATTTCTTCTTTACCATAAGCTATCCTTGATTTATTATGTTAATATAATAATGATATTAGAAAGAGGGCGACAATGCAAATACCTAAACTTGCGGTTACAATTCCATGCTACAATGAGGAATTATGTGTAGAAAAAACTTGTAAAAGATTATTAGAAGTTTTGGATATGTTGATTGAAAAAAATAAAATTGCTCAAGATAGTTATCTTTACTTTGTAGATGATGGTTCAGCTGACAAAACTTGGGAGATTATTGAACGTTTGCATAATGAAAACCCAACACGAGTAAAAGCGTTGAAATTTGTAAGAAACTACGGCAATCAAAAAGCGTTGACTGCAGGATTAGAAGGTGTGAGAGAAATCGGTTGTGATTGTGTCGTTTCTATTGATGCCGATTTACAACAAGATGAACTCGCTATTGAACGTTTTGTCGATGAATATATGAAAGGTAACGAAATTGTCCTCGGTATCAGGAATGACAGAAATACGGATAGTTTTTTGAAAAAAACTACTGCACTGATGTTTTACAAAGTTATGAATATTTTAGGTGCAAAAATCCCTGTCAACCACTCAGACTATCGTTTGGTTAGTAAAAAAGCGCTCGATATGATGGCTTTGTATCCAGAAAAAGCATTGTTTTTGCGTGGTTTTTTCTATGAAGTAGGATTAAAAACTTCAATCGTAAAATTTGATGTAAAGCCACGTATGGCTGGGCAATCTAAGTTTAATTTTGTGTCACTTATGGGATTAGCGCTGAATGGGATTACATCATTTAGTATTTTCCCGCTACGAATTGTTGCTTGCCTTGGGTTTTTGATGGCAGTTTTCGCTTTTTTAGTCGGTCTTGAAACTGTTTGTGAAAAAATATTTTTTAATAACTCCCCAAATGGTGTAGCAACAATGATTACGTTGTTGTGTTTCTTTGGTGGTTTGCAAATATTCTGTCTGGGGGTAATTGGAGAATACGTAGGGCAGGTTTATAGAGAAGTTAAAGCAAGACCCAGATATGTCAAAGATAAAGAGTTGTTGTAGTTTAGAAAGCTTTTTAATTTATTTAAAAAAAGGCGAAACGGCGGGTGGAGTATATTTCCCGCCGTTTCTTTTTGGACTAATTCTTTATAATTGAAATTATAGAGATTCTTGATAAATATTTCTTACCAACTCTCTTGAATTTCCGCTTGGCCCGATATTAATCAAACCATCAAGAGATGGAGTTGTGAACGCCAAATCTGTAAGTTTGTCTACATCTTCTGCGCTAAATCCCATATCAGTAAGTTTTTCAGGAACATCAACTGATTTCAACCATTCGTAAACACCTTTTGCTGCGTTTTCAGCATCTGAAGCGTCTGCTTTTAAGTTTGGAACGATTGGTGCCAAGATATCAGCCAATGTTGCTGCTTTGTCTTTGTAAATTGTTTTGATTACTGCAGGTAGCAAGATTGCAAGACCTAAACCGTGAGATAAATCAGGTTTTACAGCGCTCAATGGGTGTTCAAGAGCGTGTGTGTAGTGTAACAATCCGTTATCAAAACTTACGCCGCCCATCATTGCTGCATAGGCTAAGAAATATCTTGCTTCCAAATCTTCAGGGTTTGCAATTGCTTTTGGTAAATATTTAGCAACAAGTTCAATAACTTGTTTTGCTAATGTTATTGAATATGGAGAAGCAACTGTTGAGGTTGCGGCTTCAACAACGTGATTTACTGCATCAATTGAAACATAACGAGTTTGTTTTGGTGACAATTTTGTCATAAGTTGTGGATCGTCGATTGCAAATGTTGGATAAATGCAATCGTAGGCGATAGCAGGTTTAAAATTCTTTTCAAGGTTTGTAACAACAGCAAAACGGTTAGTTTCAGTACCAGTACCGTGAGTCAAGTTGATTGAAATAATCGGTGCTGCTTTGGTTGGTTCAAATGTAAAATCGTAAATATCTTCTGCTTTTTTGTCTGGATATTCAAGCAAAATAGCAACTGATTTACCTGCATCTGTAGGAGAACCGCCACCGATAGCGATAACTGCTTTAGCGCCGAAATCACGAGCCATTTTAGCAGCATCGTTTACGTGAACAGTTGTTGGGTTTGGTGTAACTTTATCAAAATTTATGTAACCGATACCGTGGTCTTTTAGGGCTTTTTCTACAACGTCCCAAGCGCCTGTTGCTTTGTATGCATTTCTACCGGACATAACGATTACTTTGTCAATACCTTTACCTTTGATGATTTTAGCAATGTCGTTAATCTTTTGAATAGCGCCAACGCCAAAGTAAACAGTTGTTCTTGTACGAATTTCTTTAACTTCGTTGATATTAATATCATCTGTCCACATATAAAACTCTCCTTTCATAATAGCTTCTAACTATTTCTTTCAATGAAATTATAAGTTACAAAAGGCAATATTTCAAGCGTTAAATGTTAAAAAAATATGAATATTTTATCTTTTCCAAACCTCGTCAGGGATTTTCCAATTATTTCTTTTTATATACGCTAAACACCAATAACCGTTGCCTTTTAAGCAGTTTTGTTCTATTTCTGCTTGTGTTCTATCTGTACCGGCAGGAAGAAGTCCTCTTTCCGGTATATAAACTGCAACATATATATCCTTACCGATTTTGTTTGGTTTACTCCTTCCGTTTGCATCAAAGTAAACGATTAAACTATCTTGAGCGGTTTTAATTCCAAATATGCTATTTAACGTTGGGAGTGTTCCCCAACCGTCGATGCTAAATGAAATTCCTTTAGCCGTAGTGAAAGATAATGTATTAAGTCCCATTCCTGCATTGTCAGAATACCACGCTTTGTTTCCGTTCAGGTCTTTGACCTCGCCCTTTTCATGCCAACAAGAATAGGTGTTGTAGCAAGTTTCTAGGACTTTGATATGTGGTTGAATAAATTTTCCAAACCAATCTTTCATACTTTTATCGTTAAAGTCCAAAATTGTTGTTCCTGTTGTGTTATCAGCAGAATCTGCAAGTTGCATTGTTTGATAAAGTAGTGAATATGCAACTTGAGTTTTGGTTTCAATTTGTCTTTTGGAGATTTTTGTAAGAAGGTTTGGGATTGTCATTGCGGAAATTATGCCTAGTATTCCAATTACAATCAATACTTCTGCTAGTGTAAAACCAATTTTTCGTTTTTCTTTTGAAATCATATTTACCTCATTGTAGTGTCACTATTAGCGACAATAATAATCGCATGATAGCATAAAATGTACTTATGTGCAATGTTTTTAGAAAACAGTTGGGACAGCAAGTGCAGTTGCTTAGAAAAGCGAGAGGTTTAACTCAAGAAAATTTGTCGCTTGAATCGGATATATCTCGTTCGCATATAGCGATGATTGAGGCTGGAAAGCGTGATGTCACTGTAAGTTCTATGTTTAAAATTTCAAGGGCATTAGGAGTTACCCTTGCTGAAATATTTGCATTTGACGATTTAGAAAAATTCAAGTTTGATATTGAAGAGTTGTATAAATAATTTTGAATGTGTTTATAAAAATTGGTAGACCAACGGCGTAATTTTACATGTCAGGCGGTGCCGTGACCTACGTTTCAGCTCTGAAATTTGTGTTGAATGTTGAACAGATTCTGAATAACAAGAAAATTTATTTGCTCATTGCATTCGCAAAAATTTTCTAAGTTTTCTCCAATGACGTATCCCTTGCTATTCTCACCGAATAGTCACTCTGAACCGCACGAACTATAGTGAGTGCGAAGATTCAGAGTCTGTTTTATGTGTGGTATTGAACGATTATTTGTTTCGAAATGTTTTCTAACATTACAAAATGTAAAAATTATTTTAAAACCTCAAAACCATTGATATAATTGCTTTATGGTATGGTATGGTATGGTGGGGCGGGGCGGTGTACTTATGCTTAAAAATACTCCATAATAATAAAAGTCACAGGGAATATGGAGCACATAAAACATGAAAAAAGCGTTTACGCTAGCGGAAGTATTGATAACATTGGGTGTTGTCGGAATAATTGCGGCGATGACTTTACCTAGTCTAATCACAAATTACAAAGTAAAAGTTTTGAAAACTCAATTCAAAAAAATGGATAGCACAATACGGCAGGCACTATTAAGTGCTTCTGATGAAATAGGTTTTTTATCAGATTATTATGGCTCGGGAGGAGCGGATCCTAATTTAGTTAGACCAGGTTGTGTTGCTTTAGAGGCAAGAGTTCCGGAATTAAATGAAATTTGGTTGAAGCAATTTAAAGGGGCGACAAAAGTCAGTTATCAAGAGTTGCGCAAAATGACCAATAATCATTGTTATTCGGTGTTTGGCACAAAAACGCCACTTTGGACTTATTCATGCTATGGCGATGGCGATACATATATTTTGGCAGACGGTAGTTCTGTTTCTCCATTGTTTTTCTCTTGGGAAGGGCGTTTTACTCTTCCTTGTACTGTGTCATTTATTTTTGATACAAATGGTCCGGCTAAAGGTCCAAATCGTTTAGGATATGATATTTTCAAGTATGAATCATTAGAATATACAAATAATTCTTTGTGCAATCCGAACGTTAACCATTCATCAAATGGGTATGGTTGCTATCATTATGCACGTAAAGATAAAAATCCTATTTACGCTTCAAAATCATATTGGGATATTTTATACAAACCATCAAGTTATTGGAAACCGAATAATAGTAATTAATTTGTTTTTTCTAAGTTCTCTCCAATGACAAAATAAGCAAACTCAATAGACCTTCCGGACAAAACAATAACCGAAAATTCACCCAAAA
Organism: uncultured Candidatus Melainabacteria bacterium; assembly: GCA_934692625.1. Lineage (GTDB taxonomy): Bacteria > Cyanobacteriota > Vampirovibrionia > Gastranaerophilales > Gastranaerophilaceae > Zag111. The sequence goes on from CAKUUC010000014.1 coordinate 38,530, forward strand.
CAACCATTACCCTTAAGAAATTTTACAAAATATTACCCTACTGTGTATTGACAGGCATGTTTGTTTTATAATCTTTTCGAGAGGTTAGAATTTGAAACATTCAAAACTTACAGCGTTAATATTTATTGCACTTATTTTAGGTGTTTTGTTTGGACATTTTGCCCCGCATTATGCAGTTAAAATGCGTGCTTTTGCTTTAATATTTTTACGCATGGTTAAAATGATTATTGCTCCGTTATTGTTTGCAACGCTAGTTACCGGTATTGCAGGTCATGGTGATGTGAAAAAACTTGGCAAAATCGGTATAAAAACAATTGTTTATTTTGAAATTGTAACAACTTTGGCTTTGATCATCGGGCTTACAATGGCAAATATTTTTAATCCTGGGAAAGGGTTTGCGACAGGTACGGTTGCAAATCCGGAATTGTTGAAAGAAGCAGGTTTGATGGCGGTTACAACTCCGCATACGTCTATTTCTGAAATGATTGTTAACGTATTCCCGACAAGTATTGTTCAGGCGATGTCTGAGGGTAATTTGTTGCAAATAGTTGTCTTTTCTATATTCATGGCGGTTGCGATTTGTGCGGTCGGTGAAAAAGGCAAACCTGTTATGGATTTGTTGAATTCTGTTTCTCAAATTATGTTTAAGTTTACCGAATATGTTATGTATTTTGCACCGCTTGGTATTTTTGGTGCAATTGCTTCGACTGTAGGTATGAACGGTTTATCTATCCTTAAAAATTACGCAAAAATTATATTTTCACTATATACCGCACTTGCTTTGTTTGTTTTGGCAGTGTTCATAATCGCTTGCCGTTACGCAAGAATTTCATTTAGAAGTTTGTTAAAAGCAATTCAAGAACCTGCAATTTTGGCGTTCTCTACTGCAAGTTCGGAAGCCGCTTTTCCAAAAGCAATCAGCGTTATGGAAAAATTCGGTGTTCCGCAAAATATCGTGAGTTTTGTGATGCCGACCGGATATACTTTTAACCTTGATGGTAGCACGCTGTATCTTGCAATGGCGGTAATTTTCTCTTCTCAAATCTGCGGTATAAATCTTGATATAAATCAACAACTATTGATGATGTTGGCACTAATGCTTACCAGTAAAGGTATTGCTGGTGTTCCGAGGGTTTCATTGGTTGTACTTGCAGGAACTTTATCAAGTTTCAATATCCCGATTATTGGTGTTGCAATTTTGCTTGGTATTGACCAAATTTTGGATATGGGTAGAACTACCGTAAACTTAATTGGTAACTGCGTTGCAACCGTTGTAATCGCACGTTGGGAAAATCAATTTGATTATGATAAAATGAAATTGTTTTTGAAAGATTCTGAATCATAGAAATTTAAAATTTGTAGATAATATATTATTAATATAGAGGGTAATAAATATGAGCGAAAGCACAAAATCAGAGTATAAGAATACACTAAACTTGCCTCAAACTACTTTAGCAATGAGAGCAAATGCGACTGTTCGTGAGTTAGAAATTCAAAAATTTTGGGAAGAAAATAAAATTTATGACAAAATTATTGGACAACGTGACAAGACAAATTCATTTGTTTTGCACGATGGACCCCCATATTTGAGTTCTGAAAAAATTCACGTAGGTACAGCATTAAACAAGATTTTGAAAGATATTTTAATAAAATATAAATCTCAAAAAGGTTTTTATGCTCCGTATGTTCCGGGGTATGACGGACACGGTCTTCCGATAGAAAATGCCGTTGTTAAAAATATCAAAGGCGGACGTCATTCAATTACTGAAACAGAATTGAGAGCAAAATGTAGAGAATTCGCTCATAAAAACTTGAAAGGTCAAGAAAGTGAATTTAAACGTCTTGGCGTTTTGGGTAATTGGGAAAAACCTTATTTGACAATCAATCCTGAGTATGAAGCAGAACAAGTTAGAGTGTTTGGCGAAATGTACAAAAAAGGTTATATTGAAAAAGGCTTGAAACCTGTTTATTGGTGTGCCGCATGCGAAACTGCTCTTGCAGAAGCAGAAGTTGAATATGCTGACCATACTTCAACTTCAATTTATGTAAGATTTCAATTTGATGAAGATGCTACTTCAAAAATCAATAACGGCGTTTTGAAATCAGTTAATAATGATAAACCAATATTTGCAATCATTTGGACAACAACTCCTTGGACAATTCCTTCAAATATGGCGATTTCAATGCACCCGAGATTTGAATATACTTTCTTTGAATACAAGGGTAGTGTTTACGTTGTAGCACAAGATTTGTTAGGTTCATTCTTGAAAGATGTAGAATGGGATGAATCTGAAATTAAAGTTTTGGGTTCATGTACTGGTCAAGATTTGGAATTGTTGAATACAAATCACCCGTTATTGAATAGAAAATCTCCAATTATTTTGGGTGAACACGTTACATTAGATGCCGGTACTGGTTCAGTTCACACTGCTCCAGGACATGGTTTGGAAGACTATGAAGTTGGTTGCAGATATGGTATTGAAGTATTTTCACCTCTTGACGGTTCTGGTAAATGGACTGATGTTGTTGGTATTCCTGAACTTGTTGGAGTTCCTTATTATAAGGGTAACGAAATGGTTATCGAAATGCTTAAAAATAAGGAAGCTTTGTTGAAGGCTCAAGATATTCAACACAGTTATCCGCATTGTTGGAGATGTAAAAAGCCTGTTATCTACCGTGCTACTCCGCAATGGTTTGTTAAAGTAGATAAATTCAGAGATAAAGCGCTAGAGGCAATTCACGGAGTTAAATGGATTCCTGCAAGTGGAGAAAACAGAATCGGTAACATGGTTGAAAGCCGTACTGATTGGTGTATTTCAAGACAAAGAGCGTGGGGGGTTCCTATTCCGATTTTCTATTGCGAAGATTGTGGCGAAGTTATTTGTGATGATTCGACAATTGAAAATGTTGCAAAAATGTTTGAAAAAGAAAGCTCTGATGCGTGGGTAAAATATTCAGCAGAAGAACTTTTGCCGGAAGGGTTTGTATGTCCTAAGTGCGGTAAAAAACATTTTAGAAAAGAAAAAGACATCATGGATGTATGGTTTGATTCAGGTGTTTCTTGGAGAGCAGTTGTAGAAAAACGTTCTGATGAACTTTGTCATACTCCGGTTGATATGTATTTGGAAGGTTCAGACCAACACCGTGGCTGGTTCCAATCTTCATTGTTGACTTCAATCGCAACTCAAGGAATTGCTCCTTATAAACAAGTTTTGACTCACGGTTTTGTCTTCGGTGAAGATGGGCGCAAAATGTCAAAATCATTGGGTAATTACATCAGACCAGACGATATTATCAAAAACTACGGTGCTGATATTTTGAGATTGTGGGCTGCATCAGTTGACTACAGAAATGATATCAAAATCGGTAATAATATTATTGGTCAGTTGACCGAAATTTTCAAAAAGACAAGAAATACTGCGAGATTTTTATGCGGTAATTTGTTCGATTTTGATCCTGAAGTTGATTATGTAAAATATGATGAACTTAAAAATATTGATAAATTTGCACTTCATAAATTAAATAAATTGATTGTTGAAGTTACTGAAGCGTTTGAAAATTATGAATTTTACAAATACTTCCAATGCTTGCAAAACTTTGCGGCAGTAGATTTAAGTTCGTTCTATCTTGATATCGTGAAAGATAGATTATATACAGCGGGCAAAAAATCTTTATCTCGCCGTGCTTGTCAAACTGTATTGTATGAAAACTTGATGGCTTTGGTTAAAATTTTGGCTCCGGTAATGCCTCACCAAGCCGAAGATATTTGGCAAAATATTCCGGAAAACCAAAGAAAAGGTTTGATTAGTATCTTGTTGTCAGATTGGCCGGAAGTTAATTCACAATGGCAAAATGCGCAACTTGAAACTGATTTTGAAAAAGTTCTAAAATCTCGTCAAGTTGTATCAAGAGCAATTGAACCATTGAGAGCAGATAAAAAAGTCGGTAGTTCGCTTGAAGTTGCAATTACAATAAAAGCGGAAGATGATTCAGTATTGAAAGCCAATGAAAAAGATTTGGCAGATATTTATATCGTATCTCAAGTGACTTTGTCAGATGAGGCTCCGAGTGATGTTCTTAATGAATATTCAGAAGATGGTTATACTGTTTGGGTAACTAAGGCAAAAGGCGAAAAATGTACAAGATGTTGGAAATATCGTACACTTGATGAAAACGGTATTTGTCCTGATTGTGCAGAAGCAATAAAATAAAACAACATTAAATAAACACGAAAATTCAAACGACTATGTCATACTGGCATGGTCGTTTTGTTATGTTTTTTAATATTTCCTTAAATTTGGGCAATTTTTGACATCTATTTTTCTTTTTATTATTAGAAAGTAGTAATTTTATGTCAATAATTCTGCAAAAACCTCCATTTATTTCTGATATAAAACAGTTTGGGAAATATATAGTTTCACATAAAAAAGGTGTTACTCCAGATTTCTTTGCTCAAGAATTTGGCAAATTAAGAACTTTGTACGAAAGAAACCATCAAGAAGATTATTTCTGTCAACAAGCGGATATTTTGGCTGATAAACTTGTACAACGAGATAGATTAGATTTTGCAGGAATTGTCATGAGCACTCTTTGCAAGGTTAATGAATATTTTCCGCATAATTTGGAATATTTTGCTCAAAAAGGGTATGATATTTCAAGAATGAATGGTGATTATGTTCACATGATGGCAAGATTAAATGACTTGCGAAAAATTTACAGTAGAAAACCGGATAGATTGTTAGATTACTTGGACGTTTTGTATGAACAAGAAAGATGTTTGAAACAAGTTACAACGAACTATAAAGCTTCTGTTGCCTCTTATCGTACAATTACAAGAAAAGCAGCGCCTAAAGATTCTTACGAAATGATGCTTGCTTTGGTTCAAACTGAAATCGCCAAATTGACAAGACGCAAACACCCTGATTCAGCAATGCATAAATTGCAATCTGCGGTGAGAATTTTTGAAAAGAATAAAAGCTATGATAATATAAATTATGCAACGTTGTTGATGAGGAAAATTGAAGCCGGTGACGATAGATTTATAAATATGTATATTTAATTGCGTAATTTATGATAGAATGTTTTTGAGAATGGAGAAGTTGAAAATGAATGAAGAAAATAAAATTGATGTTGTACAATACCATACAACTGGTACTTGTTGCCAAATTATGCAGGTAAAAATTGAAAATGGCAAAATTGTTGATGCCGATTTTTATGGTGGATGTAATGGAAATTTGAAGGGAATTAAAAGTTTAATTACAGGAATGAAAGTAGATGACGTGATTGAAAAGTTGTCAGGAATTACATGTGGTATGAAAACAACAAGTTGCCCTGACCAGTTGGCAAAATGTCTGATAGAGTATAAACAGGGGAAATTGACTCCTGTTATGTCAGATGAAATGTAGATTATGATGAGCGAATATTTCGGGTGCTAATGAGGTTTTAGTACAGTTTTCAATGTGAAAAATTGGTTTGAAAAATTTTAAAATCTAAAAATCAGACAAAATTTTAAATTTTTTTTAAAAAAGGGGTTTACAAAAAAAAATCAGCAAATATAATAGTAAATGTGAGGCGCAAGTCGCACAACCCGAAAGGGGGATTAGCTCAGCTGGTAGAGCACCTGCTTTGCACGCAGGGGGTCAGGAGTTCGAATCTCCTATCCTCCACCATTTAAAACAACTAGAACGATTAAAATCAGAGCCTAAGGGCTCTTTTTTAATGCTTTCGATACATTTATCTTTTGAAGAAATTATTTCAGACTTAAATTCAGCGAACCCAACTTCCGCAATCTCTTTTTTAGCAAGTTTTACGAGATTTTCAATAGTCGCAAACGGTTCCTTAAAGACGACTTTAACCCTTTTGTCTTTTGCTGTAGCAGATAGATATGTTTCTCTAATAATATTCGCTACTTCTTCTGCTGAAAGTTCGGTAGCTGGTAAGCTTGCTTTCTTGCATAAATCAAGGATTTTCAGCCCTGTATCTAAGAAATTTGTATTAGCATAGAGGTGTTTTTGGTATTCTGCACTTAATCGGTTTAATTTTACCTCATATTCGTTTTTTAGATTTATCCACATGTCATAATCAAGAACATTATTTACTTGGTCAAGATACATCTTTTTTAGAATTTCTTTGCATTGTTCAATTTCAGAAGTAATTCTTGCTACTTCTGTTTTGTGGTACTCCTGCTCATCTCCCAAACATTCTTTGAGAGAATATTTTACCAATTCGTATAAATCTTCGTCTAATCCAATACGTTTTAAGTGCATGCGGAAAGATTGAGTAAGATGTTTTTCAGAAATATAACAAGTATTAGGGCAACTTCTATCAAAATGCGAACAGCGGTAATAAATATTGTGTTTTTTCTGTCTTTCTCCACAGAATGAATATCCGCAAACTCCGCATTTTACTATTCCGGGATATAGGAAATCAAAGTTTTTACGAACTTTTGACTTATCTACTTTATGAAAAGCTAATTGGGCTTTGTCAAAAATCTCTCTTGAAATTATTGCAGGGTGCTTGCCTTGGTAAATAATGCCGTTACAATTCATTTGACCAACATAGATAACATTTTTTAACATTGATTCAAGTACACATTGAGTTATTTTAGGTCTTTCGGCTTTGTAGTAGTATCCCTCAACAAAAAGTTCTTCGCATAATTTTCTAAGTGAAAATTTTCCGGTTGCAAATAATTCAAAAGCTCTGCGAATAAACAAAATTCTTGATTTATCTATGATTAAATTCTTTTTTGCTCCTCTCAAATATCCGTAAGGTGGTTGGAATGGCCAATAACCCTGTTCCAGTCCCTCATGTAATCCTTTTGAGATTTCTTCGGAAAGGTTGTCAATGTAATTTTTTGCCATGAGAACCTTAATCCCATGGATAAATTTGTCATGGGATTTGGAATTTTTGCTAATAATGCTACCTTCTTTTACTAGATGAACTTCTAAGTCATAATCTTCAAGAGTAACATAATCTTTGAAGTTACGATATAATCTATCTGTTTTTTCTACAAGTACGGTCTTTATTTCAGGATTTTCTTTTAGAAAAGCTAACATGGCATTATAATTAGTTCGACCTGCCTTCTTGGCGGTCTCAGCGTCTGAATATTCATTGACAATTTGAAATCCATTTTTGAGTGCGTATTCTTTGAGTAATTTTAACTGTGCCGGAATAGAAAATCCCTCACGTTCTTGTTCTCTGCTAGATACACGAGCATAAATAACCGCTTGTTTGTTTTGCATAATCTGAACTCCTTAAAATTTCTGAACTTGTATGTTTTTATTTTTACTCATTTTGGCAAAAAGTAAAGTGAGCATTCCATACGACTTCCCAATAATATTTACTGGGAAGTAAGTTCCCTATTGAATTTTAGAATGTTTAATATTACCCAACAGAATAATTGAAATCGTTATTTTTTATGATTTTATAAGGAAAAAGGAGTGTGGAAATGACAAAATCAATATGTTGCAAAAATACGGAAAAAGAAATCGACAAAAGTAATATTTGGAGTGATGATTTATTTGAACGGCAAAAAGTTGCAAATAATTTTACTAAAATCATTGAGTCTATAGAACAACCTTATGTGCTTTCAATCAATTCAAGATATGGAAGTGGTAAAACATTTTTCTTAAAGCGTTGGGCTGAAGATTTAAAACAAAAAGGTGAACATGTAATATTTTTCAATGCTTGGAATTGTGATTTTATAGAAAAACCTCTAATTCCATTTTTGTATAATTTTATACTGCAATTAAAAGAACAGAACTTAATTAAATATGGTATTCAAGAAGATTTAAAAAATTGCAAAGAAGTTTTCTGCATAGCTGTTAAAGAAATAATTGAAAAATATTCTGGGTTAAATGTTGATATTTTAAACGATCATAAAAATCCAGACACCTTGAAACTACCTACTATTAGAACATTAACAGATTACCAAGAATTAGAAAATATACTTGATAATTTTAAAAAAGGTTTATTTGAAATAACTTCAAAGCTTAATGGTAAAAACATATATGTATTTGTTGATGAATTGGAACGTTGTAGACCTACCTTTGCAATAGAGTTACTTGAGGCTATTAAGCATTTGTTTGGGGTAAAAGGACTTGTGTTTGTTTTATGTATAGATAGAGAGCAGTTAAAACATACAATAAGTAATATATATGGATGTGGAATGGATGGTGAGGGGTATTTAAGGCGTTTTATTGATTTAGAATTGGAATTACCACAACCAGATATAAAGAAATTTACAAAATATTTGCAAAAAAGTTTTGAAATAGTTAACAAAGACAACCATAAGGGTTCTTTGACTTGTGGATATGATATGTTTGATACTTTTTTTAATTTATTTGCGTTAATATATCCAATGCAATTAAGAGATGTTGAACAAATTTATGCAAAGTTTAATGTAATAACTAAAATGTTTGATGAAAATACTAATAAAATTATGCCGATATTGGCAATTCTATTAGTATTAAAGGCGAAAGATAAATCTTTATATAATCAATTTACTTCAGAAAATTTATCTTATAAAAATATTGAAATGTTTTTAGACAAGAATATTATTCAAAAATTAAATGATTATAGTGTTTTTGGTAAAAAACAGTTATTAGAACAATTTAAAGTTACATGTATGATTTTTTCCAATGAAGACTACAATAAAATATTAGAAAAAATGTATGAGGAATATCAGGATATAAATAATATTCCACTAAAAATCAAAGCCAAAATGGAAACTTACAAAAGAGTTGCAGAATCTCAAAATTATTATGAATGTTTTGAAGTAAATTACATTGAATATTTAAAAAATATGATTTCTTATATAAAATCTGAATAAAAAGGAAAACCCGCACAAGAAAATGTGCGGGAACATTCAAAAATAAGGAATTTATGACTAATTATCTTTTACGGATTTTTCGAAAAGTTGGTTTGAATGTGATTTTGACTTTATCGCCTTGAAGTTCAAATTTATTCGTAATGAGTTTGAGAATTTCTCTTTGATTTTCCATATTTAGGTTAATAAATGAGTCGTAAAGTCGTTTTTGAGAAATTTCGTTGCATTTTGACTCCAAATATTGGATTTCTTGTTTGGTTTTTGAAATTTTTTCGGTCAGCTTACTGTACTTATTGTCAATATCTTCCTGATTTGCAGTGATAAAATCTTCATCATCTATACCGTTTTCCTCGATGAAGTCGTTTAATTGTAGTTCCTTGTGGTATTTACGACTAACATTCCGTTTTAGGTTAGAATATTTTTGTTTTATCGGTTTTAATTCTTCTTTTAAAACCTCTTTAACAATCTCATTTGGAATTAAGTTTAGCCGAATTTCTTTGAGATAATTCAACACAAAATCCGTAACAATTGTTTCATTAACTGAATGCCGAATTTTGTTGTTATCAAAAGCCGTATAATAGATATATCGACCTTTTTTGATTTCACCAGTCATAATTTTTCCTGTTTCTTGAAGCCTTAGTAAGTTTGAATAAAGAAAACAATGTTTTTGTTGTTTTTCATTTGCTGAAGTTTTGAGAACCTTTTGAACTTTATCGAATAATTCTTGACTGATTATTGGTTTATACTTCCCTTTTATCGGAGTTTCAATATCTGGGAAGTCAAAATATCCGGTATAAAACTTGTTTTTCAAAATTCTTGAAAGAGTTGCTTTTTGAATTTTCTTGCTTTTTTGCAATTTATATTCATAACCGAGTTCAAATAACTTTTCAGAAAGTGTGTTCAATGAATATTCATTAGTTGAGTACAATTCGTAAGCCTTTCGCACAATTTCCGCTTCTTTTGGAATAATAACTATTCGTTTGTTTCGCATTCTGTATCCAAATGGAACTCTACTTGGGCGAATTCCTGTTTTTGCTCTTTCCATAAGCCCCTTTTTACGAATTTCATTCATGTGCTTAACTTCAAATTCCGCACTTGCAATAAGTATGCTTGTTAAGAATTTTTCATGGGATTTGAAAGGTTTAGAAATAGTCATATTCTCTTTTACAAAAATTATTTTGGTGTCGAATTTGTCAACAAGAACTTCAATCGGATAGAAATCATACTGATTTCTTGTTAAACGATTTATGCAGAATGAAATAATAACATCTGCCTTATCTTTAGATTGTTGATTTGCAATCATTTTGTAGAAAACTGGTCTATCATACGGTGTCATAGCACTTTTATTCTCATAATAGACATTCCTGACTGTAATACCGTTTGCCTCACAATATTTTCGGCATTCGTTTTCTTGTGTTTCTTTCGACATTCCATCTTCTTGAGATTTGCTTGACAATCTTATATAAATATCTGCTATTATTTTCTTATTCATCGTCATACTCCTTATTTTCAGGTCTAAAAGATACTCTATTTTTTATGTCTAATAAGGTTTCATTTTCAGATATATCAATTTTTATTGCTTTGCCAATAGGCTTGAGGTCTGTTGCATTTAAGTTTACTACTCGTTTGTCGTTTGCTAATTTTAATCGAAGTTGAGCAGGTGTCAGTTTTCGATATTCACTCGTACTGTTGTAAATATCACAGTATTTTGTGAGATTTATCCGCAAATACTTGTTTTTAGTAATTAGAAAATCTCTGCCATATATAAGCAATTCCTTATTAAATAGCTTATACACATCTGCCAAAAACACATCTCCATAGGATAGTTCTGTATCAATGTATTGTTCAAAATATTCAAGATATTCTTTAGCCAAAGTTTCAGTATTTAGGACTTCTTCGCCTAAAATATCATTGATTACAGCCCAAATTGACATTCCGATTGCAACGTTATTGCAAATTCTAGCAAAACTGCAATATTTTTGAACAATTTTGTATTGTTCATGATAAATCTCAATGATTTTACTTCTGTAATACAGAATTTCAGGTAAAAAACAAGAAAGAGGTTTCAAATTTTCTTCTGAATGATACTTAAAATTGCTCAAATCAAACTGTTCACGTTTGAAATTTACTGGAATACATCTTGAAAAATTTGCAAAAGTCATATTTTCGAAGAAATGGTTTGTTCCTGCACAAAAAGAAGTATTGATTTCAGTAACAATTTCTTTCCCGTCTTTAGAAGATTTTTTCCTAGGATTAGCCGAAAATGCGTCTTTCCCCAAGTCCTCAAAATTTAGCATTCGCTTGTTATCCAACTCCTCAAAAAATACAACAAAATTATTAAACTTTTGAAGTTGAACACGCAAAGCCACCATTGTTGACGTTCCGCTTGTAAGTTTTGTATAGTTAGTAATGCCGAATATTGCGGCTAAAATATGAATAATAGTTGATTTCCCTGCATTTGATTGCCCATAAAATATAGCATACGGAAAACCTTGAGCCTTTGAAATAAATAAGTCAAAAAAGCAATTTGCGATTACAACCGCTATTGCCATATAGATAGGGGCATTAAAAGTTTTTATTATTGTCAAAACAAGCTCTTTGAGAATTTCTTTTGGATTATTGAGAATAACAAGTTTGGGTACCACATCATTTGCAGGGAGAATTTGGAGTTTTTCTTCTTCTGTAAGATGTAAATCATCTGGGATTTTGGGATATTTTTCTATTGTGTTGGTATCAATTTGAATTTTTGAATTTCCCATGATATAAGAATTTTCAGACGATTGATAACCAAAATTTGTGTAAATTTCAATACTTTTCAAATTTTCATATAGCATTTGAATTAGTAGCAAAAACTTTTGCTTGTTGAAGTTTTCGTAAAGCCCGACAATTCCATGATGAATAGCCTTAAAAAATGTGCTAAAGTCTGTTTCATCGTTTCCATCAATAATTTTGATGTAGCGTTTCTGCGGTTGTTGTTCTTTAATCACTCATAACGCAAGTTTTTCTATAACCTTGTAAGTGTTTTTAGTATTGGTTATTAGTTTTATTACGAATAAACCTTGAATAGCATAATTTGCAATTTTACTAGTGATAATTTCATTATTTTTGTCTTGATAACTGTATGTTAAGCAGTTATCTATATTTTCGATTTTCTTCATTTGATTTCCTCCTATTGATGATAAAAAAGAACGCTCAAGTACACTTGAGCGTTCCGATAGTTCTGATGATGATTTCTCCTTATTCTTCTGATATTGTAATCACAATATCGTTAGTTCCGATTGGAATTTCACTACTTGGAGATACAACTATTTGATTGTGTTTTGTCATTATTGCATTTAAAAGATTGTTCTTCCAATGTAGAAAGACATTATACCTCGCAAATTGTAATGAAAACGGAATGTATTCGTCAGGAAGTTGAATTTCGTAAATGCTACTTAAAACATCTTCTTCTGAATATGAATTTAAGATAGTTCCAATATGTAAATCAACAAGAAGTTTGATTTCTTCTAGTGAATTAATTTCGGAAATTTCTAAAAATTCCCCGTTTTTGTTGAAAAATTTACTGTTTTCCAACTTTTCCATTACGGATTGTGCAATTCCGATTTCGTTTAATATTTCGAAATCGTATGCACCTAACATCATGTAATTTAAACATATCGTCATGTTTTTTCTCCTTTAGCTCTACTCTATGCCAGTAGAGTTTGTGTTATTTTTGTATTACACTGCTCATAGACATAGCATAGTTCTATGAACAGCTATGAATGGAGATTAAATCTCCGATTGGGAAGAAGTTAAACGAGTTGAAATCGTATCAGCAAACAAGATTTTTAATAACCGTTTAATTTCTTCTTTTTCGTAATCACTTCAACTTGTATCTTGATTACGAAGACTATTTTTTCAAATTTGTTTAGTCATTTGTTATCCTCCCGTTATTTATGTGCATACACTAACTGGCAAAAACCTTTTATCATCCTCATTCCATTGAATTTTTTCAAATTTATGACCAATTAGCTCATATTTTTTAGTTTTGTCATTGAAGTTGATAACTCCAGTGATTCTTAAACAATCTCCAATGCAACAAGTTTTGAGTATCTCATCCGCTTCGTTTCTCCAAAATGTAACAAAATATTTTTGATATTTATTACGACTTGAATCTCTGGAAATCAAGAATGCTGAAGTTTTAGAGTATCCACTATTAGAGATTTGCTTTTTTAGACCTTTTAAGGTACCAGTAATCATAAAATTACTCATAAATTTTTCCCTTTCTGCCTACACTTTCTAACACCACCAAACCTAGTAGGCTTTAGGTTTGAGTAAAATCATTTTTCATATTAGATTATCAAAGTTCAACATTACTTTTGAGTTTTTAGCTCTCTGCAATAAAAGCATATTAGCTAAAAAGAAATTTTGAATTTTGTATTTTTCACAAAAAAGAAGATAATGAAATACCGTAACAATAAGGCTTTTCATTATCTCTATAGTCTGAAACCCAGTAAAATTACATTTTACCAAAATCCGTAAATTACTTAATATTTTGTTTACATTTGTAATTTGGTAGCAAATTAATAATATCTTCATCAGAACTGTTATATCTCCTTTTGAATATATAATAAGCTGCTTCCTGAATGTTTTTTATATAATCTTTGCAATTAGCATCATTTAAATAGTAGATAATTTGTCTATTTGTAGATGCATAATTCCGTTTACCAATTATTAAACCAATTATTTCCATTTCTCGTAAAATTCTTGAAAAAGCTTTTCTATATGGAATCAGTTTTTGAAAATCTTTTTGAGTTAATCCTTCTTTATGTAAATATAGAACTTTTAATATTTCCCATGTGATTTTTTTCCCGAAAACTTTATAAACAGCAATCATTAAGTCCATTTCTATCTCTGGGAAATTGTTAAAAATTTCTATTGTAATCATATATTTCTCCTTTTTTTTTAACCACCGACATGAAAACCGAAAAAACTAAATTTTGCTATCTGTGTAATATTCAAGCCAAATTTAGACTATTTATTATCATGACTGTAACAATTTTGTTATATTACCTGATTGATGTTAAAGTTTTAGGTAGGTTTAGTCGTAAGTAAAAATATCCGTTTAAAAATCAAGAAGTGTAAGTAATTTGAAAAGGAATGGTTATGAAGAATAGAATTTTATTGACAATTTTGTTATTAAGTTTTTTAGGAACTTCTTTGGCAGGAAATACAGAAAGTTTAACAGGATGTAATGAAACTGATTCTTGCTCGGTACTTATACAAGAACAGAATAAACAAAATGAAAGTGAATATATTACAACTTGCAGTAACGAATATGGTTTTATGTATGTTGCTGACACTTATTGGAATGGTGCCAATAAACCAAGAATTTTTATAACATACGTTAAACCTAATTCTGCAGCACAAAGAGCTCAATTACGAGCTGGTGATGAAATTACCAAAGTTAATGGTGAAAAAGTTTCAAAAACTACTTGGGATGGGTTTGCAAATCTATTAGATAGGTCAAATTCTATAAATTTTGAAGTTAAAAATGATTATGGTAAAAAAGATATATCCCTCATAAAAAGTCGTATTTGCATAAAAAAGAAAACAATGGGTGAGTTATATAATAGCTACTGGTCTCAAATTTGCAATATAGACGCTGAAAATGCCGCAGAAGAATTGTATCATGCAGAAGGACTTATAAACAAATATAGTAAAGGAATGCGAGATATGATAGCATCTGCCCATCAAACAGTGGTTTATTGGGCAAATAAAAAACATAACTTTGATAATGGCTACAAAAGATGTACAATGCTAAGTAGTTCTAGTCAGCCGGAATTACATGCTTGTTTATCTGCATTAGTGAATAATGAACTTTCAATTATTGCAAAAGAAAAAGAATATGAGCAACAACAAGAACGATTAAGACAACAACAAGCTGCGTATGAGGCTCAACAACGACTTCAACAACAACAAATAAATGCATTAAATAATTATTCTGATGCGTTAAGAAATCAACATGTTCAAGTTGACACTAATGTATATCATCGTGGGACTGTAAATGTGAATAGTAATGTTAACGTTAATGGTACATATAATCATTATTTTTGGTAAGGAGATTTTATGATTAAAAAGCTAATTGTTTTAGGAATAATTTTTATTCTTAATATATTTATCCAACAAGCAAATTACGCTGGAAATATTCAGTACGGTTATAACCCCGATGGTTCCTATGCTCCACAATCTATTAACGGACAACGGATACAATACGGTTATAATCCAGATGGTTCTTATGCTCCGCAATCTATTGGAGGACAACGAATTCAATATGGCTATAACCCCGATGGCTCATATGCTCCACAGTCTGTTGGGAGACAACGAATTCAATATGGATACAATCCAAATGGTTCTTACGCACCTCAATCCGTTGGGGGACAAAGAATACAGTATGGCTACAATCCGAATGGTTCTTATGCTCCACAGTCTGTTGGAGGACAGCGAATTCAATATGGTTATAATCCAAATGGTTCTTATGCCCCGCAATCTATTGGATATTAAGAAGTATTCGTAAAGGAGTTCTATGGGTACATTAATATTTTGGATAATTGTGGGATTTTGTATATTCTTATTTAATCGAGAAGATTGCAGTAAATCTGTTGTAAAATCTAAAAGACGAAAAGCTACAATTGTTAGCAATTTTCCTGTTGATGAAGATAAAAAAGGATGGTTCAAAACAAGAGAAAAAGTATTTGAAAAATACGGAAGATGTTGTTCTATGTGTGGAAGTGAGCAAAATGTGGAAGTACATCATATAATACCCATAAGAGAGGGTGGAACAAATGAATTAGAAAATTTAATTCCTCTATGTAGAGATTGCCATCAAGAAATACACCATTTTGTATTTGGTGAAAATTCTAAGAATATATCTTCAAAGTATGGACAATATACCCAAAAGAAAAATAAATTCAAAAAAGGTTTTCTTCTACTTCAAGCTATTAAACATAAATATAGGTTGAAAATAAAATATGAAACGCATAAGTTTCATGCAGGAATAGAGGAAAATATAAGAATAATCCGCCCTGAAGAAATAAAGTTAGGCTATCAAATGACTGATAATGAATTTATTATGAATGCTCAATATCGAAAAGAACCAAATTTAGTGTTTGTTATTGCTTTTTGTGAAATGCGACAAGCAAAAAGAATTTTTCGTCTTGATAGAATGGAAATTCTTGAAGTTATAAAAAACTAGTTAACAATCAAATAAGTTTTTTGTAGAGTAATAGTGAATATTTTCACATGCTTCAAATAAATTCTCTAATCTTTTTAACTCTTTCTTTTCATAATAACCAATGTACACATTTTCTAGATTCTTATTATCTTTTATTGCTTCTAATATATGTGTATCGCTATTTGAAAAAGAAACTCCCATTGTTACTAATATCCCTTGAGCTTGTTTAAAAGAATTAAAACATTTATTTAAGTATTGAGAATATTTTTCAGACGACATTTTAAGTTCTTTAGTCCTATGATCTGAAGCAATTATTATATGAGATTTTTCTCCTTTTTCCCATTCTTTTTTTATTTTAGTAAATAAATTTGTCCCTATACTTCTTTCAACTTTTTTTACTTGATTGTCATTCTTTACAATGAAATGAAATGCTCCATGTAGGTAATATACACTCTGTGGCTTATCATTACTCCAGATTAATTGGTTATCTTGTTTCCCAAAACCATCATTAGTATGCTTTCCTCTATCTCGCAAAATCATCAATAATTGATATAAAACATGATCATAATTTAATGTGTAAAAGTTATCAAAAATCTTAAGAAATTCAATAATATTATCAAGATTTTGAATTTTTTCTATTTTTTCTATTGGTAATAAATTGTAGATTTGTTTGATGAATTGTTTTTCAACTTCATAAATATAATCTTCAACATTTGTTATGTTTTTAGTTGTAGTTCTATTTTTAAAATATTTATGTACATTATCAATTATTTTCTTTGAACTAAGTTTATTGTTGTTCGCACAAGCTATTGTAAAACCATTTCCAAGTAAAACAGATTTATTACTTTTGTCTTGTAATAATTTTTTCTTAATTTCATCCCATTCACACTTCATAAAATATCCTCTTGAACAAAACTTAAATATACTTTTGTTTTTATAGCATATTCAAAATATTTATTTCATCATATAGATAAATGGTTTAGATATAAAATACAAAAATTTCTTAGAAAGGTTTTCTAAAAAGTGAAATGCGCCAAAATGCTAAGAATTGCTACATTATTTACAAAATAAGCAAGATATAGTAGGATAAAAAGCATGAGATTATTATTAGACACTAATATTTTAATACTTAGAGAAAATTATCATCAAATTCCTGAACATATTCGAGAATTGTATAAGATTATTGAACAGTTGCAATATCAACGAGTTGTTCATCCATTATCAATAAAGGAGATTGAGAAAGATGGCAATATTGAAAGGAAGAAAGCTAATCTTTCTAAGATCGAATCTTATGTAAAATTAGAAAAAGTTCCATTTGCCCAAAATGATAAAGAATTTTGTGAAAAATTTGATTCTCCACAAAGTGAAAATGATAATATTGATAATGAACTTTTATATTGCGTTTATAAAAATGTCGTTGATTATTTGATTACTGAAGATCAAGAACTATTGAACAAGGCAGATAAATTAGGCTTGCAAACTGTAATTAGTCCAAGAGAAGCTATTGAAATATTCTCAGAATATCTATTAAAAACGGACATTCATTCAACTCCAAGTTTTTGTAAGAAAAAAGGATTTGAAGTAAATTTGGAGGATTCAATATTTGATACTCTAAAGCATGATTATCAAGAATTTACGTCTTATTGGTGGCCAAATAAAGTAATAAAACAAGATAGAAATGTATATACTTTTATTGACAATGAAGATAGAATTAATGCCTTGTTAATACCTAAAATAGAAGCACGTAATGAGATTGATTTTACTCCTCCTGTTAATTTTGATAGAATCTTAAAGATTTGCTTATTTAAGGTTTCAGAGATTGCAAGAGGTAAAAAACTTGGGGAAAGGTTAATTAGTATGGCAATAGATTATGCTATACAAAATAATTTGAAATATATTTATTTGACCCATTTTACAGAAGAAAATGATTATTTGGTTCCTTTAATCAATAATTTTGGATTTGAATTAATTGGAAAAAACAGTAGAAATGAAGAAGTTTTTTTCAAGGCAATTGTTGCACCGGATGATATTAATATTAAGGAATTTGATATTTCAGAAATATCTAAGAAATTTTACCCAAGCTTTTATGATGGAATAAAAGTTAAGAAACATTTAGTACCTATAATGCCTCATTATCATAAAATGTTATTTCCAGATTATGATTCTTATAGACCTGTTAGACAAAAAACTTTATTAACTTTACATCCAAATAGTGAGGGAAATTCAATAAAAAAAGCATACCTTTCACATTCTGCAACAGGTAAAGTTTCTGTTGGTGATATTTTATTATTTTATCGTACGGAAGACGATATGATGATTACAACTTTGGGTATAGTTGAGAGGGTTGAAAGAAATTTAACCGATGCTGAAAAAATTCAAAAACTTACTGCTAAACGAACAGTATATTCACAAAAAGATATTGAAGAAATTAGTAAACTTCCAACTATTGTACTTCTATTCAATCAACATTTTCATTTTAGAAAACCTGTACGGTATAATGACATGATAAAAGAACATATTGTTACAGGGCCAATTCAAAGTATTAGCGAAATATCAGACGAAAATTACAGAAAAATAATAAAGGACAATATAGATGGGCGTTTTACTATCAATTAAGCCAAAATATGTAAAAGAAATTCAAACTGGTAATAAATTATACGAATTTAGAAAAGCAATATTTAAACAAGAAACAAATGAAATTTTCGTGTATGAATCAGCTCCAACAAAACAGATTGTTGGAAAGATATATGTTGAAGATATTATAGAAGATACTCCTCAAAAATTGTGGAATAATTTTAGTGAGTTCGCTGGTATAAATCATCATGATTTTTTTGAATATTTTAAAGGAAAAGAAAGAGGATATGCAATAAAAATTAAAGAATTTGAATCTTTTAATGCTCCAATAAATCCATATAAGGAAAACCCCAAATTTACTCCTCCACAATCTTTTGCCTATATTTCAAAAGTTTTACCTGGTTTAGAATAATTTTAAACTTAATCCGGAATTTGGCTTTAAGAGTTCTGTTTGAGTATTTGAGCTGAATAATTTTCGGTAATCTCTGCATAATTCAAGAAGTTGTTTAATTTCTTGTTTATCAAAATAAACTTTATTCATAGCAAGTTTAGATTGTTGGCGTTCGTGCATAGATTGTTTTGCACGATACACACAAAGTTTTTTATTTTCATTTAACGCACGCATTAGCATAGCTCTGATGTAGTAGCGGTTGAAATCGTTAAATGTAAGAGTTTCTCGAATATTAGACGGAGTTTTTCTACCTCTGTTGTCTTTTTCTCTAAAATCTGATTGAGAAAGTTTCTGTTGTAATGTTTCAAGTGTTCCGGTAGAAAAACATTCTTTCAGGAATCTTTTGTATTTGAACATGCCTGTTGATGTTAATGATTTTGGCTCATAGAATAAACCTGTTTTAAGGTCTGATTCTAATTCGCTAATCATAATCAATCTTGTTTGCTCATCTAAATTTGGGAAATAGTACATAAAGAAATCTCCTATGCTTGTGATTATAAGTAAATTTATAGAAAATTTTATTGATTTTAAAAGAAAAAATATTTATGATATTCTTGAGAAAAAAGGAAATTAATATGTCTGAAAAGTATGAAATTGTATATGTACTGAGAAACGAAGCTATGCCTAATCTTATAAAAATTGGTAAAACTCAAAGAAAAGATTTGCAAGCAAGAATGTCTGAACTTTATTCTACAGGAGTTCCTTTACCGTTTGAATGTTTGTGGGCAGGTGAAGTCAGTGATTGTTCAAAAATTGAATCACTTATTCACAATGCTTTTAGAAATTGTCGAATAAATCCTAAAAGAGAATTCTTTAATATAGAACCAGATCAAGTAATTCCTTTACTACAAGTGTTAGCAACAAGAGAAATAACCTTTGATGTAGATAAAGCTTTGAACAAAGGAGTTACTGTGGAAGAATATAATGCTGTTAAGCAGTATCATAGACCAATGCTGAATTTTGAGGAAATGAATATTCCTAATGGTGCGATTTTGAACTATGTAAAAGATACCAACATCAATGTAAAAGTTATAAGTGAAAAGAAAGTTCTGTTTAATAACAAAGAGTATTCATTAACCAAAGCTACAAGAGAATTACTTGAATTACCATACAATGTAGCACCTTGTAGATATTGGACATTCGAGGGCAAAAATCTCCAAGATATTTACGACGAAACGTATACTAATGTAATTAGTTAATATTAAACTTATGCGAAAACCAGATTATTCAAATTTTTCTACATATAAACAAAAAGCATTTAGTATGGATATGGATAGTCCTGTTAAAGGCTTAATTATTATTAATAATGGATTGTATGCATTTTGTGAAAAAAGTATTTATAGAATTATTATGGGAACTGAAAGAGATTCTCAAAATCAATATTTACTATCTCCTAATACAAAATCCAAAATATTGAATAAAGGAGTTGAAAATTCGCTTGTTGCTAATTTTTTCTATTTTTTAGAGGGGATAGAGCAAAAACATTTTGGGAAATATCAAGCTATAACTTTTTCTAAAAGGACTAATATAGAGCAAGTCAAGGGTATAATTTTTCAAATTTTATTGAATTGTGCATCTTTCGAGGATTCGTATATTGATTTTGCAAACAGTTTTAATGAGCAACTAAATAAATTAGATGTTCCAGAATATGCAAATAATTTTGAGATAAAAGCATTTATGCCTAATTTAGAAAAGAAAGTTAAGGATATTATAATTACAGAATGTGGTTCAATATTGAATAAACTTTCAAGATTATTAACTGCCTTTTATGGTACTTCCTTATCTGAAAATATAAAAAATTCAATTATGAAACATGATAAGCGAATAGATAATGCCGTTAGAATTTTAATATCTCAAAACCTTGTTTCAGAAAATGGTTGCTTAGCTACTTTTGTAAAAGAACAGAATAGTAAATTTTTAGCAAAGTTAGTTGATATAAGAAATGCTTTAGAACATCCAGATCATAATAAATTTATTCAAATAAACAATTTCTCATTATCTCCTGATAGAACGTATGTGTATCCAAATTGGGAGTTAAATTTGCCAGATAAGTATGAAAAAAGAGGTCTGATTACTGATATAGAAAATCTTTGTAAAGATTTTGTACATTTTGCTATGGTTTTTATTTGGAAATTGCTAGAAGAATCTTTTGAAGAATACTCTTTTTGTGAAGAAGGTAAAGTTTACAAATATACAAAACCTAAAATTTAGAATATCAATATCTACAGTTTTTTCTCAAGCAAATTTTTGTTTGTGAATTTTGGAAAATGCGTAATTTCAACATGCCTGAAACCTAATCAATTAAGCAATTTTGAGAGTTTGGAGTGTTAAGTCGTATGTCAAGGTCCACCATTTAAAATCAAGAGCCGAAAGGCTCTTTTTTAGTGGCTTTCTGCGTTCTAGCATATTTTGCCGAAATTTGCAAAAAATTGCACCCTACCAGCTTTGCTCTTTGTGCTAATTGTTGAGGTTGGTTCTCCAACTCACTTTTTATAAACTTTTGTAACAAAAAGGCAAATTTCCCTAACATAATCTCTTTATATAAATACGGGGATTTCGGGGGATAATTATGATTGCAAGTAAAGTTTTAAAAACTATATTACCGCATACTTCTTTTATGAGGGGAATAAAAGCAAGACCCTTTAATGAAGTTTTTCAAGAAATAACAACTTTTTCTAAATCATCACATAATGTTTGCAAAGATATTAAACTAGCAGGCAAAAAAACTACTAGATTTGAACAATTTTTTAGACGAAATCATACTCCAGCATTAGAAGATTTGGGCAGAGTGGATAATCAAAAGTGGGACTTATTAGAACAACTTTGTTCAAGACAAGGGTTAAAAACTAAAGATATTGGCGCTATTGCGAGATATGATAACGAAACTGTAAAATTTTTATCTGAATTACCAGACGAAAAATTATTGAAACTAAGAGACTTTTTAAGAATGAAAGACTCTCATTGCGAATACTTGCAAGCCGTAAATTCTGATACATTAAAATTTTTATCAGAAATGAAAGAACCGCAATTGAATTTTGTAAAAAAATATATCCAGCTAGAAAATCGTGGATATAAAGTATTTAACAATAAACAAATACTTGCACTTTCAGAACTTGGTTGTAACGAACAACAAATGAACAAGCTTATCTTTGATGGTGGTTTGTATGGCGAAAGCATTCTGGAAGCTAAAATGGTTAAAAATTTGAATACAGACAAACTTATTGAAGAAATTAACCAAGCAAAAAAACTCTATGGTAAAAAATTTGGTAGCGCACATATTATGCATAACAGTTACAATCCCGCTAATTTTACACTTGCGATTGCTGAAAAAGGAAGTGGTAAAGCATATTTAAAAACTTTTGATAAAGATTTTAAAGTAATCAATCAAGAAGAACTATTTATTGAAAGTATTGAAAATGGAAACTTAGCATTTACACGTGAAAATGTTAAAAGTTTAAAGCAAACTCCAGAACTATTAAAGATGCTTGAAAAAGATGAAAATACAATAATAAAACTAAGAAGATTTTCTCAAAAAGGGGAGGTAAATTCTGATGTTACCTTAAAAGCTAACTTTGCAGAATCAACACAAAACCCTAAACTTTTATTTAGCAAAGCTCAAGTGTTAAAGGAAGAATTATCTTTTGTTAACAAAAAAGGAGAAAAAATTGTTGAAACAACGATACCTTCAGAAGTTGAAGGTGTGTATAAAATTGTACAAAAAGCTCCTAATGGAACTGTAAAAGTTTTAGGAGATGCAAAAATTGACCCTCAAACTGGTATAAAAACAATTACCAAAAACCTAGAATCTTTAGACGGAACAACAACAAATAAAGTTATAACAATACAACCAAATGGTAATAAATCGCTAACATACATTATTAAAGACGCAAATGGAAATGTCTTGATGAATAGACAATTAACTCATACATTTGTTAGTCCAACAGAAGCAATTTCTAAGGTAAATGGAAACACATACAAAATCAGCTATTCTGCTGATAAAATTTCCGTACTTAATTCTCAAAATGGTAAAGTTACAGAAATTAACCTTAATGAAATACTTAAAGATTGTACTCCGGAACAAAAACAAAAAATGATGACTGTTTTAAAACAAATGTCAGGAGAAAATTTGTTACACATAAATGATAAAGTCAAAAACTTCAAAGTGATAGATAATATACTAGATTCTTGTGCTTGTTACGCTGGAAAAGATATGGGAATAATTGCAACTGGGGGAAATGAATTTGTATCAACCCACGAATTATATCATCTAATCAGTCATGCCTCAAATGTTAGAAATGCTGAAAAAACTATTAATCTTCCCAAATATGTTAGAGACAAAATATGTACAACTTATCAAAAAGAACTAGATTTATTTTTAGAACAATTCCCTGAAGCTCAACGAAACCATATTAAATATTTTACAAATCAGTTAAAACCGATTTCTTCAATAGAAGAAACTATTGCGGAGGGTGGGGCTATATTAAATACATATAATAACATTCCATTATTTTCAATTAGATCAGAATATCTAGAAAGATATTTTCCTAAAACAATAGCCCAAATTGAAAAAGCAACAATACATACAGAGCCACAAGTTTTAGAAAAGATTGCAAGCAAACAACCTTATTGTAATATTAGTTCTAAGAGTAAAAAGGGGAATTTTCCTGATTTCATGAATACTAGAAATAAGGGGGCTCATATTGCGTAGACAATAATTAGTTTGGAAACTTTTATTTTTTTTAACATCTTCATAGAATAAGGTAATATTAGAAAATATTAGTTATTTTAACAATTGGGATGTTTTTATCGTTTTTGGAGTTGATGTTGTTATGTTAAAGTTTGCTCTTTGTGCTAATTGTTGAGGGGTTAAAATATTTAATCTGCTGTTTAAAGAAGCTGTATTATTAGATGTTTGAATTACATTTTTAGGTAAATTATTAACTTTTTGAATAGGAATAATTGGAGATTGTACTGCTATACTTTGCGGAGATTTTTCAAGACTTTGTGTAGGCGCTGCATGGACTTTTAAAACGTGTTTTGTGTTATTTTGAACTCTCTCTATTGGTTTGTTATCTTTCCCTACTGCCCATTTAAAGCCAAATGTCAATGCAATACCGTTTCTGCCGCCGTTTCGCAACATTGCCTGTACAAATCCTGTACATTTATCGTGCCAAATTTTTTGTAAACCTACACCATATTCAACATAAGGTCTAATACTCATTTCAGGCAATCTAACATTATTTGCTGTAAAATTTGTTTCGTTTAAAATATTCCACACCATACCGACACTTGCGTAAGGTTGCCAGCCTTTGCCAACATTACCCATAAATTTAATGCTCGGATGTAATTGTATAGAATGCAATGGGTCAGAAGATATTTTTACACCGGCAGCGTTTATGTAATCAAATGTATTTACGTAAGTATATGCCATCAACATAGATGGTTGAATAATAAATTTGCCGTCGTTAAACTCGAAATTGTAACCTGTTTTACTTCCAATACCGGCCATCAATGCAGTATAGTTTTCTTTGCCGTACATTGTACTAGATTCTCCGTTGCTTGCACCGGCATTTATGGTTAATGCTGTAAAGAAATCTCCATGATAAAAAGTTTGAGTTAAACCTAATATTCCGCCATTTGTAATCGTCGAAACACCAGAATAATTTTGGGACGAACCGTTATACCCTATATAAGGTGTAGTTACCGTTCCCCAACCTCGTTTAAGCGGTCTAAAATTGCTATCACCACCTATTAACGAACCGTATGATTGAACATCTACCTTCGGTCCGTTGGACAAACCGACATTTTCAAAATTTATGTATGGTTGATACCAAATACCACCCATTTTCGGATATTCGTTTTCATACTGCATTGATTGAGTTTCTGTAATTGCATATTTATTAACCAATGTCCTAATTCTTTTTGGCAGTGGCATAAATGAATAATCGGCATGTCTGAATGCATAATTAAATGTTTCATTTACCGCAGAATATGCTCCGACTTGTGAATTTACAGAACCTGATAATATCGACGGATTGAAATCTGTCGAACTTTTTCCGCCACCACGAGAGAATAAGAAATTTCCGTTGTTAGGATTATAACTTACATCATATTTGTATATTGGAGCATAAGCTATTGTTTGATATTCATTGTTAACACCCTTACCAACTGTTGTTACGCCTGTTTGAACTTTATCTTTAAAACTGTCATAGGCAAACGAAATATATGTTTTTTCACTTGCAGAATCTGATAACAAATTTATTCCCTTAACTGTAATCAAACCACTTGCAACAGTTGTCGCCGGAAGTCTGTCCATTATAGAATTCCTTAAATCTGCATCTAACAAAAGATTAACGTTTCCATTCATCTTAAATGAATTCGCTGACAAATTATTTATATTATTGTTAATTAAGTTTAATGTTCCGGAATTCATATTCACATCATTAAACATATTTGTCGTATTTGTCGCTAATACGTTTAATGTTTGATTATTTATATCTAAAACTCCTTTAACAACTGCTCCATCTAGCATTGTAAATTTATCACCGACAATTTTTGTTGTACCGAGTCCTGAAATTTCTTTATTTAATGCCCCTGATAAATTTAATGTTCCAAAATTATTTATAGTACCTGTTAAATTGCTTGCACTTGAAATTACTTCACCATTGTTAATTAAATTTCCAATATTTGCATTAACTGTTAATTTACCTGTTGAAGCGATATTTACGTCTTGTGATATTATTGCATTGTTTGTTACTGCACCAATTATGTTTGTTGTACCTGTTCCTAAAATTTGTGAAGTCAATGTACTATTAGTCAAGGTTAGAGAATTCTCATTAATTATTCCGTTTGTTGCAATAATTTTATCCGCTACTGTTGTTATGTTTCCTGTATTTTCAATTTTATCCGTAGCTATAAGTGTTCCGAGCGTATTATCTAATGTTCCTGATACTTTAATAATTGATTGAGAAATATTTCCGGAATTGTTTGATGTTCCTGAAATTTCCAAATTTCCAACACCATTAATTGTTCCAGAATTTGTCAGATTTTTAATCTCTGATGACAATCCATTATTTGTAATTG
The DNA here is from genome assembly GCA_934692625.1 of uncultured Candidatus Melainabacteria bacterium. Taxonomy (GTDB): domain Bacteria; phylum Cyanobacteriota; class Vampirovibrionia; order Gastranaerophilales; family Gastranaerophilaceae; genus Zag111. The sequence continues at coordinate 64,678 of CAKUUC010000014.1, forward strand.
TACCGGAATTGTTAGCACCAGTAGATATTTTTAAATTATTTACAGTCAAATTTCCGGCATTTGTCAATTCGTTTTGAATTAACTCTGACACAGATAAATTTCCGCTTGTATCAATATTTGTCTTACCTGTACCTGTAATTTCTGATAATGATGTCGAATTTTTAACACTTAAATATCCTTGATTTAAAATATCTCCTTGCAAATTTGCATTATCTAACGTAATTTTAGCATCATTACTTGTTGCATTAATAATAGAACCGTCAGATGTAATTTTTACATCTTTTATTGTTAACGAATTTGCTCCTGATATTGTAATACCTTGCTTGTCACCAAGAATAATTGTTGATGTATTTGTTCCGTCAGTTGCTCCTGATATTGTCAAATTATCCGCTAAATTTCCTAAGTTTTCTTTTGCGGTATATATGTCATTTGCGTTTGTAGTTGTAAATGTTTTATCTTTTGAGCCTGCAACGGTATTTTGAACAATTAGAGCTAAAGTATCTCCATCTGTTGTGTATGACTTAGCACCTTCGTTTGTTTTTATAACTTCATATTGAATTGTATCATTAACCAACGAACCACTTGACTTTATCGCAGATATTTTTTCTGAATATGTATCTGTTCTTTTCCAAAAACCAACTTTGTCTGACCAATTAGTATTTGCTTTTAAAGCATCAGAGCCTAGAACTTCTTGTTCTTTAACCCCTGTTGTCGTATTTAAAGATATTCCAACACCACCATTTGTAATTTGAATTGTTTTTGTATCCCAAATATTTTCGGTTGCTGTTTGATTTAATGTTAAATTTAACACTCCATTTCCTGATGTGCTATTAAAAGAATCCGCTTTTGAATTTGCCCAATCAACGTCTATTGTAGCATTCCCTGTTCCGTTTATTGTTGTAATATCATATTTTGAATAACTTAAATCACTTGTAGATATTGTTCCGTTATTCAAATCTAATATTCCGGTAATTGATGCTGATGGTGATAAATTTAATGTTTCATTTACTTTTGTTGTGCCGTTACCTGAAATTGTTTTATCCAATGTTCCTGACAAATTCAATGTTCCGGAATTATTTATAGTACCTGTTAAATTGCTTGCACTTGAAATTACTTCACCATTGTTAATTAAATTTCCAATATTTGCA
>CAKUUC010000015.1 GCA_934692625.1 uncultured Candidatus Melainabacteria bacterium
AACCGAAAACTGTCGTTTCCGGCGGGTGCGCTACCCCTCTCAAAAAAAAGATACTCAATCTTTTTTTCTCGGCAGAGTGCTACATCCCGAAAGATAAAATATAAACCGAAAACTGTCGTTTCCGGCGGGTGCGCTACCCCTCTCAAAAAAAAGATACTCAATCTTTTTTTCTCGGCAGAGTGCTACATCCCGAAAGATAAAATATAAACCGAAAACTGTCGTTTCCGGCGGGTGCGCTACCCCTCTCAAAAAAAAGATACTCAATCTTTTTTTCTCGGCAGAGTGCTACATCCCGATACGCATTTCACAACGTTGAAACTGCATATCTCATACCGTATAGTTTTTGTCGTTTGTTAGACCTAAACTAATACAGCATGTAAATTCTACTACTATAATATTAAAATTTCAATAATAAATTTTGATATTACAATTTATATCCGAAAAGATAATGTTTAAAACTCATTCTTGGGTTATCTTTTTATTGGTTCATTTTTGAACATTATAAAAAAGGAGATTATTATGAGTTTTAATGCATTAGCAGAAAAGGGAATTCCACTCGAAAAACAACTGCGAACTTGGCACGATATTGTAAAACGTCCGTATAACAGAACAAATGTTGATTGTTACACTCGAACTCGACAAATTCTAATGAACGGAATTGAAGTTGAAGCGTGGAATTTTAAGCATCATTTTGCAAGAGTTTGTCAAGACGTAGAACTTAAAAGAACTCTCGCAAGAATACGCAGAATTGAAGATATGCAACAAACTACAGTAAATTGGCTTGCTCCTGCAAATCAATCCGTTCTTGATACAACTTTAGGATACGAACAAGTTGCCGTTGATTTGACCGCTTGGCTTGCGCAAAACGAACCAAACGATTATGTAAAAGAAACTTTTGATTTTGGATTGTTAGAAGATTTTGACCATCTGTATCGTTATAGTCAATGGGCTTATCTGACGGAAGGAACAAATCCAAATTTGATTTTGCAAGATAAAACTGATGTTGTATTAGGCAGACCAACTCAAAACCATCACAACTGTAACGGTGCAAGGGTCAGACATCATTATAATAAAGAAACCACGTCGCCAACAACAAAAGTTAATATTCTTACACTACTATCAGGCGAGCAACAAACTCACAACTATTACGCAGAACACGGATTTATGTACGGCAATGATGATTTAAGAAGAACTTATGCAGAAATTTGTGACGTTGAAGAAGAACACGTTACAATGTACGAATCACTTATTGACCCGACAGAATCAATGTTTGAAAAATTACTAATTCACGAATTTACAGAAGTCTGCAATTATTATAATTGCTACAAAGATGAAACTAACCAAAGAATAAAACAAATCTGGGAAGAATTTACTCAAATGGAACTCGGACATTTACAAATTGCGGCAGAATTGTTTAAAGAACACGAACAAAGAGAGCCTGAAGAAGTTATCGGAACAGATATTGTATTACCTTGTCATTTTGAAAGCCAAAAAGAATATGTCGAAGATATTTTAACAAATGAAATTGATAAACGACTTGACGGAACTTTTGAGATGAGTTATTCAAACATTGATGATTTACCTGACGATTGGGTTAGTTATGCAGTTCAAAAAGAAGTCGGCAAAGATGGAGCGCCAACTGAACAAGTTATTCAAAATATAAAAACTTCTCTTGGTCGTGATATCACAACAGCAAACAAAAAGCTTACAGAAAAGCAACCTGAACTACTTTCCATTGGTTTAGAAACAATTGCTCAGGCTCCTAATACTGTATCTGTCAAAGATTATGAAAAAATGACTGAACGTGGAGAAGTAAAATTTTGCGAAGATAATGACCAAAAATAAAAAATCACAAAAAGAGATGCGAATTTGCATCTCTTTTTTTTGCCTGACTGGTGGATTAAAATTTATTTCCAAATTGATAAGGTTAAATTATGACAAATTACGTGAACAAATTATTAAAAGCACTTGGCGAAACAACAGAATTAAACAAAGACCAATGGGCTTTAGAACACATTTATAGTTCAGTTAACAAAAAATGGATAGGACGAATTTTACCATCAGAACTATTAACAAAGAGTGTAAAACAAGCAGTTGAAGAACTCGTTACACTCAGTGAAGACAGCGTTTTTTATACAAAATTTCCCGATGAAATTTTGACACCGAATTATGGTGACAAATGGGGTAAAAACGCAAATTATATTGAAATTAATAATCGAGCAATTGCTGAAATGGTTGGAAACCGAACTAAAAACGGAATCTTGAGTTCAATAAAAATTCTTCCGGCAATTCCGCCATCAGCCAAAAGTTGGGCTAACTGTGTAATTTTATCCCAAATTTTTCCAAATATTTTTGGTGATGGTTATAACAAGGGTAATGAAGAAAATTCAATATACGGGATAAAATTAAATTCAGGATTTAGTGAAAACATAATTTGTTCAGATATTGAAATATCAGGAATTGAACAGTTTTTTGCATTTAATGATTTGGCACATTTTCACGGATTAAAAACAGGTTTCAGAACAGTTATTTCTGCCGACCAAATCAAAGTAGTACACAATAACGGTAATGAAGAAGGTTTTAATTGGAAAAACCCGACTCATCAAGAATTGTTTATAAATGAACATGTAAAACTTATTAAAACAGGATTTGAGGCGATATTTATAGATTCTGCAAAACATATAGGCGGATACGATATGAAAAATTATACAGGAGTCGGAGCGCTGCCTGAATATTCTCAAATGCAGTACATTTTGAATGAAATACGTTCTCGAGCGGGTTCAGGCACCTTAAGTTTTGTTGGCGAAAAAAGTACAGAAGATTTTGAGCGTTACAAAAATCTCGGACTGACAACAGGTACAGCCTTTATTCACCCCGACAACTATGACAATGTCAAATACTGGTCTAAAAAGTTAAAATACGAAACTGACTATATCCCCGGAGTTGAAGTTTCAAATGATAACGATATGGGCGGACGAACTTACGAGGAACGATTAAATCGTATAAATTCTATTCTTTTTGGGTATGAATATCCAAGCGATAAGCTTCCGAGTTTTATGCAAATGGAAGATTTATTTCCACTTCGTTACGATACTAGTACGCACGAACTTATGATGACAAATCCTTCATTTTCAACTGATGGAACAAAAGAAAGTCATTGGGAAAATCTTTTCACAAAAGATGATGGCAGAGCGTATAATGCAAGAGTCGGGGAATTATTTTCTTATGCATTAAATTTATAAATCTATTCAATGGTTGTCTGAATTTTTGCAGTACCAAATTCAACGACACCGGAATCTTTCATATCAGCAGGTCTGATATAAGGTTTTGAAGCGGTGTTATTTTGTCGCTCTGTACGAATATCATTTTTCAAATTTTCAACATCCCTAAGTTCCGAATAACAATATTCACGTTCTGTACCAATTTTTTGTCTACAAACTTCTAATGAATTTTCAAATTGAAGTCGTCTGTTGTGCCAATAATTTTTATCGGTATTAAATGTTGCACTTTGGACATTTAAGTATTGCGCCGGACAAAATTCACTCCATTGTGGCACTTCAACAGCAAGTGCCGGCAGACTTAACAATACAAATAATGATACAATTATAAAATTTTTCATACCCTTCTCCAAAACTCAAAGACATTATACTTCATTTTTTGATTTTTATCAATTAGTGTAAAATATTTTTTAAATTTTCTATTATTATGTCTAAAGAATTTAAGATTTCAGAATCTTTTTTAGACAATAAATTAACAATATTTTCTTCAAAATCTTTTGGCAAAACCTTGCAATTTACTTTTGCATAAGGTATCAAGCGTTTTTCTCCGGGGTGCAAGAGTTCATTTACTGCAAAAATTATATCAAAATAACTTGCCAAAAAAGCAGCAACTCTGTGATTTATACTTACCAAATCATTTCTGGCTATCGCCTTAGAAATTTGTTCATAATAAGATTTTCCATATAAAACTCCTCATAATATTAAGTTAAATTTTCTGCTTTGTTTATGCAATGTCGTAAATTGTCACAAATTTCAGAAAGAATTACAGTATTTGCATTCTTTGTCTTGTCATCTTTAAGTTTTCGATGTTCTACTCCATGAGTATAGACAATTTTATCACCTGATTTTTTGATGTAAATCGGTTTACCTACAAAGATTTTACCATAACTATTTGCTTCGTCTGTATAATTTATTCCAACCGGAACAACTCTAGCAGTCTTTTTGAAATTCAATGCTTTATTGATAAATGCCGCAATCCCCGGTTGTAGACGTTTTTCTAACGGCATATCTTTCATACAATTTCGACCTTCCGGAAAAATAAAAACATTCGCAGTATTATTTATAAAATCGAGCATTACTTGTTTCATGTGAAGAGCGTTCGACAATTTATTTCTTTTATCAACACCAGCATCAATCGGTATCATACCAAGTTTTTGGTAAATTTTGCCAATATTTTCACCTACCGCATTCAACATATTCTCACTGACTAAAATTTTAGGTCGTGGACAAGTTGCCTGTTTACCCTCCTGCACATAGAGTTTATTCAATATTGAATTAATTATTGCATAAGTGTACTTATCTCTGTGATAATTAGGGTGATTAAGTACAAAAATTGTAGATTTGTCAGATTTTCCAAGGTCTTTCAACGGATTTTTATCAACATTTGTTATAAAAAATTTCCCTTCCATTGAATTACAAAGCTTTGCCAATTCGTCAATGTATTCAGAAGATTTTTCATCTAATTTCATAAAATTAGAATTTATTTCACTTATCGCCTTGTCGTTTTTCATCAGAAATAATTTTAAAGACGCTTTGCGCAATTTCATAATCGTGTAATTTACAATATGATGAAATTTTTTAGAAAGATAACTCGGTTCACCTTGAAAATACTTATTATCAACAGAACGTTTCAAAAATAACGTCAAGTTTTCCAACTTTTGCATGCCTGTACCATAATCAAGCATTGCATCAAGCGGACTTGTACCGTTTTTTGATTCCGGCAAAAGAGGTTTCAACGTCTTTAAATCAACTCTTGCCTTAAAACTAACTGGTCGATATTGATATGTATTATTTCCATCAATAAGCATACAATTTATAAAATCCGTCAATAATGTTTTTTGCTAGATAAACAAATTAGATTTCATTACTATCGTCATCATCTTTCAAATCCCTATCCATTGAACGAATAGAAACACCTATTTTATCACCAAAGGTCTTTTTTAAACCATTTACAAGGTCATTTGATGAATTTACCCAAAATATTGACGATGCTAAGATTTTAACTGTTCCAGTCAAATCAGGAAGTTTAAGCATAACAGGATCAGAACCCTGATATTGACATAACAATTGCTTCAATAATACCAATTCTTCAAACTTCAAATCTTTTTTCAAATTGATAGTAAAGATGTTTGAATTATCTACAGGTTTTACCGTATCAATAAGTACAGTTACTGGGTCGTTTTCATTACGACGACTAACTTTTCCTGATACAATAATTCTTTGTTCCGGTTGTAAAAAGTCGTTGTATGCCGCAATTTTTGAATTAAATGCTAAGGCATCAGTTTTGCCTGTCAAATCTTCAATCGTAACAAATCGCATAAATTTTGACGGGTCTTTCTTCGTCGGAATTTGTTTCATTGCCGTAACTAGTCCGCAAATAGTTACAACCTTGTCATTTGGCTGCTCGCTGAGTTCTGAAATTTTATGAGTCATCAAGAATGGTAACTTATCCCTAATTGTTGATAATGGGTGACTTGTTACGTAAAATCCTAAAAATTCTTTTTCAAAAAGTTGAATTTGGTGAGGGTCAAATTCTTCATCTGAACCTGCAAGTGAGAATTTAGCACTCTCAATTGATGAGGTGTCACCTAACATATCAAACAAACTACCTTGTCCTGAATCTTTTTCTTTTGCTTCTTTTGATGCTGTTGCCGTAATATATTCAATATTATCTAAAAGTTGTTTACGGCTTTTTTCGATAGATGAAAATGCACCAGCTTTTATCAAACCTTCTAAAGCTCTTTTATTTGAACATTTCAAATCAACTCTTTTGATGTAATCATAAATTGACTTGAATTCGCCATTTGCCTCACGTTCTTTGATAATTTCTTCACAAACCGCTTCACCTACTTGCTTAATAGAAGCAAGTCCAAATCTGATATTATCACCGTCAGGAGTGAAAGATGCTAATGAGTGGTTAATATCAGGCGGCAAAACTTTGATATTTTTTTCTAAACACTCTTCAATATATAACTGAGTTTTTTCTTGGTCACCTGCAACACTTGACAATAATTCTGAGAAGTATTCAACAGGATAATGACATTTCAAATACGCCGTTTGGTAAGCAACAAAAGCATACGCAGCAGAGTGTGACCTGTTGAAACAGTAAGAAGCGAAACTCAAGATTTGGTTAAACAAAGTCGTTGCATCTTCTGAACTCATACCGTGTTTTGCGGAACGTTCGATGAACTTGCCTTTTTGTTTTTCCATTTCATCGACTTTTTTCTTACCCATCATACGACGAACCATGTCGGCTTGACCGAGTGTATAATCTGCCAAAACTTGGAAAACTTGCATAATCTGCTCTTGGTATACAATCGTACCGTAAGTATCTTTCAATACCGGTTCAAGCAACGGGTGGGCATACGTAATAGCTTCTTCACCGTGTTTTCTTTTTACAAAGACATCAACCATGCCGGAATCTAGCGGGCCCGGACGGAACAGTGCAACCAAAGCGCCTAAATCTTCAAACACGTCCGGTTTTAGTCTTTTTACAAGGTTTTTCATACCTTGAGATTCCAACTGGAATACCCCATCTGTATCACCTGCCATTAGCATTTCATAAACAGGTTTATCATCTAGCGGAATATCGTTAATTTTTAGGTCAATTCCTTGACGTTTTTTGATTAATGCAACAGTCTTGTAAATTGTTGTAAGGTTTCGCAAGCCCAAAAAGTCCATTTTCAAAAGACTTAAAACCTCTGTTACTGCATGTGGCGGATAACCGGTTTGAATAATACCATCTTTTGACGGCTGAACAGGTAAAATTTCATCAAGCGGTTTTGGTGCAATGATAACACCTGCGGCGTGTGTACCAGTGTTGTTTTTTATACCCTCAATTCCTACCGCTAAGTCAATCAAACGTTTTAACCCGACAGTTTTGCCTTCAATCGGGTCAATTACAATTTGTTCGTCTTTGTCATATAACGCTTTCAATTCTGAACCGTCATACTGCATTGCCATTTTTAAAGTTTTTGCTTTATCATTTTGTGCCAATGCAACTTCAATTGCCGGATCGATAAGAGCAGCCAATCTGTTACTTTCAGAAAACGGCACACGCATAATTCTTGCAACACCTTTAAATGCGGCTTTTGCAGCATAAGTACCAAAAGTAATGATTTGGCAAACTTTGTCTTCACCATATTTTTTCGCAACGTAATCAATAACTTCGCCACGACGTTCAATACAAAAGTCAATATCAATATCAGGCATGGTGAAACGTTCAGGATTCAAAAATCTTTCGAACAATAGTTTGTGTTTAATCGGATCCAAATCAGTAATTTCAAGAGCATAAGCAACTACAGAACCTGCCGCTGAACCACGCCCAGGCCCAACAGGAATTCCGTTTGTTTTGGCATAGTGAATAAAGTCCCACGTCAATAAGAAGTATGCCGCAAACCCCATTTGATTAATTACGCCGAGTTCATACTCCATTCTTTCTTTCAACTCCGGAGTAATTTCACCATAACGCTTCTTCATACCGCAATGAACTAAATATGCCAAGTATGTTTCATTCGTATAACCGCTTGGTACAGGATAATTCGGTAACGGACTTTTTCCCATACATAACTTTTCACACTTTTCCGAGATTTTGACAGTATTTTTAATACATCTGTCAAATGTTTCACTGTCCATCCATTTAAAAGCATCTCGTAATTGAGAAACTGTTTTTACATAAAATTCATTGTTTGCAAAGTGAAATCTATTCGGGTCGTCTTTATCACTGTTTGTATTCATACATAGCAAGGTATCGTGCATATCCGCATCTTCCATTCGAAGATAGTGCGAATCGTTTGTGATAACCATTTCAATACCGAGTTCTTGCGCAATTTTAATCAAATCAGGATTAGTTCTTTTTTGATCTTCCAAACCATGGTCTTGAAGTTCTATATAATAATCTTCACCAAATAAATCTTTAAATCTTTTTGCAACGGCTTTTGCTTCTTCATAACCGTTTTTCATCAATTTTTGTAAGACTTCGCCACCTAAACAAGCAGAGCAACAAACCAAACCTTCATGATGTTGTTCCAACAGTTCCCAGTTTATACGAGGATGAACATAACGACCTTTACACCACGCTATAGAAACAAGTTTAATCAAATTTGCATAACCGGTTTTATTTTTAACAAGCAAAACCAAGTGATAACATGGGTTATTATTTTTATCACGTTCTGTAATATCACCATTATGGACATAAAATTCACAACCCATAATTGGCTGAACCCCAGAACCTTCTGAAAGTTCTTGCAGTTCCATATCACCGTACATAACCCCGTGGTCAGTTACTGCAACGGCTGGCATGTTATTTTCTTTGCAGAATTCGATTAAGTCCTTGATTTTTATAGCACCATCTAACAGAGAATACTCTGTGTGCAAATGTAGAGGTACGTATTTGATTTCATTTTCTCCCATTCTCTCATTTTAGAACGAATGAATTTTGAAAAAAAGAGTTTGTTAAATTTTAATAACTAATCCATCCACAAAGTAAGGACGTTTGATTTTTTATCCATATCTTTGAAATCTTCAGGAAAATTCATTTCGTTTAATAAATCTCTAATCCTACTTAAAATATAACGTCTTTTGTGCGAAAGTCCAAGTATTTTCTTAGTAGTCGTACCGATAAGTCGTAAAAAATAATTTCTATATTTCTTACTAAGCCCTAGAGATTTTGCATAATCCCAACAGTGAAAAATTACAGTTATTTCATCACTAATTCTGTTTTGCACAACGTCTTCTGTTGTATATGAACCCTCTCTGTTTCTCAAGTAGTTATATAATACATCTGCTATAAAAAATACACTTTTTATATGCATACAAACTTTAAAAGAAAACTCAGAATCTTCAATAATCATGCCTTCCGGAAATCGAATATTGTTATCATCAAGTACAGATTTTCGATATGCTCTATTCCATACAACACCAACAAGTGAATCTAAAACTCTTTCGTCTATTAACATCTGTTTGTTATTAAATTTCTTAAACTCATCATCATGAACGTGTTTCTCTTTATTTGGATAACAATCATAAAGGTCAAACACAACAACATCAGACTTACTTCTATCTAAAGCGTCCTTAACAACTTCTAACGCATTCAATTCCAGCCAATCGTCAGAGTCAACAAACATTACAAATTCGCCAATTGCATTATCTAACCCCGTATTACGAGCAGCCGAAACACCTCTATTGTGTTCGTGAGTCAAAACTTTAAATCTACTATCGTTTTGAGCATATTCATTGACAATATCCATTGATGAATCATTACCGCAATCATCAACACAAAGAACTTCAAAATCATCGTAAGTTTGATTTTTTAGACTATCTAAACATTTTCTAATTTCTTTTTCTACATTATAAACCGGTACTATTATTGAAAATTCTGCCATTATACTTCTCCTTCCGGTTCTTTTAGTTCAATATCTATTGCTTTTTTAATACACAAAACTTCTCTGTAATAATTGTTGTTATATTCATACAAACTAGAAAGTTGGAACCAATAATTTGCATCATTTTTCAATTGGGGTTCCAAAGATTTATAAATCTTGATTGCCTTTTTTATATCCTCGAAACAAACCGCATAAATGTTTGCAATTTCTTTTTGATAAGAATAATCATTCGTTAACTTGAACAATTCTTCGTATTTTTTTATTGCTTGCTTGTGATTTTTCTTATCAAGTTCGGCTTTCACATCATTTTTTAATTGCGCAATATGTTTTTTCCTCAAACAATAATCACGTTTTTCAAAGTTTTCATATTCAGCATTCAATTCTGCATAATTATTCCAAAACTCAACATCGTTTTCTTTTGCCTGAGGTTCTATTTCTTTATACAATTCCATAGCCTGTTTGAAATTCTTATATTTTTGATAAAGTAAATCTGCGATATTTTTGTGATACACATATTTTTTAGAAAAATTAAACAATTGTTCATTCAAATTGATATATTCATTATCATCATTATTCTTTTTCGCTTCTTCTAACCTTGTTTGATAAAGATTATAAAGTTTTTTAGAAAGAAGAAAAACTAGAGTCAAAGGTCTAAATTTACCTCTCAATCCCTCAATAAAACCTTCAACTTCATTTGACAAAACCATCCTTGTGCTATCATCACAACAATCAGGATTTTGTATAATTTGCGTTCTTATCAAATTACCTTCATTTATCAATGCACAATATTCTTTTTCCATATCTGCAAAACTAGGATAGTCTTTCAACTCTTTAACAAGAGCCGCTTCTCCCTTTTGACTGTAATCTTGCAATAATTTATCAATATTTTCCATAATATTCCTTTAAAACTTAAATATATCATACGATACTAGGAAATATAATGCAAATAAGTGAACAAAAGTTATTATTTAAAAATTAAAACCGCAAAAATTGCAGCGAGAATAATTGGTATATTGAAATGCAAAAATGTCGGAACGCAAGTATCCCAAATGTGATTATGCTGATTGTCAACATTCAAACCTGAAGTTGGGCCAAGGGTTGTATCAGAAGCAGGTGAACCAGCATCTCCAAGTGCTGCCGCGGCAGCCATCAATATAACCATTGAAGGTAAACTAAACCCTAATTTTACACAAATTGGAACATATAAAACTGCAAGAATAGGAATAGTTCCAAATGATGTACCGATTCCCATTGTTATAAATAACCCGACAAGTAACATTATTATTGCTGCAAAAATTTTGCTATGCATCATAAACGGTGTAACCATAGAAATCAAAGATTCAATTCCGCCAGTTTCTTTCATTACATTTGCAAACCCTGCAGCCACAAGCATTACAAATGCAACATACCCCATTAATCCAACACCTTCATTGATAAGTTTATCCATTTTTTCATGGTCAATTGCCTTTAATCCAAAAATCACGGTTAGACCAACCAAAGCGCCAAGTGGTAATGATTTTGTCCACAATTGTACAACTAAAGTTAAAACAGCAGCAAGCAAGGTTATATAATGCTTTTGATTAAAATGCAAATTTTCGGTAGGTTCTTCTTTGGTAATAGTAATATTTTCATAATGTCTTGGTTTTCTATAAGAAATAAATATAGCAAACAAATACCCCAAAAACATAAACGTACAAATTAACCAGGTATATTTCCAAATATCACTTTTCAAAACCTGAACACCATTTTGAACTAAATTATCTGCAATTAGACCTTGAAAAATCAATCCAAAACCTGCAGGGATTGCAATATATGGAGCCTTTAAACCAAATGCCAAACTACACGCAATAGCTCTTCTATCTATATTCAACTTGTTCATAACAACAAGCAATGGAGGTATTAATATCGGAATAAACGCGATATGAACAGGGATTAAGTTTTGAGAACAAATTGCAATAACAGTCAAAATTGCAATAAGTAAATATTTGTTAGATTTAATTGCTAATGCAATTTTTTTTGAAAGTAACTGCGCCAGTCCGGTATGTGACATAGAAGCAGCAAACGCACCAAGCAAAATATAACTCAATGCAGTTTCAGAATTTCCACCCATTCCTGAAATAAATACGTTCATTACATCGTTAAGATTCATGTGACCGACAAGCCCTCCAATAACAGACGATACAATCAAAGCCAACAAAACATTTACTCGGCACAAACAAAGTGTACAAAGCAAAACTACGGCTACAATTATCGGGTTTGTAATAAACGCTATCATTCCACCAGCCAAGATACCACAAACAGACAAGTTTGTCATTTGGAGAAAAACAGATTTCGAAATAACAGATTAATGGTGTTAGCAAATTCACAGTCATTTTGAAAAGAAGTTACAGTCTTGTCAATATTAAGCAATTGTTTCAATTATGTAGGTTGGAATTACCATTCCGACACAGAAATTAACGCTGTTAAGCATCAGCAAAAGGAACAGATTCCTGATCGGAGACCGGAATGACTGGTTGGGAAGCATAGCAATGGATACGTCATTGGAGAAAACTTAGAAAATTTTTGCGAATGTAATTATGTTGTGGCATAGCAATGCAATGCCGACCTACCTTTCCAAATGGCACAATTGATATTGAAACAGACTCTGAATCAAGTCCAGAGTGACTATTTGGTGTGCCTAGCAAGGATTTCGTCATTCTGAAAAGATTAAAAATCAAGCAATTTTTAATTGCGTAGATTTTATCTTATTCAGAATCTGGTAGCATAAATCTTGTTTTGTTATAGGTTATTTTACCCCCCCTTCGAAATCTTAGATTTTGGTTCCCCCTCAAGGGGGGGCACATTATAAAACATAGGTCAGGCACTGCCTGACATGTAAACTTACAATTTACCGTTTCAAGCAGTGCCACCACCTTTCAAAATGTTTTTTTATTTATTAACTTGCAAGGATTTGTTTATACAAGTCAATTTGCTTTTGTGACATTTTATCCGGTAAAACTATCTTTATTCTTGCGTTCAAGTTTCCATAGCCTCCGGATTTTTTAGGCAATCCTAGATTTTTAAGTCTTAAACATTTTCCACTTGAGGTCATTTTGGGAATTTTTATAGTTATTGCACCGTGCAATGTTTTTATCTCTTTACTACAACCTAAAACAGCCTCTGGCGGTGTAATTTCAACATCTTTTGTCAAATCTGAACCGGAAATTTGATATTCACCGTCTACAGGAGTAATTATCAAATACAAATCCCCCTTTTGACCGTAAGCATCAACTTTTCCTTCGCCTTTCAATCTGATTTTTTGTCCTTCTTTAACCTCTTTTGGCAATTTAACTTTCAAAGATTTTTGTTCATTGACAATACCCGTACCACCACAAGCCGTACAATAACTTCCATCTTTTGGACACGCTGTACATTTTCTCATATCACTGAATTTTACCGTTATCGGAGCATCTGAAAACAAATCCTGAGCCGTAACATTCAAATTCTTAGTAACATCTAAATCTTCACTTTTTGGAGGTTTGGCAGAAGATCTTCTACGAGAAGTGTACCCCGCATTAGAAAAGCCTTGACTTGCGCCCATATTTCCAAAATCGAAATTTGAAAAACCTCGAGTGCCGCCAGTTGCGCCTCCACCCATCATATCACCAAATAATGAGCTAAAGAAATCAGAAAAGCCTCCCATATCTTGACCATTAAAATTAAATTGTTGATAGCCTCCGCCACCACCGCCAAAATTGAAGTTTTCAAATCCTGGAGGTGGGGTATAATCAGCACCACCTTGCCAATTTGCGCCTAAACTATCATATCTTTGACGTTTTTGTTTATCGCCAAGTACCTCATACGCTTCGTTTATTTCTTTAAATTTTTCTTCTGCTTCTTTTGTTTTATTTACATCTGGGTGATATTTACGTGCAAGTTTTCTATATGCAGATTTGATATCCGCTTCTGTTGCATCTCTTTTTACACCCAACGTTTCATAATAATCTTTATATTTCATATTATCGTATCTCCTATAATAATGATAATATAAAACTTACAAAAAGTTGATTTTTTTAATTATTTTTTAATGAATTAGAAATTTCTTTTTTCCAAGCAAAAAAGAAATAAAAGGATAAAATAAAATACGTAAACCACATCAAAACGGTAGCTAAACAATTAAACCCGTTCAAATAAGCCTGCACCCACATAATAACGGACAATCCGTTTACGACAGCCCAAACATACCACTGCTCAATACTTCGTTTCACAGTAAACAATAGCCCCAAAACTGAAAATACAGACGTTATAGAATCACACAACGGATTTTTATCGTGTAATTTGACCAAAATAAAATAACAAATTATAGTTAACAAAATTGCAATCGAAAAATATAATAAATTTTCTTTGAAAGATAAGTTCGTTTTTTCGATAGAACAAGTGCTTTTGTTTATGTGTTCTTTCCATTTAAAGATTCCATAAACCTGCATCGGTAAATAATAACACATATAAAGCGCCAAATTCCCAAACAAAGAATTTTTATAAGAAATGTACGAATAGCAAAGTGTTCCGGCAAGTCCGAAGATATAGCATGAAATTTTGCCTTTACCAGCAAGAATTGTGTAACTAATTCCAAATACTGCAGATATTATTGCAACGGGATTGTCTTTTAACATTATGGATAGAATTAAAATAAACAAGATTTCTAAAGGGAAAATTATTCTCTCGAACCTTCCCCACCCCGAAGTTTCCTGTTGCAAAAAACTTTTCACCTGCTCCATAAGTCAATCCTTATCTTGAATAAATTTCATGCTTAGATGGAATATTTTGCGGTTCTACATAATTTTTGATATACTCAACTGCATCAAAAGGTGTGGAAGCAACAAAAAATAAGTTCGCAGAGGCTTTATTGGCAAAGTTTTCAGAAATTACAGTATCAAAAAATCTGAGTAAATTATCATAAAATCCATCTGTATTTAAAATAACAATCGGTTTCTTATTATACCCAAGTTGTTTTTGGACAATCATTTCTGACAACTCTTCCAAAGTTCCAAACCCACCGGCTAAAGCAATAACGGCATCTGACATTTTGTCCATTGTATCTTTTCTATCTCTCATACCTTGCGCTAAAACAAATTCGTCACAATTATCCGTTCGACACCCCATATCAACAAGTCGTTGAGGCATTACTCCAAAGATTTTTCCGCCATTTTGCTTAACCTGCTCAGCACAAGCCCACATCATTCCAAGCGTACTGCCACCATAAACAATATTGTAGCCGTTTTGACCTAACAATTTGCCCAACTTTTTTGCATCGTCATAGTATACAGGTGCTAAAAAGTCACTAGAAGAAGCAAACACGCAAACTTTTTTGATATTATTCATTGATTTCTCCACCTATTCTATAATAGTGAGAGCAACCAACACCGGTACCATCGCTAGAACAATCAGATTTTAGTTCATTTATGCTCCAACCGGAACCGATTGGTGAAAGATTCCCGTCAATAAAGATATTCAATCCAAAAATATCTTTACCCCACACATTTGGACCTTTCACACCATTCATATCAAACATCATTAAAAATACAGGATGAAAAACATCTTCATCTTTAATATCTTTAAATCCGACAACTTTGTTATTTTTTGTCAAATAGAGTTTATCAAAATAGTATCGGTCATTAGGTTTTACAACTTTGCCATTCATATATTTAGGTTGATAAGATTTTTTTTGCAACATATTAGATTCAGAAATTCGCAAATATGGTTTTACCAAACTCATCATCAATTGTTCACGCTGAGCGTCATCTTTCGCACTTTTAAGCCCTTTCAAAATATCTGAATCAGAATGAGCATTCATTGCAGAAAAGACATATTCCATTTTGTTAATCGTTTCATTCCACATTGAAATATATGTAGCCTCTTTTGCTGCAATAAATTTGGTAGGAATAAACATTAAAATTATCGCAAAAACGACAAATAAAGTTATCGAATATTCAATTCTCCAAAAATGTTTTTTCATAAAATAATCCTTTATGCCATATCTATACGTTTTTTCTCTGCCACGAGTTTTTCATAAACCCACTCAGGTATAAAGTTTTTACCCAAAATGATTTGACCGTTCATAATATTCGGGGTATGGAAATCTGACCCGCCCGTCACAATCAAACCAAGATTTTCCGCCATTGTGGAGAAATATTCAACGCAAGCAGGTGAGTGTTTTCTGTGATAAGCCTCAATTCCTCTCAAACCGTAATTCATAAGTTCCTTAATCAACGGTTCCGCAATTTCTAAATCGTGAGGGTGTGCAATAACAGGAATTCCGCCGGCATCATACAAAATTTCAACCGCATCAAACGGTGAAACAGTTTTTCTTTGTACATAAACAGGAGAATCATCGTGGATATATTTTGCATAAGCGTCCATAATATTGCTTGTACCACCTGCATTAGTAATAGCTTTTGCAATGTGCGGACGTCCAATACTTCCACCTTCTGCGACAAGTTTTTTGATATCTTCAAATTTAATCTTGATACCTTCTTTCTGTGCCAAAAGTTTAATGATTTCTTTTGTTTGTTTAATTCTTGCAGCCTGTTGCATCTTTAACAGTTCAACAAAATCAGAATTTGTCGGATCCATAAAATATCCTAAAATATGGACTTCATGGTTTTTGTAAAGGGTATTAATTTCAATCCCTCGTATAATTTCTATTTTGTCTGAAAGATTTTTTTCTTTGATATAATTTTGTGCAACATCATAAGCTAAAATATTGTCGTGGTCAGTAATAGCAATAGCTTCAAGACCAACGTCAATAGCGGTATCAACTATTTTTTCGGGCGAAAAGACTCCGTCTGAAAAATAAGTATGAATGTGTAAATCAGTTCTCTTTTTCACTTACCTTTTCCTCTTTTATTTTATTATTACTACAATTAATTCTTTTAATACTGATTGCATTACCGGTAACGATATCAATCTCAACTTCAACGGCATTAACCTGAGTGATTTCTCCGGCTGCTACTTCATAGCGTTCCGGAATACTTGTCAAAAACCTATTCAATGAGGTTTGGTAATCCATTCCAATAACGCCATCAGATGCACCACAAAATCCCGCATCTGAAATATATGCCATTTTACCGTTCATAATACAATCATCAGCAGTTTGAACGTGAGTATGAGTTCCCCACAAGGCACTTGCTCCTAACTCTGAACAAAATCTGCCGAAACAAATCTTTTCCGCTGTTGCTTCTGCGTGTAAATCAATTACAATAATCGGTGTAACTTCTTTTATTTTGGCAATTTCTTCCCTAACAAGTTCCCAAGGTGAATCAACCAAATTCATAAAAACTCTGCCAAGAACATTTATTACACCAATTTTAAAATTACCCATATCAAAAATTCTGCTACCAACACCACGAGTTCCTTTTGGGTAGTTGATAGGTCTTAGCAAACAATCCGCAGAATCAATATAAGTATAAATATCTTTTTTATCCCAAATATGATTACCACAGGTCATACAATTTATGCCGTAAGTTTTAAATTCGTTATAATTTTTCTCAGTCAAACCAAAGCCATGTGATGCATTTTCAATATTTGCAATTACAAAATCATATTTTTCAGCATTTTCTGCCAAATAATCTCGTACGGCAAATCTCCCAGGTTTACCGACAATATCACCGAAAAATATAACTTTTATCACTTTTGCTTCGTCTGCCATCTTTTAATACCTTTTTATACTAAAAACAAAGAAGTCAAGTTATTTATAAAATTTTAACTCGGCTTCTTTATTTCATCAACTTATCTCCTATTTTGCGATTTCTGTTGTTCTGAACTCTCTTACTACTGTAACTTTAATTTGTCCAGGGTAATCAAGTTCATTTTCAATTCGTTTTGCTACATCTCGAGCCAACTTACCTGAAGCCAAATCATCAAACATTTCAGACTGAACGATAATTCGAACTTCACGTCCTGCCTGAACGGCAAAAGATTGTTTAATACCTTCATAACTATTTACGATTTCTTCAATCTTTTGTAAACGTTTGATATAAATTTCCAAAGTATCACGTCTTGCCCCAGGGCGACCTGCTGAAATTGCATCTGCAACTTTGACTAAAACTGCTTCAATAGTATTTGCAACGACATCATCATGGTGCGCTTCTATTGCGTGGATAACTTCAGGTCTTTCACCATATCTTGCAGCAAGTTCAACACCAAGTTGGATATGTGTACCTTCTTGAGTTTGGTCAACTGCTTTACCTATATCGTGCAACAGACCTGCACGTTTTGTAATTTTTTCATTTGCGCCGAGTTCAGCAGCAAGCATGCCTGCAATGTGACCTACTTCGAGTGAATGTTTCAAAACATTTTGCCCGTAACTGGTTCTGTAATACAAACGACCTAATGTTTTAATTAGTTCTTTGTTAAGTCCCATTACCCCCATTTCTAATGCGGCATTTTCACCTTCTTGCCAAATCTTTTTGTCAATTTCTTCTCTGGCTTTTTCAACCATTTCTTCAATTCTTACAGGGTGAATACGACCATCAACAATAAGTTTTTCCAACGCTAATTTTGCAATTTCACGTCTTACCGGATCAAAACTTGATAATACAACCGCTTCCGGAGTATCATCAATAATCAAATCTACACCGGTCAATGTTTCTAATGCTCTGATATTACGACCTTCACGTCCGATAATACGACCTTTCATTTCATCACTCGGTAGAGCAACAACTGAAACTGTTGTTTCAACAACTTGTTCAATCATACAACGTTGCATTGCGGTAGATAAAATTTCTTTTGATTTTTCAAGGGAAATTTCTTTGATTTTTGCTTCGTTTTCACGAACAAGCATCATTTGTTCTTGTGCTAAATCATTGCGTAATTTTTCCAAAAGAGTTTTCTTAGCATCTTCTATAGACATGCCGGAAATTCTTTCCAATTCTTCTGTTTGTTTTTGAACAAGTTCTGCCAAATAATCTTCTTTATTGAGCAATTCGTCCATTTTATTTTGCGCTTGAATTTCTTTTTCAGTATATTCCTGAATTTTATCTTCAAGCATATCTTCACGTTTTGCTAATTTTTGTTCTTGTCTTGCTAATTCTTGGCGTCTTTCACGTTCCTCTTCGTTAAGTTTTTCTCTGTCGTCTTGAAGTTCTTCGACTGCTTTAATCTTTGCTTCTTTGTATAAAAGCTTCTCTTTTTCTTCCAGCGCTTTTCTATCTTTATTTACAGATTCAAAAGCACTTTTAACTTTACTTTTTTGAACAATCAGCATAGCGGCTAATACCATTACCGTAAGAGCCATTAATGCCAATAATACTGCCAAATTTGTTGACATAAAGTATTACCTTATCCTTTTCTATTTTTTAATACACGCAATGCCCGATACATATAACCTATCGAGTTAGTTTTATTCAGTTTTTCAAATAAAATTCATTGCATATATGTTCAAAAATATTTCCTACTACATCTAAGTGCATGATACCATGTAAATCGCATTTTGTATAGTAGGAAAAGGTCATCTTGTTGTTGTATTTTTACAGAAAAATCTAATTATTTTCTAAGCCCTGGATCCGTGTATGAACCTGTCACGAGTTTGTTAAATCCGTATTGTAATTTTGGCAAAACTCCGGCAAGTAAGAAACTTGAAATTCCTACATTTGCTAAAATATTAAAACACTTTGCAAACTTAGCGTTTTTCGCAAAATTTTCAATATTTTTAGATTTTTGTGCAGATTTTACAAAGTTTTCAAATTCAGTTCTAAATTTTGCCAAATCGTCAATATCAACAAATTTTCTCGGGTCACGATATCCTGATTCCAAGTAAGTAACTTTTTTCATTTGTTGTGCAAATTTAGAAAATAACGCTTCCGGTTTATTGTCGATAAAATCAAGCAAATCTTTAGCGCTCGTTGAGTTTGGCAATTCAACTTTATTTTCTTTTATTTCAGAAATGAAATCTTTATTATTCAAAATCAACGGATCAAGGTTTACATTTATTCCAAAAGTTTTATTTGCAAATTTATCCAACGCTTTTGCGATATAAACAGGAGTAACAAAATTCAAAATCATTGAACCAATCATTCTGAAAGCATTTACATAGGCTTCGTCTTTATTTCTTGAAGTTGAAACTCTACCTACAGTCAAACCACCGTCTGAAATAGCCATTTTGTCAACAGTTCTCAAATTTGCAATAGTCGATACAAAATTATTTCCGGTAAATGCAACCTCTTTTTTAGGCATTGATTTTCTAAAGGAATCAATTTGAGCAGAAGTAAAATCAATATTTTTTGTATTCTTTTGAAAATTTTGTTGATTTTCAGCTTTATTTTTTCTTAGTTTTTTAGTGAGTGCAAAATTAAGCGGTGGTAAAACAAAACCCATTATAATAGTTGGAATAATCGTTGCTGCTAGGAACTTTTGAGATAATAATTTTTCATAACCTGATTTATTATTTTTTATTTTAACCAAATCCGCAACTGCATCTTGAACATCTTTTGATTTGATATTTTTGAATTTATTTATATTGTATTCGATACCTTGAACAAGTTTATCTGCAGGGTTTTTGTCCGCTTTAAACAATTTCAAATTAACAAGCGGGCTAAAACCATTTTTAGAAATATATTTGTCTGCTAAAAATTCTACAGTTGGAATTCCGCCGAGCCAAATTGCAGATGTTGCGTATTCATCAATAAATTTTTCACGAGTTGCATCATTTGCAATTTCAACAGATTCTTTTTTGTTTTCTTTTCTTGCAATAAGAATCTTTGACGGTGCTTCTATGCAACAGTCACGAACTATTAGGGGGTAAATACTGTTATTGTTTCCAATTGCGGAAATTATACTTGTTATTGTCATTTAATTTGTTTCAACCTCAATTCTTTACTAAAAAACAACTTCTCGCTCGTTTTATCCTGAAGAAGTTGTTTTAAGAATTGAATTTATAAAATTTACAAGCGCATCACCAATTCTACAACCCCTTCAGGCTGATATGAACATGATGTTGATGATATTTTTGTAAAAAGTTTTTCATAATTTTCCTTTTTTTGATAAGTAATTATAAAAATAAACCGAAGAAAAAGTCAACTAGGCTTCTTCATCAATATTTGCAGGATTATTTACTTGCTCTTGTGCTAAAGCATCAGCCTTTGCCGCACGTTTTGCATTAGTTCTTTTGTCTAGCCATTGACCAAACAAAAGACCGCCGACAACATCAATAGCTACCGCTGCCGCACCAACCGCCATAGCAGCTTTAGTTGAGAACTTTTTACCGAGCATTTGCTCTAACGAATTTTGAATAATTTTAACAGATGAAAATTCTTTCAAAAAACCTCTTACTGCCGGGTCTTTAATAGTGCGTTTTGCAACAACTGGAAGTGCCAATTCTGCAGCCGTAGCGGCTAAAAGTCCTACTGTTGCTCTGTTTGTTGCTTTGTATTGATTGCCATTTTCTGTTGTTGCAGTGTAACCGAACGGATTTAATCTTTGTACATTCATTTAATAATTCTCCTATGTTTATGTTTATTCTAAATTCAAACATATTTTATTTTGCTATTTGGTAAAAGTTTCCGTTACAAATTTTAACTTTTCCTCATCTGTTATCTCAAACAAAATAGTTTTCTCTTTTGAGGTTTCGCCTTTTAGAATTTTTATAGAACTTTTCGGAATTTTGAATTTTTTAGACAAAAATTCAATCAACGCTTTGTTCGCTTTGCCTTCTATAGGTTGAGCGGTAATTTTAATCTTCGCAAAATCTTCTTCCAAAATAATTTCGTTTGACTTTGAATTCGGAGAAATTTTTATATGTAACACCAGACCATCTTTTGTTTGTTTAATCATAAAACAATTTTAGCATAAACAAGTTTTCTAATCCTTTTAGATGAAATTTTTCGAGTTTTGTTGAAAATCACTGATATAATTTATATCATAAGTCTATTATGTCAGATGTTGAAATTTTTAAAGAAGTAAAAGAGCTAATGATTGCTCAAAAGCATTCTCCGGAAGAGATTGCACAAGTTGAGAAGGCTTATAAATTTGCAAAAAAACTCCACGATGGTCAATTCCGAGTATCGGGTGAACCTTATATTATTCACCCGTGCGAAGTTGCAAAAATTCTTGCAAACCTAAAAGTTGACACGCACACACTTGTTGCTGCGTATTTGCACGATATATTGGAAGACACAGACACTAAACCGGAAACTATCGAAAACCTCTTTGGTAACGATGTTTTAACCATAGTTCAAGGGGTTACGAAACTTGGGAAGCTCCAGTTCAAGTCAAAAGAAGAGCGTCAAGCAGAAAACTTCCGTCGTCTTTTTATCGCAATGGCAAACGATATTCGTGTAATATTTTTAAAACTTGCAGACAGATTGCATAATATGCGAACTCTTAATTTTATGGAACCTGCAAAACAGAAAAAAATTGCACAAGAAACAATTGATATTTTTGCACCACTTGCAAACAGATTAGGTATCTACAAAATCAAAGCCGAGCTCGAAGATTTATCGCTAAAATATCTTGAACCTGACAAATACTATGAAATTGTACAACTTGTCGCACAAACTAAAGCAGCAAGAGAAGAAACCGTAAACCTTTTGATAGATAAGATTTCTCAAGACGTTAAAAAAAGCGGAATCGAAGCGCAAATCACAGGACGTGCAAAACACTATTACAGTATTTATGCAAAAATGAAACGTCAAAATATCACATTTGATGACCTTTATGACATCACAGCCGTTCGTGTAATCGTAAATACTGTTAGAGAATGTTATGAGGTTTTGGGTTTAATTCACTCACAATTTAAACCAATTCCTGGAAGATTTAAAGATTACATCGCAATGCCAAAAGGCAACATGTATCAGTCTTTGCACACATCTGTAATCGGACCACGTTCAAAACCTTTGGAAGTTCAAATCAGAACTTGGGAAATGCACCAAGTTGCTGAATACGGTATCGCAGCCCACTGGAGATACAAGGAAAAAGGTTCTCAAAAGGCAGACAATGCTTCAGATATGAAATTTTCGTGGATGCATAAACTCGTTGAATACGAAAAAGAAATGAAAAACGCCGAAGATTATGTAAAAAGCGTTAAATTAGATTTGTTTTCTGACCAAGTTTTTGCGTTCACACCAAACGGTGACGTTTTAGACTTGCCTAAAAATGCTACACCTGTTGACTTTTCATACAGAATCCACTCTGATGTCGGTCATAAAACCGTTGGAGCGTTGGTTAACGGAAGAATTGTACCGCTAAACACAAAACTTAATAACGGTGATATTGTAGAAATTTTAACTTCAAAAACACCGTCACCTCGACTCGATTGGTTGACATTTGTAGTTACCAAACAAGCTTCACAAAAAATTCGTCAATGGTTCAAGAAAAACAACCGTGAAGAACACGTCAAACTCGGCAAAACGAACCTTGAACACGAATTGACCAAAGCAGTTTTTGACGAATATGCAAAACAAGGCGAATTTGAAAAAATTGCCAAAACGATGAATTACCAATCTGCAGAAGACCTATTTGCAGCACTTGGCTATGGCGAAACAACAATAAACAAAGTCACTAACAAACTTAAAAAGCCTAAAGAAAAAAGTATTGAAGAAAACTTTAAAAATTCAAGAAGAAAGAATTCCGAAAAAGATATTATCGGACTTGAAGGTTTGATGTATTCATTTGCAAGATGTTGTTCTCCAATACCGGGGGAACCGATTGTTGGTGTTGTAACACGTTCTAAAGGGGTTTCTGTCCACAGAGCAGATTGCAAAACTCTAGAAACCATTCCAACCGAACGTCTAATGCAAATTCAATGGGCTGGAGTTAACACAAACAAAACTTATAACACTACAATAAGAATTGAAACCGCTGAAAAATTAGGATTATTGAAAGACGTAATTTCTGCGGTATCCGACAACAATACAAATATTGTTAGTGCAAATATAAAAACCAAAAACCACGTTGGTATTATCGAAATCGGTCTGGAACTTGATAACATTGATACCTTGAAAAAAGTAATCGCTTGTATTCAATCATTGCCTGATGTTTACAGTGTAAAAAGAATACAGACTTCTTCTAGTATGGTCAAGAAAAGTTCACCAACAAAGAATTCAAAATCTTACAAACACAAAAAAACTACAAAGAAAAAAGATGAATCATAGGAGAATAAAATTATGTCAATTTCACTAACTAACGACACAGTAATTGCTGCATACTACTACTTAGCAATATTTTCAACTCTAGTTTTCGCAATAAAATTAGTAATGTTTACAATTACCGGCGGAGATAGTGAAGTTATTGCAGATTTCAACTCAGAAATTGACACCGATTGTTCATTCAATTTCGTTTCAATTCAATCAGTTTTAGCATTTTTTATGGCTTTTGGTTGGATGGGTTATGCAGGATTAAAACAGTTTGGGTTTTCTCATATTGTGAACGTTTTAGTCGCTATCCTTGTCGGTCTTGCATTTATGGCAGGAACAGCATTTTTAATGTTCAGCGTAAGAAAATTAGAAAAGAACATAAAAAAAGATTACACAACTGCATTAAATAAAATCGGGAAAGCTTACACTCATTTTGCACCAAACGCCGAAGGTCAAATAGAAATAGACATCAATGAACAATTATCGGTAGTTAATGCGATAAATACAACAAATGAAGAAATTAAAGCCTTTACCCCGATTAAAGTTGTAAAAGTTGAAAACGACACACTATTTATTGAAAAAGCAGAATAAGAATTAAAAATAATCAAACAAAATAAAAAGGAGGAAAAATGTTTGGATTAATAGTTGCAGCAGCACTGATATTGATTTCTTGCTTTATATTTATAGCAAATCAATACAAAAGATGCCCATCAAACAAAATTATCGTAGTTTACGGTAAGACCGGCGGAGAAAAAACCGCAAAATGCGTACACGGTGGTGGAACTTTTATCATCCCGTTAATTCAGGATTACGGAGTTCTTTCTCTAGAACCTATGACAACTGATATCGACTTGAAAGGTGCCTTGTCAAAAGGTAATATCCGTGTAGCTGTACCGTCAACCTTTACTTTTGGTATTTCTACAGACCCTAAGATTATGATTAACGCTGCAGAACGTTTGTTAGGTTTGACAAAACCTGATGTAATAACACAAGCAAGCGACATCATTTTAGGTCAATTACGTCTTGCTATTGCAACTTTGACAATCGAAGAAATTAACCAAGACAGAGAAAAATTCCTCGAACAAATTAACGCAAACGTAAACACAGAACTTAATAAAATCGGTCTTGAAATCATCAACGTAAACATCAAAGATATTACAGATGAATCAGGATATATCGACGCTATCGGTAAAAAAGCCGCAGCTGAAGCAATCAACAAAGCAAAAGTTGAAGTTGCTCAACAAGAAAAACTCGGTGCTGTCGGTGAAGCTTCAGCAAACAAAGAAAAAGAAGTTGAAGTTGCCGAACAACTTGCTCAAACCGCAATCGGTAAAACTAATGCGGAAAAAGAACAAAGAGTACAAACAGCCAACATCAATTCAACCGCAGTTATTGGTGAAGCGGAAGCAAATAAAGTAAAAGAAGTTGAAGTTGCCGAACAACTTGCTCAAACTGAAATCGGTAAGACAAGTGCAATGAAAGAACAACGTATTCAAACCGCAAACCTTGAAGCGCAAGCAGTTGAAGGTGAAAACATTTCAAAAGCAAATATTGCAGAATATAACGCAACTTTGGCAGTTAAACAGGCTGATGCGTTCAGAGAAGGTGAAGTAGCAAAAGCAAACGCTCAAAGAGATGTATTACTTGCTCAAAAAGAACAAGAAGAAGCAAAATTGAAGAAAGAAGAACTTGCAAGACAAGAAGTTGAAAAACTGAAAGTTCAAGTTCAAGCAGATGCAGAAGCGGAAAAAGCAAGACGTATCGCACTCGGTGAAGCCGATGCAATCAAGGCAAAATACTTTGCCGAAGCAGAAGGTGTTAAGGCTGTATTGGAAGCAAAAGCAAAAGGTTATCAAGACCTTGTTAAAATTTCTAACAACAGGCCTGAAATCGCTACAAGTTTCTTGATGATTGAAAAAATCGAAAAAATTGTTGAAAAACAAGTTGATGCAATTAAAAATATCAAATTTGATAAGATTACTGTTTGGGACGGCGGAACAGGCACTGCTAACGGTTCTACAACCGCTAACTTTATGAAAGACCTTATCAAATCATTACCTGCAATGCACGATTTGGCGGGTCAAGCAGGTATTGAACTCCCTCAAATTTTAGGTAAAGTTGAAGGTGCAGACGAACCAAAACCGGCTCAAGAAGTTAAAGAATAAAAAAGGATTTTTGTGTAAAATATAATATAAAAACCGTTCGGTAGTTTCCGAACGGTTTTATATTTTTGAAAAGGTGGAAATCGCTTTACTTTTTCCACCCTACATTCTTTATTTTGCTTGATTGTTAATCTTTTCAGAATGACGATTTTACACCAAACTTGCGTATTTTTCGATTTCTTCGTCTGAATTCATTTCTGTTGTTGCGACTAGAACCTTTGTATCGTCTATTTTTATACCGCCGATAATTTTGTTTTCTTTCAATTTTTGCAAGAATTTGTCACTGTTTTCAACCTCAATAGTAAATTCGTTAAAGAAATTCTTATTAAGTGTTTTTATACCTTTTTTTACTAGCAATTCTGACAATTTGTGAGCGTTTGCTGTCGAAATACTGCTTGCCTGTTTGAAGCCTTTTTCGCCCATAACTGACAAATACAAAGTTGCGCACAGACCGATTAGTGCTTGGTTAGAGCAAATATTACTTGTTGCTTTTTCTCGTTTGATGTGCTGTTCTCTTGTTTGAATAGTCAAACAGAAGGCTTGTTTCCCGTCAGCATCAACGGTTCTGCCTGCAAGTCTTCCCGGGAGTTGTCGCATAAATTTTTCTCTACAAGCGATAAACCCGGCACTTGGTCCGCCAAAATTCATAGGAATTCCTAAAGTCTGAATATCACCGACTACAATGTCTGCACCGTATTCAGCAGGCGGTTTGAGAAGTGCAAGAGATGACACATCACAACATACAACAAGTAAACAATCAACTTCACTCGGAGTAATTATTTCTCCGTAATAGTTCGGAGTTTGAACCAAAACGCACGCATAATCTTTTGTGTCAGATGGAATTTCATCAACCCAATCCGTTTGAATAGATTGAGAATATGTGTAGGTTTTGATGATTTCTTTGTATTCAGGATTTAGCGAATTTAGAATGCAGATTTTTTCTTTTTTAGAAATTCTGCAAGCCATTAAAATCGCCTCAGCACATGCCGTTCCTGCATCATAAACAGTTGCATTTGAAATGTCCATGCCGGTTAATCTGCACATCATCGTCTGAAATTCGTACATAATTTGAAGTGTGCCTTGGGAAATTTCTGGTTGGTACGGTGTGTAGGCTGTAGTAAATTCAAATCTGCTTGCGACTTGATTGATACAAGCAGGAACGAATTTGTTATACATTCCGCCGCCTGCAAAAATTGCATAATCTGAAGCGTTTTTATTAGCAAGTTTTTTGACTTCTTTTTGGGTTTCAAGTTCGCTCAAGCCCTCGTTCAGGTCAAGTGATTGCATTCTAACGTTTTGCGGAATTTGTTTAAACAAATCTTCAACCGTACTAATCCCAATGGTTTCGCACATTTCTTTTGTGGTTTCTTCGTTATGTACTAAAAAGTTTTTCATATTACTCCAATTCTTCTTTGTATTCAGAATAAGTCAATAAATCTTCAAATTCGTTTTCATCGCCTGTCGGTTCAATTTTTACAAGCCAACCGTTTTCGTAGCAATCTTCGTTCAATGATTCCGGAGCATCAACAAGTGCTGAATTTACTTCAACGATTTTTCCGCTTACAGGCATGTAGATTTCAGATGCGGCTTTAACAGATTCAATATTTGCGAAAGTATCGCCTTTTGAGAATTCGTCACCAACTTCAGGCAATTCCAAAAATACGATGTCGCCAAGTTGTTCTATTGCGTAATCTGTCAACCCAACGGTGCAAGTATCACCTTTCACAATATATTCGTGCGATTTTGCACATAAAATATCTTCTACAAAACTCATTATTTAATTCTCCTTTTCATACAATTTTATTTTACACGATTTCGTTTAGGAACGAAAGGTCTTTTAACAATTTTAGCATCATGTAACTTTTCTCTTATCATAACTTGAACAACGGTGTCAGTGCAAATTTCTTTGTCATTTTTTACATAAGCAAGTGCAATATTTTTGCCAGTGCTTGGTGAAACGCAGCCACTTGTTACGTGTCCGACTTTTTCACCGTTATAATACACTTCATAGCCGTGTCTTGCGATGTTTCTATCTAGCATTACAAGCCCGACAAGTTTTTTTGAAACTCCGTTTGATATTTGGCTCATAATGATTTCTTTGCCGTTATAATCCGCTTTTTTGTCTTTTGGTACAGACCAAGATAGACCTGCTTCGATTGGTGTTGTTGATTCGTCCAAATCGTTTCCGTACAAGTGCAAAGCGGCTTCAAGTCTTAGGGTATCTCTTGCACCTAATCCGATTGGTTTAATGTTAAATTCTTTGCCTTCTTCCAAAATTTTATCCCACAAAAATTCTGAAAATTCGTTTTCAACGAGTAATTCAAAACCGTCTTCGCCAGTGTAACCTGTTCTTGAGGCTAAAAGTCTTATACCTTCGATGATTGCAGGCTTAATTGTAAATGAGGCTTGATTTTGCACGTTGTAGCCCATTTTTCTGATAAGGTCGATTGCTCGTGGACCTTGAATTGCCAAAAGCGAATAGTTGTGTGATTGGTTGTCAATTTTAACGTCCATACCTCTTTTGTTGCGAACAAGCCAGTTCAAATCCTCGTCAATTCTTGATGCGTTACATATTACAAGATAATTTTCTATACCGATTTTGTAGATGATTAAATCGTCGATGAGTCCGCCATTTTTGTTCGGTAATTGGCAATATACCGCTTTTTCATAATCAAGTTTTTCTATGTCTTGTGGCACAACTTTATTCAAAAAGGCGGTGGCTTCTTTTCCTGACACAAAAACTTCACCCATGTGTGAAACATCAAAAAGTCCGACATTTTCTCTTACTGTTTTGTGTTCTTCAATGATTGATGAATACTGAACAGGCATGTGCCAGCCTGCAAAATCAACCATTTTTGCACCTAATGCAACGTGTTTATCGTGTAAATATGTTTCTTTAACCATAATAAATATTCCCCTCAAACTTATATCTATTGTGGGCGTTAATCGTCATTTTGTCAATAACATGTTTAGATAAGTAAATCTTAAATTAAGGTTAGTGTAAATAATTCATGTTGCCTTTTTGAAGTACATAGTAAGCACACCCCCAGCCGTTTGAGGTCTTTTTGCAACTTCTGTCGGCAGGTGAATCAGAATCTGGTGCTCCGAGCGGACGGATTCCGCCGTTTTCGTAAGCAAAAACGAACAAATCTTTACCGTAAGTGTTTGGCGGGTATTTTCCGTTTACATCGACCCAAAAGGTAATAATTCGCAAATCGTCTTGCTTACCTTTCCACCAAAGCGAACTTCCGTTAAGCAAGGTAATTTTATAAGTGTCCCCTCTTTGAGTTGCATAGTTGCTGTGATTATTTCCGTTTAATTGTTTATACATTGAGTTTGGAATACAGTTTCCTTGCGGGTCGTTCAAGCCGCAATCTACGGCGATTTTGAAAAACGGTTTGAGTTTTTCCGCAATAATTGTTGCATCTTTTCCCGTTGTTGAAGTAAATCCCCAAGTTTCCACATCTCCATATTCAACTTCTGCATTTTTAACGGCATTTGTGAGTATGGACTGTGCCACTCTGAGTTTTGCTATTGTTTCTTTTTCTCTCTGTTTTTGCACTACCGAGGGAATTGTCATTGCCGAAACTACCCCTATTATTCCCAAAGTAATAAGAACTTCCGCCAAAGTGAATGCGTATTTTTTCAATTTTTTCATAATGCCCTCTTTATAATAGTTTACAAAAACGCTAAGATATTATTAACAAGTTAATATATAATTAACAATATAATATAAATTCCACAAAGTGTCAATATTATTAAAACTAAACTAAAATATAAGCATGGGTATAAATATTGACATTGATTCAAAAACTGACATAAATGAAGTGATAAGACTGCTTCTGTTTAGGAATAAAATTACGATAGCCGAACTTGCTCGTCGTATGACAGAGTTGTCCGAGTTTAAATATACTCGTTTTAATTTGCGTGCAAAATTGGAACATAACAGAATAAAATTCAGTGAAGCACTTTTGATTTTTGAAATTTTGGGCTACAAATTTGATTTATACGAGAAAGAATAAGCCCGAAAATTTATTTTTTTTCGTTGGGTTCTTTTTTAATTTTCTTAATTCTTTTGGCACGTTCTTTGCTGTCGGCTTCCTTTACGTCTTCAACCGCAGTTGTTGCGTATTTTAATTCCAATTCTTTGCGGCTGACTTTGCTTTCCAGTGTTTGTCTAATTCCTGCGACTTCGTCAAAATCTTTTTGAACTTCACGTTTTTCTTTCTTCAACTTCCGCAAAACGACCATAACTTCTTCTATTCTTTTATCAATTTCTTCAAGTTGTTGAGAAGATTTTTGGTAAGCCTCGTCATTTTTTGCAAGTTTCACCTTCATCGTTTTTAGTCGGCTTTTTGCCTGCTCTTCTCTATATTTCAGGTATTCGTCAATTTTTAATTTTATTGTGTGGTCGGTTTCCTGCCAAACGGTTTGTTTGATTTCCAGCGGATAATCTTCATAATCAGGTAGTTTGCCGTGTTTGATATATGACATAATTCGGTTTAACTGTTTTTGAAGATTTTTTTTTATTTCAGGGTGAAATCTTAAGAAAAACGGATAAGGCAAGTCTGTTCTTTCGTTATTGCATTTTTTGCACAAGAAAATACCGTTCCCTGATGAATCTGCACCGTTTTGACTTTTGGGGTGAACGTGTTCAAATGTTGACTGAAATTCCATCAAAAAAGTTTTTACTATATCTAAATCGGTTTTTCGATTGATAACGCTATTTACTATAAAATCGTCTGTTCTTGCCGTTTCGTAAGGGAATGAACGAGCAATGGATTTGAGTTTTCGTGTAATTTTTAAATTTTGCGGATTTTCTTTTAAAAATTTGTTGTAAATCTCTTCGATAAGTCCTTTTTTTATTTCGGGAGTGTAAAATTTTCCGTTCAGAACCTTCACCGCCTCAAGATGAGCCTTTTGAAACTCTTCAACCGTGCGTTTGTCAGGTAATTCACTTATTAAATCACGAACTTTTTTAAAAGTATTTGTTTTTTGTGCAAGTGTCTGTTGTGCAAAAGCTTCTGAATTTTTGTGGTGTTTTGAAAAGATTTCAGGCAGATTGAAGATTTCGGCAAAAGTCTTTTTAGGGAATTGTATTGAATAAACTTCCATCATGTCAAACAATTTTCGGTCACTTTTTGAAAATCTGTCATAAAATTTTGAAAGTTTTTGGATAACTTTCGGAGCCTTTACCGTGATGCCGTCTGATAGCAAGGCAATATGTTTTATCCCTATTTGAGTTTTCTCAGGCAGGGTGTTTATTTTTATTTTGTTTTCCGGTACAGAAATAAGTTCTCGTATGGATTTTTTAGGTTCAATCGCCGAAAGTTGTTGTAAAAATTCGTATTCGGGTGTGCCGTTGTATTTGTCCGCAATTATAGAATTTTCCAATGCTCTTTTAGAGCCTGCCATAAAGGATTTTAACAATTTCGGCAATTCGTCTTTGGCAATCATAGGTTCACCGCAACATCCGCAAGGTAATTTGTGTATAAACCTCGGAGTTTCAACAGGAAGTTTCGGCAATCGTTGCCCAAAGGTCGGGTTATTGTCTTCTATGTTTTTATATTTGTTATTGTTTGAAAAATATGAAATCTTTGAAATTAACATGATGTTTGTATAAAAACTATAAATCTAAAATTTTGCTATTTTGTTAATTTTTTTCTGAAAATTTTAATGCCGTTTGAATTGCCGCAATCATGCCTTTTTCGTCCGCAATACCTTTTCCCGCAATGTCAAACGCCGTACCGTGACCGGGTGAAGTTCTTATTATATCTAAACCGATGGTTGTATTTACCGTTCCCATTCCGGCAACTGTTTTTATCGGGATAAGCCCTTGGTCGTGGTAGTTTGCAATATAACAGTCAAATTCGTCTTTTTCACCTTTGAAATAATGTCTTGCAGCATCAACAAACAGAGTATCTGCAGGCAATGGGTCAGTTATATTTATTCCTGATTTTCTCAGTTCTTCAACTGCGGGAAGTAAAATATCGATTTCTTCTGTGCCGATAATTCCATGTTCTCCGGCATGAGGGTTAAATCCGCAAAGTGCAAATTTTGGGTGTTCTATTCCAAATTTAGTTTTGAAAGTTTGTGCCAAGTTTTGAATTTTTGTGACTACCAAATCTTGGGTTAAAGAAATCTCTTTTAGTGCACAATGTCTTGTCAAAAGCAAAACTCTGAAAGTGTTTGCGATAAATAACATTTCTGCAAGTTGATTACCTTTTGCCAAATAGTGTTGTAAAACCTCTGTTTGACCGTTAAATAAATGTCCTGCCAAGTGCATAGCTTCTTTGGCAACAGGTGCCGTAACTATTGCTGTAGGTTTGATTTCGCAAACTTTTTTTAATGATTGAAACGAAAATTCTCCAGCATCTTTTGTAATTTCGCCGACTTTGATATTTTCTTTTTCATACGGAATTTCGATAATTTCATAATTTTTATTCAAATTCCCGTAGAAATTAAGCACTTTTTTGTTAGAAATCAGCACGATTTTATTTTCGTCCAAATTCATGTTATTCAGTGCTTTTATTGTAATTTCCGCCCCTATACCGTTAGGGTCGCCAGTTGTAATTGCAATTTTGTTCATTTTCTATACTTCGTGTTTTTTAAAATAATTTATAATTTCAATAAGAGTATTAACACCGCCCAAATTTCCTGATTTTGTTACGATAAACTGGTCAGATTTGGTGTTTTTACTCAATGCAATAGCCGGAAGAACTTCATCAATAAGTTTTAGTTGGTTGGCATTAATTGCATTGCAGCATTTGTAAGAAGTTTCTCCACCCAACGTAATCAAAACCGCTTTCGTTTTTTCTAATACTCGTCCTGTTAAGTCTGCCAAAAAGTCAGTAACAGCACCCGCTAAACCAGATTTAGATAAATCGGCTTTCATTGTATCATCAGAAAATCCGTCAAAATTATTTAACAGTTTCGACGTATGAACCATAACCACATTTTCACCCGTCAAGTTAGATATAATGCGAGTTACGAGTTCATCTTTTACCCCAGCCAAAATATCGTCCATTCCGAGTTCAATAACAAGTGTATTTTCTTCATAATCCGCCGACTGTTCATATTTGTCAATTTGGCTTGCGGTAATTTGTGTAGCGCTGCCAGAAACTATGAATTTAGGCAGTCTTGGAATTTTTATAGGTAAGACTTCGACACTTTTTTCAGTACGAGGAAACCATTCATTACTCAAAACTCTTCCGGCAGCCGAGTTACCAACCGGTAGAATTTTGTAATTTGATTTTTGCATAGCAAGAACAATTTGTTCTAAATCTGTGATTGAAACAGAATCCGCAACAATAAGTTTTACTCCGTTTTCAATGAGTTTGTTCATTGCCTGTAAAATAGGTCCTGCACCATCTAAAATCGTTTTTAACTCGATAGAACCGACAAGGTTTTTCAAATTTTCACCGAGTTGAGATTGAAGAAGTGTCGGCAAATGTGATTCATAAATTGGAGAATGCGGATCTCTTGCCATTTCTGTTCTTTCAATAGGAATACCTTTTAACAAATGATATCCGCCAACAGTAATTCTATTTTCTTGTGGAAATGCAGGCATGATTATTGCAGCGTCCCAACCCAAAACTTCCAACATAGATAAAACTTCAACCGAAATATTTCCACGAACTGTAGAGTCAATTTTTTTGTAGAAATAATCAGGGTTAACTTTGTCAACCAAATATTGAGTTGCAAGTTTTACCTTTTCAAATGCAAATTCAGGAGCAATGTTTCTTGACTCTGTTGCAATTGCCCACGCTTGCGAAGTATTTGCTTTTTCCGGTTCTTGATCGGTGTTTAGCAAAATGTTTGTATCGACATTGTTCAGCATAAACTGGAGTGCCGTATCGTTAGCACCCGTCAAATCGTCTGCAATAATTCCTATTGTATTTGAGTTAATTATCATAATACCGCTTCTTCAGTATCTCTTTTTGAACCGAGTAATCTTATAGTATTTGCTCTGATGTAGAAATTTTCTCTTTCGTTGTTTGTTGTTTTGTCAATCCATTTGTTGTTTGCAATTGCACCGTCAACAGCAACAAGTCTGCCTTTTTTTACATATTCTGCGGCAAATTCTGCTTGTTTGTCCCAGATATCAACATTGTACCAGTCAGTAACTTCTGATTTTGTTTTAGAATCCCATCTGTTTACGGCAACAGAAAAACTTGCTTTCATTTTGCCGGAATCGAATGCTCTGAAACCTTCGGAAGCATCTCTGCCTACTCTACCTACAATAACTACACTGTTCATTTATTACCTCTTTCAATAGTTTACATTATACAAATTTTAATTTTTAAGTCAAAATTAATACATTTTAACCAGACTTCTAACTTTTTTAAGTA
Organism: uncultured Candidatus Melainabacteria bacterium; assembly: GCA_934692625.1. GTDB lineage: Bacteria > Cyanobacteriota > Vampirovibrionia > Gastranaerophilales > Gastranaerophilaceae > Zag111. The sequence goes on from CAKUUC010000015.1 coordinate 34,283, forward strand.
CTTCTCTTGCTCTAGCGCGAGCATTTTCAGTCCCTTTTCTGATGATTTCTTCAACTTCATCAATATGTTCTTCGTAATATTTACGTTTTTCTCTGATTGGTTCAAATTTTTCGTTGATAACGCCTGCTAATTGACGTTTACATTGAGCGCAACCTCTTTGACCTTTTTCGCATTCGCAACGAACAGTTTGGATTTGTTCGTCTGTTCCAAAAACTTTCCAATATTTGAACGCAACTTCACATTCATCAGGGTGACCCAAATCGTCTTTTCTTAATCTTGAACGGTCTGTTATCGCTGTCATAATTTTCTTTGTAACAACTTCTTCACTATCAGAAATTTTGATGTCGTTGTTGAAGGATTTACCCATTTTGTTGCCGTCCAAACCGCAAATTAATGAACAATTATTCAATAATGGTTTGCATTCGTGGAAAAATTCTTCGCCGTAAATATTATTAAATCTTCTTGCAATATCACGTGTGATTTCGATGTGAGCAACTTGGTCAATACCAACAGGGATATAGTCGGTGTTGAACATCAAAATGTCAGCACTCATCAAAACAGGATAACCCATTAAACCGTAGTTAATTTGAGAACCTTGCCCATCTTTTGATTTCAAAATTTTAGCCATATCTTTTAGGCATGGGTCACGTTCAACCCAGTTTTGTGGAGTAATCATTCCCAAATATATGTTAAGTTCTGCAATTTCAGGGATTAGCGATTGAACATATATGTTACATTTGTCCGGATCAAGTCCGCAAGCCAACCAATCAATTACTACATCAAGCGAATTTTGTCTTAAACTTTCGGTGCTATCATATTTTGTTGTCAAGGCATGCCAGTCAGCTACAAAGAAATAACAATCATACTTGTCTTGTAGAGAAATCCAATTTTGAATTACTCCCAAATAATGTCCGTAGTGTAATCTCCCTGTGGGGCGCATTCCTGATACAACAATTTCTTTCATCTATAATACCACCTTTCTGTATCTAACCCATTATATAACAAACACGCACCTCTTCATTTTTGTATAAAATTTTGTTAAGAAGTTCGGGGGACAGATTCTGAATAAGATAAAATCAACGCAATTAAAATTGCTTGATTTTTAATCTTTTCAGAATGACGTAACATTTTCTAAGTACACCCAAAATCCCATTCTATTACTCATAAGGAAAGACGGAGTCTTAAAAAGTCTCCGCCTCTAGTATGATATAATATGATATAAAAAACTTATTCTTCTATTTTGTCGCTTATGTATCCGTTAATTGCAGAGCAGGCCGCAACATAAGGAGAGGACAAATAGATGTAACCTTTAGTGTTCCCTAGGCGACCTTGGAAATTTCTGTTTTGGGTAGTTAAACAAACCTCATCATCTGCCAAAATACCGGCATGAATTCCAACGCAAGGACCGCATCCTGGTGGTAAAATTACCGCATTAGCGTCCATAAAGATTTCTAACAATCCTTCTTTTAATGCTTGTTTATAAATATCTCGAGAAGCAGGACAAATCAGCATTCTAACGCCGTCTTTGACCTTGTGACCCTTTAAAATTTCTGCAACGGTTCGCATATCTTCAATACGTCCGTTTGTGCAAGTTCCGACATAAACCTGATTAACCTTGATATCGTTCAACTCTTTTGCAAGTTTTGTATTATCAACGGTGTGCGGGCATGAAACAGTGTGCTCAATTTCACTTGCATCAATTTCAATTATTCTTTCGTAATTTGCATCTTCATCAGGCTTAATTTCTTTGAATTTATCTCCTCTTCCACGAGAAATCAAATATTCTTTAGTTTTTTCATCAGGTACGAACAAACCGCATTTTGCACCGGCTTCAACTGCCATATTAGCAAGCGTGAAACGTTCTGCCATACACATATTGTCGATTGTTTCGCCACAAAATTCTAAGGCTTTATAAGTTGCTCCGTCTGCTCCAATCATTCCGATTAGGTGTAACATCAAATCTTTTGAGCAAATATCCTTTTTAAACTTACCGTGTACTACGATTTTGAAGGTTTGCGGAACTTTTAACCAAGTTTTGCCAAGTGCCATAGCAACAGCAACGTCAGTTGAACCCATGCCTGTTGCAAACGCACCCAACGCACCTGAGGTACAAGTGTGAGAATCCGCACCTACTAAAATTTCTGTCGGGTTTACAAAGGTTTCAACAAGTCTTTGGTGGCAAACACCTGAACCGACTTCTGATAATACAGCACCGTAATCACGGGCAAAATCTCTCAAAATCGTGTGCATATTGGATAATTCTTTTTTAGGACTAGGAGAAGCATGGTCGATAAACAAAATTGTTCTTTCAGGATTTTTTAGTTTTTCTTTACCGAGTTTTTTGAATTCCTGAACTGTTAACGGTCCTGTTCCGTCCTGCACCGCACAAACATCAACGTTTGTAATGACTAATTCTCCGGCTTTAACAGATTTGCCGGCATGGTTAGATATAATCTTTTCAACTAATGTTTGACCCATAAATTATCCCTCTTTTTCTTTAGTCTATCACAAATTGAAAATAGGGTAAATATTTTATCTTTTCCAAACTCTATCGTCAATTTTCCAACCGTCACGCATAAGTTTGCTCAAGCACCAATAACCGTTACCTGTTAAGCAATTTTGTTCAACTTGTGCTTTTGTTCTGCTATAACCTGCAGGAACTGTTCCAAGGTCATCATTGTAGACCAATATATAAATATCTTTACCTATTATATTAGGTCCTCTATCTCCATTTACATCAATATAAAATTCTAAGGAATTTCCTTTTGCATCAACTCCAAAAAGATTGGAATTTGTGCCGGAAGTACTTCCATCTAAATTCCCCCAAATTCCTTTTGCGGTTTTGAATGTTAATGTTCCCCAGCCTAATGTGCTGTCATCTATTCCGACATTTGTTTCAAAGCTTGGCGTTTGATGTTGTAATGTCTTTACAACTCCTTTTTTATGCCAACAACCTGCTTGTTGAAAGCATATACTAGTTACTTTCAATGAGTTGCCTAAATTTTTATTAAACCATTCTTTCATGCTTGTTGTACTATTATTCTGTATCGTTACAGAGGTGTTTCCGTCATTTTCTGACATCTTCATTGCTTGTGCAATTGTTGAATATGCTACTTTTGTCCTTGCTTCTACTTGGCTTTTTGTAATTTTTGAATTTAGACTTGGAATAGTCATGGCTGCGACAATTCCAATTATTCCCAATGTAATCAATACTTCCGCCAACGTAAAACCAAAATTTTTCATTTTTCACCTCATAAACAATAGACTATAATCATGAATGATAGAATATTGTATTTATAAAGTCAAGATTATAAATTTAATCTATGGACGATAAAAATTTATTGGTAATATTCGGATTAAACTTGAAATATGAGAGAATTAAGTTGAAATTATCTCAAGAAACCGTTGCCGGAGAATTGAATTTTAGCACCGCTTATGTGTCTAATGTAGAAACTGGTAAACACGGTCAAATTTCTTTAATTAATGCCTATAAATTTGCAAAATTTTATAATAAAACTTTAGACTATTTATTGACAGAAAAGTCGTAAAAAATAATGAATTAAGTCCAAAATTCTTGTTATATATTGATATAAAAAGACCCTGAAACCAGTTCAGGGTGACCTTTTTGCTTGTTTCTTGTTTTTTTTCAATGGGACAACCTTTGGTAAGCACACCAATTAGTCATGCTGAACTTGATTCAGCATCTCTTTCATAACCAAAATAAAACAAAGGTTTTAGTTCCTAAATTCTTATTATCCTTTAATCTGAAAAGCACTGAAATTTGTTATTCTTCCATTCATTTACCAAACTTCGACAATCGGAAGGTTTGGTAAATCTTTTAAAACATTTTTTATATTAGGTATGTTTGATTTAATTTTTATCCCTTTATTTGTGTAGTTTGAAGATAATGAAACGATTTCCTGCAAGGTTTCAAAAAGGTTTTTGTTTCGCAAGTCGATTATTTCTGAATTGTTTATATTTTTATTAATTCGTTTCATAGTCATATGTCTTTTATCGGAAGTTTTTTATAAAATTTTATAAAGTTTTTGTAAATATCCGACATTTAGAGGATATTTATATTATAATGACAGTGTCGAAGATTTAGTGAGGTGGGTATGGAAACTATGACATTAAGCAAAATTAACGAACTCGCAAAGGAAGTTTTGGAAATTGAGGCTAATTCAATATTACGTTTGAAAAATAATATAGGTGAAGAATTTGATAAAGCGATTGACATTTTATATAACTGTCGTGGTCGTGTAATCGTTACTGGTATGGGAAAATCAGGTATAATCGGTAAAAAGATTGCGGCAACTATGTCATCAACTGGTACTCCTGCATATTTCTTACACCCTGCAGAAAGTACTCACGGTGATTCCGGTGTAATTACAAGAGAAGATGTTATCATTGCTATTTCAAACAGTGGAGAAACTCAAGAATTAATGAATTTGTTACCGCTTATTAAAAGATTTGGTTGCCCGATGATTGGTATGACAGGTAATTTGAATTCAACTTTGGCAAAAACAAGTGATGTTGTTTTGGATATTTCTGTTGAGCGTGAAGCGTGTCCTTTAGGTAAAGCACCTACCGCAAGTACAACCGCAACTCTTGCTATGGGCGATACTTTGGCTGTTTGTTTAATGGAGAAAAAAGGTTTCACAAAAGAAGATTTTTTAATGTTCCACCCGTCAGGAAAACTCGGTAAAGGTTTGACTTACAAGGTTGCCGATTTGATGATTAAAGGCGATAAAATGCCTATCGTTAAAGAAAACGAAAGCTTTATTAATGTTATTAATACAATTTCTCAATTCAAATTGGGTATGGCGATTATTGTTAATGAAAACGGTGTTTTGTCAGGAATTCTAACAGATGGTGACATCAGAAGAACTGTTATCGGGCATTCTGATTTGACATCACTTAGCGTAAAAGATGTTATGACGGAAAATCCGAAACGTATAACAGGTGATGCTTACGCAGCCTCCGCTCTTAACCTTATGGAAAAACATTCAATCACCGCCCTTCCTGTTGTTGGTGATGATAATATTCCTGTTGGTGTAATCCACGTTCACGACTTACTTAGAGCAGGTGTTGCATAATGGATTTGAAAGAAAAAGCAAGCAAAATAAAACTTTTAGCGTTCGATGTTGATGGTGTTATGACTGACGGCAGTATCACTTATGATGAACACGGAACAGAATACAAGACATTCAATGCAAAAGATGGGCATGGACTTGCTAAAATGACAAAAAACGGTTATATCACGGCGATTATAACCGGTCGTAACAATGGAACAGTTGACCGCAGAGCATCTGACCTTAGAGTAACTGAAGTTTATCAGGGTGTACGAAATAAATTACCGATACTTGAAGCAATTATGCAAAAATACGAACTTGATTTTTCTCAAGTAAGTTATATGGGGGATGATGAACCTGATATTTGCATATTGGAAAAGGTTGCGATTGCTGCGTGTCCTGCCGATGCTGTTGCTAAAGTGCAAAATGTTTGCAATTTCAAATCTTCGCTTTGTGGCGGTCGTGGGGCAGTTAGAGAGTTGTGCGATTTTATTTTTGATAATAAAATAGAAGAAAATAATTAAAAATGTATAAGGGGATAGTTTATGTACGAAATTAAAACACAAGCGTATTTTTCAGCCGCTCATCATTTGTTGAATTATGACGGTGAATGCGAAAATCAACATGGTCATAATTGGATGGTTGAAGCTTTTGTAAGTGGTGAAACATTAGATAAAAGTAATATTTTGATTGATTACAAAGTCTTGAAAAGAGAACTTAATGCTGTATTAGATACTCTTGACCATAAAGATTTGAATGAATTGCCGGAATTCAAAGGAGAAAGCCCTTCTAGTGAAATGATTTCAGCATATATTTATTCAAAATTGAAAGAAAAAATTGTTCAATTGAGTAAAATTACGGTTTGGGAAACACAAACCTCTTGTTGTTCTTATTTTGAAGCCGAATAATAGTTATTTTTAAGGAGAGTTAAGTAAATGAATATTGTACTGTCAGTGATGATGGGGATTGTACAAGGCTTGAGTGAGTTTTTGCCGATTTCAAGTTCTGCACATATAGTTTTTACGTCAAATTTTTATAAGATTTTCAATAATGTTCCTATCTCAGAAGAGCAACCGACTCAGGAAATTTTTTTAGATATTATGTTGCATTTGGGTACTTTGATTGCGGTTTTGATATTTTTCAGAAAAGATATTGCGGAAATCTGCAAAGCACTCTGGCATGCTATAAAGACTAAAAATTACGAAAACCAACAGGCAAAATTGGGTTTGTATATCATTGCAGGTACTATAATTACTGTTGTTTTGGCTTTGCCGCTTGAAAAAGCAGCAAGTCATTTGGTCTTTCACCCTGCTATTGTTGGTGGATTATTGTTGATAACAGGTGCATTGCTATTTTCTAGTGAATACATGTCAAAACATAAAGCTAATTTATCTCAAAATGTAACTTTAAAACAATCATTGTTAATCGGTTTAGCGCAAGGTATTGCAGTAGTTCCGGGGCTATCTCGTTCAGGTTTGACTATTGCTACCGGTTTGTTTGCGGGGTTAGACAGACAAACTGCTGCAAGATATTCATTTTTGTTAAGTATTCCGATTATTTTGGGTGCATCTATGGTTTATCCGCTTATAAAAATTGATGTGGCAGAGGCTGTGACATACAACTGGGTTGCAATAATTGCAGGAACTTTAGTATCCGGTATTGTGGGATATTTATGTATAAAATATTTTATGAAATTTATTTCTAAATTTTCACTTAACATATTTGGATATTATTGTGTTATAATGGGGTTGTTCACATTAATATTTTTCAATATTTGTAAATAATTAATTTGTTAATATTTGTAAAAAATATGGGGAGAATGTATCAAATTTTTAGGTTGACACGTATTCTAATGATGTAAATTTTGGAGTTATCATGATATTACCAATTAATACTTTTAGTCAAAATAGCATAAGGTTTAAAGCAGAGAATAATAATAAAATAAATAAAGATGAAGCTACGCCAGAAAATAAAGCGGGTGGAGAAGAGCATGATACGTTGATGCCTAATAACATTGTCACAAGAACCAGAATTGGCATGGATAAGGTTACTAAAGCGTTTTCAGTTTATCCTGCAAAAGGTTTGAAAGGTAGTATCAATTCTAACTTTTATGAATTTTTAACTATGGGAACGGTGCCGTTTATTATTGGTAGTGGCATGATGATGGCTGTATTTAACGGAGTTACAAATAAATTTAACCATAATGGTGTGATAAAAGCCGCAAAACTCGGCAATAAAATGGCATTGGGAGTGTTGCTATATGCAGGTTTGAAGGATATTACAAAATTTTTAATAACAACTCCTATAAAATGGTTTACCGGAATTGATACAGAACTTCCGTATTCAAAAGTTAATTATTTCTTGAAGGAAAATCCTGATAGTGACAGTGGTTTGACAAGTATTGAATATCACAAGGTAGGGGAAAGCGTTGATTTCCCTCGTTGGGATCAGTTATACGGTGATACTTCAAAGGGTGAAGCAATCAATTTCAGATATGATAAAATTGCGAAGAAAAACGGTTTGGGCGAGAATTTGAACGATTCAGATCAAGACGTTAAACCAATGTATAAAGAAGTTTTAGTAAAATCAAAGTTGGCAAAAAGTTTTTCTTCATTTATGTGGGCGGTAACAGGTGTTGCGTTGGCATTTCAAAAACCTTGGGACGATTTTTTTAACGTTGCCACGCTAAAATTCTGGAAAGGTAAAGATTTTGTACATTCGATGAAAACTTTTGGCAGAAGTTTTGTTGAAAGTTCAAAGGCTTTGTATAATGGACCTAGCGGACAAGTTTCAAAATTTGATAAACATTCAGGAAAAGCACTTATTGCAGCAACGTTATTGACCACAGTTTTAGGTGTTGTAAATTCTTTACATATTACGAAGAAACCGAAAAAGACAAATAGCCAAATTAATCCGAATAAAGAAAGTGTGGTGTGTTAGATGAGAACTACAAATTTACTGCAATCCTATATTAATAACAATCCGACCGCACAACAATATAATTCTGATAAAGTTGCGAAAGATTTTGATGTTCATCGTGAATTATCAAACAGAACGTTTATCAAACCTTTGCCTAGTAACGGTAAACTTATCAAGACCACAATAATGGATTATCCGTCAGAAATCCAAAAAGATTTCAAATATAACGTAAAAGCGCTTTATCATGCCGTAAAAGGTGAAGCAAATGACCATGAATTGGGTAGAATTAATGATATGGCATTAAAGTTTGGCGGACTAACCTTGGCGACTTACTTGTTTACAAAGAAAAATACACCAAAAACAAAATTGTTTGAATTTATCGGACTAGGTACATTTTTTGCAGCAATGGACGTTTGGCCTAAATTATTTATTCAATTGCCGGCAAAACTTATACATGGTGTAAATGTTCGTCAACAGTATGAAGACAACTACGGTAGAAAAAAGATGTTCTACCAAGACCACCAATTTATTCCGTGGGATTTGTATTCAGATAAAGAAATTAACAAAATCGGTGATAGACTTCATGTTCCGAAAGATATTCCTAACCGTCGTAACTTTATCCAAGAAAAAATGAGAAAAATTGCACTTCAAAATAATACAATGTGGATGTTAACAGCAGGTTTTGCAACACCGCTATTGAGTGCTTTGATGTGTAATGCTTTAGAAAAATCGGTTTCTAAGTATACAGACAAGGCGGTAAATAATGAGGCTGATAAAATTTTCACTCAATTCTCAGATGAGATTAAAAAGATTGATATGTCTGCAAATAAGGCTGCATTAAATACTTTGCTTAAAAATAATGAAGGAAAACCTGTAACACCGGAATTGGTTCAAAAATTAGCCGCAAATTTGTCAGAAGGTTTAGACCAAACAGTTGCGGTCGGTATTGAAAAAGATTTGAAAAACATTTTGCCGCAAAAAGAATTTAAAGTTTCAGAAGATAGCGTAATGAATATTCAAAAAACTATCAGGGATACGATGAAACGAGCAAAAGTTTCTGATGAAATTTTGAATAGAGTTGTACCGACTAAAGATGCTATTGTAGAAAGATTAAATTCAAGAGGATTGTTAAATGGTGAATACAAAGAATTTTCAGAACATTCAAAAGTCTTACAGTATCTAATTGGTGAAAATATACAAGCGGTTGCTCCTGAACTTGACGAAAAATCTGTGAAAGCCTTGTATTTCAATTTAGACAGGTTAGTTCATACAAAAACAGGAATTCAAAGTACGGCTCCATTATTCAAAGTGTTAGGTAGTGAAACTGCAACAATGCTTACTCCTGATAAAATTTCACGTATAAAAGAATTTTCTGAAATCTTGAATGTTCATAAGCCAGAAGAAATGCTGTTGAATAAAGCCGCATATTTGAAGGTAGGTCAAGATGCAGAAACCGCATTAGCAAATATTTGGAATGACTCGGATTCAGGCATGTTCAAAGCGTTGAATTTTTCTGCCGCAGAAATTAAAAAGGCTCGTTTAGACAATGAATTATCAGAAGATGTATTGCGAACAAAGATTGAAAACCTTGTCGCAGACAAGGATGCTTACGCTCAATTTATGACAAAAATGGAACAGATGTTGTCCTCAATACATAGCAAAACATCTTCTTTAGATTTGTCAAAAGAAGACGATACAAACACTTTCAAATCATTAATCAATTCAACTTATGATAGAACTACAAATTCATTGTTGGGTAAAGGTTTTACTAACACAGCGGAAAAAATTGGTGGAGTTGTTGGTTGGCATAATGATATTGTTTCTTCAAATACCTCAGGAAAACAAATTTTGTTAGATTTTATTGACCAACGTGTTATGGGTGTAAAAAGTTCATTCTACAGATTTTTGAACTGTATGGATATGTACTATAGAATTGCAAACTTGAAAGGCGATAATCCTATTTTGAATGGACGTATCCCAAAAGCAATTAAGGAAGAAATGATTGAACTTGCAAAACAAACTATGATTAGCGGTCACACTTCTGATTTTGCAGAAAAATTATGGTCAAAACGAAATCCGGAACCTGATAGAACTGATTATGGTCAAGTTGATGTTACTGGCGGAAAAGTTAATAATAAATTCTTGGGTCGAGCAGGAGAAAATGCAGTTGAATATTCAAATGATAGGAATTTCTACGAAAATGTTATGAAATTTATGTTCGATGAAAATGTTCACCCTGATACTTATGAAAGAATTAAAAATTCAGGATTTTTAGAAGAATTCATGAGATATCGAAAAGAATTGTTAGAAATAAATGGTGGTTATGACAACTTTGCAAAACCTAATTTTAAAGTAAATGGACGCTCTGTTTCAACTCCGTCTATTATTCAATTTACATTGAATGGCTGTCCACCAACCGAAATGGTTTACAAGTGGTTTAATAATATGTATAACAGCAACAAATGGTTCAGTGTGTTTGGAAAACTCGGTGCCGGTTTGATTGGCGTAACTTTGATATCTCAATTCTTTATCGGCAAAATGAAAGCGCCAAGTGCAAATAATAAAGGAGGTCAACAATAATGCTTACAATAACTCCGCAATATTATTCTTATAGAAAAAATAATATTCAAACGTTTGGCTCCAGTTTGTTGCCTTTCCAAAATCAAACCGCTAATGTTCAAAATCCTACTCAAAGTGAAAAAAGTGAAGATAATTTGCTTGAGAAATTTTTGAAAAATAACGCAATGATTAACGCTCCTGCCGTAACTTCTGTAAAAACGATACAAGCAGAAGAAGTTAAACCTTATAAAAACGATTTGAGAACTTTGTTTTTAACAAATAATGTTAAAATGTTGGCGATAGTTCCGAGATTGTTCAATGCTCAGGATACAAACGGAAATGAATATATTGACGGGAATGAAAAATGTGGAACATTCTTGAATGCGATTGACCGTTTGGACGAAGTTAAAAAACAAGGTTTCAATACATTACATATTTTACCGATAAATCCACCAGGGAAAAGTAACGCTTACGGAACAGCCGGTTCTGTTTATTCTCCGGAAGATTTGTTAAAAATCGACCCTAATTTGATTGATAAAAACGACCCGAGATCAGATATTGAACAATTCAAAGCATTTGTTGATGCTTGTCATAATCGTGGAATTAGAGTAATGGTTGATTTGCCAAGTTGTGCTTCTTATAACTTGTATGAAGAACGCCCAGAACTTATGGCTCACGAAAGGAACGGACTTGCTAAAACTCCGCAAGGTTGGCGAGATATCAGAATGTTTGAACCTTGGGAAGACGAAGGTAAAAGAACCCTTAATCCTGAATTACTTGAATATCATAGAAAATTTGTTGATATGATGATTGATGCCGGAGTTGACGGTATTAGAGCCGATGTCGCCAGAGCAAAACCTGTAGAATTTTGGGATATTATCATTCCATATTCAAGAAAGCGCAACCCTGAATTTGCTTGGCTTGCGGAAACTTATACTTATGAAGATGCATCTCCTCAAGCAAATATGCCTTATGATAGACCTGAAGATTCTTTAAGAGCAGGCTTTGATGCTTATTACGGACAATATCACATATTCCATGAATGGAATACTGCGCAACAGTTGCATGATTATGTAATTGATAACTTAAATATGTCATTTGACTTGGAAAAAGGTAAATCTTTGATAGGTTCATTTGCAACTCACGATGATAAATCACCGATGTTGCATGGCGGAACTGTATTTTGTAATTTAACCTCAGGATTGCAGGCGACATTGCCGATGCTAAATCCTTATGCTGTTGATGGCTTTCAATCAGGAGATTACTACAATTACAGTTATGCAGATAAGGTTTCTGACCAGACTCAGACAGATTCAAATACAATGAAAACTCACCCTTATCAATTAGATATTTTCAATTTATCACGTAAACCTGGTGGTAATAATCCTGAAATTGGTGAATTTTTCGCAAAAGCAATGGAACTTAGGGACAAATATAATGACGTTGTGACAAGAGGTTCTTATATTGTTTTGAATAAAGAAAAAGATAAATCAGACCAAGTTATTGCGTTTGCAAGACACAGAAAAGGCAGAACGTTACTTGTTATTGCGAATCGTAATGTCAACAGAAGAACTGCATGTAATGTAATTGTTCCAACATTGAAAGAAAATCAACAGTTAGTGAACTTGTTGCCTAGTTATGGTGAAAAGAGTGAATTCCAAGTATCACAAGGTAAAATTGCAGTTGATTTAGGACCTGGAAGAATTCATGTATTCGAAATAGATACTCCACATATCGAATCTTATACAAGCAAGGTTTATAAACAACACTAATAAAGTAAAATTAAATACGTATCTCGGGTTCAATGACTAGTATTGAGCCCATTTTTTATTTGAATAGTTCAGATACATCAATATCAAGAAATTTTGCAATTGCCGCGATTTTGTCAATTGTTATGTTAAGTTTTCCATTTTCGACTTTTCCAATATAAGAACCATCTAAATCAAGATTAAGAGAAAGCTCTTCTTGAGAATATCCCCTTTGTTTTCTTAGTTTCCTTACGTTTTTACCTAATAATCAGATAGAAATACACTATTAAAAGAAACAACAGTTGGAGTGTGTAACCAAAAAGCGGCAGCAAATTGGGGAAATGCGGTAGGTGATGCATGTTCAGTTGTTATAATGAAAGATGGATGGAAAATCTCCAAAGATTACCCGTGGTAGTTTGCTAGTCCTTTGGGTAGCGCGCTTCTCCCTCGTTGACAATTCCGGCATGATAAGAAAATATTGGATTCTAAAGGGAAGATTATAAAAAGAAGGTTTTAATGAACTGGTAACAAATTGTTTCCAGTTGAAATTAGAATCTGCTGATGGCAAAAAAGATAAAACTGGTGTTGCTGATATAAAGACAATTTTTCGTATACTCCAGTCTGTTCCATTGTTGGTATGCTGCAATTTATTGCAGTAAACCAACAATTAGCTATATATGAGACATAACGATTAAACTCTTCTAAATCTGAAACCAAAGATGTTACCCGCTTCAGTTAGTAATTCCTCTCGCCAACTTAAATCAAGATAACGTTGATTATACTTAGCTTCTGCAAAATCTACCCTGTATTGCAGCCATCTATCGTCATTATATTGAGGTGTTCCTTTTAACTTTGAATACTTTATAGCTTCTTCATAAATATTGTCAATTAGTTCTGCTTTTTTTGAAGCGCGCATGTTATGCAACATTTGACTTGCCATATCTGCTTTATTCATTTCTCCAGTTAATTTACCTATATGTTGCATTCTTTCAAGGATACTTTTTTCTAAAATTTTTGTTGATTGTTCAGTAACAAATTTGTTACCTAAAGAATCTACCACATATCCGGCTCTTTCTCCCAGTTTGCAACTTTCCATAAGGTCTTCTCCACCTTGTGGTACAGAATGAAGCGATGTAGGTCTATACTTCTGTAATAACTCTATTTCATCTCTATCTAACATACGCTCAGTGCCGGGATGATTATGTATTGAAATACCATTTTCAGGGACTCTTATCGAACAATGTGTAGTGCTTCCCCCACTATAATGTACAATATCTCCCTTGGAATTTAATGCGAAACCATGTTCAATAGGTTCATTTTTAATCTCATTCATAATCTTATGAGAAACAAGTTTTGAGTACCTATCTCTAACAATATAATCTACCTTTTGAACTTCAGATAGTTTAGACCAGTTTAAAGGTAAAAAATCTTGTCCCATTTCGCCCTCAAACTTTGCTATAAAATGTTTAGGGTCGGATAATGTACAGTTTTTTTTAGAAAGTCTTCTAAAGGGTGTGAATGTATCTAACATTTTATCACTGACATTTACTCTTTCTACATTATTCTTCCCATATCTAGCAATATCATCTGCTTGTTTAGACAAGAACCTAAGACTTTTCTGTACAGTTGTTGCTAAAATTTTCATATTTATTTCTCCTTAATAAATCCCCTAATAAAATTCTTGTATATAATAATAAAAACATTTTTTTTTTAGAATTGCTTTTATTAATCCTAATGTTAAAAAAAAGTAATATTTATAATTGACTATAAATAATTTGGACTTTCTACGGATTTGGGGTAAATATAGAACCATTTAAACTTTCTTTCCAGATAGTAGGGATGATTATGATGAAATTATATGAAGAACAAAGGTCATTAAAAGTCACTTTTCTTACTAATAAAATTAATAAAATAAAGGAGATGTCATTGACATCTTCTTTATGGCTCCACCCGCCAGAAGACGCTGGAAATTTTTGTAAGAAAATTCTATAAAGAAATAACAAATGTGGTTAATATGTCAGTTTTTAAACAAATAGAAGATTTAAGAAAAATATCTTAATAAACATTGATAAACAAGTAATAACTAGGTTTTTATATTTCACTGAAACTTATAAAATACTTAATGTGTGATACTGAAGCACACCTGCAAATTCGTGTCAGCGGCTTCATGTGAATATTTTGCTATATCAACAAAATAAAAATTTAATACAATAAAAACAGCATACTTAAAGTATGCTGTTTTTTGTTAATCAATTTCCACTTCTTCGTTTATTTCTATCGGAAGTTCGGCAGTTTTTGGGGCCGGATTATTTTTATATCTGTAATACAAAAACATATCTAGCAACAGAAACGCTGCATTTGCGTAATATATCCAAATTACATAGTCATTATTATGCAAAAGTTTATTTAAAATTCCGCAAATATATCCAAATAGAATTAAATATGAAAAAGTAAGGCTTTTTCCATGTACGCATTTACATTTATAAGTTTTGTATGCTGCAATCGGCCAACTTAATCCAAAGCTTGCCATCATACCGGCTTCTAATAAACTCATAGCAACTCCTTATAAATTTTTAATACTCTATCATAATCTAATACAACAAAATTATTTGCCATCAAACGCCCTTGAGTTTTCATTACGCTTTCAGCGAAATCTTCTGCATCCTTTTCAGTTACACCGTATTCGTGCAAAGGTTTCTTTTGCAATACAGAATTCAACAAGTTTTCTAGTTCTTCATAAACTACTTTTACATCGCAATGAAGAAGGTTTGCTAAAAATTTATTCATTGTTGCGATTTCGCCATCTTGTTTAATTTCCATATAATTTTTCAAAACACCAGTAAATACGGCATAATTGCTTTCACCATGTGGAACATGATATTTTGCACCCAATGGATAACTCAATGCGTGAACCGCTGCACAACCTGCTGTTTCAAACGCAATACCAGCAAAGTTGCTTGCCGTCAAGAATGTATCCATCAAATCAGGCAAAATTTCTTTACCTTCTTTAACAAGTCTTTGATAGCTTGTGATAATCATTTCAATAGCTTTATAACCAAATAATTTGGAATAATCGGTTGCTTTTGGGGATAAACTTGATTCGACAGAATGTACCAAAGCGTCAATTGAACTTGTTGCAAAAACTTTAAACGGTAATGATTTCAAAAGTTCAGGAATTAGAACTGCCATTTCTGCAAACATTTCAGGCGAAGTCAATCCCATTTTTACACCCAATCTTGTTCTGTTGATGATTGAAATATTTGTAACTTCACTGCCTGTACCACAAGTTGTAGGGATAATAATTAGTTCATAATGTTTCTTTAATTCATTTTTTTTGTCGTATAATTTATCGACAGATTCTCCGTTTGTTACTGCCAAAACTTTTGCTATATCAATGATTGTACCACCGCCGATTGCGATTATTCTTTTGAAAGTATATTTTGTGGCTTCATTAATAATTGCATCAACCATAATGTCTGTTGGTTCACCTGCACCGAATTTTTCTTGGAAAATTGTTTTTACAGGCAAATTTAATTCTTTGAAATATGGATTAAAAATATATTCATTTGTAAGAATTAAATCATCTTCCCCCAATTCAAATTCTTTTGCAAATTCTTTGCAAGTTTGGAATTTATGCAATTCCGGTTTTAATATTAACTGTTTCATGATTAAAAATCCTTTCTTTTAGGAGAATTCCGGACTACATTATGCAATCCGGAATTTATTATAACAACATATTTAAGCCCAAATTTCTTCATCTGTCGGAACTTTTTTATCCTTATTATAAAGTCCGATTTGAGAAACGTTAATTAAGTGAGTGTAATTCAAGTTTTCTGAAATACTGTTGTTACCCCAAGATCCACAACCTAATGTTGTAGTTGGAGCAAAGCCATTATACAAACTGCCGCCTGCACCTGTTGATGAGGATTGGTTAACAATTAAACGACTTACCGTCAAATTTTCACCTGCATAACGAATATGTTCCATATCATTTGAATGAATTGATGCTGTATGACCTTTTCCTTCGTATTCCAAATCTGATTGAGCAAGTTTAATAGCATCTTCAAATGTATCGTAAGGAGCAGTAATCATTACAGGACACATTTTTTCGCGACATAAAGGTTCGCCGTTGCCTTTACCGATTGCCCTTGCCTTAATCAAAATCATTCTTGTACCTTCCGGAACTTCAACATCAGCAAGTTTTGCAATTGTTTGAACAGATTGACCAACAATTTTTCTATTGATTGGACCGTTTTCAGGGAAGATTGTATCAGCAAATTTCTTAATTGATGCTTCATCTTCAACAACAAATACGCCGTTTTTTCTAAACAAGTCAAGAACTTTATTAAAATCTTCTTTTGGAATGAATACGGCTTGTTCACCTGAACAAATGATACCATTATCAAAAGTTCTGCCGATGATAATTTTCT
Organism: uncultured Candidatus Melainabacteria bacterium; assembly: GCA_934692625.1. Classification (GTDB taxonomy): domain Bacteria; phylum Cyanobacteriota; class Vampirovibrionia; order Gastranaerophilales; family Gastranaerophilaceae; genus Zag111. The sequence continues at coordinate 51,011 of CAKUUC010000015.1, forward strand.
TAACGGCATCTTCGTAGTCAATTCCTCTATCCATAATAACTTGAACGTTACCAGGACCAACACCTAATGCAGGGTGACCTGATGAATAAGCAGCTTTAACCATACCGCCACCGCCTGTTGCTACAACTACATCAACTTTTTTCATTAATTCATTTGTAGCATCAATTGATGATTTTTCGATTGTTTGAATTAAATCAACAGGAGCATTGTGTTTTTTCAAAATTTCTCTAAACAGATCTACAACGTATTTGTTTACATGTTCTGCTCTTGGGTGCGGAGCAATAATAATTGCGTTTTGACCTTTAATAGCAAACATAATATTACACATTGGAGTTACAACGGGATTTGTTACAGGGGTTACTGCACCAACGACACCTTTTGCTTTTGCAACTTTGATAATTCCTGTTTCTTTATTTTCTTCAATAATCCCTACTGATTTTTTGCCTTTCAAACTGTTCCAAATACATTTTGATTTACCGTGGCATTTTGCAACTTTGTCTTCATAAACACCCATTTTAGTTTCATCAACTGTCATTCTGGCTAATTCTTCAGCTCTATCATAAACGACTTTACCAATTTCTTTAACAATAGCATCTGTTTGTTCTTGAGAAAATGATTCAAATTCTTGTTGAGCTTTATGAGCTTTTTCAACTAACGAATTAATCAATTCTTCTGCACTAATTTCGTTTTCCATTTTTATATTTCCTTTCTTACAATTTCAACCTATAGCAATATGTTAGTTTTGTAATTCAATTTTGTACATTCTTTTGTAAGTATAAAAATTTTTTTGCGTTATTTAAAACTTTCTTTACTTTCCAAACTCTTTTTTTAATTTCGTTAGTACATACAAATTTTATCAATATGATAAATTATTGGTAAATGAAAGAGTAAGTGAGGTAAAGACTGTGGACAAAGAATTTGAAAAAAGGATTAGAGATAAAAGATATTTAACTAAAGTTATGGAACCGGCTGAGGCTGCAAAGTTTATAAACCCTAATATGACACTTGGTGTTAGTGGTTTTACGATTGCAGGGTATCCTAAAGTTATTGCAGGAGAGCTTGCCAAACGTGCAGATAACGGTGAAAAGCTTGATTTAACAGTTTACTCAGGAGCTTCTCTCGGAGATGAGTTTGATGGTGAACTTGCAAGAAAAGGAGCTTTAAAAAAACGTATTCCTTACCAAACCAATAAAGATTTGAGAAATGCGATTAATGACGGGAAAGTCGGCTATCATGATGTTCCGCTTGGTTTGATGCCTGTATGGGTAAAAAGAAATTTCTTAAACCATGTTGATGTTGCAATAATTGAAGCAACTGCGATTGATGAAAACGGAAATATTATTCCGACAACTTCTGTTGGTACTTCTAACATATATGCAGAATGTGCGGACAAAATTATAATTGAAGTAAACACTTATGTTCCAGCGTCTTTAGAAGGGGTTCATGATGTTTATTCTCCAGAAAATCCTCCATATACAAAACCTATTCCAATTACAAAAGTTGACGATAGAATTGGAACACCTTATATAAAATGTGATTTTGATAAAGTTGTTGCTGTTGTTCACAGCACAATTCCAGATAATGGAAGGAAAGTTGTACCATCTGATGCGGAATTTGATGCTATGGCTAAAAATTTGGTTAACTTTTTGAAAAATGAAGTTGAACATAAAAGATTGTGTAATCCGCTTCCTCCCATTCAGGCAGGTGTCGGCAGTGTTTCAAATGCAGTTTTAGAATGTTTGAAAGATTCTGATTTTGAAGATTTAACAGTATATTCAGAAGTTTTGCAAAATTCAATTTTCGACCTTATTGAGGCAGGAAAAGTTAAATGTGCATCAGGTACGTCCTTGACAATCTCTTGGGATAAGATTGATGAGTTCTTTAAAAACTTTGAAAAATATAAAGATAAAATTGTACTAAGACCGCAAGAAATCAGTAACCACCCCGAAGTTATCAGAAGACTTGGTATAATTGCGATTAACACAGTTATTGAGGCAGATATTTATGGTAACACTAATTCTTCATACATTAACGGTTGTCGTTTGATGAATGGTGTCGGCGGTTCTGGCGATTATTGCGAAAATGCTGGACTATCAATTTTTATCACAAAATCTACTGCAAAAAATGGAGAAATTTCTTGTATTGTTCCACTTGTTAGTCACGTTGACCATACAATCCATGAAATCCACGCACTTATTACTGAACAAGGGGTTGCAGATTTGAGAGGTTTAGACCCGATAGAAAGAGCCAAAACAATTATCGAAAATTGTGCACATCCAAAATTTAAACAGGAATTGTACGATTATCTTGATAAGGCTATAAACACTTGTGAGTACAAGGAAATGCCTGTTGATATTGAAGATGCGTATAAATTTCCTAATATTTAATAGCAAAGTTGTAATTTCAAGGTAAAATAAAATTATGGATGAAAATAAATTACTTGAAATGTTTAAATTGCGTGAAGATATCCTTATGGCATTAGAGGAAGGCATCTTAGCGATTGATAAAAACAAAAAAGTTATATTTATAAACAAATCAGCAATTCCAATGCTGCATATAACAGAAAGTGAACCTATCGGCAAAGATTTGAATGAGATTTATCCTGCATCAAGATTAGGTGAACTCTTAACGACAGGCAAAAAAGAATTCAATGTGCAGATGAAATCATTAAAAAATGATTACGTAATTTCTGATAGAATGCCAATTTATGATAATGGAGAAATCGTTGGAGCATTTGCTATTTTTAGAAACAGAACTGAGGTCGTACAACTTGCAGAAAATTTGACCGGGGTTAAACATCTTGTCGAATCAATGAGAGCAAATAATCACGATTTTGTGAATAAATTACATGTAATCTTAGGCTTAATCCAAATGAAAAAATACGATGAAGCAGTTGAATACATTATGAATGTCAGTATGGTACAAAAAGAGATAATAAGTACCATTATTAAACAAATTAAAATTCCATCTATTGCTGCTCTTTTGATTGGAAAATTTGCTAGAGCATCAGAACTTGGCATCCATTTTGCATTGGATTCTGCTAGTTCACTGGAAGAAAACGATACAAGAATTCCGTCAGATGTTTTTATAACAGTGCTTGGGAATTTAATCGAAAATGCGATGGATTCACTAAATTCAACAGATGTTTCCAACAAAAAAATATATGTATCTATTTTATCAACGCCAAAAGAAATAAAAATTGTCGTAAGCGATAATGGCAACGGAATAAAAAAATCTAATTTGAAAAAGATATTCAAAGACGGATTTTCGACAAAAAGTAATTCAAGAGGAACAGGACTTTTTGTTGTTAAATCATTGATTGAGACTTATAACGGTAAAATTTCGGTTACGTCAGAAATGGAAATAGAAACAAAATTCACCGTTAAATTTAAGAAAGAAGGGAAATGATGAAACTTTATGCACTAAATACAGGGTATTTAGAAACCGATAAAAATACCGTTGTTGCATGTGCAACACTTGGAACACGCTCTAATCCGCATGTTCAAAATGAATGGATTAAACTGCCTGTAATGGCTTATTTGATTGAAACAGATGATGGTTATATTTTATATGACACAGGCTCAAACCCTGAAGCAATGAACGGTTATTGGCCCAAAACTATGCAAGAAATTTATCCGCTTTATCAAAAAGAAGAAGAAAGATTGGAAAATCAACTTAAACTTTGCGGAGTTAAACCGGAAGATATTAAAACAGTTGTACTTTCTCATATGCACTTAGACCACGCAGGAAATATCAATTTATTTCCTCGCGCTGATGTTTATGTTCCTGGGGAAGATTACAAATATGGACTTGCAAAAGTTCACATGAACCCTGATAGAGAAACTCATGGCGGTTATATCAAAGGGGATTTGGAAGCACCCGTAAAACAATATCATTTGGTTGATGAGGATTTTGAACTTGCAAAAGGGGTTGAAGTAGTTTGTCTTGCCGGTCATACTCCAAATCTCTTAGGGCTTGTTGTTCATCTTGAAGGACAAACTATAATTCTTCCTCAAGATTGCGTTTATACATCAGAAATTTTTGGACCACCTGCAAAAATGAGCGGTTTTATGTATGATAGTGTAAGTTTCTTAAAATCAATCGAAAAAGTAAGACGTTTGGCTAAAAAATATGATGCAAAAGTCTTTCCTGCTCACGATTGGGAATTTTTCCAAACAATGAAATTAGCACCTAAATATTATGAATAAGAGGTAATAAATGTACAAGGTTTTAATCGTAGAAGATGACCCTATGGTTGCAATGATAAATACTCATTATGTTGAGCAAGATTCCCGTTTTTATGTTGTTCAATCTTTCAGGAACGGGAATGATGCGTTCAAATATTTGTCAGAAAATCAAGTGGATTTGGCTATCCTTGATGTTTATATGCCAGTGTTAGATGGTTTATCTTTGCTAAAAAAAATCAGAACGGAAGAAATTAATACTGATATAATTATGGTTACGGCATCAAATGATAAAAATACCCTTGATACGGTTTTAAACTTTGGGGTCATTGATTACCTTGTCAAACCTTTTGTACAAAAACGATTTCAACAAGCACTGGACAAATTCGTTGAGTGTAGAGTTCAAAAAAATAATGTTTGCGTTCTGGATCAGAAAAAAATTGATGAAATTATGAATAGCGAACATTTTGGGAATAATAATTTTGAACTTCCAAAAGGTATTCAAGAAAAGACATTAGACAAAATCCGCAAATACTTAAGAGAAGATACAAATAGCGGACATACATCAGAACAGATTGCCGCATTTTTGGATATTTCAAAAGTTACGGTTCGAAAATACATGCACTATTTAACAAAAAACAGTGAAGTTATAGAACAAATAAATTACGATACCGGTGGCCGCCCTTGCATGGTATATTTTATGAAGTAGCCAATGTAAATATCCGATTCTAGTGTAGTATTTATTATAAGAATTTATTTTGTCACTACTCGCACGAGTTTTAAGAGAATTAGAATTCTAATTGTAAGAAACTTTGTCAATTCACTGAAGCACACCTGCAAATTCGCGTCAATGGCCTCTCTGCGGATGTTTTGTTATATTAGCAGGTAAAGATTCAGAGCTTTTAGCAATATTCCACATTAATGCCAGTATTTTGTCAGGGCCTATGGAGGAATTTTGTTACAAAGCGACGCAATTAAATGGCTTTTTTAATATAATTGGCAGAGCTGTGAAATTATTATGGCTAAGAGTTTAAGGTGCAAAAAATTGCACCCTACCTGCTTGATAAGGCATTTTACGACAAAGCCGACACACTGCTTAGTTTTACAGATAACGCACATGATTATTTCTTGAAAGG
>CAKUUC010000016.1 GCA_934692625.1 uncultured Candidatus Melainabacteria bacterium
TCAAGTTATAACAAGGTTTTAGGGACTTAATTCTTTGTTTTATTTTGATTTTGGAAGAGATGCCGAATCAAGTTCGGTATGACTTTTTGGAGCAACCTAGCAAGGATTTCGTCATTCTGAAAACTTAGAAAATTTTTGCGAATGCAATGAGCAAATATATTTTCTTGTTATTCAGGGAACATTATACAACATAGGTCAGGCACCGCCTGACACGTAAATTAACGCCGTCGGCGTAGCAATGCCGACCTACTTTTCAAAGCTATCGTCATTCAACAATAGTAAACGCACACACCTAAAGGTCACCCTGAATCTCGTTTCAGGGTCCCTTCATATCAAGTTATAACAAGGTTTTAGGGACTTAATTCTTTGTTTTATTTTGATTTTGGAAGAGATGCCGAATCAAGTTCGGCATGACTTTTTGGAGCAACCTAGCAAGGCTATCGTCATTCTGAAAACTTAGAAAATTTGTACGAGTTTAACGAGTGTATCCTTAGCCGACAAGTTTTAAAGTGCTTTGTGGTGCTTGTTCTGATGCAAACGGATTAGCGGCTCCTTGTGATTCTTCCAACATTGATGTTATCAATGCCATCTCAACATCTCGATATGTAAAACCACTTTCAATCAATTGTTTAATTTGTTTTCTTGACATACCAAGAGCCACCAATCGTTCAATTTCGTCATCAGTATATCCTTCTTTAGGTTTTGTAACATCTGCTGTAGTTTCATCTTCTTCGCCATCTGAAACTTTGGTATCATCAGTTTTTGAAGGTCCCCCAACATTATCAGAAGTAACCTTGTCATCATTAGAAGAAATTACATCATCATTACCAACCGGTGTTTTTACCGGTGCAGAAGGTTTTTGAACCGAAGTTTTCCCTTCTGGTTTATTCGGAGTTTGAGCGCCTTTTGTTTCTTTTGATTCCTTCGTTGCCTTCGGTTTTTCTTCTTTTTTAGGTGCTTTTGCTTTTTCATTAGATTTTGGTTTTGCAACCTCATCATCATCGTCCGGTTCAGGAAGAGTAAACGCTCTAATTCCCCAACCGACAAGACCGCCGACAACCGCGCCAATAGCCGTACCAATTCCCGGTGCAACAGAACCGATAGCCGCACCTGCTGCCATACAACCAAGTTCAATTCCGGCGCCACCGACTTGTTTCAATGCACCCGTCCAGCCTTCTTTTTTATAGCCTTTATAAATATTTGGCGCTTCTACAGCAACAGTTACTACGGTACCTATAATAGGAATTCTTTTACATAATTTTGCACCAACTTTCAACGCTTTTGGAACGTATTTTGCAATAGGTTTAAACACTTTAGATACAGCGTTACCGATTGATTTCCAAAATGATGGTTTTGATGCAGTATTTGTCAAATTCTTAACCGCACGACTTGCCAAGCCGTTACCACCTGCAACCGCTTTGGCTGAAGATTTGGCACCTGACCATATTGAACCAGATTTCTTTGATACTGCTTTTGCTGCTGATCCGCTAACTGTTTTGGTTACGGCTTTTACAACTCGTGTAGCAACTTTTGCAACTGCTGAAAATATTCCCATTTTATACTCCTTATATCCCCTGTATATATATAAAGGATTTTTTATCAAAATTATTGCGTTCATGTTAAGAAATATTAACTTAAATTAAATTTTTCCACGATTTTTACCGAAAATAAGCATGATGGTAAAACTCAGAGGTATATTATGTTTAATTCGGTAAGTAACCCATTTGGGCAAAGAATTGAATCAGCAATTTCTACAAATCAAGAGAGAAAACAACATCAGCAAGAACAACCCAAAGAAGAAAAGAAATATCTCGAAGAAGAGGATAATGATGAAGTTGATATTAGCCCATTACCTGCACTATCAGAAGATGATGTAATTTATTTGACTAAAAATTACATTGAAAAATTAAAAACAGAAAATGAAAATAATCCTAAGACAATAGAAAAACTTGATAAATTTTTAGCAAAGTTCAACGTTAAAAAATTTATGAAACAAAATCCAAATTTAACAAGTTCTGATTTTTACATGATTATGTACAATGAAGTTGCTGACCTGTTATAATCAACAACTTCATCAACACCTATTGAACAATAGTTTCCCAGACAATTCCGGTATCACCAATCACAGAATTTCTATCCATTTTTATCTTTTTGTACCTGAACGGAGAAAGTGCGTTTCCGTAAGCATCATAAAGAGCGTATTTTTTGCCTGATTTTACGACAATATACTCACTTCCGATCGTATCAATGCTATCGTATGTTGTATCAAGTATTTTATGTCCGTCAAAACCCAACAATCCGAATTTACCTTGTTTTTTCAAGCGATAAGTAGAAAGAAATTCCTTGATATTATCGTTTTCGTTTTTAGCAAAAATTTCATTATCCAAACTGATTAAGCCCCAATAACCGTTCAATTTTGTCATATACAAACCGTTATTGAATTTGCCGTAATTTATCGTTTGATATTTCAATGGTACAATAACTTTGCCTGAATAATCTACAACTCCGTAACCGGTTTTGAAAGCTGACAAACTTTTTGAAACTAAAATTCTGTCATAAGCAACATGTTTGGCACTGGTAAAAGACTCAGCGCCAGAAATCACGCCATAAGAATCAACAATTTCATAACGTCCGTTTTCGTATATCAAAAAATAATGTTCATAATCATTATTCAGATGTTCAACAGATTTTGCATTTTCTACCAACATTGCACCATCTTTATTCACAACAGAATACAATCTGGAAGTACTTGCCGTATTGTCTGAATATTCGGTCGTAAATTCATTTATTAGCAAATAATGTTCATTACACCCGTCAAACGGCTGCTGATACTGTGTTGAATATGTCGCAACAGGAACTATTGGCGGAGGCGGAGGTGGTGGCGGCGGAGCATCACAAGGTGGAGCCGGCGGGTGCGCCAACACAGGTGTCGAAACAATAAAAAAAGAAAATATCAAAAAATACTTAACAAACTTTTTCATTATCCTTCTCCTTGTTACTTATATTACGATTATAAAATACGAAAGTTCAAAATTAATATTACTTTTTGTTAAAATTTGTAATATTTTTGAAATTGAAAAAATAAAAATACATTAATATATATAAGAGAGATTTTGAGGTTTACATGTCAATTACGATTAACACAGATTTAGCATATATCCAATCGAAGTTGAACATATCTACTTCCAAAATGGAAACGTACAAAAACAAATCCATTGAAGAGATAATTCAAACCGAAGCGGCTGATGGAAACCAAGCCGCTATTCAACTTGCTGCAGACATGTTCACCAACGTTTCTCAACTTGTAGAACTTTTCCAACTTGCAGACCCTGAAAATAAACTGGCAATTATGTCCGAAATGACAGGAGCACAATTGGAAAAACTAGTTCCCATGCTTGAAACAAACGACCTTGTTATAGGTTTGAATTACTTTACGCAAGATTCCTTACTGGATTTGGTCAAAGATATTCCAAAAGAAGAACTTGTAAAAATGGTGTTTCAACTATTTTCTCAACAACAAGTTATTGAGTTCATGCCGGAAGAACAGTTAGACAATTTGCTAACCGGTACTGATATGAATAAGCAAATGCTATTGAATAATTTGGAACGTTTACCGGAAATTTATTTGCAACAGATTTACGAAAGTGTTTCAGGCAAAGAAGCCAACGGGAACGCTAAAGAAATGATTTCCCAAATCGGTCAACTGGGAGATTTAGACTACAAAAATGCAATAAAAAATCTCCAACCGACTCAGAAAAAAGAATTGACCTACATGTTAGCAAATCAAGAAACAAAACTATTCGAAAAGTTTGACACCGATGCTTATACAAAAATCATCAACAGAGAACGTGAAAAAGATGAAATGGTCAAAGGGATGAGCGTAATTCGTCCTGAATACTTACAAAAAATGATAAATGAATTACCTCAAGATTTGCTTGCTGTCGTAACAACTCAAATTGATACAGACAAATTTGCAGACGCTTTGATTAACAAATTTCCGGAACTTTTAGCACAAATTGTTGCATCTTAAAAATTAAGCCAACCATTTATCCATTTGAACAAATCCGTCAAAACTTGAACCTACAGAATGTTTTGATGAATAGTGATGTTTTGTAACTGCATCTTTTGAGTTACCTTCAATCGTATCGAATGAACCATCCGGATAAACTTTTGAAACTATTCCAACATGACCTGTTGAAGATGATTTTGTCCACATTGCAAGGTCACCTTTTTTAGGTACGTAATTTGAATTTTTAGAAGCATAGCAACCTGCATTTTGTGCTTTTCTTTTGATTTCTTGAGAAGATGCAGTATATCCAAATGTTTTACCGTTAGAAGAATGTTGACCGGCTCCATATAACCAAGATGCAAAAGATGCACACCAAGGATTTCCATCTACAGCGCCGTTTTTATATTTTCTAATGTCTGCACTATCATTTGATGAGCCGTTTTCGTGAACGCCAACTTGAGATTCTGCAAGTTCTACCGCGTTATCAACCGCATCAGAAGTCAATGAATATTTATCTTTAACGCCTTCTGATTCTTTTTGTGAAATCTTTGCGTTAATTTCGTCAACTCCTGCTTTTGCTTCTTCAAACGCTTTTTGTGCAGTTGCAGTTTCTCTTGCCTTTACAGTTTCAGCATTTTTTGTTGCAGCATTAAACGCATCTAAAGCAGCTTTTACAGCATCTGAACAATTTGCTTTAACTAAAGAATCTAATTTTGCCTTTTCTGCCTGCAATTGTTGTTTTTCTGTTTCCAATTTTGTTTTTTCAGAATTCAATTTGTCCAATTCTTTTTGTGATTTTGCTAAATCTGATTTTTGTTTTTCAATTTCTTTTTTCTTTGAGGAAATTTCTTTTGTTAATTCAGATTTTTTATTTGCAAGTGCTGCATCTTTTTCTTTGTCTTCAGGTTTTCCTGACGGTGCAGGAATTGAAGATAAAGCACCTTCCAAACTTGAAAGCATATTTTCTGATGCTGAAATTGTTGATTCTTTTTCAGAAATTTCAGTTTCTTTTGTTGTAATTGAATCTGAAATTTTATCTAATTCTGATTGATTTTTTTCGATTTTTTTATTGTTTTTCAAAACATCTTTTGCAAATTTCTTTGCAGCAGGATCTTCTTTTAACAAAGTCTCGTATTTTTTCTTAGCAACATCGGCTTGTGCTTTTGCTTGCTTAACTTGCGAATTTTCACCGTTTCTGACAGCAGACAATGCAGCTCTTTTTTCTGACATTACAGAATCTCTTTTTGTTTTTTCTTCTTTTAATTCAGGTAATGTCATATTATCAACAGTTTTTGGTACATCTTGTTGCGGTGCAGACACTGCATTATTTTGTACTCTTGAAGATTGTTGGCTAGCAGGAGAATTTTGCACAGTTTGAACAGATTGAGGTTGAGATTGAGCAGAAATTTGCGGTTGTTCTGAGGTTTCGTTTATGAAATTTGAAATAGCCTCTAAATCAATGCCTTCATTTTTAATCAACTGTTCAAAATCAGCCAAAGACAATTCTTCAGCATTACCATCTTTTGCTGCCAAGTTTTCAACAAATTCTCTTGCTTCTTCAACTGAGATTTTACCATCTTTATTTTTGTCTGCTACTTGTTTAATCTTATCAATAGAGAAAAATTCTTTTAATACAAATTCTAACGGAGAAAGTTTTGTATTATCTGAAATTTGTTCAGCCAAAACTTTGTCATAATCAATTTTTGACAAGTCTTCTTTATTTGCAGATGTAAAAATTGAAACACCGTTTAATGAAACATTTTGATTAGGATTAGAAAAAATTGGAGCAGATGCAAACGGATTATTTACTGTAGAATTTACAGAAATAGGATTTACATTCGTTGTATCATTCACAATTTTTCTATTTAAATACTCAAAATAGTTCATCAATTTTCCCCTTTAATATCCCTTATATATATAAAGTATAGCGAAAGGTTAAAATTGACTATTTGGAAATTTTTGAAACATTTTGTTACAAAATCAGCAAAGACGTTCTGAACACAATGTCGAAATTGCAAGTTTCAATGCCTGATTTGCAAACTCTTCTTTCATTTTTCTTCTGTCTATGTTAGGAGATAATCGAACTTCTTTTATCGTAACAATATTTTTATATCTGATAGAAATATATACAAGCCCTACCGGTTTTTCTGCGGTTCCACCAGTCGGTCCGGCAATTCCTGTTGTGCATAACGCGACATCGCAACCTGTTCTTTCAAAAAGTCCGTTAGCCATTGCTTCTGCGCACTCTTCACTTACCGCGCCCTTTGTTTCTAATATCTCGTTACTTACACCTAAAACTTCGTGCTTTGCTTCATTTGCATAAGTTACAAAATTCAATTTTACATATGCAGAACTACCAGAAACGTCTGTCAATTTTGAACTCAACAAACCACCTGTACATGACTCTGCTGTCGCAATCGTCAAGTTATTTTCAATAAGAAACTTTCCTAAAATATCCTCTAAGTTTTGCATAATATACCACCTTTATTTCAGATTTTTAAAACTTATTGTGGAGTAACACACGCAGAAATCGCATCAATCAAACGTTTCACCGGAACTATTTTAATCTTATCATTTTCAATGCCACGGTTTGCATAAGGAATTATTGCTTTCTTAAATCCGGAAATCACCGCTTCATTTAAGCGTTTTTCAATATTACTTACAGGGTGAATTTCACCGGACAGACCAATTTCCCCAATAATAACAGTTTGTGGATCAACAACAACATCTCTGGCGCATGTTGCAATTGCCAACGCAATACCCAAATCTGCACTAGGCTCTTCTATCTCGATTCCACCCATTACGTTTACGTAAACATCTTGTTTAGAAAGATTTAAACCAACTCTTTTTTCAAGCACCGCAAGAATTTGCAACAATCTGCTTGTATCAACGCCATTGGTAACTCTGCGTGGTGTCGGATATGGAGTCGTGCCGACAAGTGCCTGAATTTCAACAAGCAATGGACGAGAACCTTCATTTGTTACAATAATCGCACTCCCAGGAATTGCATCTTGAGAACGCTCATTTAGGAACAATTCGTTTGGATTTTTAACTTCAACCAAACCTTTTTCCTGCATTTCGAAAATTCCAACTTCTGAAGTCGTTCCAAAACGATTTTTCATCGATCTCATCATTCGATAAGACTTGTATTTATCCCCCTCAAAAGAAATTACAACATCAACCATGTGTTCCAAAATTTTAGGTCCTGCAATATTGCCATCTTTTGTTACGTGACCAATGACAATAACCGTAATATTTAGAGTCTTGGCAATCTGCATCAAAATGTTACAACACTCCCTAATTTGAGAAACACATCCGGCAGACCCAGAAATAGTTTGAGAATAAATAGCCTGAATACTATCAATAATTATTGTATCAGGGTGAATTTCAGAAATTTGTTGTCTTACACTTTCCAGATTTGTTTGCGGAAAGACATACAAATTGTCAGAATTTATCCCTAATCTGTTTGCTCTCAGTTTTAATTGACTGGCAGATTCTTCGGCAGAAACGTACAAAATACGTTGTCCGTTTTTTGCCAACTGACCACCAGTTTGTAACAAAATAGTTGATTTTCCAATCCCCGGATCACCTGCAATCAAAACGAGAGAACCTTGGACGAGTCCTCCGCCCAAGATTCTGTCAAATTCTGAAATATTCGTGCTAATTCTGACCTCTTCACCAATATGGATATCATTGATTAATGATGGTTTTGCATCATTAGAAATGCCTTGCGGAGAAACATTTTGCACCTTAGCAGAAGATTGAATTTCTTCTACAAAACTACTCCACGAACCGCATTCCGGACATTTTCCCAAATAGCCTGCCGTTTCGTAACCGCACTGTTGACATACCCATTTTGATTTTACTTTAGCCATTTTAACACCTGTTTTGTATTACTATCTGCCTGTTTTATTCAATTCTGCAACATCAGAAACTCTCATTGCATAATACGGAACATTTTGATTATGTTCAACAAGGAACAATACAAAGTTGTCGTTGAAATTGAAATGTCTGATAACTCTTGCCGGCAATGACATTACTTTAACCATTATTGCGGCTTCGCTTTTCAATTTCACACCTTCATTATTCATTTTGAAATCAACTGTTTCGATAGTGCCGGAAATTTCAAGGTTTGTATTTTTGATTTGATGACCTTCAAGTTCTGGGAACTTAGTTTCCATATACAAATTAATATCAGGAACTGACAAAGTTTCATCTTCAACCATTTTCTTATTACCCTTGAAAGCTTTTGATTTATCTTGAATTTCAGCATAATACTTATCAAAAGTCATATCCGCATCAGTTCTGTACAAAATAACTTCATCGTTACCTTTAGTTTTCAACTTAACTGCATAATCTGATGAATTATTATAGAACAATACTGAAACATTATTATACAATTTTGAATTGCTGTTTGATTTTATTCCAAAGTAATCAACTTGTTGTGGATTTTTACCAAAAACACCTTTATCCAACTTGTCAAATGCAGTCAAAAATTTGAAATCTTTTTTCAACATTGCATAAATAAAATATTTGTCAGGGGAATAAGTCCAGTCAAAATTGCTCAAGATATCGCTTTTTTCATGAAATTTCTTTTTGATACCTTTTTCAATAGTTTTTCTCAACTTAGGAGAAACAATGCCGTATTTTGTATAATAAGCACTTTCTGACAAATTTGCTTTTGTAAACTCACGAGCATTCAAAGCAGTAGCCATAGGGGAGTCATAGCCGTAAAATTCTACAGGACCTTTTACAATATTATCCAACATTTCGTTCCAAACCAATTGAAATGTTCCTACCCAAATTCTATTTGGACTGTCTGATTGAGTTGTCATTGTAGGGACAACGTCAACATTTGCTGAAAATGTAGGTGCTTGTAAAAATGTCGAACAAGCCATGCAAACCATAAACACAATGGCTGCTAATTTTGTAATTAATGATTTCATTTAATTCTTTTTCCTTCCTATATTCAATATTTTGAAAAAACTTTTCAAAAATCCCTTTGCATCGTTATTATGAATGACCGGAGCTGAATCATAATATCTTTTGTAATTATCAATAATATTTTGTGGCAAATCCTCGCCTTTTTCAAGAGTGTAAGCCAAAAACTCAAGATAATCATCTTGTTCATCTTTGTACAGTTCATCAAGACGGCGCAAATCTTCATCTGCCTCGTAATGAATTAAGGCATGATAAGCAGCGATTAAACTCTCATCGTCCGTATCTTTGGGGTAATTCAACATTGCTACTCTCACAGAACATACCCCTATGCGAACATTCCTCAGTAATTTCGCAACAAAAGCTCTATCTTTAAACTGTTTTGTCATGTTAAACTTGCTATTTAACCAACATTTCTACGGTTTCTTTTTCTACAAATCGAACCATTTTTGAAATATCACCGTCAAAGAAATTGTCAGTAAATTCATGCATCATATCAAGAGCCATTTCTCTTTTATCCATGGTCGTTTTGTAGAAGAACTTTTTGCCAACTTTGTATCTAACTAAAACACTTTTAGAAACAAGCCTGTCCATAACTGTTTTTATTGTTGTGTAAGCTCTTTCAGTACCGTTAGCCGATAATGAATTTACCACATCTTGGATTGAAATATCAACGTCTTCATCGATAGCTGCAAAGTTCCAAAAGGTGTTCAATATTTCGATTTCAAGAGATCCGTAACTCATATATTCCTCCATACATACTAATTACTATAATTGTAACATAAAATATTATATTTTCAATAGATTAATTTACGATTTATAACAAAATTTTAAAAATCTAAATCCATAATATCTTCGTCTTTTTTATAACTTTTCTTTTGCGTTCTTACTTTTTCATTTTTCTTTTTCGCTTTTGGGGATAAATCCATATAGGCATTATCTACAGAAATTTTAGTAATTACATCATTATTTTTTCTATCATAAAAAGTCAACCAATATTTACGATTAATATTATCTACTGCAAATGAAACTTTTTCAATAACTTTTTCTCCGGGCTTAATTTGCCTAAACATCAATTTTGTATTTCCAAAAATTGATGGACTGAATTTTGCATTATAATCATTTACCAAAGCCATATCAAAACCAGAAAGAGTTTTGTCTGACATATTAGAAATCAGCAAAGTCAAGGTTATTGTATTAACCTCACCAAACGGATCTTTTTCGTGTTTGACATCATTTATACTTATTTTCAATCCGTCATATAAAATTTCTTCTTGTTTTAGTGCTTCTTTTTTATAAACCGGCAAATCAAGCGAAGTATTTATTCTGACTTTGATTTCGTCCCCAGGGGCAATCAAAACATGATTACCTTTTCTTATTAGTGCAACACCAAGCCCTGCAACACCACCAACCGCAGCACCACCTGCAAGCGTATAACCCTGTGAAGCAATTGCAGCACCAAGCCCTAACCAATTCAAGGCAACAAGTCCGCCAACAGCACCACCTGCCACAGTGTAGCCGACGTCTTGTGCTACAATTTTGGCACCTTGTGCTACAGGGTGAAGTTTTGTTGTCATTTTACCTTCAATCGGAATTTCTCTTCCGTCCGGAGTTACCAAATAATCAAACGCCAAATCCATAGATGCTTCTTTACCCAATCTTCCCGGTGCGGTTGTATTGGTTAATTTTCCATGAGCAAGAGTTCCTTTTGGTATAATAATCCCTTTATCTCCATATACATCATCAGTAACTTCTGCAAAAAACTCATCGCCTTCTATCGAATAAGAAGAGTCCAAAATCTGAGAAACCGTCATATTTATAATTTCTTTTCGATTAAGAGTTTCGATTTTACCGGTAAACATTTCATCTTCATATTGTTTAAACTCAGCACTTTCAGTAACGGACCCTTTCAACGGTTCCGCCGCTAACACCGGTGTCAATATGCCTGATATCAAAGATATTACTATATATAAACTGATAATATTTTTCATTTTATACACTTATCCCTAATTTAACCCAAATCTTTACTAACCTTGTTGCTCTTCAACTTCTTTAGCAATTTCTTCAACATAATTATTTATTTCAGCCGGTTCAAACCCAGAACACGAATTCCAAATCAATGTAGGTCTTAATTCTGACAACAACGGACTAGGAAATTCGTTGTGACATTGACCTTTCAACATATTTGTAGACCCGTCAACACTAGATGTGAAATTTTTACAACAACTGCAAATCTTCAATTTCAAACCGTAATCTTCCATTTTAGATTTCAATTGTTGCAAAGCATCAATCATTCTCAAGTGAGAATCCGTCACATATTTTTTATTTTTATAAATAAATCTGATTTTTGACAAACCGCTTTCTGTTGAAATAAACTCTAACTTACACGCTCTATCACCGTATTTTGTAATAGCATAAACATCAACAACAAGTTTATCAGTTTCCGAATCCGTATTTGCGCCAAGTTTTTTCAAAGTATAACGGACTAACGGGAAATTCTTAATAATATGACAAATTGAATAAATCGGATATAAAGTCAGCAACACAATTTCTTTGAAATTCAACTTCGCGTTAATTAAACTGATACCATAAACTGCCAATAATAATGCAGCGGAAAAGATTACGACATTGCATTTAACAACGAATTGACAATTGTACGAATACAAAATCAAAATTAAATATGCAAAAATCAAAGTCCAACAATTTGGATTCAGCAAAGAACAAATATGCTCAAAAAATCCTAAATTAAAACTTCTGATACTCTTACATTTTTCAGCAAGCAATTTAAACCTGAAAGTCAATCTTGGCTTTTTGAATGAACAATCCTGACCCAATACAAAAGACTGGATATTCGGATTATACATACATTTGTGACCAGTTTGTGATAAAAGCAAACTGAAATCTAACTCATTATTAATATCTTTAAATTTAATTTCATCTAGTTCATCAATTACAGATTTTTTGACAATAAACAAACCTGAATCAACTTGAGTTGCAAGTCCCAGTAATGTTCTTGCTTGTTTCAAAAAATTTGCAACGTATTTTTTGTGAACGGCTTTTATCTTATCTACGATATCCAAACTTGAACGGTTAATGTTCATTTCACCCGTCACTGCATCTGCATTTGTCAATGCAACATTTGCAAGA
This sequence comes from uncultured Candidatus Melainabacteria bacterium, assembly GCA_934692625.1. Taxonomy (GTDB): domain Bacteria; phylum Cyanobacteriota; class Vampirovibrionia; order Gastranaerophilales; family Gastranaerophilaceae; genus Zag111. Next base: position 12,095 of record CAKUUC010000016.1, read on the forward strand.
GTTAAAAAACTACTGTCAATTCTACGAGTGCCATCAACAAATACGTAAGCATCAATTGTTTCATCTGTTTTTAACTGCTCTAACAACATTGACACTGCTTGGTTTTTTCCCAAAGTTCCATGATCTTGAATATTCAAAGCATATACAAACTTGTCATTTTCAAATATTTTTTCTGTTCCATCATTACAATTGTCCAAAACAGCATAAACTTTGAAATTAGCAAGCGGATAATCTTGCATTTTTAACTCTTCAACTAATTCTTCCAAGCAAGCTCTATGGTTATGCGAATAAATAATAACCGCAAAGTTACGTTTATATTCGTCATATCTTGAATATTTTCGCTCTAACGAAAAAGGTTTGTCATTCAAATTGCGAATACCCAAGATAAAAAGGTACAATGTATATAAAACTAAATAAAAATATAATATGTCTAGTAAAAATTCCATAAGCTCACCCTCATCTTAGATACATGGTAGTAAAAAATTAAAGAAAATTCAACCTTCTTAAATTTTTTACTAATCTAAATCAATTTTTATTGCCCCCTGACGAAAAATTCTCAATTCGTTATTCATAACCCCAACAACAGTAGATTCAAGCCCTTTTGCAACATGACCATAATCAGGAATTACAATATCTGCAAGTCCTGACATATTTTGTAGTGCCTGTTCGTAAGTTTTGGCAGACGGTTGATGAGATAAATTAGCACTTGTTGTTGCCAAAACGTGCTCCGGAATTGCTTCACAAATTTGCCTAAACACTTCATTATCAGGAACTCTAATTCCCACAGTCGACATATTTGAAGTTATATAATCCGGAGTTTTGTCACTTTTATCTGTCACTACAGTTAATGCCCCAGGAAAATATTTTTTTATTAACTTTTGACCAACTTTTGGAATTGGCTTTACATAATCAAGAAGATTATAAACCTCATTAGACATCAAAATCAAAGGTTTTTGAGCCTCTCGCTTTTTAATATCGTAAATTTTACGAACAGCATCCTCATTATTAGGTAAACAACCCAATCCCCATACGGTGTCTGTCACGTAAGCAATAACACCACCATTTTGCAATATCTCTACAATTTTTTCTTTATCTTTTAACATATACAATATTTTAGCATAGAAATTTAATATAACTACAAAAGAACCTGAAAAATATAAAAAACAGTTTATAATAAAAGTAGGGAGGCTGTTGCCGATACAACAGCCGTTGCAGTCCCTACAATAACGTAGATAAAATTAGTAAAATGTGTCCAATGACGATAAGGGCACATTTTATTTTTGCTTAAAATTTTTATTGACAAATCTGAAAACATTATTATTATTAAGATAGGTAGAAAAACACAATACGAGGTAACAGTATGGCATCAGGCTCATCAATAATCACAAACTTAACATCAAATCTAAGAAACACATATTCTTACTTGGCATCACTTTACCCCGAAGATGGGGTAACTTACAAAAATATTACAGCGGCAAGAAGTGATAACTCAAACTATTTAACGCTTAACCAATCCTTCGCATCATATTTGCAAACAAATTTTTCAAGCTTTGACAAAGATGGTGACGGGGTAATCAGCGCTGATGAAATGTCAAAAGTTACTGATACAATATCAGCTTCAGGAGTATCAAGAGCAGAATTATCTCAACTTGCTGCATCAGGAGTGTACTCTTCAGACCAAATCAGCAAAATTTTGGATAACTTCAACGAAATTGACAAAAACGGAGATGGACGAGTAACAAGTGCCGAAATTGCGGCATATACCTGCGATTGCACAAAACAAGAAAAACTTGACGAAGAAAACTATAAAAAGGCCACTCAAACATCTGTATTTTATGGAGAAGACAGTTCTTCAGATGTTTCAAGTTACAGTATCCTGAGTTACAGATACAAAAACTTCTTAGGTTCGTCATCAAGTTCATCGTCATAGAAAGTAAATAAACACAACCCTATTAATTTAACGGGACAACAGAAAATTCTGTTGTCCCGAAAATTTTATTATAAACCAAAAGTCTGTTTCTGATTGGCAATAAATTGTTTCAAAGCTTTCGTTAAACTTTCCTTAGTGAAGTTAGTACCCAAAAACCAACGTCTACCGGTGTCAGAATTCCTAATATCAACAACATCTATTCTTCCATTTTTTCCTTTTAGAATTGACATTTCATTCATTTGCATTTTTGCCATTTTTGATGCAGGTGAAAAGTGAATAACTTTCTGAACTCTACCATCTTTTAATAACGATTTGGTTATTGTTGTACCTGCTGCAGTTGTTAATTTACTAATCATTGTCATAATTTTACCTACTTTCTTTTTGTTTTTACCTATCTTTTGGAGTAAATCGATTTTCCCTACACAGATATAAAAACAAGCGAAAGCTAATATTTGCTCCGCCCCGCCCCACCATACCATACCATACCATAAAGGCATTATAGCAATGATTTCCAACTTTTTAAATTCAACTTTACATTTCGTAACATTAGTATTTTTGGAAAGTTCAACATCACAATTAATAGTACAAATATTTCCGTTGGCGTAGCAACGCCAACCAGTTTTTCTTCTATTTCAGCAAAATATACGATTGTAACAGGGTTGTTATACAGTGGCGTAATTTAAAAATTTGTTGTATAATCTTTAATAATAAAAATAAGGTGGTTTAATATGGGTTATAAAATTTTATCAAAAAAAGAAATTTGTCCTAATCAATACGAAATTACTATTGATGCGCCATATGTTGTTAGAAACGCAAAAGCCGGACAATTTATTATTTTCAGAGTAGAAGAAGACGGAGAAAGAGTACCGTTAACTATTGCCGACATCGACAAAGAAAATGGCGAATTAACTCTTGTATTTATGGCTGTTGGCTACTCTACCAAAAAACTTGCACAACTTAATGTCGGTGACGAACTTGTAGATATCGTTGGACCTTTAGGCAAACCAACCGATATCAAAAAATACGGCACCGTCGTTTGTGTTGCAGGCGGATACGGCGCTGCTCCTTGTTACTTAATCTCAAAAGCACTAAAAGAAGCAGGCAACAAAGTTTATATGATTTCTGGTGCAAGAACAAAAGATTTGCTATTCTGGGAAGATAAAATGAAAGCCGCTTCAACAGAATTATACTTGACAACCGATGACGGGTCTTACGGAATCAAAGGTTTTGGAACTACAGTATTGCAAGATATTATGAACCGAGAAAAAGTAGATTACGTAATTGCAGTCGGACCTATGCCAATGATGAGAGCAGTAGCAGAACTTACAAGAGGTAAAGGAATTTACACAGAAGCAAGCATGAACCCGATTATGGTTGATGGAACCGGTATGTGCGGAGCGTGCCGTGTTACAGTCGGCGGAGAAACAAAATTTGCTTGCGTTGACGGTCCTGATTTTGATGCTCACAAAATTGATTTTGATGAAGTTATCAACAGAACAAGAATTTACAAAGACCAAGAACGTAAACGTTGCGAATCTTGTAATTTATTAAAACAAGCAGATAAAGTATAGGAGAGAATAAACATGAGTAAAAATGAAATTCCGGTATGTCCACTAATCAGTATCGGCTCAGGAATTGATATGGTTTGCAGCCAAACTAAATGTGCTTGGTATGTTCCAAGTGTGCAAAAATGCTCTATGTATTTGTTAGCATACAATGCATTACTTGAAGCAAACCAAAAACAAAGAGCTAGAGCACAAGCAGCACACCAATAAACTCTAAAAAATTATGAAAATTGCACTATGTATAAAGCAAGTTCCGGACACAACGGACATCAAATGGACAGAAAACAACACTATCCAAAGAGAAGGGGTTGAAAGTGTAATAAATCTGTATGATGTCTATGCGGTTGAACTTGCTCTTAAACTAAAAAAAGAAAATAAAAATACAGAAATTACTGTTTTCACAATGGGACCTCCTCAAGCAGAAGATATGCTAAGAAAAGTTCTAGCCTTGGGGTGTGATAATGCTGTACTGATTTCTGATAAAAAATTTTCAGGCGCTGACACTTATGCAACAGGTTTAACAATCTCCAGAGCAATAAGACTCGCAAAACCTGATTTTGACCTGATTATATGCGGGCAATTTGCCGTAGACGGAGATACTGCGCAAACAGGTCCAAATATTGCAAACTTTTTAGATATTCCACAAGTCACTTATGTTAAAGATTACATAAAAACCGACAACAACGTTCTAACATTAACCAGAGAACTTGAAGATGGAATTGAAACAGTAGAAATCAAACTTCCTGCACTAATTTGTGTGACAAAACAAGAGTTTGAACCACAACGAGCAAAAATCGCCGGTGTAATTTCAGCAAGCAAAAAGAAAATACAAGTTTGTACAATGACCGATTTAGGACTAGATGCAAGCAGTGTGGGCATAAAAGGTTCGCCAACATTTGTAAGTAAAGCCTTTAGAAACTTACCGACTCACAATGCGCAAAAATACCGACTTGGATTAAAAGAAAGTGTTGAGTTGTTAAATAGTAAAATTATCGAATTTGGAGCAAACAAAAATGCCTGAAAATAATGAATACAAAGGAATACTTATTTATGCTCAATTGACAAGAGATGAATTTATCCACACAGTATTTTTTGAACTCGTAGATAAAGCAAAAGAACTTGCCCAAAAACTTGGCGGAGTTGAAGTCAATGCAGTAATTTTAACTCGCAAGAATTTAGTTTACACATACAAAGAATCGTTTGAAAATAAAGGTTTAAACAAAGTTTACTATTTTGAAGACGATAGCTTTAAAAATTACAATACCGAAATTTATTCAAAACTCATAATAAATTTAATCAAACAAATCAAGCCTGAAATAATGTTAATCGGTGCGACAAATCAAGGCAGAGATTTAGCGCCGAGAATATCAAGCGCCCTAGGCACAGGCTTAACAGCAGATTGTACAGGACTTGACATAAACGAAAACGGAAAACTTGCCGCAACTCGTCCAACTTTTGGCGGTCAACTTATGGCTACAATTTTATGTAAAACTTATCCGCAAATGGCGACAGTTCGCCCAAAAGTTTTCAAGACAAATCCTGAAACAAATTTTGTGCAAACTGAAATGATACATTGCCCAATAAACATTGATATCAGTTCAACAAGATACAAAATCATTGATTTTAAAAAGACAATCGAAAGTGAAATCAATAACTTGGATTCTGCAGAAATTATTGTTGCGGGCGGAAAAGGTTTGAAAAATAAAGAAGGTTTTGCGCTTTTGCAAAAATTTGCAGATAAAATAGGTGGAACGTTAGCTGCATCAAGAGGAGCGGTAGAAATGGGACTAGCACCGGCAAGTATACAAGTAGGGCAAACTGGAAAAACCGTAACTCCTAAATTATACATTGCTTGCGGAATATCTGGCGCTATCCAACACACAATCGGAATGACGGGTTCAGAACATATTATCGCAATCAATAACGATGAAACCGCACCAATATTTGATATTGCAGATACTGGAATGGTCGGTGATGTATTTAAAATTATTCCGGAATATTTAGAACAAAAACAATAAATATATAATAAGATTTGTTAAATTTAACTTGAAAACTAACAATATTTTTTATTTACTGGTTTTGGTAATGTTGAAACGAAGGTTAGAAAATGTATATACAGCCAGTTACAAATTATAATCAAAAGAATACAACATTCACTCATTTCCCAAAGTCAGATGAGCCAATAACAAAAGAAAAAATTGGCACCGCGGCAATGGCTGCATTAGGTGTTGCAACATCAGTTGCAATGATTGCAAAACATCAAAAATTTTCACTAAATCCTTCAAGAATTGCAAAAACTCCGATAAAAGATTGGGCTATATTTAAAATTGCAGATGAAAACAAACCAAATGTAAAAGTTTTAAAATTTGAAGCACCGCAAATCTTACTTATGGGCTTAGGATCTGTACTTGGCGGACTTGTAGGTGGTGCAATATTTGATAAAAAAGAAAACTTCAGTGCAAAATGCAGTGAAGCTGTAAACCAATTACTTGGAGATGTTTCAATCCCTTTAGGATTTGTTGCAGTTCCGACAATACTTTATAAAAAGTTTGAAAAATTAGCCCAAAAAGAAACTACTCATACAAATTTGCAAAAAGCATCAAAATTTATAACTGGAAATAAATTTTTAAAAGTACTTTGCCCGACTGTTGTAAGCGGCACAAGCCTTGCGACAGGTATCATCGCAGGAAACAAAGTTTCTAACGCAATAAATGAGAAAGTTCATGGAATTAAAGCCGACAGAGGCATTAGAATAACTGACTTTGCTCCACACATTGATGATGTTTGTCTTGCGATAACTTTAATGGCTGAAAATTCACCAGTTGGTAGTATTATTTCAAAATTTGTACCAATAGCTTTAACCGTTGCAGGTATCGAAACAGGTAATGCAAAACCGCATCACACAATGCCTAAAGTTGCAACAAATCAAACTCCAGAACAACAACCGGCAAAAGCCTAATTGCAAATTTGGTAAGCCAAACGTTCTGAACCGTCTTCTTTTTTGATAATTCCGCAATACTGAAATCCGTTTTTCAAAATAGTTTTTTGCATAGGAATATTGTTTTTGTGAGTATCTATTCGCATATTAGGACAAATTTTTAAACACCATTGGATACAAAACGAAGCAATCCCTTTATGGGGTTCAACAACAGCAATTCTATGAATTACACCATACTCATCATGATTTAACCATTTCCCATCAAAAATATTGTCATAAGTAGGCTCATTTCCGATAAAAAAACAAAAAACAGCAGAAATTTTACCTTCGTTTTCACACACATACAATTCGCCTTTTTCAATATCTTTTATCAGCAGTTCACGCTTAGGATAGTCTTTAACCCACTGTGAAGAGTTACCGTTTTCATTCATAAAAGATTTTGCCAAACGATAAATCGATTTAATTTCGTCAACCTCATCAATTTTCGCTTTTCTGATATTCATTTGTTAAGCACTCTCACTGATTATAAAATTTTAGCCCATGAACAAGTAAATATGAAGCAAATATGTGTAAAAAATTCCGAACAATGCACCTACAAAAACTTCAAATGGAGTATGGCCTAAAAGTTCTTTCAATTTACCACCCACAGATTGCAAGTCGTGATAGTAAAAATCTTCCATCATTCTGTTTAAACAAGCAGCAGTTTTACCTGCAGCACGTCTTAATCCTGCAGCATCATACATAATAATCAAGGCAAAACCTAACGATACTGCAAAGACAGTTGAATCAAAACCTTCCAATAGTCCTGCCGCCGTTGACAATGCCATAACCCCTGCTGAATGAGAACTAGGCATTCCACCAGTTGTTGAGAATATTTTGAAATTTATTTTTTTATTTTTTGCAGTGAACAAAATAAACTTAATAACTTGAGCAAAAAACGCTGCCGTTACACCGCATGTTATGACCTCATAACCGTTCCCTGCAATCATATCCCTTAAAACTTCAAAATTCATTATTAATACCTACTCTCTTAAATATATTATTCATAATGTCAGTAAAAATTTCTGACGACATGTTCTGTTCTTTCATTATATCATGGCATTTTTTCAAAAGGCAAGTAAGTTTACATTTCGACTCTTCTAACCCATACAAAGAAACATAAGTCAATTTTCCTTCTTCTTTATCCTTGCCCATTGTTTTACCCATTGTTTCAAAGGTTGAAATTTCATCTAAAATATCATCTGCAATTTGAAAAGCAAGTCCAAAAGTTCTTGCAAATTCTGTAATTATGTTAAGTTTTTCATCATCTACACCGGCAATAATCGCACCTGTTCGCATTGCAAGACAGAACAAGTCAGAAGTTTTATGAATATGTAAATATTGCAAAACTTTCTGTGCATTTTCAAATTCATCTTTATTATTTTTGTCTAAATTAATAAATTTACCTTCAGAGTCAATATCCACAACCTGACCTGCAATAACACCATAAGCACCGGCAAATTGAAAATACTCATTCAAGACTCTAATCAAAACAGAAGATGACAAATTTGTAGAATATTTTGTTATAACTTGTGGCGCAAATGTCAACAACGCATCACCAGCCAAAACTGCCATAGCCTCACCAAACACCTTGTGATTTGTAGGTTTTCCACGACGATAATCATCATTATCCATACATGGCAAATCATCATGAATAAGTGTTTGAGCGTGCAACATTTCTATAGCGCATGCCATAGGGATTGCATCTTCAACCTCACCACCAAACATTCTGCAAGTTTCCAAGCACATCACAGGGCGTAACCTCTTCCCTGGTAACAAAACCGTATATTTCATTGATTTGAAAATTGTTTCAGGATATTTAATTTCTAAAAATTCATCTAATTTATCATTTATTAACTCTATATAATTACTCATTTTCATCTTCATCAAGTTCCTTATATATATTTTGTTTTAAAGTATTTCTTGCTGCACGACGTTTTTTATCGCTAATTTTCGGTTGCATTTTGTTGTTTTTAAACTTGCCCGCAGTTTCTTTTTTAACACCGTTATATTTAACTTTTTCCTTATATTCCAAAGCCTCAGACACAAACTCGATATAACTTTCATATCGGGATTCGGCAATTTTATCAATATTTGCTAAAACTCCGCACCCATCTTCATTTATATGCAAACAATCTCCGTACTTGCAATGTTCACGGTATTCAATCATTTCAGGAAATAATAAATCAATTTCATGAGGCAATATAAAATCAAAACGAACGTTACTAAATCCTGGGGTATCAACGATTGCAGAGTTTTCATCAATTGGAATAATTTCACAATGTCTTGTGGTATGAGTTCCTCGATTTAATTTTTCACTAACTTCTTTTGTTCGCAAATGTACATTCGGATTTAAAGCGTTTATCAAACTTGATTTGCCGACACCGGAATTTCCACACAAGGCAGAAATTTTGCCATTCAATAACTCTTTCAATTCATCAAGCCCTAAGTGTTCTAATGCAGAAGTAAACACAACCTTATAACCGATTGGAGTATAAATCGAAAGAATTTCATCTCTCAAATTATTTTCTAACCCCAAATCTTCTTTATTAAAACACAAAATTACAGGGATTTTATAATATCTCGCCAATGCAACATAACGATTTAACTGATGAAAATCTAAATCTGGGTGCTTCAAGGCACTCACAACTACAATTTGGTCAACATTAGCTACAGCAGGACGTTGAATATAAGTTTTTCTGGGAAGAAGTTTTGTAATATAGCCGTCTGAAAACTCAACATTATCACCGGCAACAATACGCAATTGCTGCTTTTTCAAAACATCTCTCTTTTTGCATTCAAAAGTGCAACCATCTGCTTGCACATAATAGAAATCAGAATGTATTTTGTAAATTTGACCTTTCATACAAAACAAGTTTACTAAAAATAGTTACGGTTTGCAAACTTTCAAAATAATTTATAAAAAACTAATAGCCGTATTGTTCGTGAGCATTCAAATAATCTCTGACAGCATTCAAAGATGATTGAACAATTCTTGTAACACGAGAAGGCGACAACCCGATTTGAGTTGCAATATCTTTGACTTGCATATTACGGTAAAATCTATATTCAACAACAGTTCTTTCTTTTGGAGGTAATTTTGAAATTGCAACCCTAATCATTTTACCCATTTCGGAAATTTCTGCATTTTCATCAGGTAATGCGTGCGGATCTTTCACAAAATCAAACGGTGATTCATTATCACTCGCAGCAGCAGCAAGACCATCAATTGACAAAATAGTTTCGTAAATCGCTTCACGAACCTTTGCTTGTTTCATATCCAAACCTTCTACTGCTTCTTCTTCATCAAATTCATCTTCTGACTTGTGTTTCAAAGAGTACCATTTATATCTTATACGCAATTCGTTACGAATAGCCCAACGGACAGCAGTTGCAATATATGCTGAATTATATTTTGCAAGTTGCTCCGGAGTTTTGTTCTTTATCATAACTTGAATTGCAATAATACCGATAGACAACAATTCTTCGTACTCAACCATGTGCGAGGGAATACGTCTGTGTTCAACTCTCGCTACTTTTTGTACAATATCAATATAATGTTGTAAATTTTTGTTATCTTCTTTTGTCATAATTTTACACATCAATAATACTTCAATAATTTAATTTCGTGGTCGTTTATTTGTAGGATTTTTCATTTTATATACGAACATCAAAATTTCAGCAACTGCTTTGTACAATTCCGGCGGAATTGGCTGATTAATTTCAACCATTCTGAATAACGCTCTTGCGACAGGTGGATTTTCTATAACAGGAACGTTATGCTCTTTGGCGATATTAATAATTTTCTTTGCAATCAACTCAGTACCTTTTGCAATCAACATTGGAGAATCCATTTCTTCTGCGACATATTTCAAGGCGCACGCAACGTGAGTAGGGTTCGTGACAACAAAATCTGCTGTTGGTACCGCATCCATTGCGCCTTGTTGAAGCATTTGCATACGACGTTGACGTAGTTGAGCCTTAACGTTTGGGTCACCTTCTGAGTTTTTATATTCATCTTTAATTTCTTTAAAAGACATTTTTTGATCTTGCAAAAACTTCCACTTTGTAACCCCATAATCAGCCGCAGCAATAACTAAAAACGCAATACAGGCTTTGAAAATAAACTGAGTAATAAGTTCACCAAACTCTTTCATTACTGCGAAATTGTTATCAACTTGAGCCAACATCATAATGCTTTCTATATGATCTTTGTAAACCGACCAACCGATATAACCCAAGATTATAACTTTTGCAATGTTTTTGAATAATTCGAAAAGAGTTTTGATAGACATAATATTTTTGAAATATTTTGTCGGGTTTAATTTGTCCAATTTGGGCATTAAAGGCGCTGTCGCAACAAGAGGACCAACCTGAATAAAATCTGCAAGAACGGCAACTAACCACGCAACTGCAAATACAGGAAACAAAATCAAAGCAATCCCTTTTGCCGCAATCAAAAAGACATACATGTAATTTATATCTTCAAGGTGAGCATTGGGTATTTGTTCATACAAAAGCGTAAAAATAGAAACGATTTGTTCCCAAATAAATGGAGCTAACCCAATAACGGCAGAAAAAACAACCAGCATAGAAATAGCCATAGAAAAGTCACGAGATTTAACAACCTGACCTTCCTTTCTTGCTCTGTCCAGTTTTTGTGGTGTGGCATCAAACTGCTTGTCTTCATCACCCATCGAGATAGTCCTTTTTACTACATTATATCATGGATAATAAGGATTTTTGACAAATAATCAGAAATGGGGAATTTGAGAAGGTAATAAAGCAACGAAATTGAACACAAATTTCATAGTCAAAAAGTAGGTCACAGTACCGACTGACACGTAAAATTAACGCTGTTGGTGTGGTTATAGGGTGGTACTAAGTCAAACCTCAGGTAAATGAACCTTACTTGGGGTTTGCCACAATATTTATATTATTTACTATTTTCTTTTTGTCAACTCATAACCTTAATACAAAATCTGGACATTGACGGTTCTAGAACGAGGTTTTGTATCGAAATCAACCAAGACAACCTGTTGCCACTGCCCCATTTGCAAAACTCCATCAACCAGCGGAATATGCAAAGAATTCCCGATAATTGAGGCTCTAACATGTGAAAAGCCATTACCATGATGCCACATTTCATCGTGATGATACCCCTTATCTATCGGTGCAATTCTATCCAAAGCTTCCGGTAAATCAACTAACAGCCCCGGTTCAAACTCAATATTCGTCACCGAAACCGTACTTCCTTTGGCATAAACAAACACTACTGCATTCTGCAACTGTTGACTATAAACAATATTCCTAATCTGCGGACTCAAATCAATAATATCCGCATTTCCTTTTGTGTGGACAGTAAAAACTTCATTAATTATACTCATCACATAAACCCCTTTTGCCCCATACTACACCGCACAAAAGAAGTTTTCAACAAAAGTAATCAAAATTGTAACGATTCTATTTGAATTTTATAATAATAAGATTTCTATCAATTTTTTCATCAAGCGGAAGTTCATATTCAATAACATCAACAACTTCAGCCTTGAATTTTTTCAAAACATTTTTAGCGTTTTCGATTTCTTCTTCACTTTTCCTTGATTTATAAGCGACAAAATAACCGTTTTTCTTGAGTTTTGGCAATGCATAGACACAAATTTTATCAAGTGATGACACCGCTCGAGAGGTCACTATATCAAATTTACCATCTGTATTTTCAACTCTTGAACAAACCGGTGTAAGATTTTTTATTTGCAATTTTTCTTTAATACTTTCAATCGCTCTAATTTTTTTTGCAATACTATCAAGTGCCGTAACTTGTATTTTTGGATAAGTTAAAGCGATAGGAACTGACGGAAATCCGCCGCCTGTACCAATATCAAGTAGAGTAGTACACTTTGGTGAATATTTATTAAAAAAGTTCTCAATTGCAAGAGAATCAAAAACGTGTTTCTCCCACAAATATTTTTCATCATTTTTTGATATTAAATTAACTTTGGAATTTTCTTCCAAAAAACATTCCATATAATCTTTATAAAAGTCTTTATTTTCCATATTTCGCCTGATATCTCATTAAATCTGTACTCGTTACACGTTTTTTCAAATCCTCAAGTCTTGAGGTAATTTTAGTAAAATTCTCTTTGGTCAATGTATTTTTCGCCAATTTGTACGCCTCAATCAAGTATTTATAAGCCAATTCAAAATTTCGACGTAGAGAACAAAAATCCGCCATTTCCAAATTTGTACTAACTACATAAAAAGGTTCATTCAATTGTTTTGCGTACTCTAATGCTTTGTTATAGTATTCCATTGCTTTCGATTCATCAGTTGCCGCATAAATTTCAGCAAGATGTGATGCCGACACATACAAGCCATTGTAATTTTTAGTCTTTAAGTCTATTAAAATGCTTTCATTATAATACTGAATCGCTTGTTTTGTCGAACCTAATTCATCATAAAGTTCTGCAAGATTAGACAAAGACATTGATAAATACGGATTTTTAGCAGGATTAGAATCAATTTCAATACATTTCAAATAGAATTGTGCGGCTGAGCGTAAATCATCTATTTCAGAACAAGAAACAGCATATTTATAATAAAGTTCTGATAACAAAGCCTTATCTGTACCCAATTCAACAAGTGGAATTGATTGTTTGTAGTACTTATATTCAACCTCAGGATTGTCACTTAGCCTTGCTAACGCTAGATTTGTTTTGATTTTCAAAAGTTTTGGCAAATCCTTAACTTGTTCAAGTTCTGACAATATAAACTTGGCATTGTCATATTTGTACATTGAATAATAAACATCAGCAATTGCCAAATTCATTTCATAAACCTTTTCATAATCAGATGCATTGTAGTAAAAATCGTGAGCCTGAGTATAATAATCTAACGCATTGTATAAATCTGACAAATGTTCATACGCTTGTGCCAATTTTATATAAATTGAAGGCAAAAATGTGAAGAAATTTGCATCTGCAGTTTTCGACAATGCAATTTGATAAAGCATTACAACTTGTTTGTAATTATAATTTCTTTCCTCTTCTTTTGCAGCATTCAACAATTGCTGCAAAGTCATTGAATTACCTTCTTTTTCAACTTTTGCTGACTTTGCATTTGATTGCATAAATGAATTTATTGACTCTGCTATATCATCAAGAACGGCTTCATCTTCAATAATAAAACTAATTTTATCAATTTTATCTTTCTTAGTTTCGATTTTTTCAGGTTCTTTAGATACCGGCAACGGTAATGGTTTTGGTTCATCCAACTTCTGAGTTTTTTCATCTTGTTGCTCAACTTTTTCTGCCTTTTGTTGAAGAATAGGACGTTTAGGCAAAAACATACTGTGGTATTCAATTTCATTACGCATTGTTTGACGTGACAACAACAAATCTCTTTCACTAGGTTTTAGCGGAAGTTGAGTATTATACAAATCAATACACGCAGAATGAAGTTTTATCAGCACATTGTCTGGAATTTGGTTATCCAAAACGTTTCTAAAAGATTCTTTCAGATAAATACAATTTCCCTCATAAGATAAAAGAGAATTTTGAATAAAATACAAAATTTTATTTTCATCATACAAATGCAAAGACTTTAATAAATTTATATGGATTGGAACTCTCATAACAGTCAAAAGTCTGAACAAATGAGCACTAACAGGATCTACAAGTGATAACATTTCTCTTATAATAAATTCTGAATACGACATATAACTCTTTGTATATTTTTCAAGAAAATCTATAAGAGAAAGTCCGCGCAAATTCATCAATTTGACTGCACGTTCAACGTTTTTGTAATACCCTTTGGAAATCTTATACAATTCATTTGAAAAAACTCCGATATTTTTTATTCCATTATCTTTTAGGTATTTTTCAAACATTTTTTGAGAAAGTGCCAACACTGAAATCTTTTCACAATCAGTTTCTGCAAAATTTTCTTCTTGAAATTTTGTAGAAATAATAATAACTTTAACACGTGAAAAAGTTGTCAAATGTTTGAGAAAATCTATAATGCCATTACGATTATCCTTCACAACGGCTTCAAATGAATCAATAACAATTGTAATCGGATTTACAATCGATGTAAAATAGGAATTTATCATCTGAGTGAAATTTTCGGCTTTCACTTTTGGTTGTTGAATAACTCCACGCAAGACAAACGAGCGAAAAAGTTCATAAAAAGATAACAACAAATCGTCTAAAATTGTAGTTTCAAAACAAGTATAATGAAGAATTAAGACATCATCTTTTAAATTTCGCAACACAAAATCAACGACTTCCGATTTTCCACTACCGACAAAACCGCTAACAAGTGCCATTTTTTTATCATTCATTAGAAATTGTCCAAGTTGCGCTATCTGCTTCTCGTTATTTTCAAGAAGAGAAGGTATAACAGGATAATCTTTTGGAATATCTTTTATGTTTATGAGTGACTCTAAAAATTCTTCGTTCATATTGTCTAATTTACTCTGTTTCTGCCGTTTTCTTTTGCATTATATAATCTTTTATCCGCAGCATCAATAATTTGAGCAGGAGTTTCACCATCACTTTCAATAGAAGAAACGCCCAAACTTATTGTAACATTACTTTCTCTTGAATGAGTAAGTTTGAATTTTCTTGAGGCAACCATTTGACAAAGTTTTTGTGCAATATTTACTGCCTCTTCAAACTTCGTATTCGGGAGAATAATACTCATTTCTTCTCCACCATATCTACATACTATATCGGTCGCACGTACATTTTTCTTTAACGTAAACGCTACTTGTCTTAACACGGCATCTCCGGATTGGTGCCCATAAGTATCATTGAACTTTTTGAAAAAGTCGATATCAATAATAATAAGAGATACTGGATTTCCGTAACGTTTTGAATGATTAATTTGATTTTGCAACTGTTCTTGAAAATATCTATGGTTGTATAATTCTGTCAAACCGTCTGTTGTTGCGAGTTTATACTGTTGGTCAAAATCTCTGGACTTAATTAAATATTTGATTATCACGGTTACGATAAAAATAAACAAAGCAAATGTCAACGGAGAAACAATTTTTATCCACCAAAATTTGCCAAAATTACCAGTCATCAATTCATACGCAAACATTACATAGCAAGCATAAATAGTTAAAGAAGCACCAAATGCCATAGGCATTGAAGAGATTCTCAACACACTCAAAATTGTCAACAACGCCAACATAAATGCTGCAAGGTAATTTATATATTCAGGACATTTTCGAACAAAACTGTTATCAATAATATTGTTTACATAAGTTGTCTGAACTTCAACTCCAGGGTAAACCTTATCTACAGGAACAGTTTTTATATCAAACAAACTTGCCGCAGTTGCACCAAAATAAACAATTTTATTACTGAAATCATAATTAAATTTCTCTTTACCTTCTGCTGCTTTTATCAATTTATACATAGGAATATTTTCAAAGGTTCCTGCCGGACCGTACCAATTGAGAATAACACTGGCATCACTTTCCGGATAAAGCTTTTGCATTTTGCCGGTTCTTTGACCTACCAAATAGCCTAATTGAGGATAATATTTTCCATCATATTTTAAATACAACGGCATTTTTCTCAAAACACCATCTTCGGAACGCGAAACATTTATCATCCCGATATGAGATGTTACATCTAAAATACCTTGTAGAATTGCTCGACAATTTGAATACTCAATCGCATCAATTGCATTTGGCAACGGATTTATTTGCAATGATTTAGGCAACACAGGAGGCTTTCTCAAATCCTCAGGCTGGTTATCTAAATTCATCGCCGTATAAAGATTGTCATATTTTTTGAAAGAATTAATCAATGCATTATCGGCCTTTTCACCACTTTTTAATGATTTTACAAACATCATATCAAAGGCTATACTTTGTGGATTTTGTGCTTCTATATAATCAACCATTTTTGCATAGACATCACGAGGCAAAGGCCATTCGCCATAATTATCAAGAATATATTCATAACTTGCATCATCAACAGCAACAATCACAATATTAGCATCATGTTTTCGCAATCCTGAATTTGCAAGAATACTTTGCCTAATATCAAATGTTCTATCTTCAATAGCGTTCAAAAAAGAAAAGACACCGCCATTTTTAATTCCAAAAAACAACAGAAGCAAAAATACAGATGCCCATACTATATATAAAAACTTTTTCAACATTTTTCCAAC
This sequence comes from uncultured Candidatus Melainabacteria bacterium, assembly GCA_934692625.1. Classification (GTDB taxonomy): domain Bacteria; phylum Cyanobacteriota; class Vampirovibrionia; order Gastranaerophilales; family Gastranaerophilaceae; genus Zag111. The sequence continues at coordinate 28,755 of CAKUUC010000016.1, forward strand.
CTTTGTTAATCTACGTTTTCAGTATAATTTAACAAAGAAACATTCGCAAGGATATTTTTCACAACAAAACGTTGTTCTAAAATTTTGTTAGTAAGTTTCAAAATTTCTGTAGTATAAGACAACTCATCAGGGTGTGTCAGATAACGAAGTAAACACTTTTCATGTAAATTCACGGCTGTATATCCTTATTAAAATGTTGACAATTATATTATTTCAAATTTTTAACAAAATTAAATCAACCTTTTAAAGAATATAAAAATAAAAATCTAATATGAACAGATTATTTTTTCTTTTTGAAAGCAAAAAACTTGAACAAAACATAAGTTACAGCAGACACCAGACCTATTGAAATAAACTGTGCTAAATATACATTTTTTATTAAAGAAAAACCGACAAAAGTCTGTAAGAACAACGCATTCAAGAAATATCCCACAACCCAAGTCGAACAACATTTCAAATATTCTTTGACATAATTACCTTTAGTATTGAACACAAAAAACTTTTGGTTCAAATATGATGGAAAAGACGACAAAACCCACTGCAAAATTACGCAAAGTTGATAATAACTTTTGCCCAACAAATACAAGCAAATTGCAAAAATCACATAAGATACAACAGCATTAACTCCCCCAACAAAAATAAATCTTATCGGGGACGGCAATTTATACCAAAGCACTAAAATTTTATTCTGTTTCTCTTCCATTACTTCCTACAAATCCTTGTCAGATTCTTTGATTGGAGCACCGATTACTCTTTCTACTTCTGCGGCATTTATATTATACTGCAACAAGGTTGAATAGTAATCTAATTGAGCATTCAAATAGGTATTTTCAGAATCTTTGAATTCAATTGCATCACCTAAACCGACTTGGTACCTACGGAAGGCTTGATACTGTTGTTCTTTTGCCTGTTGCAATGCAAGTTTTGAAACATCAATACTATCACGAGAATTCATCAAATTTATGTAAGCACTTTTAACTTCCAAATACACATTTTGACGTTCTTGTTCATAATCAGCAACGTATTTTTTGTAAGTTGCGTTGTATTCATCAACTTGTTTTTTCAGGTACATCAAGTTCAAATTTGAATATTGCAATTCTACCCCAAATTGATACCCGTAATCTGAATTCATTTTTCTTCCACCATATTGATAATTACCAAAAGCATCAATGTTTGGAGTAAATGCTCGTTTTGCTGAACGAACATTCATTTCGGCAGCGTCCATTCTTTTCTTTGCGGCAAGTAATGCAGGACGAGAAGCCACTGCAACTTCTATTAAGTTTTCAAAATTAACGTCGTATTCTTTTGTATTTAATTCATCTTTTAATATCACATCTGCAAGTTCAGGAATACCAACAGCGTTTGCAAGTTCAACAGAAGCCAATTCAAGTGTATTCTTTGCCTTAATTAAGTTTAATTTTGCCTTACCTAAGTTATATTCAGCATAAGTTACATCAATTTTTGCCTTTTTACCAATGTCATAATATGCTCTTGCTTGTTTTAATTGAAGTTCATAATCCTGAACAGTATTTTCATAAACCTCTTTTTGAAGTTTTGCAAAAACCATATTATAATACGCAACTTTTACATTATAAATTACGGTTTCAATACTTGTTTCAGCATCATATCTTGATGATTCATACGTTTTCTTTGCAGAATCCGCCAATGATTTTGTTTTCCCAAAATCGAACAATAACATATTAGCAGACAAAGTCGGAACATAGTACATATCATACTTTTGGGTCATAAACCTTGCCATACCGCTACCCATTGTCATCAACATATCATTTCTTGAATAACTAACTCCTGAACTCACTGTCGGGAAAAAATTTGACCATGCCTGACCGATTCGAGATTTGTAGATTTCAGAAGTGCTGATAGCAGACATAATCGCAGGGTGGTGAGTTATCGCCAATTTAATGCAATCAACCAAACCGACTTCTTTGCCCATATCTTCATAACTTATTCCGCTATTTATCGCTGGAAATTTTGTATGATACATACCTTCTGCTTCTTTAGAAGATTTCAAACGAGATTTTTGGTTTGAATTAAGTTTTTTAATTTCCCTTTTTTCGTTTACTTTTGTATTATCAGGTTCAACAATTTGAATTTCTTTTTCTTTTTTGGCTATCAAATCATTATTAACAGACTTTTTAGCGAGAACGCAATTAGCGCTCATTCCAAGCACAGAAGCCAATAGCAATATATTCAAAAGCTTTTTCATTATTTTATATCTCCAAATCTTTTTCAGTTATTTCTTTTTTAGGGAATTTGTCAACAAATTCCTGAACGATTACGTAAAATGCCGGAGTTAAGGCAGCACCTAAAGTACATGCCGCAACCATACCGCCAAATACCGTTGAACCAACAGAAATTCTTGAGTTTGCACCGGCACCGCTTGCAAATATCATCGGCAATACACCGATAATAAATGCCAATTCAGTCATCATAATCGCTCTAAATCTTAATTTTGCCGCTTTTATTGCAGCATCTCTTATCGATAATCCGTTTTTCTCATGTTCTTCTTTTGCAAATTCAACAATCAAAATAGACTGTTTTGCAGCCAAACCAATCAAAGTAATCATACCAACCTGAGAATAAATATCAAAAGATTGGTTAATCATCATTTGGAATAACAAAGCACCAAGAGCCGCAATAGGTGATATCAACAATACGGCAACCGGAATTGTATAACTTTCATAAAGTGCAACCAAGAACAGGTAAACAAATACCAACGCAAACGAAATAATCATCATCGTTTGTCCTGAAGCCTCTCTTTCTTGAGCAGAAGTTCCTGACCAATCAAAAGTCATATCAGACGGTAAAACGCTTTTAGCAACGCTTTCCATTGCACTCATTGCTTCACCGGAACTCTTACCTGTTGCCTGTTGACCTTGAATTTGTACAGATTCATACTGGTTATATCTTGAAATAGAAGCTGTACCAACAGTCTGCTCTAATTTAATTATTGACAAAACAGGAACCTGAACACCGTTTTTATTTTTTACATAAATACCTTCCAAGTCAGTTGTTTTGTTTCTGAAATTACTTTCTGCCTGAATTTCAACCTTAAATACTCTGCCATATTTGTTGAAATCGTTGATATAGTATGTTCCGAGCATTGATGATAATGTAGTGTACAATTCTTGCAAATCAACATTTTGTGCCATTGCTTTTGCATAATCAATATCAACAATATATTGCGGAACATTCGCTTGGAATGTAGTATTTACGTTTGATAATGTACTGTTTTCATTAGCCGCAGTGATGAGTTTATTTGCCCACAATTCCATCTCTTGAGAGGTGTATTCACCTTGAGATAACATTTGGAACTCAAAACCACCCATCATACTCATACCATTAATTGCAGGAGGTGAAAACACAATAATTGAAGCTTCTTTCATTCCTCCGGCAACTTGTCTGATTTTACTCAAAATTGCAGTGTGAGATAAATCAGTTGCTTTACCTTCTATTTTACGTTTTACAAACTCTATCGGACCTATTTTTCTGTCAGAATAACTATTCAAACTTATAATAGCGTAAGCAGCATTTGTTGCTCCCATACCACCAAAAATAGTCAGTTTATCAGCATCAACGCCTTCAATGTCTTTAACTTGAGCAACAAAACGTCTTGCAACTTCTTCTGTTCTTGATAAAGATGCACCGTCAGGCAATGTTATTTGCGATACTAAAACGCCTTGGTCTTCATCTGGAATAAAACCTTTTGAAATGAAGCAATATGACACAACGGTCAATACTACAACCAAAGAATAAACGATAAGAACAAGTTTTTTATCGTTTACAAATTTTGTAACGTACTCAATATAAAAATCTTCAACTTTATTAAATATACCATTGAACCAATCAACTACAACTTGTGTTTTGTGAGAAATTCTTTCGCCAATGTGTTTAAAATGCTCTCCAATAGATACTTTTGTGCCCAATGTTTTTTCATCGCCAGATTTCTTATCATTACCCAAGAAATGAGAACACATCGCAGGAGATAAGGTCAAAGCACAAATTGCAGAAATAGCAATAGAAACCGCTATACATACAGCAAATTGCTTATACATAACACCGGTCATACCGCCCATAAAGATAATAGGAACAAATACCGCCATCAAAACCATTGCCATAGCAACCAAAGATGCTCCAACTTCTTGCATCGTCAACTGAGTTGCAATAATTGCAGATTTACCCTCATCCAAATGTCGTTTTACGTTTTCAATTACAACAATAGCATCGTCAACTACAACACCAACCGCTAAAACCAGCGCAAACAAGGATAATAAGTTAATTGACATACCTAGCGCCTTCAATGCAGCAAATGTACCAATTAATGATACCGGAATAGTTGCACAAGGAACTAATGTAGCCTTCCAATCGCCTAAGAACAAGAAAATAATTAATACAACAATTATACCTGTTAATAAGATTGTAAATTCAACTTCATGCATTGATTCTTCAATATATTCGGCATCATCTTTAATAGTAATAATTTTGATACCATTGGACATTCTTGAATTTAACTCATCAATTTTTGCGTGAACTGCTTTTGACAAGTTAATAATGTTTGCATCAGGAAGTTGTGAAATTACGATTACGGCAGACGGTTTTCCATTTACCAAACCTAGATTTGAATAAGATTCAGCACCTAATTCAACTCTTGCAACATCTTTAACTCGAACGTTTGACCCGTCCATATTTGAACGAATTATAATATTTTCAAAATCTTTAACATCAGACAATCTGCCACGAGTTTTCAAAGTCATTTGAAGAGCTTGAGATTCATCTGTAGGCAGCGCACCAAGTGAACCTGCTGTAACTTGTGTATTCTGGCTACTGATTGCTGATTTAACTTCACTTGTTGAAACATTCAATCCTGCCATTTTTTGCGGATCGAGCCAAATTCTCATAGAGTAATTACCGGCGCCGTGAACATCAACATCTGCAACACCATCAACACGTTTCAATTCGTCTTTAATATAAATAGAACCGTAGTTTGTCAAATCTAACTGTGACCAATTTCCATGTTCAGGGTATAAAGTCAAAATTAAAGCCCCCGAACCGGATGACTTACTAACCGCCGTAACACCAGTTCTTTGAACATCTTCCGGCAACTGCGATTGAACCTGTTGAATACGGTTTTGAACATTCATCAAGTTGATATTTTTATCTGAGCCAACCTTGAAATACATCGTCAAAGAATACGAACCATCATAAGATGTCGAAGTCATATATGTTAAATTTTCAACACCGTTCAACTTATTTTCTAAGACAGTCGCAACAGAAGACTCAATAACTTCTGCACTTGCACCTTGATATGACGCTGAAACAGACACTTGTGGCGGAGTTACATCTGGGTAACTTTCCTGTTTCAATCCAAAGTAAGAAATTACACCGATAATAACAATACAGATTGATATTACAAGTGCAAATCTCGGCTTTTGAATAAAAAAGTACAACTTATCTTTATCAAATATATTTTTCATTATTTACCTGCCGCTTTTGATTGTTTTTTCTCATACTCTTTTTGCGAAATTGCAGTAACTTTTTGTCCTGCTGATTTAACCTGCTGAATACCTGATACAACAATACTGTCTGTATCTTTCAAGCCACTTTCAACAATCCAATTATTGTCAATTGCATCAGAAATTTTAATATCTCTTCTTTCAACAGTTAAAGTTTTATCGTTTTTGTTGTTAGATTTTTTCACAGCCCAAACATAATATCCGCTCATCGCATCACCTTTTGTACAAGATTGAGGAACTGTTAAATAAGATATTTTCTTAGGCGCAACAATAGAAACCTTCATATAATCCCCAGGAACAAGCCAACCTTTTGTATTGTCAAATACTGCTCTCATTTGAACAGAACCAGAATTTTGGTCAATTTGATTATCTACAAAATTTACTGTACCTGTTTTTGTATACCAAGTTCCGTTATCAAACTGAACTTTTACTTTTGCATCTTTAAATTTATCACTTGCTCTCAACAATTTCACAAAATCATCACTTCTCAAACTAAATGAAACATAAACAGGATCATAACTTGAAATATTAACTAGTGAACCGGAAGTTGCAGTAACATAATTACCTTCTGTAATTTTAACTTTACCGATACGTCCGTCAACCGGAGATTTTATTGTTGTATAACTCAAATTTACTCTTGCAAGTTCTAAACGTTGTCTTGCAGAATCTAATAATGCACTGTTTTGATTACGTGTTGCAAGGCTTTCATCTACATAAGAATGACTAACCAAATCTTCTTTAATAAGCGCATTTGCTCTGTTTAATTCTTGTTGAGAATTTTTTAACAGTGCACTGTACTGATTAACAGTTGCTCGAGCATTGTTAACTTCAAGTTGATATTCTCTCGGGTCAATTTGGAAAATTGTTTGACCTTTATGTACGAAATCACCTTCATTAAAGTATTTTTTAAGCAAGAACCCTGAAACACGTGCAATTACATCAACTGAATACTTCGCTTCTACACGTCCGGTTGATTCTGCCGTAATATTTGCATCAATCACTTGCGGTTTGTCAATAACAACCTCTTTTGGCATTGACATAAGCTTTGCACTAATCAATCCCATAATATTACCGGATACCTTGTGATAAATAATAGGCAACACAATTATTAGTAATATAACAATTCCCCATTGTTTTCTTGTTAAATTTATTTTCATACTTTCTCCCGAATATTTTTTAAATACTTCCCTCTTAATTATAATTAATATTAAAACTTTTTGTCAACAAAACGGAATACCCGTATCATAGGCATTCCGTATCATTTGAAACTCAATCTTCTTTATTTTCGTCGGAGTTGGCCTGAACTTTTTTCTTGCGAGAAAATAAGCGTTTGAAGAAGGATTGTTTTTTAGGTTTTTCAACTTTTTGCCTATCCTCATCAACTTTATTTTCATCTTCAACTTGTTCTTCATCTTGTTGAGAAGTTAAAACTTCTTCTTTTTGGGATTTTTCAATCTTTGGTTCGTTTTCACTTTCTACAACTTTGTCTTGAGGTTCTTCAACTTTGTTTTCTGTCACAACGTTTTCAACAACTTCAACCTTTTGTTTTTTCTCAGTTTTTGATTTTTTCTCTTTTTTAACGGACTTTTCTGCTTGATTAACACTTGCAATCTCTTGCGTATTTTCAATAAGTTGAGGTGCTTCCTCTGTTTTTAATTCATTAGTTGAAATTTCTTCTGAATCAAATGCTTTTGTTTCATCTTCAGACCTAGAAGTTTTATCGACAATTTCTTCAATCGGTTTTGAATCGTCTGAATTTGCCAAAACTTCCTCATCTTTTGAAACTTCATTTTGAAGAACTTTTTCAACTTTTTCTTGTTTATTTTTCTTTATATTCTTTTGCTTTTCAGGTTTTTGAACATAATCTTTTTGATTTTCTCCAACTGCAAGAATCAAATTATCTTCTGTTTTTTTATTTTTTGTCTTTTTTGATTTAGTTTTTACCGCTTCAGGAATCGCTTGTTCATCTACAACTTCTGAAACTTTTTCCTCTACAACCTCATTAACTATATTTTCAGGTTCAGAAATTTCCTGAATATGTTCATCTTGTTGAAGATTTTGGACAACTTCTGGCATTTCCGCACCTCTAATTTCCGGCAATGCTTTTTGCGATTCCGAAATTTCAACAGATTCGGTATTTTCAGATTTTGCTTCAACTGTTTTTGGAATTTCAACATCTGCAACATCTATCAGTGTTGGTTCTGGAGTTGTTATTCTTTGCGCTACAGACTCAATATTATGCGTATCAGGCGTAATATTCACCGCAACAGTATCAGTTGAAGGAACATCTGTTATTTTATTTTCTTTTGATTCGCTATGAGAGTTTTTGCCCAATTCCTGCATTTGAGCAAGTTTTGCCATATTTTCATTAACTTGTCTTTCTGTACGTTCAAGGAAAGATTCTTTTTCTGTATCTAAGAAAATTACTTCTTCACCGGCATGAATTTCAGGAGTTTTCAAATTTTTCACATCAAATTCATCAAGATTAACATTTGCAAATTTCTCATTTACCGGAACTTTCAAGGATTTAGAGGTTTTAGAAAAGTCTTCCACATAGTTTTTCTTTATTGCAGAAGGTTCATTTGCAACTTGTTCTATCTGTTGTTCTTCTGGTGACACATTTTTCACAATCTTTACTTCTTGTTTTTCTGCCGCAACGGGTTCAGAAACCTCTTGGAGTCTGTTAGTTTCGGTAATTTCTGTCACTACAGGTTTTTCAGATTGTGCGATTGTTTCTTTTATCGAATTTAATTTTTCCTCAACTGTTTGCGGTTTTTCTTCAACAATAGAAGGTTGTTGAACATTCACAGTAATTTCATTATCCACATCTTTTGATGGTAAATTAATATTACTATCAGCCATCATTAATTCTCTAATTTTTTCATTATATGAATCATATTGAGGGGTAGAATTTTGCGTTTCAACAGGGTTAAAAATCAATGTATCTGCATCATAAACCACAATTGTAGGTTTATCAGACTGATTTTCAGATTTATCATTTTTCAAAGGTGAAACTTCGGAATTTTCATTTTTCTCAATCTCTTTTTTATCAAGTTCTTTATTTTCAAGATTAGGAGAGATAATTTCTGTTTTATTCTCAGGTTCTATAACCTTTTTATCTTCAACATCGGTAGGCAAATCCACAACCACCGGTTTGCGAGGTTCTTTTGAGATATTTTCGCTAACATCTTTGGAACTTTGAATTTCGGCAACCTTTTCCTCTTTTTCGTCAACTTTTGATGAAATATCGTCACTCAAAACATCCTTTATTTCTTCAACCTTTTGTTCCGGTTCGTTTTTAACCGATTTTTCAACTTGTGATACTTCAGATGTTTCATCAACTTTTTGCGAAACCTCTTCTGCCGGAATAGTTTTTTCAGACTCAACTATCACAGGCTTTTCATCAAGAACTTGTGATGGCACTGTTATTTCATCACTTTGCAAAATTTGCTCATCTTTTATCTGTGTCACAGTTGCAGAATTTTCAACAGCAAGTTTTGTTTCCTCGACTTTTGCAATTTCAGTATTAGGTAGAACTTTTCTTGCAACTTTGTAATCAGGATTCAAGTAAACGAAATCCAACCCTAAATCATCAAAAGTAGTTCTCAACAAATCGTATTGATTATCAATATCAAAAGAAGTCAATTTATAATTTGCGTGCTCAAAATCCTTACTTCTGGTATCGAGAAGAGCAATAATAGGATTTTTGTAAGCTTTTAACAAATCAGACTTTGCACCGAGCCCATTATCTCGAGAAATTTTACTTTGCAAATAATACAAATATGTTTCCAAAATCATTTCTTTTTGGGTAAATTTTTTAATATCCAAATTATAGATATCGTCCATATTGTGATGGATTTTTTCAATATCAGCAATTGCGGCTTCGTAATTTTTCAATTTGTAATAGGATAATGCCCTTAAATATAAAACTTGATTGTAATTTGACACACGACGGAACAATAGATTTGTTGATTCATCAATCGAACCTTTATAATCCTTGTTCAAATATTGTGCAATAGCTTTGTAGTATTTACTGTTATAGTCATTACTTTTCAGATTAATAGCTTTTTTGAAATTAGAAATAGCATCATCATACTTATTTTCTAACATCTCATTTAACCCGATATAGTAGTAATAAGTATTGCAATTCGGATTGTATTTTAACGCTTTTTGAAAATTTTCTACAGATTTTGCTGCTACTTTTGAATCAAAAGCTTTTTCCGCTTCACGATAGTATAACAAACCTAAACTTGCATAAGATTCAAAATCCTCCGCATTAAGCGCTATTGCACGATTGAATGCCGATACCGCTTCTTCATCTTGTTCCAAACCACTCATTACAACACCTGTCAAATAGTGCCCCAAGTAATAATTCGGATATTCAGAAGTAATTTTAGGTAAAGTATAAACCGCTTCTGAAAATTTACCTTTTTCGATATCATCAATAACCGCTGCGATATCAGCATCTACACCTTGCGGATTAAATATTTTTCTATACTTTTGCGGACAATTGATTTTTGAAATTTCTTCTTTTTTCGGAGCAGGCAAATATTGATGAGAATTATATTCCATTGCTTTTTTATAAGACACTTCATACATATTGTCATTTACGGCTTTTTGTGCATACATCAACTCACCATAAATTTCGCCCAATTCAGGGTTTTGATACTGATCTTGTCTATCTGCTCCTAAAACTACGGCACTAATTACCTTTGTACCGGTTGCAAATTTATCATTGTCAGTTTTTATATCAACTGCTTTTTGGAAATCAGCAACCGCAAGTTCATATTTACGCAATGCGTAATAAGCCTCACCGCGTAATTTATAACCTTGATATCTTTTAGGTTTTGCATCTATATAAGCATTCAGATAAGGCAAAGCAGCATTGAAATCTTTATTTTTCATAAGTTCTGCTGCTTTATCAAGAGTATCTTTTTTAATTTTTATTTCTTCTTGATTAACTTCTTGATTGGCTTGTACATCATCTTGCGAATAAGCAGGCTCAAATGCCGTCACCGTACATAAACTCAAAACCAAGCCCGTAAGTAATAACCCTATCTTACCTTTTCTTTCCATATTTACCCCATATTAAGTATCTTATATCCTATAATGGTATTATACATAGAAAATTTAATATTTTATAATATTTTCAACAAATATTTACTTTATCGTATAATTACTTTATGAAAAGATGCGCATGGGTGAATGAAAATTCAGAAATTTACGTAAAATATCACGATACAGAATGGGGAGTACCCAAACACGATGACAGAGAATTGTTCGAACTTCTGATTTTGGAAGGTTTTCAAGCAGGTTTGTCATGGCTAACCATTCTTAAACGCAGAGAAGAGTTTAGAAAAGCATTTGATAATTTTGATGTAATAAAAGTCAGCAATTATGATAATGCAAAAATCGAAGAACTTTATCATAATGAAAAAATTATCAGAAACAAAAGTAAAATAGTTGCATCAATAAACAATGCAAAAATTTTCATTCAAATACAAAAAGAATTTGGAAGTTTTTCAAATTACATTTGGAATTTCACTAATAATAAAGTTATAAAAAAAGATTACGATATAATCCCCGTGACCACAGAACTTTCTGATACTGTTTCAAAAGATTTGAAAAAAAGAGGAATGAAATACGTCGGCAGTGTAATAATTTATTCTTATTTACAAGCTATCGGAATAGTTAACGACCACGACAAAGATTGCTTTTGCAGGGAATAGAAATTAAGGAATTATTAATTTTTATTAATACTATGGAAAAAAATTTTTTGTTTTGTTTTAATATATTTTGGTTAGGGATTCATGGCAATTACATGCCCGCAGGAAGAATAGCGAACAAATGAATATTAAAAATATAGTAAAAAATTGTTGTGAAAGCATTGGAAAAAATAACAATCCTGCTTATGTCGTAGTCGCAATAGCGACGGCAAAAGGTATTTTCAGACCAATTTTTACAATGGCAGATAAAAAAGAATCGCCGGAAACTAAAAAATATGCTGCACTGAGAGAAGGTTTAACAGAAGTTATCGCAATTCCGACATACTTGTCTTGCAGTTATTTGGCAGGTAAAGGCGCTCATCTTTTTAAAGACCCTGAAAAAGCAAAAATGGCAAAACATAACCTGAAATTTGCCGGAGTTTGTACCGCCGCACTACTTGTTATCCCTGGGCTATGTTCTATTGTCGTAAATCCGTTTACAGACAGAATTTTCCACAAAAATGACAAGCCTAAAGATAAATCACAACAACATTTAGATGTAGTTTCGCAAACCGAAAATCAGCCGGTATTTAAAAATGCAACAAAAATTGACCAACACTATCCGATGGCTCCGGTAAGTATGACAAGTTTTCCAAATTCGGGAATGAAGGTGTAATATGATATCAGCAGTACAAAATTTAATGACAAATCCAACGATTTATAATATGACCCAAAGCACTGTCACTCAGATTACAACTGAAACATGCCTGAAAGCAGTTGGTCGTCCTGCCTTTATCTTGGCTGACAAAAAAATAGACTCGCAAACTAAAAAATTCTCAGCGACAAAAGAATTTTTATATCAACTCACTTGTTTAGGGATTTATCTTTCTGTAATAATTCCGATTTGCAGAAAAACAGCCTTCAAGGGTGCTCAAAAATTATTTAAAGATGAAAAAGTTTTCCATGCGTTCAACACAACAAAAGAATTTTCAAATTTCTACAAGATGAACGAAAATGAAAGACTTGCAAAACTTGCAGAATTAAATAAAAACAGAGCAGACGGCGACAAATTCACTAAAGAAAACATTAACACCGCACTAGCAAAAGGTTCAATTGAACTCGGCTCAATGTTTGGGTCAGTCACAGGCTTGGCATTACTTGCGCCAATCGTTTCTCACCCATTAATACACCCGATTATGAAAAAAATCGGAGTTTCAGAAAATAAAAAATCTGATGATAAAAAGACTCAAGAACCAGCCTTGCAATCTCCAAGCAAGTAATTGACCTTTCGAATTCTCCACGATAAAATAATAAAAATTACTTTAATGGAGAATTAACATGTTTGAAAGATTTAAAAGATACGGAGAAGAATTTAAAACCTTTGCAATGAGAGGCAACGTTATCGACATGGCTGTCGGTATAATTATTGGTGCTGCATTCGGTAAAATTGTTGATTCTCTTGTTAAAGATATAATAATGCCACCGCTTGGTTGGCTTTTGGGCAGGGTTGATTTTTCAAAATTATACCTTGTTTTGCCTGATTATAACGGAAAATTTGTACACTACAAATCCCTAGATGCGGCACAAGCAGCAGGTGCTGTTACAATAAACTACGGAATGTTCATCAATACGATTATAAGTTTCCTAATCGTTGCTTTTGCAGTATTTTTATTGATTAAAGGAATAAATAAATTGCAAAAATTGAACACAAAAACTTGCGAAGAAAAAGCCGTAACGACCAAAGAATGTCCGTATTGCTGCTCAACAATAGACATAAGAGCAACAAAATGCCCTAATTGTACAAGCGATTTGCAAAACTAATTTTTCTGTCTTAAATAACTTTCGACAAAACCATCTAAATCCCCGTCCATCACAGCATCTACATTACCGACTTCGTAACCGGTTCTGTGGTCTTTAACCATTTTGTACGGGTGAAAAACATAAGAACGAATTTGTGAGCCAAAATTTATTTCAGAAGTTTCACCTTTAATATCTGCCATTTTTTGTTCATATTCGGCTTCTTTTATTGCCAAAAGTTTTGACACTAAAATTTGCATTGCGTATTCTTTGTTTTGAAGTTGCGAACGTTCTTGTTGGCATTTTACAACAATTCCTGACGGTTTATGCAAAATACGAACTGCAGTTTCTACCTTGTTTACGTTCTGTCCGCCCGCTCCACCTGAACGCATTGTGGTAATTTCCAAATCTTCCGGCGGAATTACAATAGTTTTTTCAAAATTTTCAATAATCGGTGAAACTTCCACGGAAGCAAAACTTGTTTGTCTTTTACCGTTTGCATTAAACGGCGAAATTCTAACTAAACGATGAACTCCTTTTTCTGCTTTTGCATAGCCAAATGCATACTTTCCGGAAATTTTGATAGTAGCGGATTTTATTCCGGCTTCTTCACCGTCCAACCTATCAAGGATTTCAGACTTCCAACCACGTTTTTCAACCCAGCGAAGATACATTCTTAATAGCATACTTGCCCAATCTTGTGCATCAGTTCCACCTGCGCCTGAATTTATTGTCAAAATTGCATCAGCACTATCGTATTCACCTGATAACATTTGTTCTAACTCAAATTTTTCTAAGTCATTACTCATTTTGGATAATTGAACGAGCGAATCAGCAATCAAATCATTATCAGCCAACTCTATTGATGCACTACAATCATCAATAATGGATTGCCAAGTATCAAATTTAGAAATTATATCTTTTTTCTCTTTAATTTCCTGTCCTAATTTTGAAACCTTTGTTGTATCAGACCAAATATCAGGATTTTGCATTTCTTGCTCTAAATTTGCAACCTCTTTTGATAAACTATCAGGGTCAAAGACACTCCTTGAGTTTAGTTACACGAGGAATTATTTCATTTAATTTTTGCTTTAATTCGGTATCCATAACAAAATTGTATTATAAAAAAGCCAACGGTGCAAAGTCATAATTGTAATATAAAAATGCAAACCTTCTACCTATCTTGCACTAAGGCTTTTCGTCAAATTATAGACCAATTCTAACTTTTCGGGCTTGTCACAGATTTTTTCGATATTTTTGTTAATCATTTGCAACAACTCTGCACAATCTTTAAATTGATTGGTTGTAAACAGTTCTTCTGCCGTAATTTCAAAGGCATCAAGTATTTTATCAAGAGTTTCTGCTTTGACAAAATTTTCACCTGTTTCAATACTGCTCAACGCTTTTTGAGATATGTCAAGCAATTCGGAGAGTTTTTCTCGAGTGTAACCTCGTTCAACTCTCATTCTCTTTATCTTTTTGCCGAGTTCTTTTTTTATGCCCATAATTACAATTTTAAACTCTTTATTGTTTATTTTTACTGTCCATAAGTATTATATGTAAACTTATGTAAACCTCAAACCCCTTGCTAATTCTATATTTTACATATTTACTATTTTTAATTCTTAAAATCACGCAATTTTGAGAATCGAAATGTTTTTATATAAGAGTAAGTGATGTGCAAATTCACGAGGTACTACTAATATTAAGGAGACAAAAGTATGAGTATTGAAAAACTTGGCGGAAATTCACCGATTTTAAAATTGGTAACATCAGAACAGGCTAACGGTATCGCATCTGGCGGAATCAAACCCTCAAATGTACAAATGACCGGTCTTTATAAAGAAGGCGGCGTTACTCAAAAAGATATTAACAGATATCTCGAAGACCCGTTTTCACGTAAAGAAATCAAAAATTTAATTTCAAAAAGCCCGATTGGCTTAGCCGATGCTCCGAGCAAAGAAGATTTAGAAAAACAAGGTTGCACATTTAAAGGAACAGCATATCATCTTGGAGCACCTATGTTTTATGATACGCCTGATGGTGGTTCTGTTACTGTTTATGACGGTAGAGGCTGCAAAGAACAGGGCGAAGACCAACAAAAAATTATTTATAAAAAAGGTAACTTAACCCAAACTATGTTCTATGATAAAAACGGTAAACTAACAGGCGGTAATATTACAGTAAAAGACCCTGTTACGGGAGCAAAAGAAAGTTATGCCGATTTTACAACTAAAGACGGTAATATTACTAACGTAATGACAACTAATTAAAAAGTTTAGCCAAAATAAAAATCACGAGCGGTTTGGTTTCAAACCGCTTTTTTAATATTCGTAAGTCGGGGAATTTAATTTTTCGTAAAATTTTTTTATAACTTGATTATGAGTGCAATAATAGGAATATCAATTCAAAACAGGTTAGACGAAGCGCAAAAGTTACAAGAGATTTTAACTCGTTACGGCTGTGCCATAAAAACTCGTATCGGACTGCATGATATGGGGAATTTTGCGTGTGTAAACTATGGAATTGTTCTGCTTGAGGTTGTGGATAATGTTCACGAACTGTATCAAGAACTTTCAAAATCTTGGGACGTTCAGATTATGAAATTTTAACATTTGTAAATAAAAGTATATAAGACCATCAAAAAAAATTTTTAGATGTTTTCATGGTAAAGGGAACCATGTAACATGATTAACGCTGTCGGACAAAATCCAAATATTAAAACAAGTATTTTTTACATCAATGATTATCATGGAAAATCTATAAACATGGAACGTACGATTACAGCATCAAGAGCCTTTGATGCTCGTAACAAGGGAAAAGAGAACGATATAGATACTTTCAAATTATCATCCGGCGACATTATGATTGGCGAAGACTTCAAAACAAACGAACTTGCGGTAATGTTTCAAAATATAATTGGTGTTTTGGCTTCTGCTGTCGGTAATCACGAGTACGATATGCAAGAAAATGTCGGTAGTGTTTTGCCACTTGTTAAGTATAAATTACTTGCAAACAACGTTAAAATAAATTCCCACAATCCGTATTCAAACAGTATCATCTCTTCTGAAATTATAGAGAAAAACGGTCATAAGTACGGTGTTATTGGCGCTTCTCCGATAGATTTACACAAACGTACAAAAAATGGTTCGTTGCAAAAAGATGTTCAAGTCGACAACCCGAAAGAAACACTTGCGGATATTCAAAAAGAAGTCGACAAATTCAAAGAACAAGGGATAAATAAGATTATTTTATTGTCACACTTAGGCTATACACTTGACAAAATTGTCGCAAAACAAACTCAAGGAATAGACGTTATTTTAGGTGGACATTCTCACGATTTGCTGTTAGGAGTTGAAGAAGGCAAAAATCTTTTCTATTCAAAAAACGGCGAACCCGTTGTTATCACTCAGGCGGGACGAGATGGCAAAAATTTCGGAATTTTGAATTTGGAATTTGATAAAAATGGTGTTATCAAAAAAGTTCAAAACAATGTTGCAACAACTAGAGAATTTCCAAGAAACGCTCCTGCCAAATTCTTATTTAATAACATTTTTGGGGTTCGCGAAACCTACGGATACATAAAATCCGCACCACCTCCATTAACAAAAGATTTGATAGAACCTAATCCGCACGCTTATTTTATCACGGAGTGCATAAGAAAAGATTTAAACTGCGATATTGCAATTTTGCCGTCCGCTAATATAAGAGGCTATTTTGAACAAGGAAAAGTAGACACTCGTATTTTGGCTGACATTTTGCCGTTTAGAAATAAATTATACCGTGTAAATTATACAGAAAAAGACATTGTTGATGCCTTCAAAAAGGCTGCAAAATCATTCACAAATATTGCCAATAAACCTGGAATATTCTACGCTTCCGGCATAAAATATTCTGTTACGGATAAAGGGAATATTAAATCAATGACTTTTGTTGACAAAAACGGTAAAGAAACACCGATAGATATCAATAACCCAAGAGAAGATAAAATTTATTCAACCGTATTAAATGATTATAATGTGCAAGGTAATGATGGATTCCCTATGTTAAATCAACCAGAAAAAATTGTGGAAAAATATGACTTTGATGCATCTAAGTGTATCGAAGATGTTTTGAAAGCCACCAAAGAGCCTGTAGAAATCAAAGATGATGACAGAATTACAGTTTTAAAAGGATAAATTTACCTAATATAATGATTTCTTGCGGTCAAATCAAGCAAGATTAATTACCGCTGTTGCTTTTTAAATTTTCCCACCAAGATTTACTTTTATATAAACTACTCCACCAACCTATATTTTTGTCATAAGGATTTTGGTTTTTGTGTGCGTACTTGTAACAACCATCACCTCGAGATGAATATGTATCCCCACCAATTGGAGAACAATTATTAGCAAAATAATACGGATTGCTAAAATATATAAACACATCGTACCCTAACCTGTTAGGGCCAGCCCAAGGTCCGTTTGTATCAAACATAATTTTTGAAGAAGTAGCACTTCCCGTAGAACCAACAATTTGAGGAGAACCAATCATCGAACCGTCCGGAAGTATTAATGCATAAGCTTTTTGCTTATTATCAATCATTGAAAAATAATAATTACCACTAAAATGTGTTCCGTTTTGGAAACTGTATATACCTAAGCGTCCCCAACTACGATAATCTTTATCATTACCAACATATGTTCCAATATTTTTTATATAGTATTTTGTAGCGCCTTTAAATTGCTTTTCCCAGATAGAGTTAAACAAGTCCATTGTTGCTTCTCGCTCAGCTTGTGGAACTTTATTATAAACCTCAAACGAATCAACACCGAGTTCCTCAGAAGCCATTTTTATAGCTTGGGTAATCACGGCATCTGTCTTTTTAAATCGAGTTTCTAACATTTTTCTATTATACGCATTTATAAGTGTCGGTATTGTTATTGCGGCAACAATTCCAACTATCCCTAAAACTATCAATACTTCCGCCAAAGTAAATGCTTTTTTCATGCTTAATACTCCTTTTATTTGTAATATCTATAAACAGATTCTGAATAAGATAAAATCTACGCAATT
>CAKUUC010000017.1 GCA_934692625.1 uncultured Candidatus Melainabacteria bacterium
TAGATGGGTCTAAAAATTTGATTCCTGTTAACAATTGGCCTACTCTTACTTTAAACAATGGAATGACAATAATATTTTCAAATGATAGAATCTGCGGTGGGTATATGTTAACTCCAGGAAAACAAACTGCGTGTGGAATGGGTTCAGATGTTGTTGTCGATATAAATGGTTCAAATAGTGGTCCAAATACTGTTGGTAAAGATGTTTTCGGGTTTACAACAGCGCTTGATGGTATTTATCCGGACGGGCTCAGTGGTAGTTATCACGATAATACTTGCGCGTTGGATAAATCAGGTCTTGGTTGTACTTATAAAATTTTGCATGATAAGAATATGAAGTATTTAGAGAAAAAATAAGGGTAGAATCACAAGGTGGTATTGAAAAAGTAGAAATTTTAAGTATTTGCTTTTGTAAATTTATATTTACTTTAGTTAATATTTTGACAAAAAATATTTTGTTTTTTACTTACTTTTGTTATAGTCTTTAGAAAGACTATGAATGTAGTAAAAATTTAGAAGGTAATGCATTTTATGATAGAACATGTACTTCAAACTCAAAAAGAAGAAAAAATTTTAAACCCTAAAAAAATGTATGTATCAACCCCATATAGCCGAGTTCAGGCAGTAGAGGACAGATTAAAAGTTATTTTTGAAGAAGAGTTAAGCTCAGATGGTTCTATTTTAATTAGTTATAATCCTTCCATTATTTCTAAATTGGCAAAATATTTGTCCGGTCATATTTCAAAACCTGCATCAATAGGTATTGCCGGTGAAACCGCAAGTGGTAAGTCAACAATTACTCTTGATATTATCGACACAATTAAATCATTTGCAACAGAGTTTGAAATTGATGATGCGGTTACAAGAGTTAATACGGATGATTACTATTATGACCGTTCTGAGATGGTCAAGGCTGCAGGAAGTTTTTCTGAATTCGCTAAACATTACGATTTAGATGTTCCGCAAGCGTTGGAATTGGAGCTTATGAGCTCTCATATTAAACAATTGTTGATGGGTAAAGCTGTTTACTTGCCAAAATATGACATGTCAGGTACAGCAATCAGATATGATAATTATACTTTAGCTAATCCTTCCAAAATTATTATTTCGGAAGGATTATTTACGCTTACTGAAAAAATTAAAGATGCTTTTGATTTCAAAATTTACGTTGATGTGAGAAGTGAAGTTCAAAAAGAAAGATTTTTTGTTAGAGCAGCAGAACGTGATTTGGGTGAATCTGCTAACGGAATTTACGAAAATGCTTCTAAAAAGGCTGAAATATATGTTAGACCTTGCAAATCAGAAGCAGATATTGTTTTGTCAGGTGAAGCTGTAAGAGCAAGATATAAAGCATTTTTGAACAAACTTATCGGGATTGTTCAACAAGAAAATTTTAAAAATCGTTTAATTGTGTAGTTTACATTAATTATGTAAAGTTTTGCAAATTTCTTGAATGTTCATGAAAGCATATTATAATGTCTAGTGAAGATGTGTATATGTAGAACAATTTAATCAAGGGAATATGCAGAGAAAGATTAGAAGATTATTGACTATAGCCGCATGTGCTACTTTATTAGGTGGTACAGCGGATTCTGTTCGTGCCGCAGACTCTCCGTCTATATACGGAACCCTTGTTGACGTTATTGCCGGTACTTTATATGCTAACGGTGTTGATGGCAGTACCGGTGCTGTATATGATATTCATGACAATCCACAATGGTTTGCAGGTGGTAAAAATACTTTGTATATCCATGGCGCAGGTAATTTGATTGTCCATGATTATACTACATCTTCAGTTACTAATGGTTTATTGATTGCAACGGGCGGTTCTGTTACTGCGAATAACGGAACTCTTACGATTGCTGGAAACAGTTTTATTAGGCGTGATGTTACCCTCTCAGTGCTTCAAGATGCAACACTTGCCATAACCGGCGGTGAAGTCTTGATGAATTCAGGTGATACTTTAAATGGTAAATTAACCCTTTCGAGTGGTTTGTTAGAATTTGATAATTTTAACAGAAACTCATCAACTACATCTTCAATTACGCAAACTGGCGGTACTATGACTATCACCGGTACCGGCATGGATTTTGCAAGCGATAAAGATAGCATTACCGGTGGTACTGTAAATGTCGGGCAAAATGCGGCTTCCGGTTCACTTGATGTAAGTCATGGTTATGTTAGTTCAGGTGCAACTGTTAATATTTTTGAGAATAGTTCGTTAAATGTTAAGGGTGGTAATGTTTCTTTAGATTCCGGTGACACTTGGCGTGGTGATGTTTCAATGTCAAGTGGAGAATTGAAACTTGACGGTGCTTCAAAAACATACAACGGAACTTACAAACAAACAGGTGGTGACCTTTTAGTTACCGGTGACTCTTTTGATTTAAACAATTCTGCTGATACTATTTCTGGTGGTGATGTTTATATCGGTGATGGCTCCAAAACTGGTACAATGTCTGTTACGGAAGGTACTATTGAATCAGGCGCCTTGATGAATGTTGGTGCAGGTAGTACGTTGAAGGTTTCCGGTGGTAATGTTAGCCTTGATAACAAAGATATTATTAACGGTAATCTGAATATTGATAATGGCACTTTGAATTTGAATAACGTCGAAAAATCAATGTCTTCGTCATTTATCCAAAATGGTGGTACTACAAATGTTACAGGTGATAGTTTTGTATTGAATAATACAAATGATGCTATCAATAACGGTAATTTGAATGTAGGTTCTGATTCCGGTTCAGGGTCTTTGACATTACGTGGTGGTTCTATTGCATCAGAAACTGATATTAACATTGCAAACGGTTCTACTATTGATGTCAAGAGTGGTTCAATGTCATTGGATTCGAATGACACTTGGGCTGGTAAGGTTACTGTTCAAGGTGGTACAGTAAATATTAAAAATACTGATAAAACAGGTTCTTTAATCCAAAGTGACGGTACTATCAATATTACAGGCAATGTTTTTGATTTGAATAATTCAAGTGATAAACTTGATGGCGGCACATTAAATATCGGAAATGGTACAACTTCTTCAACTTTACTTGTTTCAAAAGGTACAATTACCAAAAATGAAGATGTTGTTATTAATACTAATTCGAATTTGAATGTTACAGGTGGGGATGTAACTTTAGATTCTACTGACACTTGGAACGGACATGTTGGCATTTCAGATGGTAAATTAACCCTTGATGAAGCAACAAAATCTAAAGATGGTGTGTTCTCTCAAACCGGTGGTAGCACTACTATATTGGGCAGAACTTTTGATTTAAACAATGACCTTGATTATGTTGATAGTGGAAACTTCACTATCGGTAATGGTACATCTTCTTCAAAATTGACAATATCAGAAGGTGCTGTAGCAAGTGGTGCAAAGGTTAATTTAACAAAGAATGCAACTGTTGATGTTACGGGTGGTGATTTTGTTCTTGATTCTGATGACACTTGGGCTGGTAATTTGTCAATTTCAGACGGTACGGTCAAATTAAACGGCATTTCTAAGGCACAAGAGGGTACTTTCACCCAAACAGGCGGTACTACAACAATTGCAGGTTCTGGGTTGGATTTTAACAATTCAGAAGACCTTGTAAGTGGTGGTTTGTTACAAATCGGTAACGGAACGGCGACAGATTTAACATTATCACAAGGTACAATTGCAAGCGGTGCAGATGTAAATATTAACAAAAATGCAACTGTTAACGTAAACGGTGGTAATTTGTATTTGGATGCAAATGACACTTGGTATGGTGATGTAAATCTAAATAACGGCGGTTACATGAATATCAATGGTGCAAATAAAAATGCACTCGGTAAATTAGTTCAATCAGGCGGTAATTTAGATATTACTTCAAGTCGTTTTGATTTGAATAACGCAGGCGACAAGATTTCAGGCGGTACTTTGACTGTTGGTTCGTCATCAAATTCTACTATCTTAGAAGTTTCAGAAGGTTCTATTGATGAAAGCGCAAATGTAAAATTAACTTCAAATTCTTATATTGGTGTTACCGGAAACGGTAAAGTTACTTTAGATGCATCAGATACTTGGAACGGTGGAGTTGAAGTTAATGGTGGTAGTTTGGCATTAATCGGCATCAATAATAAAAATGGCGTATTGTCACAATTCAAAGGTACTACAACTGTTACCGGAACTGGTTTGACATTAGATGATTCTAATGACCATATTTCAGGTGGTACATTTAATATTGGTGATGGCGGAACATTATCTGATGTTACCGTTTCGAAAGGTAAAATTACGGAAGATGCGACCGTAAATATTACAAATAATTCTACATTGACGGTAAAAGGCAGTGGTAATGTTGCATTGGGTAGTACAAGTACAATTGATGGTAATATTGATGTTGCGGGCGGTACATTTAGTGTTGATTCTGTTAAAAAATCTACTAACAGTAACTTTACTCAATCTGCAGGTGTTACAACTATTAAAGGTACTGGTTTTGACTTAAATAACTCAAAAGATAGTATCAGTGGTGGTACGTTTAATGTTGGTGACGGTACTGTAGCAAGTGAAGTTACGATTTCAAAAGGTATTATTCAATCAAGTGCTGTTACAAATATCAATTCAAACGGTAAGTTAAATATTGCCGGTGGTACTGTCAGCCTTGGCAGTGATGATACGTATAACGGCGAAATCAACATGTCAAGCGGTATTCTTGATTTGAAATCTGTTACAAAGGGTGAAGATGGAGTCTTTAATCAAACTGGCGGTGTTACAACAATTACCGGAACTTCGTTCGGTTTAGATAATGCTTATGATAGTGTTACCGGTGGTACTTTGAATGTTGGAAACGGTACGGTTGGAACAACCGTTAGTGTTGCGGGCGGTTCAATTACGTCTGCTGCAACAACTAATATTAATAGAAATGCCACATTAAATATTTCCGGTGTTGGTAATGTTGCGTTGGATAAATATGATAAAGTTGATGGTAATATTACTATGTCTGGCGGAATGTTGTCACTTGATAACGTTACTAAAAATGAACAAGGTTCATTTATTCAGTCAGCAGGTTCAACAACTGTTACCGGTACAGGTTTTGATTTGAACAATTATCAGGATTCAATTACCGGTGGTTCATTGAAAATTGGTGACGGTAACGTAAATTCTGATTTCACTATTTCAGAAGGTACTGTTGCAAAAGATGTTAGAATTGATTTATCTCAAAATGCAAGTTTGAATGTTGCAGGCGGAACTTTGGCATTCGATAACAAAGATAAATGGAACGGCGATATCAATATGAATGGCGGTTCATTGACTTTTGATAATATCGAAGATAAAAACGGTAAATTTACACAGAAAAAAGGTACAACAACCGTTATCGGAAAAGGTCTTGATTTGAACCAAACAGGAGATAACGTTAGTGGTGGTACGTTTAATATCGGTGACGGAAAAACTGCATCTGATTTGACTGTTTCAAAAGGTACAATCGGTGGCGATACAACTTTGAATTTGAATGAGTCTTCAAAATTGAAAATCACAGGTGGTAACGTTACATTTAACGAAGAAGGTTCAATCAATGGCGATATTAAGATTTCTGACGGTTCGTTAACTCTTGATAATATCGGTAAAAATGCAAATTCAACATTGACTGAAACTGGTGGAGTTATTACTGTTACCGGTGATAAATTCGATTTGAATAATGAAAACGATAAGATTTCTCATGGTTATTTCATTCTTGGTAATGGTTCAGACGAATCTGAAATGAAGGTTTCAAAAGGTACTATTGGAAAAGATGCAACTACAATAATTTCTAAAAATAGTACAATGAACATTACAGGCGGTAATGTATCACTCGACAAGGCAACTGATACTCTTGACGGTAACTTGAATATGTCAAGCGGTAAATTGAGCTTGGATTCAATGACCAAAAGTTCAGATAGTACATTCACTCAAACCGGTGGTGACACAAAAATCACAGGTAACGGTTTCTCATTGAATAACAAGAACGATAAGATTTCAGGCGGTACTGTTTCTGTTGGTGGTTCTGTTGCAGGAAGTTCATTGGGTATTGATGGCGGTACTATTTCAGGTTCGACAACAACTGTTACTGTAGATAACGGTAGTTCAATCGATATGAGTACCGGTTCAATTACAGATGGTGCAACTATAAGTTTCAGAGATAACAGTAGCTTTACTATGGACGAAGGTACAATCTCTGACAAAGCAACGATTGACCTTAAAGATAATTCTAAAATGACAATGAACAAAGGTACGATAACTAATGATGCTACGGTTAATGTTACCAATTCAAGTTCAATGGATATTAAACAAGGTATAATTTCTGATGGTGCAACTATCAATGTTGATAGAGAAGGCGTTATCAGCATGGATAACGGAGCAATCAAGTCAGGCGCAACTTTGAATGTTTCTGATACCGGTATTTTCAACATGAAAAACGGTAATATTACGAAGAATTCTACAATTAACCTTGATGATAGAGCCGTTATGAACATGGATAACGGTATGGTTGATGAGGGTGCAAATCTTAATTTGAATTCTCAAAGTAAATTGAACTTCAAAGGTGGAGAGATTACAAAAGATGCCAATGTTAATTTGACAGAACATGCTACAATCAATCAAACCGGCGGAAAATTAACAATGGATTCAAGTGACAATTATGCAGGTACTATCAACTTAGAAGCCGGAAGTCTTGCTCTTGTCGGAATTAAAAAATCTTCAACCGGTGTATTGAAACAAACCGGTGGTGAAACTCGTGTTACCGGTACAGGTTTTGACTTGAATAATACCGCAGATAGTATTACAGGCGGTTCTTTGATTGTTGGTGATGTTAATGACATTTCCAAAATGACAGTTTCAAACGGTACAATAACAAAAGATGCAGATGTAACTATTGTTAAAGATAGTACGTTGAATTTGAACGGTGGTAATTTAACACTTGACAGTAATGACAAACTTGAAGGTAATCTTGATGTTACTTTGGGTCGTTTGACTTTGGACAATGCAAGCAAGAGTCAATTCGGTAAATTCACTCAATCAGGCGGAGAAACATTTATTGAAGGTACCGGTTTTGATTTGAACAATGAAGATGATAATATTTCAGGTGGAAAAATTACAATCGGTGCAAATACTGCAAATAGTGATTTAACATTGTCAGAAGGTAAAATCTCAGGTTCTGCAAATGTTCGTGTGAAAAATAATAGTTCGTTGAATGTAAGCGGTGGTTCAATTGCTGACGGTGCAACAATCAAGGTTGAAGATTCTAGTGCTGTTAGTATGTCTGATGGTGAAATAACTAACAAGTCTAATTTGACATTCAAAGACAATTCTAAAATGACTATGTCAGGCGGAGAAGTTTCTGATAATGCTTCATTGAATTTTGAAGATAATTCATCTTTCAATATGAATAATGGAACAATTAAAAATAATGCCAAGGTTAACGTTACTGAAAATTCTTCCTTCACAATGGATAAAGGTAAATTAACTTCTAATGCGGAATTGAATGTTTCAAATGAAGGTTTGTTCAATATGAATGGTGGTATTGTTTCAGATGATGCGACTATCAATTTGGAACACGAGTCAACAATGAACATGGCTGGTGGTGTTATCAAGTCCGGTGCAACATTGAATGTATCTGATACAAGTAGTGTTAATATGACAGATGGTAACATTACAAAGAATGCTACTGTTAATTTGGCTGATAGAGGTCAATTCAATATGAGTGGCGGAACATTCAATGATGGCGCGACTTTGAACATTGATGACCAAGGTGTATTTAATATCAGCGATGGTATTTTGGATTCAGATGCGACAATGGTAATCAGTGAACAAGGTAAAGTAAATCAATCAGGTGGTACAGTTAGACTTGACAAAAACGATACTTTTGCTGGTGATTACAATATGTCTGGCGGTAGTTTAGATTTAATCGGTGTTACAAAGAAAGAAAGCGGTGAATTTAAACAAACCGGTGGAGATACCTTAATTACAGGTGAAACTTTCGATTTGAATAATTCTGCGGATAAGATTACCGGCGGTTCATTGACTATCGGAACGGCAGATGATCCGTCATCTCTTACAATTTCAAAAGGTTCTGTAGGTTCTGATGTTACGACAAATCTTGTTAAAGACAGTACAATTTATGTTAAAGGTGGAAAACTTGCACTTGATAGCAATGACACAGTTAACGGTAATATCAAGATTTCTAAAGGTAATGTTAAATTAGATTCTGTAACAAAAGGTAAGTTTGGAACATTCACACAAACTGATGGCACAACAGAAATTACCGGTAAAGGTTTTGATTTGAATAATGAAGATGATATCATTTCCGGCGGCTTGGTTCGTGTTGGTGGAGAAGTTGCAGATAGTGAATTGAACATTTCAGAAGGTACAATTTCTTCAAGTGCTGTTGTCAAAGTTGATAACGGAAGTTCTGTAAATCTAAACGGAGGTAAAGTTACAAGTGGTGCTACCGTATCACTTAAAGATACTTCTAAATTTAATATGTCTAAAGGTGAAATCTCTGACAAAGCGCATTTGACATTTAATGATTCATCTCAAATGAATATGTCTAACGGAGATATTACTAATAATGCAATTTTAGATTTTAACGATAGTTCTCAAATGACAATGACAGACGGAACAATCGATAAAAATTCTGTATTGAATTTCAAAGACGACAGCGGATTTACGATGTCTAGCGGTGAAATTACTGAAAATGCTCAAGTGAATTTGGAAGACAACGCTAAGATGAAAATGACTGATGGTGAAATCAGTTCCGGCGCTACTATTACTCTGAAAGATAAGAGTGATTTCCAAATGAATAGCAGTACAATTTCAGACAATGCTGTTGTTAATATGAACAACGAATCTACAATGACAGTTACTGATGGTAAGATTGCAACCGGTGCAACTGTAAATATGGACGATTACAGTAAATTAACTATTGATGGCGGTGCAATTACTGATGAAGCGGTTGTTAATTTGAATGATAGAACTTCATTAACTTTGAATTCCGGTACTATCAGCGACGATGCAACTATCAACTTAAAAGATGCAAGTTCAATGAATATCGAAAACGAAGGTATTGTTGATGCCAGTGCAATTATAAATATCGGAAATCGTGCTACCGTAAATCAAAATGGTGGTAAGATGACGTTGAATAATGGTGATACTTATAACGGCAAACTTAATATGGCTGGTGGTGACCTTATCATCAAAGATATTAGCAAGTCTGAATCAGGAGTATTCAATCAAACCGGTGGTACTACAACAATTCTTGATACTAAATTTGCAATGAATAATGAAGAGGATAGAGTTGCCGGCGGTACATTGAATATCGGTACAGTTGCTGATCCTGCGACATTTACCGTTGCACGTGGTACTGTTTACAAAGATGCTTCTGTAAATGTTGAAAAAGGTAGCACAATGGAGATTACCGGTGGTACTGTAATTTTAGATGGTGCAACTGATGACTTACGTGGTTCATTGGCAATGTCTAACGGTACATTAGTACTTGATTCAATGACGAATAAACATGCCGAAGGTACATTCACTCAAACCGGTGGTACAACATTGGTTAAAGGTAACGGCTTTACTATGAATAATGATAATGACGTTATTTCAGGTGGTGTTGTAGGTATTGGTGGTGATACTGCAGGTAGTGATTTGACAATGGAAAAAGGTACTATCAAGGGTACTGATACTAAGATTTATATTGATAACGGTAGTAAACTTGATGTTGCTGGCGGTTATGTAACAGATGGTGCTCAAGTTGTTGCTTCTGATACAAGTTCAGTAACTGTTTCTGGTGGAATAGTTAATAATGATGCAAAAATTTACTTGACTGATAATAGTACTTTAGATGTAACAGATGGTGATGTTGAATTGAGTGCTTATATCAATTTGGGTGAAAATGCTACATTGAATCAATCAGGTGGTAAAGTTGCATTGTCAGGAACCAGTGATGTTGTTGCAGGTAGTATCAATCTTTCAGGTGGTGAATTGTCACTTACTGACGTAAACAAAACTACTACTGATAATGTTACATACAATCAAACTGATGGTACTGCAAATCTGGAAAATTCTAAACTTGTTCTTGCAACTCCTGCAAGCAAGATTTCTGGTGGTGCCGTAACTCTTAAAAACAGTGTATTAGATGTAAATAATTCTTCTGAAAACAAATCTGACTTGTCAATGGAAGCAAGTGACTTTAAAGTTCGCAAGGGCAATTCTTACACAATAACCGGTGGTGATGTTGATAAAGAATCAACAATTACTGTTGAAAAGAATGCAACTTTGGGTATTGATGGTGAAGATGCCGTTGTTCGTCTTGACGGAAATAATGATGTTATCACAGGTAATTTAGTTGTTTCAAACGGTACTTTATATATTTCTGATGATTTGACAAAAGTTACAAATTCAGAAGGCAATTATATCCAAAATGGTGGTAATGTTACACTTGATGATTCTCGTTTGACACTCGAAACTTCAGGCAGCAAGATTGCATCTGGTAGTATGGCATTGAAAAATGGTTCAACATTGACGATTGCTGATCCAAGTTCTGGTGTTACAGGCGGTGCTTTGTCAATTGACGATACTTCAAAATTGTACTATATGTCAACAACAGGTATGAACCAAACAACTGACAAGATTAGCTTGGCAACATCTGGTTATGTTGATTTGATGAACGGAAAAGCAACTAAGAATGTAATTGACAGTTTGGTTGTTAATAACGGTAAAGATGGCGATGGTCAGGCTGATTTCGCAATTGATATCAGTGCTAGATCTTCAGATGACCATAAAACAGATGTTATCAAAGCAAATACGATTAGCGTTTCTACAAAAGGTGAAACAGGTGTAATCAATATTTCAGACTTTGGTTTCCAAGGTGATTTGACTGGTGATGGTGCTCCAATTTCTAAACATATCAGATTAGGTAAGATTTTTGATTCTGATAAGATTGGTGAAGAAGTTAAATTCACAAGTACAGATAAAGAAATTGCTACTCCAATCGGTAACTACAGATTGAATGCTTCGTCTGCAAATGACGGTAATTATTCATTAGATTTGACAAGTTTTAATCCTCAAGTATTCAGAGGTCAAGTAGCAACGGCTGCTTCTTACTTGAACCAGTTGACGGTTAACGATTCATTGTTCAATAAGGCGCAAATCAGAAGATATAGCCCAAGTTATGGCGATATGTTCAGAAACAGAACTGCTTTAGTTGAAGGTATTGCAAGTTATGACAGAACTTTGAGAGAAAGTGAAGTTTGGACGGAAGCTATCGGTAACTTTGAAACATTTAAGTTTAATCATGACTTAGACAAAGTTCGTAACAATTCTTGGGGCTTTATTGTTGGTAGTGACTTTGGTGTTAAACGTCTAAGACGTGGTTGGTCTTGGGTTCCAACCGGTTACATCGCATATACTGGCGGACACCAAACATTCAATAAAGTTAGTGCAGATGAAAATGGCGCACAAATCGGTTTCATGTCTAGTTGGATGAAGGGTAAATTCATTGAAACAGCCTTGATTAACGGTGGTATCTATGGAACTGATATGAGTGTTGCTAATTCTTCTGAACGTGCATTTGGCTACTTCGCAGGTTTGGCAAGTAAGACGGCTTATGACATTCAGGTTACTCACGACTTCAAGATTCAACCTGCGTTGACATTGTCTTATAACATGTTTGGTAAACAAAATTATCACAGTGACTACGGTGATATGCACATGAAGAGCGGTTTCTTGAACGGCTTCAATATTGCTCCGAATATCAATTTTATCTTGCAAAAAGAAACTTGGAGCGCTTATGCTCAAGTATCTTATGCTTGGAACATCTTTGGCGGTTTGAATGGTAGAGCGGGTGATGTTTCATTGTCATCAGTTCACTTGGCAGAAGGTTATGTTCAATATGCATTGGGTATGACAAAATCATTCTCTGACAGATTGGATATGTATGCTCAAGCAACGTTCAGAAATCTTGGTAGAACCGGTGTTGTATGTCAAGGTGGTTTGAACTGGAGATTGTAATAAATTAAATATAAACGGGTAAGTTTCTTGTATTGTCTAACTTGTCGCAAAGTTTCACTGGCTTGCTCGTTTATTATTTTGTGAAAATTTGAGTGAAAATTTATAGTATCAATTGGATACTATACAAAAATTGGCAAAGTCCTCTGGTATATTGCTTTTACAGAATTTGTTAAAAATAACGCAAATTTTATTTTTACGTGCGTTATATATATTAGTTTTGTATACAAAAAGGAGAAAATATGAATTCAATATCTAATAATAACGTGTCTTTTGGCGGTACATTTGTTATAAATTACAAAAAATCAATCCCTGGAATGCGAGAAGGTTTTGAAAAGGCAATTGGCAATCATAGACGTATAATTTTTGATGGATTTAACGGCAAAAAAGATACTGTTTTGTATGTGTTAAGAAACTGCAAAGATTATGATGCTGCAACATTTTTAAAGACTAATAATAAACGATTCAAATATATGCCTGATGTTGATACAAAAGCACGATTTGAAACGTTGGAAGAGGCTGAAAAATATATTTCTGATAATAATCCTACGGTTATTTCTAAAATTAAAGATTTGATGAGTTATGTAGCAGAAAATAGAATAAAACAAAAAGCAAATTACAGACGCCCAATTAATGAGTATATTTTTAAAAGATTTGGAATTACAAGTGACGAAGTTACCAGATCGAAAGATTCTCGAGGTATCGTTTTATATCGTGATAAAAAGACAGGTAAAGCAAGGGTGCAAATATCTCCATTTAACGAGAATGGAACTTACTTTGTCAGGGTAAAAGATAGTACTTATCCTTATGATATTTCTCGTTATGCAGTTGATAAAGACGGAAATTTTTTGCATAAGTTTGAGACACCGGAAGAAATAAATACGTTTAAAGAAAAGTTTGAAGCCGCTTGGCGTTTTCTTTGTAATCCGGAAAAATTTACGAAAAAGTTTTAATTTACTAAATAAAAAGACTTGGAAGAAATTATCCAAGTCTTTCTACATTTTATATAATTATTTGTCCGCCGACAATAATTCTGTGACTGTTTTTAGTGGCATCGTTTTGACAAAATACGTAATTTAAGAATATTTTAAACGCTTGTCCTTTTAAATAATAATTTATCCCTGCAGTGTATTCTCTTTTGTTGTTATGACGTTTGGTCTTATCAGGGTCAAATTCATCATAACGAGCGATTACTTCAAGTTTTTTTGTCACATGATAACCAAGAGTTACATACCAACCTTGTTGTCTTTTTTGGGTTAAACCTTGTCCGCCGTTTGAACCGTCCGCTACAGCGTATTCCATTCTTGTCCAGAATTTTTTATAGGTATAACCGATGTAAGCGCCGCCTTGAAAGTAACTGATAGAGTTTCTGCTACCTGAAACGATACCGCCACCAGTTGTTAGTTTTCCGTATCTTCCGTCTGTTCTGCCTAGTGGTTTAAAGTTTACCCAACCGTCAAATTCAACCCCTGGCATAAATTCTGTAAACAAAGTATCAGAACTGTAACCGCCCAAGTCGTAATCCATAAGTGAGTAATTTCCTTTTAATCTGACACCGACTTTTCTTATATTGGCCAAGTTTCTTGAAATTTGTGAACGGTTTGCAAGTGGTAATGTGTATGGAGATTGAGCACCTTCATAACCTACGCCGGTTCTGGAATTACCTATCAATAATGTGTGATGTGGAATTCTCTTTGTTTCGTAATAAATATCTTGCACGAACGGTTGGAAAAACGGAATATGTCTGTGTGTCGGGTCAAGCATTAAACGGAAATTATCTTTTCCACCACGCATTTTTGCATCAATCAAGATGTTAATTAGGTTCACGTTAAACCTTGTATCGGTATCGCCTGATTCCGGTATGTTCGTTGTTGAATTCATTTGTGCAACAGCCCAAGCGTGAACACTTTCAACGGGTCCTTCTTCAAAATTTTTGGTTAATTGTTCTTTAAATAAAGATGACGGTGAGTCAGTATCTTCTATTTTTAAATTGTAAATACTTTGAGCGGTTTCTGCAATTCCGCTAAACAGCCTGAAACGTTCACTTGTTGGCTCTGAAATTTGTGGAGCGGTTGGAATTTGTTGGGTTCGCTCAAAATTTTCAATGTCAGTTTCATTTATTGCAACTCTGTTAGTTATTTTGCTTTTTTCTTTTGCAGAATTATCTTGAACATTCAATGTGTGTTGCGTGAATGTTTCATCAAATTCTAAGTTTACTTCGTCAAAGTCTTCGGCGAAAGTGTGAGGGGTATTTAGTAATATCAGAATTAAAATAAATAAAATCTTTTTCATTTGAAAATCCATTAATTATATACATTGTAGTGAAAAAATAAGAAGCCGTTTTAAAAACGACTTCTTATAAAGTTTTTTTATTAGTCATTAATTTTATTGTTATTGTGGTCGTCTTTAAGGTATGCAATCCAGAACAATAATACAACAAATATCAATGCACCTACAACGTTACCGATAGTTACAGGTAACAAGTTGTTTAGGAAGAAGTGTCCCCAACTTAATGATGCAACGTCAGCACCAAGGTTAGAAGCGGCAACAACTTGAGGAACTGATTTTAGTAAAATTCCGCTCGGAATGAAGAACATATTTGCAACACTGTGTTCATATCCTGATGCAACGAATGTCATGATTGGGAAGAATATTGCAAATATTTTACCGATAACTCTTTTTGAACTTGTAGCCATCCAAACAGCCAAACAAACTAACCAGTTACAAAGAACGCCTCTTGCAAATGCTTCTGCAAATGAAAGATTAACTTTCATGTGAGCGTTAGTTAAAGTATTTACACCAACGTCAAATCCGTTGTTTTGGTATAATGCTGCGCAAAATACTAACAATGCCAATAACATTGAACCTACAAAGTTACCAACGTATACGATTGACCAACTTCTTAATAATTTTAACCAAGAAATTTTCTTTTCAAGAACTGAAAACATCATCATTACGTTACCGGTGAATAATTCAGCACCAGTCAATACAACCATCATAAGTCCTGCTGAGAACACCATTGCTCCGATTAGTTTTGCAAGACCCCAACCTAATGTTCCTGCAACACCTGATGTTACGGTCAAACTAACTTGAGCACCAAATGCGATAAATGCACCGGCTGCGATTGCCAATACAAACATTTTTGATTTTCTGTATGCTGCTTTTACAGGCATAACTTTTTCTGAGAATCCGTGAGCTACTTCGCTAGGTGCGATGCAATCTCTTGCTTCATCTGCCATTTTCTTAATCTCCTTTTTACTTCTACTATTCTTGTAAAATAACTAACCCCGAATTATTTATAATTCGGTTGCGACTGGGCTTATTGGGCTCGGTACAATATTAATTCTTCAATTGTCCAAAAATTACAAAACCTTTCGGGGTCCGTCTGATATTCTAGTACGTAAAATTTTAATTTCAAGATATATTGATTATTTTTTATAAAAATTTTTGAAAAATTTGTTAAAATTTATAATCACAAAAAGTTACTTGACTTTGTATTATGTTAGATTTACAACGGTAAACGGATAAAATTTATAACGGTTTGGCCCATATTTTTTAATAAAATTAGCGGTAAAATTTTATAATATTTTATTAATATACAGTCCCGTATTAGATTAAGGTGGAGAATTTATGAATAGCTTTTTTATTGGATTACTTACCCTATTGATAAGCGGATTTGTTGCCGGAATTTTTAGTAAAAAATTCAAAACTGCTGTATTAACTTTATTAGTTGCAGTTGGTTCTGTATTTTGTGCAATTCCTGCATGCAAAGTGCTTTTCGGGGGTGAAAGTTTAGTTAAAAACTTTGCATTCAATGAATTTTTCGGTAATGTTTCATTTGTTATCGATCCGTTGAGTGCGTTTTTTATTCTTGTGATTTCAGTGATGAGTCTGCTCGGAGTCATTTATTCTAACGGATATTTGAAACCGTATCTTGATTCAAAAAATATGAATTCACACTTGGTATTTTTACCTATGTTAATCGCATCAATGCTTGCAGTTGTTACTTGTCAAAACGCATTGATGTTTTTAGTATGTTGGGAAATAATGTCATTAAGTTCATTTTTCCTAGTTATTTTTGAAAGTACTAAAAAAGAGGTTTTGAAAGCCGGTATTAAATACTTAGTATTTATGCACGTTTCTGTTTTATTTATTATAATTGCCTTTGCGATTATGGCGATTAAAGCAGGAAGTTTTGATTTTGAAGCTTTCAAAAACGTATTGCAAAATCATACATCATTTGCAAATTTGGTATTTATTTTATCATTCATCGGTTTTGGAACCAAAGCAGGTTTTGTTCCGTTCCACAACTGGTTGCCTGATGCTCACCCTGCTGCACCATCTCATGTCAGCGGTATTATGTCAGGTGTAATGATTAAAACAGGTATTTACGGAATTGTCAGAATGATATCATTGATTGGTGTTCCTTCAAAAGGCATTGCTTGTTTGGTATTGTTAGTTTCTGTAATTTCTGCTTTGTATGGCGTTTTATATGCCATAACTCAACACGATTTAAAAAGATTACTTGCTTATCACAGTATTGAAAATATCGGTATTATCGGTATAGGTTTGGGCGTTGGAATGTTTGGACTTGCTTGTAACAATCCGCTTGTTGCGATTCTTGGTTTTTCAGGTGCCGTTTTACACGTTCTTAACCACTCAATTTTCAAAGAATTATTGTTCTTGGCAGCAGGTAATGTTTATATAAAAACTCACACAAGAAATGTTGAAATTTTAGGTAGTTTGATTAAGGCAATGCCAATTACTGCAATATTGTTCCTTGTTGGTTCTGTTGCAATTTGCGGTTTGCCTCCGTTCAACGGTTTTGTCAGTGAATTTTTAATATACTTTGGTATGTTCAGCGGATTAACTGTTCATAACTTTATGATAATGCTTGTTATGTTCTTTGCAATTTCAGGTTTGGCATTAGTTGGAACAATGGCAATTCTATGTTTTACAAAGGCATTCAGTATTATATTTTTAGGTATGCCTCGTAGCGAAAATGCTCAACATGTTGACTCTGATTGCGAAAAATCAATGTTAATTCCAATGGGAATTTTGGCAGTATTTACATTGTTGATTGGTGTTTATCCTCAATATGTATTCTGTTTTATCAAACGTATTGTGGTTAGCTTCTTGCCGGAAACTTTCAATTTCTGTCAAGTTTGTATGATGCCTTTGAATATGATGCAAACAATTGCTTTGTGTATGGCAGGATTTGTAGCCTTTGTTGCGATAATGATTTTGTTAAAATTACAACTTACAAAAGGTAAGGTTGTTTTGCATGATACTTGGGGTTGTGGTTATAACAGAGCAAACAACCACATGCAATATACCGCATCTTCTTATGCAAGTCCGTTCTTATCAATGTTGAAACCTTTATTTAAAAAGGTATTCGATGTTGAAAAACCTAAGAAATTATTCCCAACAGTGGCGCATTTCAGTTTGCATATTGAAGATATTGAAGAAGCGTACGTACTTAATCCTTTGTTGAAGTTTGATGAATGGTTCTTGACCAAATTTGAAGCTTTGCAAAGTGGTAATATTCAATCATATTTGAAATACGGATTGATATTTTTATTGGTAGTAATTATAGCTAGTTTGTTTATAGGATAGATTAAAGATGATAATGAATGTAATTAATTTAATAATTCTTTTAATTGTTCCATTTTTGATGATGGGATTGATTAAAAAAACAAAAGCATTTTGGGCAGGAAAGAAGGGACCTTCTATAATTCAGCCTTTATATGATTTTGTTAGATTGATAAAGAAAGATTTTGTAATAAGCAAAACTACATCAGTGGTATTCAAATTGGCTCCTGTATTTGCGATTTCTACTGTGTTGTTTGCGGCACTATTTGTACCGCTTGCATCAGGCAAAGCAATTATAAATATTCCTGTTGGCTTGGTTGTATTTTCATACATATTAGGCTTGGGAAAATTTATGTCATTGATTTCTGCAATGGATACTGGCAGCAGTTTTGAAGGTATGGGAGCATCAAGAGAAGCGTGTTTTACCTCAATTGTAGAACCTGCATTTTTCTTGTTAATAGCTTCTGTTATGGCATTGACCGGAAATTATACATTTGACAGTTTGACTAAAATAATTTCAAATGCCGGAGGATATGGTATTTTGATTACCGTATTTGCAGTGTTTGTTTTGTTCATTATGATGTTAATAGAAGGTTCAAGAGTTCCTGTTGATGACCCTGCAACTCACTTGGAATTGACAATGATTCACGAAGTTATGATTTTGGATAACTCTGGTAGTGACTTGGCAATTTATTCTTGGGCAAACGGAATTAAAATGCTTTTAATCACTTCGTTGATTGCTTGTATGGTAATTCCTCACAATTTGCCTACATTGTTGCATGTATTATGCTACTTGGTTGTTGCAGGTATTATTTCTGTAGCAATCGGAACTATAGAATCAGGAATGGCAAGAATTAGAATGTCACACGTGTTTGAATTCATTTTTGTAATGAGTTCTTTATCACTTGTTGTTCTATCACTTGTTATGGCTAGAGCGTTTGGAGGTTAGTTAAAGAGATGGCAACCGGATTTATAATTTTATTTGGATTAACAATGTTATATTTGGCGGCAACAAGCAGAATTATTGCACACATTAGATTGCTTATTGTTCAAGGCATTCTTTTGTTCTTGATTTGTTGCTGTGGTATGGAACATAATAATTGGTTGAACTTGGCATTTCTTACCATTGAAACATTAGTAGTTAAATCTATTGTTATTCCTTGGTTTTTGTGCAAAGTTTTGAAACAAACTCATTCAAACCGTGATGTTGCGGCAAACATTCCGCATTTTTACTGTTTGTTTGTGGCCAGTGTAATCTTGCTTGCAGGATTTTTGGTATCAAGTTATTTTGTTTCTTCAGTAAAAATGATTGCTCCAATTTATTTTGGAGTGTCTGCGGCTACAATTATTATTAGTTTGTGGCTTATTACTATCAAACACAAAATTATTTCTAACGTAATTGAATTTATTACAATGGAAAATGGTATATTTCTTTTATCTTTGTCAGTTGCAAAAGAAATGCCTATGTTGGTTAATATGGGTGTTTTGCTTGATGTGTTTATTGCGGTTTACATATTGGGCTTGTTTGTAAATGAAATTAATAAAGAATTTAAGGATTTGGAAGTTTCTAATTTATCAGATTTAAAGGACTATGAGTACAATGATTAATACGATTTTAATTTTTCCGATAATAGCGTGCATATTAGTATTGCTAGTTAAAAACAGAACATTTAACACTTTTATGGTGAATGCTTATGCGATTATCCACTTTGTAATCAGTGTGATGTTAGTTGCAGGCAAGGGTTCTGGATTGAGTATTCCGTATTTTACGGTTGACCATACTAACGGAATTTTCTTGTTAGTGTTGTCTTTAATTTATTTAATGGTTGCAATTTATAATACCGGATACGTTAAAAATATTGACACTCCGGATAGAAGAATCAGCCATTATTCATTCATGATTTTGATATTTGTATTGTCAATGACAGGAACGATATTGAGCACAGATTTGGGTGTTTCTTGGGTCTTGGTTGAAGCTACTACATTATCAAGTGCTTATTTGATTTACTTCAACAAAACAAAACATTCAATTGAAGCCGCTTGGAAATATGTATTTATTTGTTCAATCGGTATCGCGTTAGCATTTGTTGGAATTATTTTATTGAATGTTTCTTCAGGTTCAGTAAATTCATTAAACTATGCTCAATTGTATGAGCATGCGGCAACATTTGACCTTCCGTTCTTGAAATTAGCATTTATATTTATGTTGTTCGGCTTTGGTGCAAAAATGGGTTTGGCACCGGTTCATTTTTGGTTGCCTGATGCGCACTCAGAAGCACCTTCTCCAATTTCTGCTTTGTTGTCTGCAACATTGCTAAACTCTGCATTTTTAGTAATTGTCAGAGTGTTCAAAATTATGGAATTAGCAAATTGTACAAACTATGCAAGATTAATGCTTATGTTAATGGGATTTCTTTCATTGTTTGTGGCAGCAGTATTTGTTTATCATATTAAAAACTACAAAAGAATGCTTGCGTATTCATCAATCGAAAATATGGGAATTCTTGCAATAGGTATGGCATTAGGTGGATTTGCTTTTTATGCTGTGGTGTTGCATTTAATCGGTCATTCACTTGCAAAAGCATCATTCTTCCTAACTTCAGGCAATGTTTTAGAATTGTTTGACTCAAAGAGAATTAAATCAGTTAACGGATTGATTAGTGCTGATGGCAAAACCGGCTGGTTATGGGTTGCTTCATTTTTAGCAATTTGTGCATTCCCTACATCATTGTTGTTTATTAGTGAATTTATTATGATTAAATCAATGATTGCCGGTAAACATTATGCAATGTGCGTTTTATTCGTTCTCTTGTTGACAATTATTCTATTCGGTATCGGTAGAGTTGTTATCAAAATGGCATTTGGCGAATTGAGCGAAGATAAGGCAAAACTTTTGGAAGCCGGAAAACAAAAACTTTCAGCATTTATGTATATTCCTCAAATAATAATGCTTGTTATGGTATTTGTTTTAGGAATTTACATTCCGACTTGTTTGAATGAAATTATTAAATTAGCAGCGGGAGCGTTTTAAGGTAAGGACAAAATTATGGCAAAATGGATAACAGTAAAAAATAATACAAAGATAAATTTATCAGATATTCCTGGGATGGGAATTGATGAATTAAGACAAGAAATCATTAATCTTGGCAAAAGACCGATTGCATTTTTCGGTAAAGATTGGGGTTTCGGATGTGTAAGATTATTTGTTGCTTTGGCAGATGATGCAAATTCTCAGATTTATTTGTCTTCTGCAATTTTTGGACAAAACGATAAATCTTACGAATCAATTACACAAGATGTACCGTCATTCCACATATTTGAACGTGAATTTTATGAACAATTTGGTATTGAACCGCTACATCACCCTTGGTTAAAACCGTTAAGAAAAAATCAAGATAAATATCCGTTCTTTGAAATGAATGGTGAAGAAGTTCACCAAGTTGCGGTTGGACCTATTCACGCAGGTGTTATTGAACCTGGACACTTCAGATTTATGTGTAACGGTGAAACGGTTTACCATTTGGAAATTATGTTGGGCTACCAACACCGTGGTGTTGAAGATTTGATGATGAAAAATCCGTCAAACCAGTTGGCTGAATCAATTAATGGTGATAGCGCAGTTGCTTATAATATTGCATATTCTCAAGCAATGGAAGTTTTGAAGGATATCAAAGTTTCTAATAAAGCGCAATTAATCAGAAAAGCGGCTTTAGAAATGGAAAGAATGGCTATTCAAATTGGTGATATGGGGGCAATTGCCGGTGATATTGCTTATTTGATGGGTTCTGCCGTGTTTGGTGCGACAAGAACTTTGGTAATCAATACAATGCTTACGATGTGTGGAAGTCGTTTTGGTAGAGGGTTTGTCACTGTAGGTGGTGTAAATTATGATTTGTCAGATGAAAAAATTGCAACTGCTTTGAAAACTTTTGATAAAGTTGAAAAAGACGTTGATAGAATGACAAAAACTATGTTGAAAAATTCTACAGTAATGTCAAGACTTGAAAAAACGGGTACTGTTAGTATGGAAAAAGCCGCATCAATCGGTTTGGTCGGTATGGCTGCTCGTGCGTCAGGTGTTGATATTGATACAAGATTTGACTTCCCTGATAAATGGATGAGTGAACTTGATATTAAACGTAAACCGTTCAAAGCTACAGGTGATGTTAATTCAAGATTTAAGTTGAGATATAAAGAAGTTAAACAATCTTTGGCAATGGTAAGAAAGATTTTTGGAAAATTGAAAGATTACAAAGATGAACCGATTATTGCTGACGGTGTTAATAACAGATTAGCAGCAGATACAATGGTAATTTCTTTAGCCGAAGGTTGGAGAGGTGAGATTGTACATGTTGTGATGACTGATATTAATAGAAAAATTTCTCGTTACAAGATTAAAGATCCGTCATTTAACAATTGGTACGGCTTAGCGTTAGCGGTTAGAAACAATGGAGTTTCAGACTTCCCGTTGTGTAACAAGAGCTTCAATTTATCATATTCAGGTAATGATTTATAAGGAATAGTAATAATGTTAGATACTTTAAAAGCAAGAATTTATCAAGGAAAACAATATATTAAAGATATAGAAAATGCACCGATGAGAGAACAATTTAGAGGTTTTCCGGTATTGCATCAAGGCGAAGACACAAGTGTATGCGAAGGTGTTTGTCCTACAGGAGCCTTGAATTTGAACCCGTTGTCTATTGATATGGGTAAATGTACATTCTGCGGTGCGTGCGAAAGAGCATGTAATGCAATTGAATTGACAAATAATTACAAATTGACATCAACTAGTCGTGAAAAACTTGTTGTGACAACAGAAACGACTTATGACGATTATTTGAGAACTGCTATTGAAACAAAAGAAGAAATTATCAAAATGTTTGGTCGTTCTTTGAAATTACGTCAAGTTTCAGCAGGTGGTTGCAATGGTTGCGAGATGGAATTGAACGCTTGTAATAATGTTAATTTTGATATGAGCAGATTTGGTATAGATTTTGTGGCATCTCCTCGTCATGCTGATGGTATTGTAATTACAGGACCTATCACAAAGAATATGGCTTATGCATTGGAAGATTGCTATAAGTCAGTTCCGGCACCTAAGTTGGTAATTTTATGTGGTGCGTGTGCAATTTCTGGCGGAATTTACCAAGATAGTACAGAAATAAATCGTGAATTTTTAGAAAAATATCCGGTTGATTTGTATATCCCAGGGTGTCCGGTTCACCCATTGACCTTTATAAATGGAGTATTGGGATATATTAGAGGTAGAAAATAGTAAAATACGATTTATGAAAATATTAAAAATGCGAAGTATTAACGCTTCGCATTTTTAATGTCAAAATGATGTAATAATTTTATGGCAATTCAGAAAAAGTGTACATTGGAAAAATGGGTGCCACATCAACAGCGTTAATTTACGTGTCGGAATGGCAATTCTAACCTATATTTGACATTGAAATTTGTGTTCAATGTTGAACAGATTCTGAATAACAAGAAAATTTATTTGCTCATTACTACAATTTCACTACTTAATTTCTTTAAAAAATTCATTTGTAATGAGTTGTGAATATTTTGATTTTTCGTTGACAGAAACTAAGATTTTGTCATTTCCTTTTGAGTCTTTGACAACTGAAATTATTCCGGAAAGTTCGCCAATAGGAAGTTTTTTGATACGTGCATTGAATTTTACATAAGGAACTTTTTGCCCGTAAGATGTCATTGTTCCTTTTTCTGTTACGTGAAATTCTTCAACGGCTTCCGAATGGTATTTTATTTTTTGAATTGCTTGTTTAATTCTGTCTTCTGCGTTACTTGCGGCTATATCAGACTGAGTAAGCAAGGCTTTTTTGCCTGAATCTACGACAACCATTTTTTGACCGGAGGCTTTATGTTCTGCAAGCACTGCTTTGTAGTCCATAATTCCTGCTGCTTTTTCGATTTCAAATTCGTTGTTTATTTTGGAAAAATCGCCGACTTTTTGAGCACGTTCCAATACTACATCGTGGCTTGGGTTAACAAAATTTTTGAATTGGGTCATTAAAAAATCTTTTCCGCCAAGTGCTATAAATCCGCCAATAAGTACGGTTAGAAATATTGCTCGTGTTACATTTTTTAAACAACTCATGTTGAAATCCTCTCATTTTTATATGAATATTATAATATGAGCAAAACGGAAATCAATCACATAAACAGTTGGGATGTTAAGTTAGAAGATACAACGCCAGTAATGCAACAGTATTTAAAAATAAAAAGCGAAAATCCGGGAATTTTGTTGTGGTATCGTTTAGGTGATTTTTACGAAACTTTTTTTGAAGATGCTCTTGTAATGTCTAAAGAATTAGAGTTAACTCTAACCGGTCGTGATGCTGGTCCGAAGTTAGGTAGAGTGCCGCTTGCCGGTATTCCTGCCAAAGCGGCTGACAATTACTTGGAAAAATTAGTTCAGAAAAATTACAAAGTCGCAATTTGTGACCAATTGGAAGACCCAAAATTTGCGAAAGGGCTTGTAAAACGTGGAGTTACAAGGGTAATTACCGCCGGAACTTTGACTGAAAGTAATTTGCTCAAACAAAATTCTAACAACTATATTTGCTCTATCTGTAAAGATGAAAAACAAGATATTTAC
Source organism: uncultured Candidatus Melainabacteria bacterium (assembly GCA_934692625.1). Taxonomy (GTDB): domain Bacteria; phylum Cyanobacteriota; class Vampirovibrionia; order Gastranaerophilales; family Gastranaerophilaceae; genus Zag111. Next base: position 24,221 of record CAKUUC010000017.1, read on the forward strand.
GGCTTTTCTTATACAGATATTTCAACCGGCGAATTCAAAACAACTCAAGCGCCGTTAAATCTGATTATGGCAGAGTTAGCAAGATTAAATCCTTCTGAAATCGTTGGGCCGAGTTTGAAACAAGATATTAAACCTTTCCAAATTGTACCAGATGAAGTTATTAATCTGCCTGATGAAATTACTAAAAGATACAATTGTTCCAAAATTCCTTCTTCTGTTTTTGAGGTGAATTTTGCAGAAAATAACTTGAAAACAGTATTTAAAACTCAAAGTTTAGAAAGTTTTGGTTATTCTAAATATAAAACAGGATTTAGAGCCGCAGGAGCTTTGCTTGCTTATGTTTGGGAAACTTTAAAAGGGAATATGCCAAAATTTGACAGAATTGAATCTTACGAACTTTCTGAATATATGATTTTGGACGCATCGACCCGCAAAAATTTAGAACTTGTCGAAACTTTGCGTGAAAAAAATAAATATGGCTCATTACTTTGGGCGATTGATAAAACAAAGACAAATATGGGTGCAAGGCTTATCAAAAATTGGATTTGTCAGCCGTTGAAAAATGTTGATGATATTATAGCTCGTCAAAATTCTGTATCTGAATTTATAGAAAAAGAGCAAGTTCGTTTTGTGTTGTCAGATTGTTTGGAAAAAATTTATGATATCCAAAGGCTTTCAACAAGAATGAGTAACGGTTCTGCCAGTCCTAAAGATTTTGTAAGTTTGAAGTTATCTTTGAGTATGCTGCCTAGAATTTTAGAAGTTACTCAAGGGTTGGAATACGATGTGTTTTCTACCGTTCGAGAATACGAAGCGCAAATTCAAGATTTGGTATCTATGATTGAAAATACAATCGTCGACAATCCTCCGATTTTGCTCAAAGAAGGTGGAATTATCAAACCTCGAGTTAGCGGTGAATTGGATTATTTTAGAGATTTGCTCACCGGTGGAGAAGAATGGTTAAAATCTTTTGAAGAATCAGAAAAAGAAAGAACCGGTATCAAAAACTTGAAAATAGGATATAACAAAGTTTTTGGGTACTTTATAGAAGTGACTAATTCTTTCTTGAACTTGGTTCCTGAGTCTTATGTCAGAAAACAAACGCTGACAGGTGCAGAAAGATTTATTACAGATGAATTGAAAAAACACGAAGATGATGTTTTGGCAGCGAAATTCAAATCTACTGAACTTGAATACAAATTATTCACTGATTTCAGGGAATATGCAAAAGAATTTGTATCAAAAATCAGAGAAATTGCAGATGCAGTTGCAAAAGCGGACGTTTTGATTTCGTTAGCTGAAATTGCGGTTGAAAATAATTATTGCAAACCTGAAATTGATGAGTCTGATGATTTGTTTATCAAAAACGGTCGTCACCCTGTGTTAGAAAAGATTTTGCCACTTGGTGAATATGTATCAAATGATTTAGAATTGAAATCGAATTCGACAGATACTACTCAGTTTATGATTTTGACAGGTCCGAATATGGCCGGTAAATCTACATTTATGCGTCAAAATGCGTTGATTTTGATTTTGGCACAGATTGGTTCGTGGGTTCCTGCAGATTATGCAAAAATTGGGATTGCGGATAAGATATTTACAAGAGTTGGTGCAAGCGATGATTTGACGTTGGGACAATCAACATTTATGGTTGAAATGATTGAAACATCGTATATTTTAAACTCTGCGACATCAAAAAGTTTTATCCTGCTTGATGAAATTGGTAGAGGTACAAGCACTTATGACGGTGTTGCGATTGCTTGGGCGGTTGCAGAATATATTGCAACAAAGGTTAAGGCTAGATGTATTTTTGCGACTCACTATCACGAGTTGAACGTTATGACAAAAACTTATCCGCAAATTAAAAATTATAGAATTACGGTGTCTGAACAAAATGGCGAAATCGAATTTTTGAGAAAAATTGTTCAAGGTGGAGCAAGCAAGAGTTATGGTATCCAAGTTGCAAAGATGGCAGGCTTGCCGAATGCAGTAATTAAACGTTCAGAAGATTTGATGATAAAAATGCAAAAAGATTTTTCAAATAACCTTGCAACTCGGAAGAAAATGAGTAATAATGATGATGGCGTTCCGCAGTTATCTTTGTTTGGAATGTAACAAATTATAAACAGGTAGCAAAAAATTTTAATTCAGTGTTTTCAATATTGCAAAAGGAGTGTGTGTTATGAAAGTTAGTTTCAATCCGGTAACCTTCAGGGCAAATGATAATTATCAAAACAAAACAAACAATAAAGAACCCATAGGCGATTCTACAGTTGTTGCTTTGAATAAAGATTTAGAAAATGCGGAAACCGCAAAATCTGATGTTGAATTATTTAATACTCGTTTGCATGATAAGAATTGGGAAAAAACATACAATTATGGCGGAGTTCATGTAAAATTCCCAAACAGTTATGACGGAACAGAGTATCAAATCACTTCAACCGGCAAAGTTATACAAATGGACGGTTGGTCTTCTCCTAAAGTAATATTAGAAAAGCATGATGAACTTGGCAAATATGTTCAAGCAATGAAAGATTATAATGATAAAACTTCACAAGTTCCATTCAAAGGCTTGGATAATGCAACTGTCGCAAATAATACAAATTTGTTAGAGGCTTTTAAAAGTCAATTGCCGAATTTTGAAGCAAAAGCGCCAGAAGAATTGAACACAAAGGCTGAAGTTAATGAAACTGAGGAAAAAGAGCAAACCCCTCAAAATAAAGAACAGAGAATTGATGATTATAAAACACATTTGAATGATGAAAACTGGGAAAAATTGTATTCAAAAGATGATGATACTATTTATTTAAAAGAAAAAAATAAATTCGACGGCTCTGGATATGTTATTACTCCAGATGGTACAGTGAAAGAAGTTGGTGCAGATATTGAACCTGCTGTGCTTGTTGAAAATGATGCTGATAGCCAAAAACTTTTTGAAAATAAAACGGAAGCAGAACCTGATATAACTCCCGCAAAGAAAAAAACAACACTAAAAGATAGAATTGCAAATGTTTGGAAATTCTTTGCTTCATCTGGACAAATGGCAGTATCAACTGCTAAAGGTATAGGATATGGCGCGGTGACCGCTGTGACGATGTTAGCGGGCTCTTGGGTGTTTAATACATTACCAAAAGCATTTGCCAAAGAAGGGCCTAAATTTGCACAAATTATCAAACACCCATTGAAACATATTGGAACATCTGGCAAAGTTTTGGCAGGAGTTGGTGCGGCTGCTGTGTTAGCGTATCAATTGATAGTTGGTAAAATGGCTGCTAACCAAAAAACTGCAGTAATTGACCATAAAATGTATACCGGTCACAGAGATGTATAAAAATCTTTAATAAATACTCAATAATTTACAAATTTGGCGGAATGAGTTCCGCCTTTTTATTTTAATTATTTTCAAAAGGAATTTTACGTGTCAGGCGGTGCCGTGACCTACGTTTTCTAATGTGCCCCTCTTGCGGTGCTAGTTCGAACCAATGAGCAAAGCGAATTGAGTGAGACTGTATGCCGTATGGCTGTGGAACCGAAATCTATGATTTCGAAGGGGGGAATAGTTGCCACGCCAACAGCGTTAATACTTCAAAACAAACATTATTTATAAACCTTATTCCCGATTTGAATTTTGGTTAGATATAGGGTTTCGCAACTGCCATAACCTCTATCGCCCCCAGGTTCACGGTCGGTTCTGCTCATACTTGTTCTATAAACATTTGTTCTGCCTGATTTATTGATGTATTCCATGTCAATCAATTCGCCTTCAAGTTTCACATTTTGCCAAGTTTTTATACTCAATAAAGCACCCATAATATTTTTATAAATATCAAAATCAGATATACGACTAACCCGATTTTAAAGCATTTGTCTTGATAATCCAGTACATCGTGATTTAGTTGAGCATCAATTTGCGAAGTTGTTATGTTATCGAATTCAATATGTTGCATAATTTTTAAAACAAAAGGCGGTCAAATAAAACCGCCTATTAACCAGATTTACACTATATAAGTGTTCAGAAAGGATTTTTGATTCATCCTGAAAATTTATTTTTCAGAATGTGGATTGTTAATTTTCACCCAAGTTTAATTGAGAGAATTGAACAATTTTGTTTTTACCACGTTTTTTAGCGTTGTATAATGCGTGTTCTGCATATCTGATGATTGTATTTGCATCTTCTTCAGCATCTTTAAAACATGGATAAGTTGAAATACCACCTGAAATTGTGATAGGGTGTCTTTCTTCTTCTCCTGCTGGAATAAATTCCATTCTTTCGATATCTTTACGGAATCTTTCTGCAAATAGAAATGCGTTATCTTCTGATGTATTTGGAAGAACGACTACAAATTCTTCATCACCGTATCTTGTAATAATATCTTCTTTTCTGATTAGTTGTTTCAATTTATCAGCGATTGAACGAAGTAATACATCGCCCCATTCATAACCGTAGATATCATTAACAACTTTGAAAAAGTCTAAGTCAAACAACAAAACTGACAATGCTGTTCCATAACGTCTTGCACGAGAAATTTCTTGTTCCATACGTTCAAGAAGATATTTTCTGTTGTGTAATCCTGTTAACTCATCGGTAGTTGAAAGAGTTTTAAGTTTATCTCTCAAATCTTTGATTTTTAACATATTTTTTACACGAACAATCAATTCTTGATTGTCAACCGGAGTTTTGATGTAGTCAAAAGCAACTGCTCTTACAGTGCAGCCTTTAAAAGTTTCACCGATAAATAATATCGGATATTTGAATTTTGTTACCATCAAAACGTCTTTGATGTTTGGCACGCTTTCAATAATGATTACTCCAGGGTTTAGTGTTTCGTAATCTTTTAGTGAATCAGCGTTTTCAAGTCTTATATTAACGTCATCAATTGTTGAAATTGTATCAGCAATGGTTGAACTGTTTTTATCTGTGTATATAATTACATTTTTCATTGTTGTATCCTTTCTCACTTAGCATAAGTGAATTTGAAGGATTTAGCAAAAATGTTACAAAATTTAACTTTTATGTTATAATCGTTACAAATTGAAAGAGGGTTAAGATGGATTATTCGGTACAAAACAATATTGACAGAGAATTTTATCAAAAAGATTTTTCACAGTTAAAGTTACTTGTTGACGATATTCGACAAGCGTTGATTTCCGGTGGGAAAGTTGATGCACAAAAGTATGATTTGTCCGATATAATTCAATTTGATAATACAAAAACTTTTTTATATATCACTTTGTTTCAAGAAGGTTTGAGTCCAATCAGATGGGGTTCTTGCCGTAAGGATTTGAATGAAACAATCAATCGTGATATCGAAAAAATCAGGAGTTACAAAACTTTTGATCGTTTTGCACTTGAAGACCATGAAAAATGCAGAATTTTGTTTGAATATATTTATGAAACAATTCCGGCAGATATTAAAAAAATTCATTCCGGTGAATTTACTCCTGAAAGGTTTGAGCCTGGGATTACTGGCATAAAAATAATTTTGAACGGTCGTCCTACTATTTATATGCCGACTGATGCGTGGGTAAACAGTCAGATGGATACAAAATCGGCATTTAATACAATGCTTAGAAAAACTTATATAAAAGATTTAACTAATAGTATTTCAGAAAGAATAAGAATTTTGAAAAAAACTCCTCACAAGGCTTTTGTTGTGAAAAGTCGTGCGTTTGTGACATATAAAGATGAATTGTTGCCATTGTATCGTGGAAATATTTTGTACAAATATTCACCTGAAGAAATTGTTAGTCAAGCGATGGCAGGTGCTGATTGGATTTTGGAACATCAATTGCCGGACGGTAAGTACTTGTATTATTACGATGCAAAAGAAGATAATTATGTTGACCACGAACACCCGAAACGACCTATTGACGATTTATACTACAATGATTTAAGACACTGTGGCGGTATTGTTTGTTTAATCAGAGCATATCAATTAACTAAAGATAAAAAATATTTAGAAGCAGCCCAAAAAGGTATTGATTTTAGCATTACACTTACTCGTGAACACGATTATGAGGGTGAAACCGCAGGATATATTCACTACAACGAAAAAGGAAAACTTGGCGGAACCGGCATGATTTTGGTTGCGATTATGAAATATCGTAATGAAACGGGTGACAAATCTTATGATGAATATATCAAAAAATACACAAGACATATTCTTTCCAGAGTTTATAAAACCGGTGAATTATTAGGATATTATATTCATCCGAGTTTTCAAAAAGGGCAACCGCTAATCAATATGTCTGATGAAGAGCGTAGAAAAACTTTCTCATTCTATTACCCAGGAGAAGCTTTGTTAGGCTTGGCTTTGTTTGCTAACTATTTTGAAGATGATGAAAAATTACGTCAACAAGTTATAGAAAAAGCAAAGCTTGCGCTGGATTGGATTGTTGATGAGCGTCCTAAAATATACTCTGATTTGTTTACCGCATTACCTTCTGATGCGTGGTTGATGCAGGCGATTGAGGAATGGGCAACAAATCCTGAGTTTAGAAAAGAAAATTATATAAATTTTGTACTTGGTGATGCAGCGACAATGATGTCAAAAATGTACAAGCGAGATGATACTCCATATATTGACTATGAAGGTAGTTATTATTATCAATATGGTGATCATTTCTATCCTGACGGTTCTCGTTCTGAAGGGTTAATCGGTGCATATTATTTGGCTAAAAAGTTGGGAATGAATGAAAAGGCGGAAGAAATTCTCGAAGCGTGCCGCAAAACTGCTTTGTCCCAAATGATTTTATTTAATAATGACAAAAATAATTATGCTCATAAAAATCCGAACAAATCTAAAGGTACAATCAGATTTAAGGCAACTCGTCAGTGGATAAGGGTTGATTCTATTCAACACGTTGCTTGTTTTTATTTCAGATTGTATTTTGCAGAAAAAGGTATAGTTGCAAAATAGAAATTAAATCAAAATTTATAAGTGCCGTTTTTTGTTTGTGCTAAAATCGTTTTGCAGAAAAGAAGGTTTTATGAAAGTTGCAGAATTAGAAAATGATATATTAGTTGTAAAAACTCGTGAAAATGAAACATTAAACGGACGAACCGGAGCAATTGTAAAGGTTCTAGGATGTGGCTTGTGCGGGTCAGATATTGTTAAATTAAAACAACATTTGGTCAAAAATGGTACTGTTTTGGGACATGAAATAGTTGCTCAAATAGTTGAAATAAATTCTGCGACTGATTTCAAAGTTGATGATGTTATTGTAACTTCTCATCATATTCCTTGTGGTAAGTGTGAATACTGCAAAAACGGTAATGTTTCGATGTGTAGACATTTCAAGGAAACAAACATTCGTCCGGGGGGATTTAGTGAATTTGTTTATGTTTCAGAAGAACATTTGCAAAATGTGGCTTATTTAAAACCGCAAAATTTAACTAATATTGAAGCATCTTTTTATGAACCGTTAGGATGTTGTGTTCGAGCAGTAAAACGTGCCGGTTTGAAAGAAAATTCAACAGCCTTGGTAATTGGTTTAGGGTCTGTTGGGATTTTGATGGCTCAAGCCTTGAAAGCGTTTGGGATGAATGTTATCGGGTGTGATTTAATATCTTCAAGAGTAGAATTGTTAAAAAATCTTGGTATTGAAGCGTTTAGAGTTCCTGAAATGTGCGATAGTATTAAAGCGGATGGTATTTTTATGACATCAGGCTCTGACAAAGCTATTGATACTGCATTAAAATTTGTGCGAGATGGTGGCAAAATTTTGGTATTTTCAAGTACTCCAAATAATTTTGGGTATGCAAATAACGAAATCTATTATAGAGAATTGACGGTATTGGGTAGTTATTCTCCATCTCCTGCGGATTTGAAAGATTCTTTAAATCTTCTTACAAATAAAGAGGTTAAAGTTCAAGGATTATCTACAGAATATCCGCTTGAAAAAGTTCAAAAAGCAATTAATGATACTGTTGAAAATAAAATTATGAAAGCGTATATAAAAATTAATTAGTATTTTTATATATTCCACTTTTCATCTTTTGGCGGGGTATCAATCCAGATGACAGTTACTTCCGGTTGTTTGTAGAATGGGTTAAACCAGTGACTGTCTTCGGTGAAATCTATTATTGCGTCGTAGTATGAAATCTTTTGAGCAATTTTTTTTGTGTAATATAACAAGTCTGTCATAATTTTCCTAACTATCATAGTATTATTTTGATAAATTTTTCGGATAAAATAATCGCCAAAAAGTTTTGATTTCGACAAATATAATTGCCCTAACGGATTAGTCGTTTTTCTAATGGGTAAAACTGAAAATTTCAGATAATATTTTTCAGTAGGATATGGAGAAATTTTTATGGACGAAAAATTAAGAGGAACAAAAACTGAACAAAATTTGATAAACGCTTTTGCAGGAGAAGCGCAAGCAAGAAATCGTTATACCTATTATTCTAAGGTTGCGAAAGAAGAAGGATATGAACAAATTAGCGAAATTTTTGCGCAGACGGCAGATAATGAACTTGAGCATGCGAAATTGTTTTATAAACATGTAGTTCCAAATCAATTGGCTCATGTTACGGGATATTATCCGTTTGAACTCGGAAAAACTGAAGATAATTTGGCCAGTGCAATTGCCGGTGAAACAGAAGAGTACGACGTTTTATATAAAGAAGGTGAACAAGTTGCAAAAGAAGAAGGGTTTGAACTTGTTGCAACAACATTCCATAATGTTCGTGAGGCAGAAGAACATCATGCAAAACGTTTCAAAAAGTTATATGAAGTTTTGCTAAATGGTACTGTGTTTGATAAAGAAACTGAAACTACGTGGCTTTGCAGGAAATGTGGATATTTGCACAAAGGAAAATCTGCTCCGGAACATTGTCCAAATTGTTTCCATCCACAAGGATATTTTCAAGTTTTATGTGAAAAATACTAGAAATGGGGGATATTTTTTAATGTACTTATTGCGCAAATTATAATATAATAAATGTAATATGAGAAAAAAGTGGAAAATTGTAACTGCAATAAGTATATTAACAATAACCTGCGGTTTGTATACGTGGGGAATACCTGCTATTGTTAATATAAAAGCGCACAAATCTCAAATTGAAGATTTGATTTACAAAAACACGAATTTCCGTGTTGATATAGGTAATCCAAAATTAACAATGGGCGTATTCCCTTCTGTGTGGATAAAATCGGACAAAATTGCGTTGCTTAATGATGATGGAACTAATGCTGCTTTGGTAATTTCGCCAAAAGCTCATATTAAACTGCTTCCGCTTTTGAAAAAGAAGATTGTAGTTTCTAGCCTTTCTGCAAAAAGTGAAGAATTTAATTTCATTTTTACGAAAGAGTCAGAATTCCGGTTGGGACAATATTTGTTGAACTTCCCTGAAAGAAAGAGTGATTTTGAACTTACAAAAGTAAATCTTGATTTGGGCAAATATTCAATTAATTTGGATGATAAAAAGTATAATCAAAAAATCACATACAGTGGTAAATATTTCAGGCATGGTGAATTTATTCCGAATAAGCAAGTTAGATTTGCGACAGATAGTACATTGTTGTTGGGTAAAAAATCTATTCCAATTGTTGCCGATGTTGATATTCGTTTGCCAATAAATAAAATCAGTGAAGATACATTGAAAGTTTTTGCACAGATTGACGAGTTAGATTTGTCTGCTTTTTCTCATTATGTAAGATATTGGACAAATGGCGTTATTACAGATGTTAATGGTATATTGAGCGTTAATGCCAATACAAAAGATGACAAATTGGGGCATAAAAAGATTTCAACGGAGATTGTGTCAAAGGATTTGAAAGTCGTTGGTAAAGATGAAGTTGCATCTATTGTTTATCCCAAAAATTTAGTTGCAAAAATTGACTTTGGTACTATTGAAAACGGAATTGTTTTCAAAGATGTAAGTATAAATAGTGACAATATCCATGCTTATTTAAAGGGTAAAATTTACAATTTGGGTAACAAAATCCCTTCTTATAATATAAATGTCGGTGTAAGAGATACAAAGTTAGAAGATGTTGTTGCAATTTTGCCGTGGACAGAGCAATTGCCTAAAGAATTCAATTTTTATAAGTTGAAAAAATATAAATTCTATGGCAAAGGTGAAGGTAATTTAACTTTCAAAGGTCACGGAACATTCCCTGATGTTAAAGGTTATGTGAAATTAAGAGATGCTTTCCTTATCCACCCGATAAAAGGTGCTAATGGTAATGCTAAAATTGACTTGGATTTTGTTGGTAAAAAGATGAACTTGAATGTATTTGTCCCAACAACAAATGACCAATATGTTAAAGTTTACGGATTTGCATTGATTGACGGGTCAAAATATTCAGAATTAAATATAAAAAGTTCAGATTCAGTTGTTCTTGAACCGGCTCAAGAGGTTTTGAATCCGTTACATGAAATTTTGAATTTCCAAATCGGACCTGTGCCGATGATGAAAATTTCGGGCTTAGGTAATATTGACTTGCGTTCTGCCGGTAAAAAGGTTGATCCGCATCTTTGGGGAAGTATCAATTTTAGAAATGCAACCGCTTCATTTATTGAGGTTAATAATTTAGTTTTGCATAACGGAGCAGGTTATGTGAAATTTGATGATAAAAAAGTTACTTTCAAAACTACAAACGCAACGATAAATAACAAATTTACAGAAATTTATGGCGATTGTGTTGTTCTTGGCAAATTGAATGTTTATGTAAAATCAAAAGGTCAAGATATTAAAAAATTGCTTAAAACAATTCAAACATCACCGATTTTGGTAGATGTTCAAAAAGTTGTCAAACCGTTTACGCACCCAGACGGAATTGCTGATGTGTTTTTACATATTTACGGAAACGTTGACAAACAAGCTGAAGAAGTTGTGTTTAACGAAGATTTATTTGCCAGTGGAACTGTGACTTTGCACAATGCAACGACTATAATGCAAGATACTTTTTTGCCATTCACAAATGTTAATGGGCTTGTTAATTTTGACCAATACGATTCAAGCTATGATGTGACTGGTAATGTTCGAAATTCTAGAGTTCATGTTTGGGGAACCGGTTCAAATTCTGAGATTGATTTGAAAGCGAAGTCTGATAAATTCAAATTGGCGGATATTTTCGATATGCTTCACCCAAATCAGGTAATGCCATACAAAAATGAACTTGGCAATGTCTTTGTATCTTTTAACGGCGGGTATAAAGGTGTTGCAGATGCTGATAATATTGATTACAACAAGGTGAAAGTTGATGGCAAATTCTTGTCTAATATGTCGAGTTCAAATCCTATAAAACTTGACGGTGGTGGGTTTACGGTTAATAAAGGAATGCTCAAAACTACAAACTTGAAAGGTCTGTTTAACGGTAATCCATTTACGTTAGCTTTTACGTCAAAAGATATTGATAAAGAGGATTTGAATATTGCTGATGCAACCTTCAATTTCAAAAATTTTGATGTGAGTACAATTGACTCCATTAAAAATCAAATAGCTTTGCCGAAAAAATTAGCGACAGAAATCAATAATATTGTGGATATTGACGGTAAAATTGATATCAATGGCAGTATAAAAAATAATTCTGTTTATGCAAATACAAACTTAAAAGATATTACGTTTAAATACAAACCGTTTGATGCTTTTGTCAAAGTTTTGAACGGCAATTTGAATATGCGTGGTGAAACTGTATATTTGGATAAAATAAATTCAAGAGTAAGTTCAATGCCTGTATTTTTGAATGGTAGAATTGGAAATGTTTACTCGGAGAATCCTGCTGTTAATCTTTCAGTTAGTGCAAAACTTACTCAAATTTTCTTTGATAGATTTTTTAATTCAAAATCAGTTTATCCGATTAAGTCAAAAGGAAATATTAATTTCTATTCTAAATTGACAGGAAATCTAAACTCATTGCACGCAAAATCGAAATTGAATTTGGGTGAAAATGCTTCGCTATATTATATGGGCGCAACTTTAGCCGGGGCACCGACCGGAGCGTTGAATACTGAAGAAATGACGACCAATCCTGTGTCTATTTTGTCTGATGTTATTTTATATCCGGATAGAGTGAAAATTAATTCAATGAATTATAATCAAATGATTACTTCACAAAACAAGAAAACTTCTGTTCAGAATTTGTTAAATGCATCAGGTGAAATTGCATTGTTAAATAATAATGTATTGAGATTTAAAAACTTCAGAGTTAAAACGGAACACCCGACAAATGCAAGAATTTTCAATATTTTGCTCAAAAAACCAACAATTAAACAAGGTGTATTTACTACTGATATTTTGTTGAATGGTACATCTTTAACGCCTTATGCTTTGGGCTTTTTGAATATCAATAGTGTTGATATTCCATTGTTAGATTCAACTGTTAGAGATATTAATATTGATTTCAAAAAAGATTATATCAATTTGACAACTAAAGCAATTGTTTTGACAAACGATATATTGATGACTGCCAAAATTGTTAATAAACCGGTTCGTCCTGTAGAAGTTGAAGAATTAAATATCAATATGGACGAGTTGAATTTGAATGTTATCACAAGCGCACTTAATGATATTGAAGTTGATAATACTCATAATAAAACAATGTCGCAAACGCCTGAGCAATTACTTCCGGCAGATAGCGTAGTTGTTAAAAATGCAAATATCAAAGCAGATAATGTGTTGATTAAAAAAGCGACTGCAACTGATTTTACATCTCATTTCACTTTAGATAATAACCAAATTCTTGATATTGATAATTATAGTTTCAAACTTGCTAACGGTGATATCAACGGCAATATAAATTATGATTTGAAAAATATGAACGGCAAGGCAAAAATGCAGATTAAAGATGCAGATGCTCAAATTATTGCAGAAAACTTTTTCGATATGCCTGGGCAAATGTACGGTCATGTTACAGGTGATATGACTGTTGCTTGTAGTGGGCTTTCAAGTTTGGAATGTATAAATACTTTGTCCGGCGAGGGCTCTTTCAATGTGAAAGACGGCAGAATGCCAAAATTAGGTTCGTTAGAATATTTGTTGAAAGCAGGAAACTTAATAACCGGTGGAGTTACAGGTATTTCTATCAATGGAATTATTGACTTAATTACTCCGTTAAAAACAGGTAATTTCAAAAGTATCAGCGGAGATGTACATGTTAAAAACGGAATTGCAGATGAAATCAATGTATATTCAAGCGGTAAAGATTTGAATATGTACTTGACCGGAAGTTACAATTTGGCAACTTTAGTTGCTGATATGGAGGTTTATGGAAGTTTGTCAAAAAATTTCTCAACTTTGACCGGCAAAATTACAAATACTTCATTAAACACTTTGTTTAATACTATTCCTGGGATTAAGATAAATGAAATTAAACCAAGTTCAACAAGTAATATAAACAAAATACCTAATTTCAATAAAGAAAATACTTTGCGTGTATTTAAGTCAGAAATATATGGTGATATCAACGGAAGTAATTACGTTAAAAGTTTCCGCTGGATTAAGGATTAGTTTGGGTATTTTTTAGCAGGTTTGATAAATTATAACAAACTTAAAAATCCTTTTTTATTAGGGGTTACTTTTTTGTTAAAATTGGGTTAATATATTACTAGGACGTTATATTTTATAGAATGGATTATTAAAATGAAATCAGCAAAAGAGTTAGCAACAGAAGCAAAAATTCAAGGTCGATTAAAAAATCATCCCCAATGTTTGGAACTTGTGAAATATTTATTTGCAGATGAAGAATTGCAAGAAATGCAAGAGTATGCAAATAATGTGTCGATAAGAAGACTTGGTTATAATGACCATGGACCTGTTCACATGCGCCAAGTTGTTGGTAATGCGATAAAAATGATGAATATTTTGCATGATTTTGGAATAAAAACTTCATTAGAGCAAGAGGAAATGGGTACATTTGAGGACAGTATGTGTGCCGTTATTCTTGCAGGTTTGATGCACGATTTGGGAATGGCTATCGGACGTCAAGGGCATGAGGAGATGTCTGCACTTTTGTGCCAACCTATATTGCAAAGAACTTTAATGCATTTATATCCAGATGATTTACATAGACGTGTTATTATCAAATCTGTTGCGACAGAAGCGATTATTGGACACATGGGTTCAAGAAAAATCCACTCAACAGAAGCGGGAATTTTGTTGATTGCAGATGGTTGCGATATGACAAAAGGTAGAGCAAGAATTCCGATGTCAATAAATACAACTCCGAGAGTTGGCGATATTCACAAGTATTCAGCACACGCTATTGAAAGAATTAGTATTAAACATGGCGAAAGAAAACCTATCAGAATTACCGTTGAGATGTCAGGAGATGTTGGATTCTTCCAAATTGAAGAAGTTTTACTCCAAAAAATTGAAGCAAGTCCTGCAAAACAATTTGTAGAATTGTATGCTGGAGTAACTGGAGAAGAGCGCAAATGCTACTTGTAACATTTGCTTAATTTGCGTTGAGTATGAAGGATTAAATTATGTTTAAAAAGATTATTGTATTGTTAATGCTTGTTGTCATAACATGTTGCGGTTGTGGCAAAAAACAAGCGGTTTCTTATACAAATGATTTGAATACTATTTTAAAACGAGATAAAGTAATTGTCGGAGTAAAAACTGATACTTACCCGTTTGGTTATAGAGATAAAAAGGGCAGATATTTAGGTTATGACCCTGCACTAGGCAGACTTATCGCAAGAGGACTTTTGGGAGATGAGAAAAAAGTCGAATTTGTACCGGTAACCTCATCAGATAGAATTATGAAATTGTATTCAGGTGATGTTGATATGCTTATTGCAACAATGTCCGTTACCCCAAAAAGAAAAGAATTGATTATGTTTTCAACTCCATACCATTACGCAGGTCAAGCGATTTTGGTTAAACGTGGCAGTTTGATAAAGAATTTGAAAGATTTGAGTGGAAGAAACGTTGTTATAATTTTCGGTTCAACGAGCGAAAAAAGCATAAGACTTGCTGTGCCTGATGTGAATATCATTGGCAGTCGTACATATCCTGGGGCATTGCAGTTGTTGAAGTCTGGCAAAGCAGAGGCTATTGTTTCTGATGACACAATTCTTTTAGGTATGGCATTGAGAGATAAAAATTTGGTATTGTTGCCTAAACGATATTCAAGAGAACCTTATGCGGTTGCGTTACGTCGTGGAATTGAATCAGAAGATTTGTTAATGGCAATAAATAATGTTATCGAAATCGAAGACCACAATGGACATCTAAAGAAAATCAAAGCAAGTTACGGTATAAAGTAAGTCTTGAAATATTTCACAAATTCCAATTCCTGAGCTTTGGTAAGTTCAGGATTTTTTAGTTTTTCTTTTAAAACGTAATCAAAAATTTCCTGAAATTTTGGTGATGGGGATAGTCCGAGTGAAATCAAATCTTTTCCCGTAATTGAAATTTTTATGTCTTTCAATTGGGTCAAATATTTTTCGACTGTAAGAAAGTCATTTGTCGCAAGCATAATAACCGCTTCTAATGGTGCTTTGTTTAATTCGGAAAAAATGGAAAAATCATCTTCAAAATTCATGTTTTTTAAATGGTTATAACTTTCAACGATATTTTTTTCCTGTTTTGTTAACGGAAGGTTAGAAATATCATCAAGCAAACCAACATAAATTATCCAAATATTTTCAGGATTATATTTTGAAATAAGCGGTTCAAGATTTATTTTGGGCAGTTCAAATTCTTGTGGGGCAATTAGTTTGTACATTCTTTCTTTGGTAAAAATTTCAAACGCTTGCCAAGAATTCAGATTGAATGTTTCAACGAGTTCTTTTTTTAGTCTTTTATATGACATATCGTAATTGATATTTTTTAAATATTCATCTTGTAATTTTTTAGTATATTCATCAAGTCCAAAATTAAACCTTACGGAAAATTTCAGCCCACGCAAAATCCTTGTCGGGTCATCAATAAAACTGTTTTTATGCAGTATTCGCAATTTTTTATTTTTGATATCTTCGAGCCCGTTCACATAGTCAATAATTTCGCCATTTAGTGTTGACATTGCCATTGCATTGATTGTGAAATCTCTGCGCAAAATGTCCTCTTTCAATGGACAGCCTATATTTTGTACAACAGGAAGGTGTCCTTTTTGCGGATAAGTTTCACTTCTTGTTGAGGCTATGTCAATTTCTTCATTTTCAAACTGAATTTTAACAGTACCAAAAGGTTTGTTTATTTGTAATATTTCTGCATTATTCAAATTTTGTGCAAATTCAATGGCATTACCTGCGTATGTCAAATCAATATCAAAGCTATCTTTGCCGAGCAATTTATCTCTGACAACTCCGCCGATATAAAACAAGTTTTTATCTCGTAAAGATACTGTGTTCATACGTTGATTTTAGCGTAAAATGGTGTAAAATGGAATATGTATGAATTTTTAAGAAGGTCAGTTTAATGTTACAAGAAGCGACAAAAGCCCTAAATTCGGCATTTAATAACAGTTTTATAAAAAAATTAAGCCAATATTTGCATGATTGTGTGAGAGAAGAGGTTAAAAGTTCAACTTTCAGAAATCTGAAAGGTGATAAAGATAATAAGTGGATATTTTTAAAAGAGCAAGAAACTCTTTTGACTGAGGGTTTAGAATACTTGAAACTTGATGGTTCTGACCCGAATTTGACAGAATTAATGCTTCAAGGTGTTTCAAGTGCGCGAGATAAATATTTGATTTATGGCTATATGTTTTTGGTTGGAAGAAATGGCAAGAGTCGTAGATTTAATGAATTTTTGACTCCGCTATTGTATGTTCCTTGTAAGTTGGAACGTAATGGCGTTAATATAAATTGTATTTTACAAGATGATGTTTTGTCGCTAAATACAGGTGCGTTGGCTGCTCTTTTGAAAAAAGGTGAAGATGATGACGAAGTAGATTTGTTTTTGGAAGGAATTTTGGATGTTGTACCTGATTTGCCGATAACAAAAGAGAAGATGGATATTTTCTTAACTACTTTAAAATCTTTAATTCCAGATATTGAAATTACAACAGATGGTGCAGATGGTTTTGTAGAGGATAATGTTACCAAAGAAGAAGCGTCTGCAAAAAGTTACAATGATGTAACTATTGATGGCGATAATTTTGATGAAATTATTGATAATGAAATTCAGGATAATAAGCAAAAAGCAGCATCAGGTGCTATCAAAAAACTGTCAGTAACTTATAACAGTGCAATTATTTTGACCAAAAGACCGGCGGTTACTGCTGGAGTTTTGCACGAGTTGATGCAAATTGCCGAAAAGCCGAGCGGAGTATTTAGAGAAACAACTTTGAGTGTAATCAATGATGAATATACACAATCTGTAGAAAAAGTTTTTCCATTGAAAAACTCAGATTCTCCATTCTATCCTATTACTCCGCTTGCTTTGAGTGATTCACAAGAAAGAGTAATTCGAAATGTCGAAAATAACAAATTGGTTGCAGTTCAAGGGCCTCCCGGAACTGGTAAATCTCAAACAATTGTTAACTTAGTTGCACATTTGATTGCAAATGGAAAAACAGTCTTGGTTGCTTCAAGAATGGATAAGGCGGTTGACGTTGTTGCTGATAGGCTCAACAATTTAGGTGCTCCATATTTGGCACTAAGAGCCGGTAGAATGAATTACCAAAAACAATTGAGCACTCAGTTACAAGAATTAACTTCTGGCAAATTTGCACTCGATGATGATGTAGATGATTTTATTTTTGCAGATACAAAAGATATGGTTCAACATTTGGACTGTTTGAGAGAAACCGAAAGTAAATGCGAAAAAATTATCAATATGGAAAAAGAGTGGCACGATTTGCGAGATGAAATTCAGCAAATGACTGCGACTATCGGTGATATGGAATACATTTCACGACCTTTGAAAAAGTCTGAAATTGATAATGTGAATGATGTAATAAAATCTTTGACAGACAATATGGAAAAATCAGGGTTCTTTGCAGGACTTGCGAATATGTCAAATTTAAAACAGTTGAAGAAAATTTTGGATATAAGAAGTTTTGACGTTGAGCCTGAAAATTTGGACAGATTGAAAGTTGAGTTAGATTTTGTCACTCAAAAATGGAAATTACGTAAGATTGAAACCGATATTCAAAAGACCGGAAATCTTCACGTAATGATGGAACAAATCAGACAGTTGAAGAAAAAACAAAGAACTCTTGCGATAAATATTTTGAAATCCACAAGACGAGAAGCATTGAAATCGTTGTTACGTGATGCCAAAAAAGTTCGTCGTATTAAGGTTCATTCACTTGCTCTTGTTGAAAAACGTCGAAAGAAAACTGATAATATTATGGAAGAAGAAGACTTCAAACCATTGCTGGACGCTTTCCCTTGCTGGTGTGTAACGACTTATGCCGTATCTGATTCGTTGCCGTTAAAACCGGGAATGTTTGATGTTGCAATTATTGATGAGGCTTCTCAATGCGATATTGCAAGTTGTTTTCCGATTATGTATCGTGCGAAAAAGACAGTTGTTGTTGGTGATGATAAGCAGTTGCCGCATTTGTCATTCTTGGAAAAAGCAAAAGAACAATCCTTCTTGAGTCAATATGGTATTCCTGATAAATACCAGTTGATGTGGAGATTTAGGACAAATTCAATGTTTGATTTGGCAGATTATTATTCAATGAATTCTGTTATGTTGGACGAACATTTTAGAAGTTTGCCATCAATTATCAATTTCTCTAATAAGGAATTTTACAACGGTAGAATTAGAGTTATGAGAAGAGAAACAAGCAGTGATAATGCTATTGATATTGTAAAAGTTCCGGAAGGTAAGGTGGATTCTGATGTTACAAGGAATTTGCCGGAAATTGAAGTGCTTGTAAAAACTTTGCACGAAATTGTGTTAGAAGATGAAAAAAATAATCCGGACAAACCTGTAACAATAGGTATAATTTCACCATTTAGGGCTCAGGTTGAACAGTTGAAAATTTCTGTTCCGAAAGTTTTGTCTGAATATATGATTAAAAAACACCAAATTGAAATAGGTACAGCGCATACTTTTCAAGGTGATGAGCGAGATATAATTTTGATGTCTTGGACATTCGCCAATAATTCATTCCCGCAAAGTATAACATTCTTGCAAAAGCCTAATTTGTTCAATGTTGCAATAACAAGAGCGAAAAATAAATGTATTAACTTTGTTTCGCACGACTTGGAAACAATGCCAGATGGACATTTTAGACATTACGTTTCATATCTGAAAAATTATAAAGAACGTAAGAAATCAATGCAGGATGAGGGTTTTGATGAAAATATTTATAAAAATTCTCTTGAAAGAACTGTTGCTGAAGAAATCAGAAAATTGGGACATACAGTTTGCGCAGGTGTTGAAATAGCAGGCTTGAGTGCAGATTTGGTTGTCGATGACAAATTTATCATTGAAATTGATGGTGTTGAAGATTCTAAAAAACTTCATCATTTGAGTAATATGAAAAAACAAGCGATATTAGAAAGATGCGGTTTCAAAGTTAAACGAATAACTTTCAGAGAATGGCAATATTCACCAAAGGCTTGCCTTGACCGAGTTCTGACGATTGAATGATGAAAACTTGCTAGGTACACCGAATGGTCATTCCGGACAAGCACGAGCAGAGTGCGTAACGAAGTGAAGGCACGTTTAGTGCGAGTGCGAAAGATCCGGAATCTGTTTACAAAGATTGTACAAATTTGTTATTTACTTGAACAGATTCTGAATAAGATTGCAATTGAAATTGCTTGATTTTTAATCTTTTCAGAATGACGAAATCCTTGCTAGGCACACCAAATAGTCACTCTGAACTGACTAGAAAATAAGTTGAGATGAAGTCGAAACTTAATTTTCTGTTCCTACTCGGTGATTCAGAGTCTGTTTCAATATCAATTGTGCCATTTGGAAAGTAGGTCGGCGTTGCTACGCCGACAGCGTTAATTTACGTGTCAGGCGGTGCCTGACCTACGTTGTATAATGTTCTCTGAATAACAAGAAAATTAAGAACTCGTTAAACTCGTACAAATTTTCTAAATTTTCAGAATGACGATAGCTTTGCTGGGTTGCTCCAAAAAGTCATGCCGAACAGCACGAGCAGTGTGCGAAACGAAGTGAAGGCACGATTAATGCGAGTGCGGAGTTTCGGCATCTCTTCCAAAATCAAAATAAAACAAAGAATTAAGTTCTTAAATCCTTGTTATAACTTGATATGAAGGGACCCTGAAACGAGATTCAGGGTGACTATTGGGTTTGTCTGTTCACTATTTTTAGTAGGTCAGCATTGCCACGCCGACGGCAATAATTTGCTAGATTCTGAATAGTTTCAAAATTTTAACAAATATTACAAAATGTAAAATCTATTTTAAATCCTCGAAACCATTGATATAATTGCTTTATGGTATGGTATGGTATGGTGGGGCGGGGCGGTGTACTTATGGACAAAAA
>CAKUUC010000018.1 GCA_934692625.1 uncultured Candidatus Melainabacteria bacterium
TCTTTCGATTACTCTCGCTATCGGGGCTCACCGCTCTGCGGTTCCTTTATCTTATCACCTGATTTTTCTTTGTCAAGTGGTATTTTTTCTTAATCCCTTTCGGTTGACATTATCCTAATTTTCAAAACTTTACGTTTGTTAGATAAATTCTAAGTTTCTGGTTTTTAAAATTTTTATTTATGTCCTGTGCACTGAGCACATTCATAATGTTACTCTTAAAAAAAATTGATTTCAACCCCTTTGTTTTATTTTTGTAATATTTCTTAACAATTCCGAGAAAAATCCATTCCTCATTTTCACTAAAATGTAATCATAGACAGTGTCTTAAAGATTTTAAAAGCTTTTCGGTTTTGCTGATTTTATTATGTTATTAAAGAGAAGAGTCGAACTAATATGTAATAATATCTAAACAAAACAACCAGCACCAAAGAGATTATTACCCCCCTTCGAAATCATAGATTTCGGTTCCCCCTCAAGGGGGGCACATAAAATTTAATTCAAAAATTCAAGCACTCTTTTCAAGCAAGACTTACAAACACAAAAATCGGCCCTCAATCAAATAACAGATTAAGGGCCGAATGATTATTTATAGATATCAATACCAAAAGTATCTTTAATGCTAAAATGTGAAAGCTTCTCCTCATTATCTCTGAAGATGGCACAAAGCGGGTCATTTAGCTTTTCTTTTAATTTTTCAATTTGTTTTTCCTGAACCCGTTTCCCAACTTTCGACAACAACTTTTTAGCCGGGACTTTCACATATCTGAAACATGAACTTATTATCGACATAATTTTCTCCTTTATATATTTATGACATGTAATGTTTGTAGTGTTACACCTATACTTTACAACCATGTGACATCAACTCCGACAACTCGGTCATCGCCTGTTGCAAACATCGTGGAACATTATTATAAACTTTTGCCAACTGTTCACCTGTAGAAAATGCAGACACTGACAAGTTATGGTACGCTTTTAAGGAATCTCTATAACCTGTTCTAACTATGACATGCTTCAAGCCTTGTTGAAAAATAATAGAATGTCCAAACTCTTTTTGAGTACCATTGATTAACTTTTTCAACCCCGTATTATATGGACTTGCCCATGCCTTTGTATATTTCGGTGTAACAGCATTTAAACCAACTCTAAAAACTTTTCCCATTAGTGACATAATTATTTCTCCTTTTCTATTTTTATTTTTCCCGTGTAATTAAAATCGATTTCCCTTACTCCTATATAAAAAATTTCAAGACAAAAGAATTGCTCCGCCCCGCCACACCATACCATACCATACCATAAAGCAATTATATCAAGGGTTTTCGACTTTGAAATCCAACTTCACAATTCTTAATATTGTTTTTTTACGTTGTCGGCATGGCAATGCCGACCTACTTTACAATGGGCTTATTTTCAGTCAGTGAATGTGTTTCAGCAGTTGGGCAAGTATGCCCAACCAACAATTTACGTCTTCCGCCCCTACACTGTAGCGTAGAGCAGGGATTTATTCGCAAAATACAGTTCTGTCGTATTTAATATATAGTCTGTTATTTCATTTTCAATATGAACATCAAAATTTCTATTTATTTCTCTTATAAAATAACATGGACTCGTTACATTGACTTCTATGATTTTTCTATCTATTACATCCAACCCAACCATGTAAATTCCCATTGAATTCAATTTTTTAGCCAACGGTTCAAACAATTTTACTTCGTCTTCCGGCAATTCTGCCCTCAAGACATGTTCATCGTTATGTTCGCAGAATTTAAAATCATCATTGCTAGCGGTCTTTCTTACACTATAAGGTAAAATTTTATCTCCCAATATCAAAACTCTTTTATCACCATTCACCGCTGCCTTAATGTACTCCTGCACCATAATAAGTTGGGTTCCGTTTTTTGTCATTGAATTTATTATTACAGCAGTATTTTTATCACCACGTTTCAAATACATTACACCTCCGCCAAAGCACATGTTTAACGGTTTCAAAATGATTTCGCCATGCTCATTCAAAAACTCGACAATATCTTTTTTAGAAGATGTCACAATATTTGGCGGCATCAATTCATTAAACATTACGGCATGTAATTTTTCATTAAAATTACGAACTGCGGTAGTGTCATTCATAATAAAAGTTTTATTTCTATCAACAAAATCAAACACATAAGATGCATTAATATAATCTAAATCGACAGGCGGGTCAGGTCGGAACATAACCAGCCTGAAATCTTCTATCTCCATTTCGATAGCTTTTTCTTTGTCATAAAAAATATCGTTATTATTTTCATACGCTTTGAAACATGTCGCACATGCTACAGAAGATTTGAGTTTTAGCATGTCGATTGTCGTTATATAAACCTCATGACCTCGTTCTAAAAAGCATTTAATCAGCCAAAAATTTGTCACCAAGTCATTAAATTCGAAATACTTTAACTCTAATCTGTCTATAACATATAATATTTTCATAAAATCTCCATTTTATTATTTAATATCGGTAGGATTTAAAATCTGGCATGCAGTATTACCAAACGCAATAAGATTTCTAAATCTTTCCAAATCTGCCTGAATTTCAGGGAATGTGCCATAGTGCATAGGAATAACTGTTCTAACACCTAACCACTTAGCAGCCATTGCAGCATGCTCAACGTCCATTGTATAAGTTCCACCAATCGGCAACAACGCAATTTGTGGAGCATACAATTCTTTAATAGTTTTCATTTCTCCTGTCAAACAAGTGTCACCGGCATGGTAAATTCTAACACCGTCCACATCAATCAAAATACTTGCTGCACAACCGCCATAAGAACCGTCCATCAATGAACTAGAGTGAAATGCAGGTAAAAATACCGCACGTCCCCAAGAAAAATTAATCCAAGATCCTAAACCGATTGCTTGAGCCTTAGCACCTTGAGATTCACAATAGTGAGCCAATTCCCAAACCGCGGTGATTGTAATATCTTTATCTTTCGCAATTTTAATAGCTTCACCTAAATGATCACCATGAGCATGGGTTAACAAAATATCTGTGATAGGTTCTTTTTTCCATTTGAATTTATTATTAATAGACACCAACGGGTCAATCAATACAGCCTTGTCACCGTTTTTGATTTCAAATGCACTGTGTCCGATGTATTTCAAATCTACCATAATTACTCTCCTTCTTTTACATATATCCCTAACTATATCAATTTATCATATTTTAATATAATATACAAATATGAAACAATACATTACATACATGGACAAATGTATAGAACTTGCAAAACTAGCAGAAGGTCAAACCTCACCAAATCCTATGGTTGGTTGTGTCATTCTGAATGAAAATAACGAGATAATTTCAACAGGCTATCACAAAAAATGTGGAGAAAATCACGCGGAACGTGATGCGCTTTTAAAACTTGATAATGCAAAAAATTGCACGCTCATAGTGAATCTTGAGCCATGCTCTCATTACGGGAAAACTCCGCCTTGTGCTGATTTAATCATTGAAAAAGGGATTAAAAAAGTCGTCTACGGCATGCAAGACCCAAATCCTATTGTTTCAGGTAACGGATTAAAAAAATTAAAAAATGCAGGAATTGAAGTAATCGGACCAATTTGCGAAGATAAATGTAAAAAATTAAACGAAATATTTGTTACAAATCAAACTGAAAAAAGAGTTTTCGTTGCTCTAAAAACAGCGACAACAATAGATGGTAAAATCGCAACAAAAACAGGTGATTCAAAATGGATAACATCAAACACGGCAAGAAAAGAGGTTAGAAACCTCAGAAAAAAATACGATGCGATTTTGACATCATCTTCAACCGTAATTGCCGACAATCCAACAATGTTGCACAAAACTAAAATCATTTTAGACAGAAATTTAAGAACTAATCTAAATTCTAAAATTTACGAACAAGGGGAAATTTATGTTTTCCATAACGAAAAAATTTCATCACCAAATACAAAAAATTCAAATATTCATTTTATAAAAACAAAAGTAGTTGATGGAAAACTCGATATTTCACAAATATTAAAAACTCTTTATGAATTAGGATTAAGAAGTGTTTTTGTTGAGTGTGGCGGCAAATTGAACGGAAGTTTCTTGCCATACGTCGACAAACTCTATCATTTCGTTGCGCCGAAAATTCTCAACGATAATACAGGCATGTCTGCTTTTGATGGTGCAAATATTGACAAAATCTCGCAATGCACAGATTTAAAAGTTAAAGAAATCAAGACTTTTCCGCCTGATATTGAGATTATTTATTATAAAAAATAAATTTTAATCATACCCCTTTTGATGGCGCAATAATTTTTTGAAATACTCCTGAATATTACCATTACTACTCATAGTTTCACTAGAGGCATGTGCACCAACCATGTGCTTCGCTATCAAACTCGGATATTGTTGATGTATCCGTTATTAATTATTCCATATTTTTGAGATAAAAAACACCACCATACCATACCATACCATACAGCAATTATATCGAGGCTTTTGAGGTTTTAAAATAATTTTTACATTTTGTAATATTACAACTTTATGTTAAGAAATTAAAACAAAGTAGTGCAATTATCGTCATTCTGAAAGGCTTAAAAAATCCTTTGAGCATGCGAAAAGTGATTTTTAGCCTATTCAGAATCTGTTCAAGTAAATAACAAATTTGTACAATCTTTGTAACAGATTCCGGATCGGAGTCCGGAATGACTATTCGGTGAGCATAGCAAGGGATACGTCATTGGAGAAAACTTAGAAAATTTTTGCAAATGCAATTATGTTGTGGCATAGCAATGCAATGCCGACCTACCTTTCCAATGCATAATTTTTCTGGATTGTCACGAAAATCTTACGATTTTCTCGCAATGACGTGAAACCCGTCAAACACTTGCCAATATCATCATTACGTAGGTCAGGCACTGCCTGACATGTAAAACTTTCACGAAAAATTACATATATTTACATATACTTTAAAACAACAACATTTTGTACTAGTATGTTATCGATTAGAGAAGGAGAAAAGTGATGAAAAAAGTTTTATTTTCAATTATTGCTGCAGCAATGTTGGTTTTGCCTTCTTGTGCAGCAACTTACAACGCTTCTACCAGAACACCTGTTGTAGGGGCTAATTTGTTGACCAAAAGCGGTATTCCTGCATCAAATGTAAAATTCATGGTTGTTTCAGGAACTCCGGATAATTCAAATTATTCAACAAACAAAACGGTAAACATTTCAACAAACGATTTAACTTATGCCGGTAACGATAACGAAGTTGCAGCCGTTGTTGCCAGTGAATTAGGACACATTATTAGCGGTCACTCTGCAAAAGGTAAAGTTGTTTCTTTATTGACTGCCGGAACAAATATTTCAACAAACAATGAAGTCGCAAGTTCTTTAGTTTCAAGTTACCAAACATTGAAAGAAGATGAAGAAGCGGACGTTATTGCTGTAAATATGATGGTTACAGCAGGTTATAACCCATTAGCAATGGTTGTAGTTTTGACAAAACACACCGGAACTTACTTTGAAACTTTGCAAGGTAAACCGGCAAACGCAGAAAGAGCAATGAATGCATACAATTACATCAGTTACGCATACCCAGCAAAAGTTAAAGCTGGTTATGGTTGCAATGAATACAAAAACTTCTTATCTTATGCTAACACTGTTATCGCTGCAAGAAAAGCAAGTTCAAAACTAGAATCAAAAAATACAAAAGCACAAGCAAAAGCTAAGAAAAAAAGTGCTTCTCAAATTGCTAAATTCAAAGTTAGAGGTGGCATGAGCGGTTGGGACGCTGCTTACGGTTTACTAAAAGCCGAATAGTTTTGAACAAAAAACAACATTGAAAAAATACGGTTTAGCAGACCGTATTTTTTTTATTGAAATAAATACTGTATTCGTTAAAATAAAAATATGAGAAAGAGCACACCAAATAATATTTTAAAATTTCGGTCAAACAAACAAAAGGTAGAAAAATCTCAAACAAAAGGGTTTTCCTTATTTCAAGAGGGAATGTTTTTCTTCAACAATGATAATGATGCAATAGCATTAGAAAAATTTTTACAAGCAGAAAAAGAAGGGTACAAATCAGCCGATTTATTTGCGAATTTGGCATGTTTATACAAAATTTTCGAAGATGTTGATAAAGCCTTTGTCTATATAAAAAAATCTTTGCGTTTGGATAATAAATACGGCTATACTCACGCCTTATGCGGGAAATTATATATACAAAAAGGAAATCCCGAAAAAGGAATGAAACATTTATTAAAGGCGCTTGATTGCGGATATACAAGCCCGTATGTTTACGGTTGCATTTCTGATTTATATGATGATGAACCATTTAACAATTACTTGAAGGCTCAAAAGTATGCATCTAAAGCGATTGCAGAATTTCCGGAAGAATATAATTCATATTTGGGAATGGGTTATTTATTTTATCGACATCAAGAATTTTCAAAAGCCTTGGAATACTTTTTAAAAGCGACGAAAATGATGAAAATACCGGATTCATCATTAATGTTCAGTATTTCTTATTGCTACAGCATGTTAGGTAATCTACAAAAAGCAATAGAATACGCAAATCAAGTAATCTTTTTAAACAAAAACGATTGGAACGGATATTATAGAAAAGGGTTTGCTTATTTTCAAGCCGGTGAAAAAGACGAGGTCGCAAAATCAGCATTTTTACTTGCAGAAAAATACGGTTGTCCGGAAGCAGATATGTACACAAGATTGGCGTATCTTGCGGTAATGTCTGATACTCCGAATTTTGATGATGCGATTAAATATTCTCAGAAAGCGTTAGAACTTTCTAAAAAAGAAGTTGCTGGATATTTTACAATGGGATTGGCTTACCATTGCATAAAAGAAGATAGCAAAACTGCAATTAAATATTTCAGAAAATACAAAAAGCTCTCAACAGAAGTTCACGATGCAGAATTTTACTATGTTTATGGTGATGCATTATTAGAATGTTGCAGATTTAAAGAGACAGAAACTCTTTTGTATGAGGCAATAAAAACTTATCCCGATGATGAAAATATATTGACGTTACTCATTGAAACTTTACTTGAACGAAAAGACTTTAAAGAAGCAGACAAATATATTAAAAAACTGGGCGGTTCAGATTTTGCAAACGATTGGAAATTAATTTTTAAAGCCGCATACAATTATAAAATAACTCCACACAATTATAAAGCGTGCTTAAAATACGGTAAAAAAATTGTCGATAAATATCCTGAGGTTGTATTATTCAGGCTTCTTGTTTCGGCGTTCAAATTGAAGGATTATGAACTGACTTTTAACTATCTGGAACAATATATTTTTAAAACAGATGTTAAAGAAATTTCAAAGCGAAATTACAAAGCAATAGCCTATTTCTACAAAAATTTCCGCAAAAAATTTCCGGAATATGCGCTACTAGAAAACTGGAAAGAACGTTTTAAACCAATACTAGATGACGTTTAATCACAGATTTTCAATAAAATTGGTAGCTTCTTGGGCAATTCCCTTGTTACAAATGTCCAAATATTTTATCCTATCTTCTGAAATCTCAGGCAAACATTTTAATTTTCTTGTTAATTTCGCAAGATAAGTAAACAAAGGCAAAATTTTTCTATCATTAGGCTGAACTTTAACACCGTTCAACTCAAAATTTGTGTTAAAAATCTTTTCACCAGTTTCCTCATCTTTTGCCATACATCGAGTTGTAAGAAATCTTATAGAGTTTGGAGATTTTTGTTTAAGAACTCGTGCAGTGTAATTATCTTGACATTTATCTAATACAGTTTTAAAATCTGTCAAATCTGCACCTTTAGCATCGTCTGTCAAATCACATTTGATAAGTATTTGGGCATATTTTTTCTCACCTTGTGCTAGTTGTCCGTCAGAACGAAGGTAAGCCCCAAATCTTTTGTCTAATTTTTTACCAATAAATAAATTATTGAAGCCTGTAAAAGAGATATTATTATTCATATCAACTATAAAAACTGTAAAAATATTTTTTGCTACTTTGAATATTGCAAAATTTTTCGTTTTAAATTATATTAAAAACTAACCAAAGGAGTGAGTTATGATATTAGAAAGAATTGAAAAATTACAAATCGCAATTTTAGGTTTATTATTGGCTTTTGGGCTAATTTTTGCCGTTAAATCAGGAGTTAGTGCAATTGCCAAAAATTCAGTTTCCGTAACGGGTTCAGCGTACGAGATTGTTCAATCAGATTCAGGAAATTTAGACTTGGCACTAAAAGTAAAACGTCCGACCAAAGCACAAGCATATTCTGCCGCAAAATCTCAATTACCTGTTATTTTTGAATATTTAAAATCTAAAGGCATAGATACAGAGAAAAACATTGATATAAAACCTGTATACGGGTATTATCAATATAAAACAAATCCTAATGGGACAACATCTTCTGAAATTGCATATTTCGATTTAACTCAACAAATTATAGTAAAATCTGATGATGTAAAAAAGATTAAAGATGTATCGCTAGATATTAGTTCTTTAATGGATAAAAATATTGAAATCGACGTGAATAGTGCAAGTTATTCTTACTCAAAATTGTCTGATTTAAAAGTAAAATTGCTAAAAAATGCAACAACCGATGCTAAACAAAGAGCTACTGCAATGCTAAAATCAACAAATAATCACGTAGGAAAAATTGAATCAGTAAAAATGGGCGTATTTCAAATTACTCCAGTAGATTCAACAGATGTTTCCGATATGGGAATTAACGACACATCAACCATTGAAAAGAAAATTACTGCCGTTGCAAATGTAGTTTTTCAGATTAAGTAGGGTGTTGAATTTACAAGGTTTACAAGAACCAATAAAAAAGACTTCCAAGAAATTGGAAGTCTTTTTTATCTAAAGTCTAACTTAAAAATTAACCTTTAACTTGAGCCATAACTTCTTCAGCGAAGTTGTCTTGACGTTTTTCAAGACCTTCACCCAATTCATATCTTGTAAATGCTTTAACAGTCAATTTACCTTCGATAAGTTGAGCAATTGTTTGGTTAGGGTCTTTAACAAATGGTTGTTCAAGCAAGCATCTTTCAGCCATGATTTTATTTACACGACCTTCAACGATTTTCGCTCTGATATTTTCAGGTTTTTTCAACAAATCTTCTTTACCCATTTCAATTCTAGTTTCTTCATCAATAACTTCTTGAGGAATTTCTTCTCTTGAAACGAATTTTGGAGCAGAAGATGCGATGTGCAAACAAATGTCGTTTAACAATTCAGCATCATTTTTGTCTGCTTGTAACAATACACCAATTTTTCCGTTGTGAATGTAAGAAGCAACTGCGCCTTCATAGATTTTGAATCTTCTAACAGTAATTTTTTCACCGATAGATGCAATTTTTTCTTTTAAAGCATCTTCAATTTTCTTACCGCAATCAGGGCAAGTTGAAGCTAAAAATTCTTCAACAGAAGCTGGTTTCAATTCGAAAACGTGTTTTGCCAAGTTAGAAACCAAAGTTTTGAAAGCATCGTTTTTAGCAACGAAGTCAGTTTCGCAGTTAACTTCGATTAAAGCACCACCTTCAGCGCTAATAAATGATTCAACTCTACCTTCTGCAGCAATTCTGCCCATTTTCTTATCAGCTGAAGCAATACCTTTTTGACGTAAAACTTCTGCTGCTTTATCCATATCGCCATCTACTTCAACCAATGCTTTTTTAGCGTCCATCATGCCTGCACCGGTTTTGTCACGAAGTTCTTTAACCATTTGTGCTGTAATATTCATTTTTTCTCCTTCTATTAACTTGAGTGATATATGAAAAGGTGAGTCATAAACACTAGTGCTAAGTTATTCTTAGTTATACTAATCTTTTACAATTCACCTTTTCTCATCACAAAATTATAAATTATTCTGCTTTTTCTTCAACACCAGCGTCTGCTGCTGTGATTTTTTCAACTTTTTTAGCCTCTGCAGCTTTGTTTTCTCTCAACTGTTTACCTTCAATAACAGCGTCAGCCAATTTTGAAGTAATAAGTTGGATTGATCTGATAGCATCATCATTACCAGGGATAATGTGATCAATGCCATCTGGGTTAGCATTTGTATCTGCTAAACAGATAACAGGAATACCTAACTTGTTTGCTTCTTTAATAGCAATTTCTTCTTTAGTTTGGTCAACGATGAAGATTAAATCAGGAAGTCCTCTCATATCTTTAATACCGCCCAAAGTTTTTGACAATTTAGCCAATTGTCTGTTGATTTGAGCAACTTCTTTTTTAGGAAGTTTATCAATATAACCGTTATTGATGAATTCTTCCAATTCTTTAAGCTTGTTAACTCTTCCTCTGATTGTTTCAAAGTTAGTCAACATACCACCTAACCATCTTCTGTTGATGTAGTAAGCACCTGAACGAGTAGCTTCTTCTGCAACAACTTCAGCGGCTTGTTTTTTTGTACCAACAAAAAGAACATTTTTTCCTTTTGCTGCGTAATCTCTAACTAAAGCATAAGCTTCGTCAAGCAAATCTGTAGTTTTTCTTAAATCAATAACGTAAATACCGTTTCTTGCACCGTAGATATACGGTTTCATTTTAGGGTTCCATCTTTGTGTTTGGTGACCGAAGTGTACACCGGCTTCCAAAAGTTCAATCATAGATGCTGTTGGCATCGGTTTTCTCCTTATATTAAATGTATTGTACTACGGGCTATACAATCCCATCAGATAAAAATTTGCTATTCTCTGACTAGGGCAAAGCCTATCGGACTTGTGTAACCAATAATATAATAGTATAAAAATACGTATATGCAAGTATTTGCGATACAAAACTTAATTATGGATTATTGTGCAAATAGTAATACGAACACCCTGTACCAAAATCAGAATTAGTCTTTTTACAAGTTCCATCACCTACACTTATCGGTACAATCACACCATCGGCTTGCCCCCAACCGTATTTGTAACCTTTTGCTGGATACATCGCATAATTAGCAAAATCTATATTTGCAAAAAATAAATCTTTACCCCAAGTATTCGGACCGGTGAACCCATTTACATCAAAGGTAATCATATATTCATCAAAACAGATTAATGTTCCGCCAAGAATTGTAGTACAAGTAGCACCTCCGCCTTTTAGCCCTATATTATTAAGGCATTTATTACCATTCAAATGATAAATCGGATAAGCTTTAGGAATACAACCTTCTTCTACAGCCTTTCCCTCATGGCATATATTACCTGTCTTTATATAATGAGAAATTGCTGCGACATAAGCATATTCTCTTTCTGATGAAGTTTTGAAAGAATCTACAAAATCTTCCGGTTGCGCACCATCAGCCTGCATCAGACGAAGTGCATGGTATATTTCAGCATACGATTTTCGCCAAGTTGTAACATATTGTCTTTGTTGAAACTTTGTTACCAAACTCGGAATGGTTATCGCCGCAACAACACCAATAATTCCCAAAACTATCAAAATTTCCGCCAAAGTAAAGGCTTTCTTCATTCTACATTTCTCCTTTCGGATACAATAATATCATATTTTTAATTCTAGTACAAGAATTTATTTATCATTACGGTTTTAGTTCTATTAGTTAACATTTAACTAGGATTATTATGAAAGATAAAATTTGTATCACCTTAGGGAAAAATATAAAAAAATACAGAAAATTACGTGGACTCACTCAAGAAAAAATGGCTGAACTTATAGAAATAGAAGTTCGAACATTGAGCCTGATTGAAACAGGAAATAACTTTGTCACATCAAAAACATTTGAAAAAATCACAAAAGTTTTGCAAGTCAATCCATCAGCATTACTGGAAGATGACAATTCAGATAATACAGAACAGTTATATGCAGATTCTTTAAAAGCACTTGAACTTCTTAAAAATAATCCTGAAAAATTAAAAGCGCTTAATTATATACTTAACGGATTGTTATAATAAATTTTAATAATTTAGTGAAAAATCTTGCAAAAAATATTTTTTTCAGGTTTAATATAAATGCTCACATCCTCAAAATGAGTACGTGCAAAGTCATTAATTGCACACAATTACAAATAGAAAGGTAAATTCAATTATGGCAAATATTAAATCCGCTAAAAAAAGAGTACTAATCGCAGAAGCTAACAGACAAAGAAACGTTGCTTTCAAAACTTCAATCAAAACTGCTGTTAAAAAAGCATTAGAATTAGCATCAGGTGAAGATAAAGAAGCATTGAACGCTGCACTTTCTAAAGTTTACCAACTTTGCGACAAAGCAGTTGTTAAAGGTATTTTGCACAAAAATACTGCTGCTAGAAAAAAATCTAGATTAACTCTTGCTATCAAAAAAATTAGTGCTTAATTTTTAATTGAATGAGTATTTTACGAGGTGCTTTTGAAAAAAAGCACCTCGTTTTATTTGAATATTATTAACGGTATTCTAAAAGTTTAATATAGGTTAAATATTACCGGTAGAACTGTTTCTATCGTCTTCAAGTTGTTTTATATCAATATTAGAACTGTCTTCTTCTACATAATTGTTAATCGTTCTCGGAGCATCAATTTCAACGTTAACATCAGCATCAACAATTTCAATATCTGCTTTATCGAACTCTTTAGTTTTTCCATCTTCCATTTTTACAGCAACTTTGCCACTCATAAATTGAAGATAACAAACTTTACCCAAACCTTCCGTTGTCATTACAGCCGTACCAATTGGAGGCATACCTTTTGCTGCATCAATGTAATTTGAGTATTCATAAGTAAGACAACAAAGCAAACGTCCGCATGTTCCTGAAATTTTTCCTGGGGCAATTGGCATACCTTGGTCTTTTGCTAATTTTACGTTAATTGTTGCAAATTTTCTCAAGAAACTCGAACAACAGAATGGTTGCCCACAAATGCCAACACCTTCTAAAATAGAGGTTTCATCTCTTACTCCAATATGACGCAAATCAATTCTCACACGAGTGAACGCTTGTGTTAAATCTTTTAACAAGGCACGGAAGTCAACTCTTTCCGGTGCCGTATAATAAAAAGTTATCTTTCTACGGTCAAAAGTAATTCGACACTGTACCAAATTCATCGCAAGTCCGTGCTGTTTTACAAACGCTTGACACTTAAAGAAAGCTTCAACTTCCTCTTTTTTTATATCATCAAGAGTTTGCAAATCTCGCTGGGTCATTACACGAACAAGCGGAAATGGTTCCGGTTTATTTTTTGCTTTTTCCCAAATTTTTTCAATTTCAGAATTTACAAGAAAAGCTTTTAATGCTTCTTCGCCTTTTTCTGTCCTTGCTATAACCATTTGTCCTGATTCAAGTTTGACATTTTCAGGAACACTCAACGGATAATATGTATTTTTAAGGTATCTTACCGCAAATTTCATGATACGTATCTTTCTTCTTCTTTCAATTTTCTATTCATAAGTTTTGAAAGCAATTCTTGAGGGGTAATATCAGTATAAACCGCTTCATAAATTGCGTTTGATACAGGAACTTCAATGCCTAATTTTTGAGCAAGTTCACAAATTGCTTTTGAGGTTTTGACACCTTCGGCAACAGACCCCAGTTCTGCCAAAATATCGTTGATTTTTTTACCTTTTGCAAGCATTGAACCTACAGTGTAATTTCTTGACATTGGAGAAGAACAAGTCGCAATCAAATCACCCATGCCGGACAAACCGTACAAAGTTGAAGGATTTGCACCTAATTGAATACTTACACGAACGATTTCAGCCATCCCTCTTGTTAAAAGAGTACCGGAGCAATTATCACCCAAGCCCATTGTATGAGCAAAACCAGACGCAATCGCTATTACGTTTTTCAAACTTCCGCCAAGTTCAACACCAATTACATCAGTATTTGTATATAATCTGAATTTACTTGGAACATTTAATGCTTGTTGTACAAACTTTGCAGTTTCAAGATCTTCACAAGCAATACAAGCAGCCGTAGGTTTACCTTGTAAAACTTCTTTTGCCAGTGTCGGACCGGATAAAATAGCAAGTCTTTGATTTGGCAAAACATCTTTGATAACTTCTGACATTCTCATCAAAGACGGAAGCTCAATACCTTTTGAAGCATTAACCAAAATTTGGTCATCTTTTATGCCTGCTGCCTTTAAATGTTCGCAAACATCACGAGTACCAGAAGTTGCAATTACCGACAAGATAATATCAGCACCCGCTATCGCTTCGCTAAGATTTGAAGTTACTTCAATTTTATCAGCAAGTTGTACTTCAAGAGGTTTTGAGCAGTGCTTATTTTCAAGCAAATCTTGAGATAAATCCTGTTCTCTGCCCCATACTGTAATATTTTCAAAATTATCGGTTAACAGCCACGCTAAAGTCAACCCCCAACATCCTGCTCCAAGAACTGTTAATTTCATTATCTTTTTATCCTCCTAGGCTGTAACTTCTTCCGCTCTAATCAATTTGCGAAGAACTCCGCCATGTTTTCTTAATTCTAATCTTGCTGTTTCTGTATCTAGTTTCATTTTTATCATAATAATTGCAGTTTTGATTTCCCAGTTGCATTTTAATAAATTGGCAAGTGCCTCGCTGCAATTTACTTCTGCAATTTGTGAAACTATTCTGATAGCTCTGTCTTTTAATTTTTCGTTAGATGCTTTCAAGTCAATCATAAAGTTTTCGTAAGTTTTACCTATTTTTATCATTGAACCTGTAGAAAGCATATTCAAAATCATTTTTTGCGCTGTTCCGGCTTTTAATCTGCTTGAACCGGTAATAACTTCAGGTCCGACTTCTGCGCAAATCACGTGACCTGCTTCTTGCGCAATGCGACCTTGCGAATTACAAGTTACTGCAATTGTTGCACAACCGATTTCATCAGCCTTTTCAAGAACTCCCAATAAATATTTAGGATTTCCGCTTGCTGAAATCACAACGCAAACGTCTTTACTTGTCAAAACTTCTGCATCTTTTTTACCGGCATCAAAATTGTCTTCAGCGCCTTCAACCGCAGTCAACAACGCACCTGCGCCGCCTGCAATAATACCTTGAACCATAGTTTTGTCTACGCTAAAAGTTGGCGGACATTCAGAAGCATCAAGAATACCTAATCTGCCAGATGTACCTGCTCCAAAATAGAATAATTTTCCGCCTTTTAGAAAGGCTTTTGCAATAGTATCAATAGCAGTTGCAATATTTGGTGCTTCATCAGCAACTACTTGGGCAACAATTTGATCTTCTTCATTCATTTTACGAACCATATCAATCGTAGATAATAAATCGATGTCTTTTGTGTTTTCGTTTCTGTACTCTGTAATTGCTTCTGTCATACCTAACTCCTTTACCTTTTATATAAACACTAACAAATTTGTCGTATTATCACCGGATTATAACTTCATCAAATTAGACATCTCAATTGCTGTCCTTGCGGCATCAGAACCTTTGTTTCCTGCTTTTGTACCGGCTCTTTCAATTGCTTGTTCAATATTGTCAGTTGTCAAAACTCCAAAGATTACTGGAACTTGAGTTTGTAAACTAACTTGCGCCACACCTTTTGAAACTTCTGCTGAAACATAGTCAAAATGTGGGGTTGAACCTTTTATAACCGCACCTAAAGTGATAATTGCATTATATTTACCGGTTTTTGCATATTTTAAAGCAGTTACAGGAATTTCGAACGCTCCGGGAACTTTTACTACATCAATATTATCCAGATTTAGTCCATGTCTTTCCAATTCATCAATCGCACCTGATAACAATTTTGACCCGATAAAATCGTTAAATCTGGAAAGAATAATACAAAATCTATCATTTTCTGCCGTTGTAAGATGTCCTTCTATAATTTTCATATCCTGCCTTCTCCTTTACATATCCTATATGCAATATTTTACAATATTCACGGTTAATTTACAATAACACCGCTAAAAATCTTATAAAAAATATATAAAGCAACAATAACGAGAAGTCCACCGCTAAATTTGAGTATACCTTCAGAAACTTTGTAAACATTTTTACCGGTTTTAAGTTTTGAGGTTAAAAAACCCGCGATAATGAGGATTAATCCTTGTCCTATTGAGAATAAGAACAACATAATAACCGCTTGACTAACCTTTGCTGAAATCGATGCAAACCCCATAATACTAGCCAAAATTGGAGTAGAACACGGAGTTCCGATTAGTGCAAATACAGCACCCAACAACAATGGGTATAAAATTTCATTATTAAAATTATTTTGTGGAATCTCTTTTATAATAACGGGCAATTCAAAATCAATAACTTCAAGAATTTTCAAACCCATTATTAAAATAATAGATGCAACAATCAATGTAAAATAAGGATTACCAACAAAAAGTTTGCCAGTAAACGCACAAATTCCGCCAATTACGGAGAATACTATGCCACTACCGATTACAAAGATTATCATTTGCAACAAAGTTTTTAAAGGATTCTCTTTTGAATAACCGCCAACATAACCGATAATCAGCGGTAACATTGATAGTGAGCACGGTGAAATTGACGAAATCAAACCACCTAAAAACGCGGCTCCAAATAAAATATAAATACTTGTTTGACTGTTAAAAAGTGCTGTAAGGTTTTCCATTAGTGGAGCTCCTTAATATATTTTTCCATTTGTTCTTTAGGTAACGCTGTTTCAATTCTTGACGATTGTGAACCGTCAGAATTTAGCATGATAATTGTCGGAACCATTTGAACATTGTATTTTTTTATAAGTTTATTTTTCATATCATCACGACTATCAACAATTATTTCAGTATAAATAACTTCATCTTCATATTGAGGCATAAGTTCTTTGAATACTTTTTCAACCTCTTTACACTCTGAACACATTGTAGAAGAAAATTTGATAATTTGAGGTTTACCACTTGCTAATGCGATATCAGATGAACTTTTACTTTTTGTTATCCCGAAAAACGCAAGCACTGGCAAAATCAATATTGCTAAAATTGTAAAAAGTGATTTCTTATTCATTTTTCTCTCCTTTATCTAAACTTATACCATATTCTTTCAAACAAGTTAAGTTTTTGTATTCCCCAAGAGGATTAGTTCTTAACACTGTACTCTTTTGAATATTGTTTTAATTGCTTTACAAATTCAGGATTTTTTCTGTTATTTATTGCAGTTTCAACTTGTGAGCGAATTTCTTTTTTTATTTTAGGGAACTCTGATTCTTGTTTTAGAGTAGGTTTGTGGTCAAAGGCTTCTATGCCGTGATAACATGCCCAAATTGGCGAAGTTCGTTTCGGATGGCTTTCATCCCAGTCTAAAGATTTTTGAAAAATATCTATGCTAAAATTCACATCTGTAACTTTTGACGACATGTAATTTATAGTATCTATCGCCAATAACGGGTATCCCGCAAGTTGAGACCTAGAAGTTTCATCATTGCACATCATGACATCTTCATAAGCCCTTAACTTTCCAATGTAATACCAAAGAACAGCTTTGTCTTTATCTGTTTTATATATGTGGTCAGCAAGTATCATATAGAATATCGGCG
This sequence comes from uncultured Candidatus Melainabacteria bacterium, assembly GCA_934692625.1. Lineage (GTDB taxonomy): Bacteria > Cyanobacteriota > Vampirovibrionia > Gastranaerophilales > Gastranaerophilaceae > Zag111. The sequence continues at coordinate 17,425 of CAKUUC010000018.1, forward strand.
GGAATTTCTCCGGATATTTTTCTATGTATTTAACCAAATCATCTAATTCAATTGATGTCAAATTTGTATACAAAGAATAAGCTTCTCCAAATTCCTTTTTTTGCAAAAGTTCAGCTATTCTTACCACTGAAGAAGCAGGTTTACTTGATATTTTTGAACCTCCACAAAATAACATTGTAAACATTAATAATGTTAATAAAATTTTCTTTTTTGACATTTGTTTTCTCCTATCCTTTTATTGCACCCCACGCTTTAACATCGCCTCGTTCATACCTAATCAAATAATATCCGCCTTTTTCTTCGTCATTTACATATTCCATTGAGGCTTCCTGATAAATATCTTGATCCGGATTGACCGGCGGCATACCTTCTTTTGCTCGTTTTTTATTTGTTTTCGCTATTTCTTTTTCTTCTTTTTTCTGTTTCTTTAAAGATTTATTATCATGAACCTGAGTTTCGTCAGAAGTTTCTATTTTTACGCTAATCACAGGAATAAGCGCAATTGCAACTTTTGATTGAATAAGTATTAAAAAATCTTTTTCATCAGTCAAAGCAAGTTCGTAATGACCTGCAGGTATTACATGCCCCAAACCATCAGTAATTTCGTCAACAATAGACAAGGTAGGATATGAAGACTCTCGCAAACCGTATCGATAAATTGAATCAGTACCAAACAGAAGCCCAGAAGTTTCTTGCGGCGCTTGAGGATATGCACGCGTTTCAGAATGCATCATTATGTTATCAACATAAACACCTTCGAGCATTTAAACCCTTTCCAAAAGTTTTTCAACATGACTTTTAATATAGTTAAAATCCTTGCCTAGGGCTCTGGTTGAACCAACAAAAATCAAGGACAAATGAGTTTGTGAATTGCCCAATCGACTATCTTTTAATAATAGTCTGTAACTTTCACGCATTAAACGTTTCAAGCGATTTCTTCTGACCGCTCTTTTGTGAACCTTTTTACTTACAACAAAACCAACCTTAGTCGGCACTTCTTCTGTTTTCTTAATCCCCGCAAACAAAGTTACTCCGCCCGAATGGGTGGAGTTCTTAACTTTATACGTGGCTTTGAAAGCCGAACGTTTTTTCAACCTGTACTGTCTTGGTAACATTGTCACCTCAAATAAAATGTGCGACCTTAATGCTATAAAATAGCAAACTTACACAAAATTAAGCACGGTTTTTAGCAGTGATAGCAACTTTATGACGACCACGAGCTCTACGTCTGTTGATAACTTCTCTACCGCCCGGAGTTGACATTCTTGCTCTGAATCCGCTTACGTTTTGTCTTTTTCTTTTAGTTCCTTCTAGTGTACGTCTCATTTTTTTATTTCCTTTTACTATTTATTGTCGTATAATAAAAATGTTATAGTAAAAAAACTAATTAGTCAACAAATAAGAAAGGAAATGGTTAAATATTATGAAGTTAAATATCGGATTTATCGGTTGTGGAAAAATGGCAAGTGCAATAATAAATGGTGTTTTGAACTCAAAAAATAAAGATTTATATAATATTAAGGGAGCAGAAATTAATGACGAAGTTGCAACTTCAGCTTCAAAAAGATTAGGAATAGAAGTTACTTCAAACAGTAAAGATTTGGTTAAAGCGTCTGATATTATATTTATTGCAACAAAACCAAACAATGTAGCCGATGTTTTAGAAAACATTAAAAATGAAGTTACAAAAGACAAATTGATTGTTTCTATCGCGGCAGGTGTTTGCACATCAAAAATAGAAAACATTCTAAAAAACACAAGAGTTGTGAGAATTATGCCAAACACTCCAGCCTTGGTAAATCTAGGCATGTTTGGGATTTGTGAAGGTTCTTTGGCTACAGATGAAGATGTTGTTCAAGTTGAAAATATTTTGAACGCACTAGGTAAATGCATTAAGGTTGAAGAAAATCAAATGGATATAGTAACCGCTATTTCAGGTTCCGGACCGGCATTTTTCTATCAGGTAATTGAAGATATGGCAAGAGCAGGTGAGAAATTAGGTTTAGATTACGAAAAATCTTTGACGTTGGCTACTCAAACAGCATTAGGCTCGGCTCAAATGGTGTTCGAACGTGGTGAAACACCTGTACAAACATTGATTGATAACGTTGCAACAAAAGGCGGTTGCACGTTTGTTGGAATTTCTGAAATGAAAGAGCAAAATTCTACAAAACTTTTCTATGACGTAATCGACAAAACCGCTCAAAAGGCAAATGCGTTGGGTAAATAATTGTAAAATATTGTAAACTGAAGGTCGTGAGGGTAGCAAAATCATATCTTGACGACCTTTATATTTGTCGAAAAAACAATTAATAGGAGAATTTTAAATGATTACAACAAATTATTCAACAAATAACCAACCGACTTTTGGCTCTTTTAGGTTACACGCCAGTGCTAAAGACATATTGTCTAAGAAATTAAAAACACCTGAATTATTAGACAGTTTTAATAAACTGGTGACTAAAGCCGATGACCTTAAAAGAGATATTAATGTTTCAAATAATGGCTCAAGGTTAAGTGCTAATGTCGGTGATGGAATTTGGAAAACTCAAGGCTTTTTCCAAAAACCGTTAGCCTTTTTAGAAAAAATGATAAAAAGAGCAGATGAAGTTGAAAAGAAAGAAGCCTTTAAAAATTCAGTAAAAGATGCACTTGATCGAGCAGATGTGCTGATTTGATAAGTAACAACAAACAATAAGAAGGTGAAAGAGAATGATTACTAATTATTCAGTAAATAAATCTAATCCAAGTTTTGGAACTTTTTTCTTCTTAGGAAATTCAGATAAAATTCTGAAAAAATACGGACCAAAAACTATTAAAAAATTTGAAAAATTAAATGCTCAAGAAAACAAATACCTCAGAAGTATTGAGATTGACCATGATGGTGGCGCATTTATTGCAAATTATTATGGTCATTGGGTAAGGCAGAAAATTTTTCAAACACCGATTATGTTCTTGAAAAGTGTTATGAAAAAAGCAGACACAGAAGGCATAAAAGAAGAAATCAAAAAACTTGAAATAGCAAACCAAAAATTGAAAGAATTTAAAAACTACTAAAAAAAAGACCGCTAAATGCGGTCTTTATAATTATAATTCCTAAATTCCTTAATATGTTTTCCTTGTTTTTCCTAAAATTCCAACGATTATCGTTTTTTATGCTATAAAATTAGTTCCAAATCTGTTAGCGCCGTGGAAGAAAGATTGTTTCATCATTTGAGATAATGTTTTCTTTACGACTCTTTTTTCGTTTAAGTCAACTTCTTTAAGTGCTTTTGATGTGTCTTTATAAGCAGATGAAACTGCATCAGAAAATAATAGCATTGTAGCCATATCTTTTGTCCTCTCTTTATCTTATTTATTTCTTTTTCTTTATTTAACTCTTACATATATATAAAAACATCACTTAAAAAATTATTGACTTTTTATATTCAATTTATATCACTTTTGTTACATAAGTTTACAATTAAACAAAAATATTAAAGTTTAGAAGTCAGTATGCCGATTATAAATTTGTACGATTGAAAGGAATATGTTGAACGATGGGAATTTCAGCATCACAAGCGAGATTATTAACAATTACTGCCAGACTAACTTCTAACGAGTATGAATCTCAACAAATTTCTAATGCCAAAATGAGATTAGCAACTCAATCTGAAGCCGCAAGCAGTGAATATATTGCAGCGTTGAATTCAACACAACTTCAACTTATGACTTACGATGCCAAAGGTGAGGCTACAACAACACCTTTGACAGCAAATGCTTTATACCAATATTCCGACTTAAAAAATCAATATGCACTGGTTAATACAAGTGGTCAAGTTTTGATTAGCAACGGAGATGCTGAAAACTTTGAAAGAGCATCAAATCTTGATGAATTTTTGGAAAGTTACGGAATTACAAAAGAGTTTAAATCAAACGCACTAGCAGAAAACTTTGACAAATTGGCAAAAACATCTGATGAAGGCGGAGTTGCTGATTACTATGACGAATGGGAAGCTGCAATAAACGAATTGAAATCAACCGGTATGTACGAAAATGAAAACGGTGAAACAATTACTGCTAATGACGATGACTATTATAACGAAAAACAAACTGCATTTGCTGCTTATACACAAGCGATGGAAAGTTATGACAATGCATTAATAAAATACAATGCACAATTATATAGTGATGCTGATTTAGAACCGTTTTTGAATACTCTAGCAGAAGCAAAAACTAATTATGCAAACTATGCAACTTATGACCAATACATAAAGTCAAAACTTGCTTACGTTTCAAATACAGATGCTAACGGCAACACTACAAAAACTTTTTCTGAACTATACAAAAACGCTGAAAAATATTATGCAGTATTGGCTGATTTCCAAGCAGAAGCAGACAATTTAGGTTGTAAAACAACAGAAGATACTTATGCATATTCAGATGACACCAAAGCGCAATGGTATACAAACCTTTGGTACAGATTGAACGGTTCATCAACAGAAAAATCTGCACAAGGTCAATACGGAACAAATTATGCCATTCTTGATAACAAATTGGCAACTAGCACTCAATGGATTCAAGATGCGCTAACTCAAGGTGCAATTTCATTAGAAAAAGCAGCCTATACAAATTCTACAAACACAGCAAACGATCCTGATAATCCGTTTAACGTTACATTAAAAGGTATCAGTTGGACTTCTGCAATATATTCAAATTGTTCAGACTTCACTCAAGCGGACAACGATTCAGCAGTAGCAAAAGCAGAAGCAGAATACACAAGAAAGACAAACGAAATTGATGCAAAAGATACAAAATATGAAAACAAAATAAAAACTTTGGACACTGAACATAATACTTTGCAAACAGAATACGAAGCAGTCCAAACGGCAATGAGTAAAAACATTGACAGATCTTTCAAAACCTTTAACGGTTAAAACTAATTGATAATGACTTATAAATATTTTCCCCTACAATTTTTACATTCCCTCCATTTTATAGTATGATAAATACCAAATTTGGAGGTTTTTATTATGCATACAATTACACTAATCAATGGTGATGGAATCGGTCCTGAAATCTCAGAAAGCGTTGTACAAATCATAAAAGCGAGTGGACTTGATATAAATTGGGAAATTCAAACCGCAGGAGCAGATGTTATTGAAAAAGAAGGAACACCACTTCCTCAAAGAGTTTTGGATTCTGTTAAAAAGAATAAAATTGCATTAAAAGCACCGGTTACAACACCTATTGGCAAAGGTTTCCGCTCAGTCAACGTTCAATTGAGAAAATCACTTGATTTGTTTGCTAATTTAAGACCTTGCAAAAATCTCCCAGGAGTAAAAACAAGATTTGATAATGTAGATTTGGTCGTAGTCAGAGAAAACACAGAAGATTTATACGCAGGAGTAGAAGAACAAATTGACGAAAACACTGCACACAGTATAAAAATAATTACAAGAAAAGCATCTGAAAGGATTTGCAAATTTGCATTTGATTATGCGGTTGCCAATGGCAGAAAGGAAGTTTGCGCAGTTTCTAAAGCGAATATTATGAAATTGTCTGACGGATTATTTTTAGAGTCTTATCGTAACGTTGCAAAAAATTATCCAAACATCAAAACTCGTGAAATTCTTGTTGATAATTTATGTATGCAACTTGTTCAAGACCCATCAAGATTTGATGTTTTGGTGTTGCCTAATTTGTATGGAGATATTGTTTCAGATTTGACAGCAGGATTGATTGGGGGATTGGGGGTCGCACAAGGCGCAAATATCGGTCAAGATTGTGCAGTATTTGAACCCGTTCATGGCTCAGCACCCGATATAAAAGGACAAAACAAAGCAAACCCGACAGCATTATTGTTATCAGCAATCGAAATGTTAAAATATATCAAAGAATTTGAATATGCTAAGAAAATCGAAAAAGCCCTGTTCAAAACACTTTCAGAAGGTAATAAAACCGTTGACATCGGCGGTACCCTAACAACAACCGAATTCACCCAAAAGATTACTGATAATTTGACTTTTGGGTAGTGCTAGCAAAGCTCTCGTCATTCTGAAAACTTAGAAAATTTTTGCAATTGCAATGAGCAAATAAATTTTCTTGTTATTCAGAATGACAATAGCTTGAGTTTGTTGTTTAAATCCCCACACAACAAAAACGACCTTCGGGGAAGGTCGTTTTTGTGACAACTTTTTGTCTTAAACCGACAATTATTTTGATTGGTTCAATACGTATCTTGCAGCGTTTGTCAATGGTTCTACTGTACCATCGTGGAATACAACTGGGAATACGTCGCCCATATCTGTAGCGTTGTTTCTTACAACACAAGCACCAACTGTTGAAGCAACTGCAGTTGAACCACCGCCACCACAAGCAACAGCTTTGTTAGGTAATGTTGTACCGTTTACATCAATAAAACCTCTACATTTAGCATCTAAAGCTGTGATATCTCCACCAACTTCTAATGTACAACCAGCCATATCTTTCTTAAAGGCAATCAAAGAACCATCTGCTAATTTGTATGTACCATCTACAGTTGGAACACCAGTACCTGTTACAGAGTAAGCAGATGAAGTACCTGGAGCCTTCAAGTCAGAGAAGGCTTGATAAGTAGCACCAGACAAAGTACCGTTAATCAAAGCACAAATGTTAGCTGTAGAATCAGGTTTTGCAGTACCATCACATGTTCCTGCTGCAGTAATTGATGCATAGTCTAAGTCATATTGAGCAGTAGCCATCAAAGCTGCTTGGTTCATTGTTGACAAAGTCTTTTTATATTGAGATTTGAATTTAGCACTGTTAGTGTTAGAAATCAAAGTTGGGATAGTCATAGCAGCAACTACACCAATAATACCCAAAGTAATCAATACTTCTGCCAAAGTAAAACCGAATCTTTTTGTTGTCATAATCATTCACCTTTCTTAATTTAATAAACTATAACATACGTTTTACATATCAATTATATTACTATTTTTTTCAAAGTCTGTCAATCATTCGTATGATTTTCTCAAATTTCACCGCCTTTTGGTGCCAACTCAGTCTTTAGATTGCCAAGCCCAGAAAATTTTTCATGTTTATAGTAATCCTCAATTCATATATGAACTATATACCCAAAATTTTCACATCGATAACCTAAATCTAAAATATTAATACAAAAGTATTAATATTTTTCTTCTTTTAACGTCTAAAACACACTAATAACAAGAAAATTTTGTTTGAAAAACTTATTTAATATTTATTAATATTTCATTTTTCACTACTTAATATTTTGTTACAATAAATGATAGGTTGGATGAGCATAGCAAGGATTTCGTCATTCTAACAATAGTAAACGCACACACCTAAAGGTCACCCTGAATCTCGTTTCAGGGTCCCTTCATATCAAGTTATAACAAGG
>CAKUUC010000019.1 GCA_934692625.1 uncultured Candidatus Melainabacteria bacterium
CGTCATAACGTTCACCTTCTGAAATACTGCTGTGCCAAATCGCAACATCTTTTGTTCCAAATTTTCTAGCCAAACGTTTTGTCAACTGAGAGGCAAGAGCAATTTCCGGCGCTAAAAACAAAACATTTTTACCGGCTTTTATTGTATCATCAATCAATTTAAAATAAACTTCTGTTTTTCCGCTTGCAGTAATTCCGTGAAGCAAAATTTGCGGGGCTTTTTCGTTTTTTATTTTGTTTGAAATTCCTTCATAAACTTGTTGCTGAGTTGGTGAAAGTTCAAATAAATCCTCTTTCTTATCAATATGTAAAATATCCAACGGATTGCGATAAACTTGCTCATCAGTAAGTTTTACACACCCCATAGACTCAAGTTTTTTCACAGTTGCTCGAGTTGTCTTGACTTTTTTTTCAAATTCAATCAATGGCATTTTGCCAAATTCTTTTAAATTTTCCAGAATTTCAAGTTGACGCTTTGTTGCGCCGTCTGTTTTTACAAATTCAATTATTTGCTCAATTTTCAAAGACTTTTCAATGAGTTTTAACGGAATTGCAGTATTCAAAACAGTAATCAAATCAACACAATAGTAATTTGCAACCCATTCCAAAAGTTTTAAATATTCAACAGAAAACAATGGTGTTTCATCTAAAATTTTAGAAATCCTTTTTGCTCGAATTTCAGGTGGTAAATAATCTGAAAAGCCGACACAAAAAGCATTTATCAAGCCTTGACGACCAAATGGAACAAGTAGTGCTTGACCAATTTTTATAACATTACGCATCTCCGGCGGAATTGCATAACTAAAAGTCTTTACTCCCAGCCCACGAATATTAACCAAACAAACCGCATAATTTTGAGAAATAAAAGAAGGACTATCGTTATCGTCAACAGTTTCACGTTTTTTCAAGGTTAATTTCTTTTTGGGAACCTCAAATAAACTTTTTTGAACACTATCTTCCATTTTCGACAATCCTTCTTTAGTAATTATTTATATAAAAATAGACAATTCGCCTATTCTTCCATTTCACCAGCCATGAATTCTTGTTTTGCAGCTTCAATCGCTTCTGTCAAAATATCAATTTGGTCAGGAGTGAAAGTTACACCCTTTTTGGTTGGCAACCAAGTTGCACCATCATCAGTTGTATAAAATATTCTCATATTCAAGTAACTTTTACCCTTATATTCACTTATAGAAATTTGTAATTGTTCAGTATCTGACCTTTCGATAGTTGCTAAAATTTTTGCATCTGCCATAATAATCTCTCCTTATAAAATTGTGCCCTCTTATTTTAACATAAAGACTTGTTTGCGTAAATATGATATATTAATATACAAGAAGAGGAGAATCTTTAATGGCTAACAAAACTCAAGAAATGTATACTTATGTCATAAATCTATTTCAAAAAGAACTAAAAGAACCTGCTAATAGACTCGAAAAACAAAGAAAATTTTTCAACGGTTTTTCAAAATTTTTCAAAGCTATCGCAATTATTGGCGGAATAATCGCTGGAGTAATATTAGCCATCATTTTAATAACTTTAGGTTCTGCATATTTAGGCTACCCTATAGGACTAATGTATTCTAAAAATACTATAGCATTTGGCTTGTACGGGGGCATAATTCTTGCTTCTTCAAGCTGGGGTTTGCACTCAATTATAGAAACTGCATATTGTACAAAAGTTAAAAAAAATCTATATAGTAAAATTTACCAATCATTAGACAAAAGCCTCGTTTACTACCCTGGAGGAATTAAATTACCAATTCAATTCTATAGTTGGGAACGTTTATTTTTTCAAGACCCAACATCTTTTGAAGTAGATATTACTCAATTAAATAGAATTTTACCATACTACAATTACATCAGAACCGATGATGTCATAATCGGAAATTACGAAGGACACAGCATTAAAATTATTGAATTTAGTCTTATTGAAAAAAGAGTAACCCACGATTCAAAAGGAAGAACTCAAACAAACTATTACGAAGTTTTTCATGGAGCATTATTTAAAACAACAATGGCAAAAAACATAAAAGTACCTATTTTTATCAATGCGAAAAATAAATCATCTCGTATCCCTAGCGGATTCCAAAAGATAAATCTAGAATCAAACGAATTTGAAAAATTGTTTGACATTTATAGTATTGACCAAATTGAATCCAGATATTTCTTCAATACAAAAATGATGGACGATTTCATTAAATTACGTAAAACTACAAAAGACGAAATTAGCGGATTTATTGCAGGGAATAATGTAAATTTGTTTATTCATTCATCAAAAGACATGTTTGAACCGGATATTAATAAACCTGTTAATGATCCAAATACATATTTTGATGTAATTTTTCAAGCAAAAACAATTCTTGATATTATTACAAAATTAAATTTAGATTCTAAAACAGGGTTGTAGATTCTTGTTCAATATAGAACACGATATTCTTGGTTTAAAGTAGGTCAGGCATTGCCTGACACGTAAAATTAACGTCGTTGGTCACGGCAACGTCTGATATTAAAAAAAGCGAGTGACTTATTTAAGTCACTCGCTTCAAGTTTATTCAAGCCTTTAATTAGTGGCAGCAACTGCAAGCGCCGCATTCACACATAATAGCTTTTTTCGCTTCTTCCAAACGAACTTTGATACGTCCGTCAACAGCGATACCTTCACCTGTTTTTTCAGAAATTAACAATGGGTTAATATCTAATTCATCAATGAAGCTAAAGTCGTGAACTAATTGAGATAATCTCAACAATGTTTCTTCGATTTGTTCCATTTGAGCAGGAGTTGTACCTCTTGCACCTTCTAACAATTTGTATGCTTTAACTGATTTAATCATTTCTTTAGCATCAACGTCAGTCAATGGAGCAATTCTGAATGTTACGTCTTTCATAACTTCGATGAATACACCACCCAAACCGAACATCATCATTGGTCCGTATTGAGGGTCTGTTGCAATACCGCAAACCATTTCTCTGTTGCCTTTAACCATTTCTTGAATGATTACACCTTCAAGACCGTCAATCAAACCTTTTTCAGTCAATTTAGCAATCAAGTCACGGTATTCTGCTCTTAATTGTTCTTCAGATTGAATATTAACTCTTACACCACCAACATCTGTTTTGTGAGAAGTTGTTTTTGATGTCATCTTCATAACAACCGGATATCCGATTGAATTACCAACACTTACAACTTCTTCTTCAGTTGTTGCAAATCCTGATTTACATACTCTGATACCGTAAGCATCAAGAACGTCAATAGATTCACGAGTTGTTAATTGAGCTCTGTCTTCGCTCAAAGATTGTCTGATAATTTGTTTTGCTTTTTCTCTATCTACGTCAAAACAAGGAATTTTTCCTTCCGGTCTTTCCATCCACAATCTTTGTTGGTTCAATCTATTCAAACCGTCAGCTGCTTCTTCTGCATACATAAAGAATGGCATATTAACGTCCATATCAGACAATGCTGAGAAGAAATCAGACTTAGTCATGAATACACCGATAACAGGTTTTTCAGGGTGTTCAGCTTTAATTTCCATTAATGCTTTAGCAACATCAATATCTTTCAAACCTAAGAATGGAAGATAAATTGTGATAATCATATCAACGTTTTCATCAGCAATAACTGTTTCCAATGTTTGCTTGTAGTGTTCGATTGGAGCAGATGCAATCATATCGATTGGGTTTTTAACTGATGCAGCAGATGGTAAGAAGCTTCTCAATTTGTCTTTTGTTGCATCTGAAATTTTAGCCATTTGCATACCATATTCACAAACAGCATCAGTTGCCATAATACCAGGCCCACCTGAGTTAGTGATAATTGCTACTCTGTCACCTTTTGGAATAGGGCAGTTAGCAAAAACCTTTGCAGTTGCAAACAAGTTTTTCAAAGAATATTCTCTAATAACACCTGATTGTTGTAACAAAGCGTTAGCGGCTTTATCAGCACCAGCCAAGGAACCGGTGTGAGAAGATGCAGCAGAAGCACCTGCTGCTGAACGACCGGCTTTCAAAGCCAATACAGGTTTTTTCTTAGAAATTCTTGAAGCAAGTTTTCTGAAGTTTGCAGGGTTTTGGATTGATTCCATATAAAGAAGAATTTGTTCAACGTCTTCTTCATTTTCCCAATATTCAAGAGCAGTTTCAGCGTTAACATCTGCTTGGTTACCGATTGAAATAAATTGAGCAAAACCAAGGTTAAGGTCTTTCAAGATGTTCAAAATACCGCCACCTAAAGCACCTGATTGAGAAACGAAACCGATGTTACCACGTTCAGGTAAAGATTCAGCAAAACAACCGTCCATACGAATGTCAGGGTGAGTGTTTACAACACCTAAGCAGTTAGGACCAACACATCTCATGCCATATTCTCTAACTTTTGCCAACAATTGTTTTTCAGCTTCTGCACCTTCTTTACCAGTTTCTTTAAAGCCTGCAGTGATGATACAAAGACCTTTGATTCCTTTTTCGTGACATTGGTCAATTGTTGAAAGTACAAATTTAGCGTTAACAACGATAATTGCCAAATCAACTTCACCAGGAATTTCAAGAACTGAAGTATATGCTTGTAAACCTTCGATAATTCCGCCTTTTGGGTTTACCGGATAGATTTTACCATTAAAATTGTATTCTTGTAATCTTTTCATAATATCGGAACCGATAGTATGTTCTTTTGTTGAAGCACCAACAACCGCAATGGATTTTGGCTTCATAATTTTGTCTAAATTGTTCATTTAATCGTCCTTTCTTTTTGTTTTCTTCTATATCATTTGTTTATTTATTCTTTATAAAATTTTATCAAATTTTTGTTCAAATTTTTCCATCGCACCTAGCAATGCCTCTTTTAATACAGGTGCTTTTTGCATAAAATGATGAACCCAAACTTCATAATTTTGTTTTGGATTTTTTGAACTTTGAGCAACTATCGACATAAAGTTTTTATTATCAGGATTATTTTTTACAAAGATATCATACGATTTGTTGCTCATATCAATATCTTCAATAACCTTGTAAAGACTTGATTTTGTCTTAGCGTTAATATTACTTGCAATTTTAATTGCTCCACCGAAATTTGTTTGATTGTTAATTGCACTCACTTGCATTTCCTATACCTCTTTATTATCAGGAGCGTTTTTCCCGAATTTTTTACCTAACTTACCCAACCAATTTTTTATTTTTATTTGGGGTAAAAGATAGCTATCAATGAAACTTTGTGTTTTTTCGTAATCGCCAATTAAATCATTTACAGTACGTTTATACATCGTCGTAAGTTTTTCTTTGGCAGGTAATTTAGCATAATCACTGACAACTGATTTCATTTCTAAGTTCAATGCAAAGATCTTATTTTTAGGTTTAGAATTTTTTAATGAAAATGTTAAAGTTTGAGGACCGTAATTTTCTTCAATATATAAATCGTACGGTTTATCCTTTAACATTTTACTAACATCATTATGAATCGTTTTTAAAGCACTATCTCTAGATTTATCTATTATAAAACTTTTGTAAATAGATCCTTTAAAATTTGTTTGACTTTGTTGAATGTTTCCTACTTGCATAACAACCTCTTATGAATACCCGTTGACAATCCATTCTCTAACTCTTAGTTTTGCCCCCAGATTTTCTGCAATTTCTTCGCATTTTTTGACATCAAGACGACGACCTTTGTATCCATCAACGATGGAAGCATCTGTCTTTATTCCAGACTCAGAACAAGCTTTGATAAACTTTTTAACTTCATCATAAGCACCTTCAAATTTTGGCTGAGAAAGTTCATTATATTCTTCACTTGTTGAACCATTCAAACTAACTGAAATTTCGTCAATCAGACCCACCAACTCCGGCACTATATTTCGTTTATATACGAAATTGGCATGCCCGTTAGTATTTATTCTGATTTTTACACTTGGGTAAGTATCTTTAAGATACTGTGCAACTTCCTTCAAAACCTCTAATTTTAGAAGAGGTTCGCCATATCCGCAAAATACAACTTCTTTTGATATTCTAAAATTTTTCAACTGAGAAATTACATCTTGCGCGGTAAAATCTTCGCTATCTAGCCACAATTTTTGCCCACAAACATCATCTTTATCTTTTCTTAGGCAAAAAATACAATCATTTGTACATCTATTGGTCAAATTTATATATATTTTATTTTCAAGTTCATAAACTAAAATATTAGACATGTTATATCCTTTAACAACACTAATATTATCATACACACAAAAAATTTTTACAAGTGATTATTTCTTGAAGATAGCGTATTTTAACCTGAAAAACAAATTAAAATTTTATAAAAATTTACATAAAAAATATTTTGAAATTATGCCCAAGGTTTTATTAAAAATTTAATAGCGCGCCCTTGAATATGCTCATTCATTGCATACTCAACTTTTTCAAGCGGTAAAACTGCAGTTATCAATTTTTCCACTTCGACATCACCTGATGCAATGTATTCTAACGCTTTTCTAAAATACTTAGGAGTATGATGGAAAACGCTCATCATTTTTATATCACCATAATGCATTTTTGTTGTGTCAAAAGTAACTTTAGAACCTGATTTACATCCGCCAAAAAAGTGAACTGTTCCACCAGGACGAACACAATCAAAAATTTGTTCCCAAATCTCTGGAAGTCCGACACATTCTATTGCGACATCCAGCCCTTTTCCTTCATCTGAAAAATCTTTGAAAATTTTGACAGGATTTGGATATTTTTTTAAATCAATAATTTCATCAGCATGTGCAAAATCTTCAGCAGCCTTTAGTTTCATCGGATTACGTCCCGCAACAATAACTCTTGCACCCATCAACTTTGCAATTCGCGCAAACATCAAACCAATAGGTCCAATTCCAATAATTCCGACCGTATCACCAGATTTAATTTCCGTTCTTTCTGCTCCATGCACAACATTTGCTAAAGGTTCACAAAATGCAGCCTTATCAAAACTCAAATCATCAGGTAAAATCAACATATTTTTCTTAACTATTCGAGCAGGAACAGTAATATATTGAGCATAAGCACCGTTTAGCAAATTCAAGTTTTCACAAAGATTGTATTCACCTTTTCTACAGAAAAAACATTCCCCACACGGAGCAGAATTAGCAGCAACAACTCTGTCGCCGACTTTAAAACCTTCTACACCTCGACCTATTTTTTCAACAATCCCGGCAAATTCATGACCAAATCCTGACGGAACCTCTTTAATCAAAACAGGATGACCACGTCTGAAAGTTTTGACATCAGTTCCGCAAGTAAGTGCTGACATTATTTTTACAACAACTTCACCGGCTTCCGGAGGTTTTACAAGAACTTCCTCATATCTGATATCTTTCGGTGCATAATATTGAATTGCTTTCATTGTATCCATAATTTTAACCTTCTTATTTTATATTCAAAACTTTCTTCAATTCTATTTCGACATTATCAAAAACACTTTGCCAATTTCGATCTTCATTTTGCCTAAAAATCTTAACACTGTCATACCAATCACATTTGGATAAGTCAACATGCCAGCGCCAATTGTAAATATATGGAAGTAAAACCCAACAAGCCTTTTTCATTGCACCGGCAAGATGAACCAACGAGGTATCATTTGAAATTATCAAATCCATATTTTCAATAGCGCCCGCTGTATCAGAAAAATTTTCAAATGTTTCACCAAGATTTATCACATTATATTCATTTTTAATCTTATCAAATTCTTCCGAACCTTCAAATGTTTGAAACGAATAAAATTGAGTATTTGGCAATTCAAAAAGCCTGAAAAAATCTTTCACTTTCAAAACTCGTTCAATGTCATAATGCGTATTACCTTGCCATTTTATACCAATTTTGAACTTATTATTTTGACAAAATTTTTCTTTATACTTCTGTATTTTTTCAGGACTTGCTTTTAAATATCCGCTGTCATGTCCGACAAAAACATTGTCCTGTGTACAAGTCAACACATGCGGAATACTCAAAAACGGAATATGGTAATCAAAATATAATTCTTTTTTATAATCAAAATTTTCAATAATTTCAGCACCGTAAGAATTTTCTCTAAATAATGGCGCCAACTCTTTTTGCGGTTTTATAATAAGTTTTTTACACATTGATGTCAAAATAGGCACATAGCGATAGAACATCAACAAATCCCCAAAACCTGCTTCATAATATGTAAAAAGCACTTTTCCTTTTAAATCTTCACCCTTCCACTCTGGTTTCGATTTCATCATTTCAGGATACAATTTTTCTTGAGAAAGAATTGCACTTTTCTTACATAAACGTGCTTCAAAATCTGCCAAGCCATTTTTATAATCCTTCACTTGCATATATGCAAGCCCAAGAAAATATGTAGTTTCCCAATCATCAGGTTTAATTTCTAATGCTTTTTTATAACATTCAATTGCTCGATAAGGTTCGTTGTCATTGAATGCCAAATACGCAAGATTATAATATGATTCATAGCCTTTCGGATTAACTTTTAACGCTTCAATATAAGTTGCTTTAGCCTCGTCCCATCTTCTTAGATTTTTGTACCCCATTGCCAAATTGAACAAATTTTCATAAGTATGATTAACTTTAACAATATCTTGATACAAATCAACAGACTTTGAAAAATCACCCTTTTCCAAATATAATTTTGCCAAATTTTCAAGGTAATACAATCTTGGTTGAATTGAAATCGCTTTTTTTATACAAATTTCGGCTTCTAAAAAATCATTATTTTGAAAATTCAAAACACCCAACAAATCCCATACTTCTGCATTTTCAGGTTCATTTTTTAAAATTTCCATATACAAATTCTGAGCAACCTCAAAATTTCCGGATTTATGATTTTCAAACGCTTTGTTAAAAATTTCTGAATGTTCTGTCATAATCTACCTTTATAATGTTATTCCTAAAAATTTAAACATAAAGTTTATATGTAAAATATCGTGTTGAATAATCAAACCTACAATTGAACTTGCAACAATCAAAATCCCAACGATAATTGCCGTATCTTTTTTGTCATTATTTCTTGTCAATAAAATCAACAAACCTAAACCTGCAGATGATGACAAACCGGCAATCAATGAACCAAAACTAATCGTATGTTTCAAGTATAAAAGTGTTAGCATTACAGAGATTGCACAATTTGGAATTAGTCCGATAAATGAAGCAATTATAGGTTGAAGAGACGAATCTATCAAACAATATTTTGCCAACGCTTCTTCTGTTCCGGCAATTGATAACACATAGCCAAGCCCTATTGAAACAATTAAAATAAATATAAAAATATTAAAAGTATGTTTCAACGGGTGGAACCATAAGTCTTTAGACGGAGAAGTTTCGGAAAGTTTATGATGACAGCAACCATCTTCTTCAACCGCTTCTTCAACTTTTTGCAACGGTTTCGGGTCATTAGCTTTGTATGTAAAAATAATATCAACAAGATACCCAACCACAATTGCAACAAAAATTTTAATCAAAAGAATAGGCAAAACAATATACGCTTTTGACGGTTCAGAAATCAATATCGGAATAGCTTCATCTGATGTTGCCAAATAAACTGACAATAACGTTCCTCGACTCAAAATCCTTCTTGAATACAACGTACTAGCAATAACAGAAAAACCGCATTGTGGAATTGAAGCAAACAAACTTCCAAACAACGGACCTATTTTTTTCATAAAAAACACAAACAAATGACGTTTTTTAGTAAAATAAATCTCAATCCATTCAATAAACACAAACATTATGAATAAAAATGGAACAAGATTTAAACTGTCTATCAAAGCATCTTTCAAAAAATCCGGAAGAAATCCTATCGGCTCAATTATATGTTCCGGCAAATTAAACAAATAACTTATACTTGAAAATATTGATGACATTATACTCATATTATAATCGCTCCTTTATTTAGGAAAATATTTTAACCATCGGAATAGGTATATTACACGCTAAACAACCAACTGCTATTCCTATTATAAGTAATAAAATTGTGATAAAAAATGTATCGACGTTATGTTTTTTATTTAAAGTTGCAACAGTCAAAAGGCCAAAACCGGTTGTTGTAACAAGTCCTGTCAATAATGCCGGAAAACATATCAGACCTTTGATATACGCTACTGCTAAAAAAACAGAAGCCGCACAATTTGGAATTAACCCAAACACTGCACAACCGGCAACTTGCAACATTGGAAAATCTATTTTCAACAATCCGGCAACCGCTTCAGCACTTCCGTAAGTATTAACTGCTGAATAAAATAAGGCTAATGCTATTATTGTGAAAAATAGCATATTAACAGTGTGAGTCATCGGGTGATTTAACCAATCCGGCAAATCTCTCAATGTTGTTATTTTGTGATGACAACAACCGTTTTCATTAAGGTCTACATTCACAGCATTTGGTTCTTCTGTTCTATTTTTCATAAAAATCAACAATGAATCTACAAACAGCCACGCCAATATACCTACAACAATTTTTATTATAATTATAGGAATTATAACATCTGTTTTTGAAGGATTTAAAAACAAAATCGGATAAGCATCATCAGAACAAGAAATAAAAAATGCCATCAAAGTTCCACGAGTAATGAGTTTTCTTGTATAATAAGTTCCTGCAATTACCTGAAATCCACATTCCGGAATTACAGAAATAAACACTCCAAAAATTGGTCCCAACTTCTTTACCAAAGTTATTAGGAATTTTATATGTTTCATAAAAAAGCGTTCTAAAAGTTCCACAAAAAAATACAAAACCACAAGAATCGGAACAAAATATAATCCCTCAATAATAGCCTGTTTGAGATAATCCGGAAATATTGGAACTTGTTCAACCAAAAACTTCGGTACAGCTAATACCTCTTGTAAATTTTTGATTATGTCTTCCATAAAAAATCTCGCCTATACTATTCCAAACTAATCTTATCACAAGATTAGTAAAATTTCCGACTTTTTACAAAAGGAAATAAGATTTACAAATTGATTATAAAAAATTTTGTCATATACTAAAATTGCTATGAAAAATACACGACAAACAAATATAAATATACACAGAGATGCATGGGTTGAAATAAACATTTCAAACCTTGAACATAATATAAAAGAAATAAAATCAAAAATCCCACAAGGAACAAAACTTCTGGGAGTAGTCAAAGCAGATGCCTACGGACATGGTGCAGTTATGCTTGCGCCAACGATTTTGGCAAGCGGAATTGATATGCTCGGAGTTGCCTCTATTGATGAAGGTGTAGACTTACGAGAAGCAAATATTAATTGCGAAATCCTAGTACTTGGAGCAGTTCCAGTTTGGGCGGTTGAAAGCGCTGTCAAAAACGATATCAGTATCGCAATATTTTCTCAAGGGCATATTGATGCTTGCGAACAAGCCTACAAGCGTACCGGCAAAAAGCCAAAAGTTCACATAAAACTTGACACCGGAATGAACAGAATTGGGATAAGAACAGAAGAAGCCGTAGAATTTATAAAAAGAGTACAAAATTGTGATTTCATTGATTTGCAAGGAATTTTCACACACCTTGCAGCAGCAGAAGAACTTGATAAAGCGCAAGAACAAATTCGCAAATGGAATTCAGTAATCGACAATGTTAATACTGACGGATTGCTATTACACATCTTAAACACTGCCGGAAGTATTTGTTATAATGTTCCAAACTCAAATATGAGAAGAATAGGAATTTCTTTATACGGTCTTTATCCGGATTTTCCTGATATAGATTTTCAAAAACCAAACCTAAAACCATTGATTTCACTAAAAGGCAGAATTGTAAATATCCACACTGCCAGCAATGGAGAAGGTGTAAGTTATTGTCATACTTTCACTGCAAAAGGTGATAGAACTATTGCAACAGTTCCAATCGGTTATGCTGACGGAGTTCCAAGACTACTTTCAAATAAAATTAAAGGTGTTTTGAACGGTGTTGAAGTTCCTCAAGTCGGTAATATTACAATGGATCAAATGATGTTTGACGTAACAGATACAAAAGCAAATGTCGGCGACATTATCACACTTTTAGACGAAAACCATTCAATTGATGAATGGGCAAAAATTTTGCACACCATCAACTACGAATTGACTTGCCGTTTGAAAGTAAGATTACCGAGAGTTTACACAAGATAAAGGAGTTATATGGAAAACTTTGAAATTGGGATAATTGGCGCAGGTCCTGCGGGTTACACAGCCGCATTGCATGCAGCCTCTAACGGGCGTAGTGTAGTTTTATTTGAAAAAGATGAAATTGGCGGAGTATGCCTAAATCGTGGTTGTATTCCGACTAAAACAATTCTACATTCATCTGAAATTTTTGCCCAAATTTCAAAAAGTGAAAATCTCGGAATTGTAGCAAATGATGTCCAACTTGATTTTTCCAAGGTTATTGAACATAAAAACCAAGTTATCGAAAAACTGCGTAAGGGCATTGAACTTGCGCTAAAAAATGCAAAAGTTACAGTTGTCAATGCAGAAGCAAAAATTTTGTCAGACAAAGAAATCTTAGCAAATGATACAACATATATTTGTGACAAAATAATTTGCGCAACAGGTTCATCTCCAAAAGTGCTAAAAGGTTTAGAATTTGATGGAGAATTCCTAATTTCATCAGATGACATATTGAATCTCAAAGAATTACCAAAAAGTATCCTCATTGTAGGTTCAGGCGCTATAGGCCTTGAATGGGCAGGAATAATGTCAAATTTTGGAGTTGAAACATCAATTTTAGAAGCAGCGCCACATCTTTTGCCTATTGCTGATATCGAAGTTTCAAAAAGAATTGAAAGAATTTTCAAAACAAGAAAAATAAACTTTTTTACAAACACAATCATACAAAAAATTGGAAATAAACAAGTAATTTTATCTAATGAAAAAGTTTTGACACCTGACAAAATTCTCGTAGCAGTAGGCAGAGTTCCAAACATTGTTGAAAAAATTGACGGTGTAAAATATATCGGAGATGTTTCTGGACAAATTCAACTTGCTCATTTTGCGATAAAAGAAGCAATCGAAGAAGTGGAAAACATTCCATTCAGAAAAGATTTAACACCAAGTGTAATCTACGGAACACCTGAAATTGCGTGGGTTGGCAAAAGAGAACAAGATTTGGAAGGCGAAACTTATCAAAAATCAATGTTTTTAATTTCAGCACTGGGAAAAGCCAACTGCGACAACGAAACTGACGGATTTATAAAACTTTTGGCACAAGATAACAAAATAATTGGTGCTCACATTGTTTCAAAAGAAGCTTCTTCGCTAATTCAACAAATATTGATTGCCATTCAGAATGAAATTTCTGTTGATAAATTAAAAGAAATTTGCTTTGCCCACCCTACATACTCGGAAGGCATTTTTGAGAGTCTTTTTAGAATAAATTAAAACAACAGGATAATTGAACAAAACAAATTTGTAAAATAGAATTAAATAATGACAGAAAATATATTAGAAATTAAAAATCTAGAAGTTGAATACCGTTCAAAGAAGAATGTTTTTGGCGGAATAAAAGTTGTGCATGCGGTAAATAATGTTACACTAAATGCAAACAAGGGTGAAATTCTTGCAATCGCAGGAGAATCCGGTTGTGGAAAATCAACACTTGCTAAAGCAATTATGAAACTTGTTGACATAAAAAGTGGTGAAGTTCTTGTAAACAACCAAAACATTTTAGAAAAATCAAACAGTAAAGATTTTTATAAAAGTATCCAAATGATTTTCCAAAATCCTTATGCCAGTTTAAACCCGAAAATGAAAATTGGGCAGATATTGAGAGAACCACTGGAAGTTAATACAAATTTAAACAAAGAAGAAATCAATAAAATAGTTTTGGAAAAACTTCACAATGTCGGACTTGATGAAAGTTGCCTAAATCTTTATCCACACGAATTTTCAGGCGGACAAAGACAAAGAATTGCAATCGCAAGAGCGCTTGTTTTAAACCCACCAATCATTATTGCCGATGAACCTGTCAGTGCGCTAGATGTAAGTATTCAAGCACAAATTATAAATTTGTTAAAAGAATTAAAAAGAGATTACAATCTTACAATTTTATTCATCTCACACGATTTGAGCGTAATTAAATATATTTCAGACAAAATTGCAATAATGTATCTGGGCGAAGTTATTGAATTTGGTACAACAGATGAAATTTTCACAAATCCAAAACACCCTTATACCAAAGCCCTACTTGGAGCAGCCCCACAAATTATTGAAGATAATTCAAAAGAAAAAATCAGCCTGAAAGGTGAACTTCCATCACCGGAAAATTTGCCAAACGGTTGCAAATTTCACACAAGATGTCCTTTTGTTATGGAAAAATGCAAAAACGAAATTCCTCAAAATATTAATTTTTCAAATGTACACTTTTGTAAATGTTTTTTATATGAATAGCAAAAATAAATATTTACGTAATTTATAAAAGATATGATGAGAATAAATATAAATAAAGCAAAAACATTTTTACCGCTAAAAAAATTTGACAAAGCAAGCCGTACCGCAGAAGGAAGGCTAAATCTTGCTCGTGAAATGAACGACAAGTTTTGTGATTCAGTAATCGCAAAGATGGACGACGGAAAAATCACCCTACCGGCATTTGTAAGATTACTCAAAAAAGCAACCGGTGCAAAAATTGACATCAAAGGGTCAAGATTACCGGCAGGACAAGGCTTGGTAGCACACAAACTAGATAATGCAAATACTATGTCAGGGTACTTATTTGGACTACCTTTCGCTTACGAGGAAAAGTTTATCAATATGTCAACGCTAAAACGTGCATTAAAATATTCACAAGAAATTTTTACTGAAATCACTAATCCTAAAATATTTGCTCGTTTAGCTTCAATGATAAACAAAGGAACTGACACTTCAAATGTGTTAAAATTCTTTACTCAAAAAGTAAACATTAAAGGAGAATTATCGAAAAAAGATTTGCAAAAATTTCTAAAACCAATGTCTTTAGAAGAAAAAATTGATAATTTACAAGCTTTGCGACACTGTATTTTGCACTCACAAAATTGCGACAAATTTTCAAAACATTATATGCAAAAAATGAACAATAATCCTAAATTTAACGGCAAATTTGGAGAAGATGCGATAAATGATAATCGTTTCTTGTATCAAGAAAAACTTGAAATGTTAAATCAAGAACTTGCAAAAACATTACAAAAGGCTAGAGCAAAAAAATAAACTCTGTGTTATAATCATTTTATGGAGAAAAAAGTTATAACAACAAACAGAAAAGCCTTTCACGACTACACTATTTTCGAAAAATATGTAGCCGGAATTGTTTTGACCGGAACAGAAATTAAATCAGTCCGCAAAAGTGCAATAAATTTAAAAGACAGTTTTTGCAAAATTGAGGATAACGAAATATTTTTGTATAATTGCCACATTTCTCCTTACGAACAAGGAAACAGGTTTAACCACAAAGCGGAACGTACAAGAAAACTTCTTTTGACCAAAAAAGAAATTTTAAAAATGCATTCAAAAATCAAAAAAGACGGCTATACAATTGTTCCACTGGAAGTTTTCATTGTAAAAGGATTTGCCAAAATTGAAATAGGTTTGGCAAAAGGTAAAAAACTATACGATAAACGTGAAAGTTTGGCAAAAAAAGACCAACAACGTGAAATCGATAGAAAAATGAAGTATTAACTTCTTTAGAACTTTCTTCCCTGCCAATAACTCAACGGCTTGAATAACATATCCCAATAGGACTTATTTTTGCCTGCCGGATTGATGTTTTTGTGCGCATAATAATAGCAATAGAAATCATGATTAGAATCCGGAGAGTTTGGAGCACAAGACCATTCTTTGTAATAGCCCTCAGAAGAAGTAAATGTAAATAAGTCATATCCCCAACGATTAGGACCGTTTTGAATACCGTTTGTGTCAAAAAAGAACACTATTTGCCCAGGGTGATTAACACCACCATTTTGAGCACGCAATTCACCAACGACCAACCCATCTTGAAGTTGATACAGCTTTGTTCCATAACCATAGCAACCTGCATCGAATTTTCCAACCAAATCACCCATCATAGAGTAACAAGCCTTGTTCCAATAAGGACTTTTTAACAATTCCGCACTGGTAAATTGTTTGAGCCAGAATTCATTAAGCACCTCGACTTGTTTTTTAAGTTCTGCAAAATTTTCATTAGTAACAATCCGCCCAGGGATATTAAAACTTGAAATCGAGTCATAACCGGCTTCATTAGCGGTTTTGAGCAATGCTTGTGTGATAATTGCATCAGCCTTTTTAAATCGAACTTCCAATTCTTTGACTTTGTAATAATTTATAAGCGATGGCAAAGTCATCGCGGCGATTATTCCAATTACCCCCAATGTTATCAATACTTCCGCCAGCGTAAACGCTTTTTTCATGTTGTTATACTCCATATTCCCTGTGCTCTTTTATTATTATGAAGCATTTTTGTCCATAAGTACACCGCCCCGCCCCACCATACCATACCATACCATAAAGCAATTATATCAATGGTTTCGAGGGTTTAAAATAGTTTTTACATTTTGTAACGTTTGGAAATATTTCAAAATAAATATGTAAAAATAGCAAAGCTATCATCATTCTGAAATGATTAAAAATCAAGCAATTTCTAATTGCGTAGATTTTATCTTATTCAGAATCTGTTATCATGGTTCGCTTTGTAAGAATCTGGTAAATTAACGCCGTCGGCGTGGCAACACCGACCTACTTTTCAAATGGCACCCACTTCAACATTTACGAATGAATTTGGAATGGGCATTTTGTACAATGCGCTTTCGGATGCAAAACTAAATTATCTTCCAAATCGTACATCCTTGCAACTCTTGTATCAAGAGGCGCACCACAACGAGGACACTTCAAGCCACCGGCACCATTCAAAATAAGTTGTTTCAAACTTTCTATAACTTCGGGCGACACTATATCGTTAGCAATATCTTTTTCTAATCTTTTAATCTCTGATGGTTCACATTTCAAAACTTTTGCAAGTGCTTGACGTACCGTCACCGGCAAAAACAATTCTTTTCCTGATTCTACATCATCAACAACGGACACCGGAATATTGGCTAATGATGCCAAAGCCTTCGGGGTTAAATCAAGTTCTTTTCTTTTATTTTGTATAAATCTAGCGAGTGTTTCCATTCCAAAATTCTAGCATAATATCACTCTTCTTGTAAATTATTAAGAAATATTAACCTCGTTTAAAAGTGCCAAATACATTGTCATTACTACCTTTTTGCCATTTATAAGAAAATTTATCAAACAAAACAAGCAATTTTGCAAAACAAAAATTGTTTATATAAGTACAGGGAAATAAAAGAAAATCGGGGAAACGGTAAATGTTCAACTACTTATCATTCGCAAATGTTCCATATATGTGCTGTCTACCAACGGGCATAACGAACTTTGGTGGTGATACGCAAGTCTTTACAATTCCTGATGACATCAGAAACGGTCAAATAGGAATGTTTCTGAACGGACCTGCACTAAATTTATTAAACTATCAAAACAACACAATCTGGAATAACTGGGGCTGGACCCCAATGCCATATTTCGGATTGGGTGGCTACTGCTAACACGCAAAACAAAAAAGGATTTACTAATCAGGGGAAACTAAAAAAGGAAACGGGGAAATTATGAGTTACAACTATTTATCTTTTGCAAACGCACCTTATGTATGCAACAACTTATTACCTGGCGGAATTACAAATTTCGGCGGTGATACTCAAGTTTTCACCGTACCGGAAGATATTAGAAACGGCGAAATTGGAATGCAATTGAATCAACCGGCATTAGATTTGTTAAACACACCAAACAACACTGTTTTTAACAACTGGGGTGCAAGTTTCGGAACCGGTTACAACTCCTCACCAATCGGCGGTGGAGTCAGCGGAAGCGGGCTTTCCGGAAATACCGGTAATGCATACATCGACGGAATGATGAATGTAGTTAACAATATGCAAGGAAACATCGCTCAAAATAGTGCAACAAATACAATGGGCGAAATCTCAAAATTCAAACAAGCATTGTATGGTCAATTATACAAACAAGGCATTTCTGAAGAAGATGCTAAAAAAGTTAATGACTACATCACAAAGTTAGAAGATGCAGAACAAAAAATGTTAAAAGCCGATGAAGAATACAAAAACGGCACAATTGATGCTACAGAATATAGTCAAGCAAGCAATGAAGCAAAAAAAGCATTAAACGATATCAAAGGTGAAATTGCAAATACGCAAAACATTGAAGCGACTTTGAAAAATATTGAACACACTTCAACAAAAATCAAAGGTATCGAAGCAAGAACAGACTTGACTGCACCGGCAAAAGAAAGACTTGCCGAAATCAAAACAAAATTAGAAGAAATTAAATCAAAAGTAGAAAACTTAAAGAAAAATCCTGACAAAAAAGAACCATCAGAAGTCAACAAAGATTTGAGAAATCTTTGCACAGAATACAACTCTTTATTGAGTGCATTGAACCAAATCAATGCCGGACAAGTTCCAGCATCAACAACTTCAACTGATGATAAAGACAAAGTCGATGGCAGCGACAAAGCAGACAAAACAGATAAAGCCGATAAATCAGACAAGGCTGATAAAACAAAAAAAGCAGACGGCAAAGGCGGAGATGATGACAACGAAATCGCAGCAGGAGATGTAAATTCAGAATACTCTGAAGAAGGTCGTGAAATCGTTGACTTGTTCGATAGCGGCGACATTGACGCAGCATGTGAAAAAATCACAGCCGACAACGTTATGGACGTAATGCTTGCTTGGCAAGACTTGTATTCTGCAGAATACAACCAATCATTTATGGAAAGATTTATTGACAAAGCCGGTTACTCTCAAAAACGTAAAATCGGTGCAAAAATCAGATTAGCGTTACGTGAAAAAGCAAGAAAATTAGGCATTCACAAAGATTGCCAAGAAGATTTTGCCAAAATAAACAAAGAAGTTAAATCAACATTCTGGTTTGACAACGGTGTTTCTGAAAATTACGAAAACGTAATTAAAAGAATTGCAAAAGCAGAAGGCAAACAATATGCAGACACACCTAAAAAAGATTAAAATTTTCTCATAAGCATCTCATATTATATTCCTAAAATATTCGAAGTGAAAAATTCTAAATTAAGGTTAGAAAAGTAGTGTAGATTTTTAATCCTGTGACAATCACAGGATTTTTTTTTGTAAACTTTTTGCAACAAAAGGAAATTTTTAGAAAGAAAAATACTTTATATAAATATATAGGAAAAAGGATGATTAAGCATGGCTGTAAAAATTGTCAGCGAAAACTATTTTAAATATGACCAATCTGATTATGCAAAATCTTTGCGTACAATTTATGGTGAAGACGGTTACAAAAAATATACAACCAAAATGAATAGCATAATGACTGGCGAAGAAAATTTAACCAATCCGATAAAAACCTCAAAAGAAAAATATATTTTTGCCAAGAAAGTTGCTTACCAACAAGCATTGGCAAACCTGAACAAATCCGAAAATATCTGGAACGATTACAAAGCAAGTTACAATGCAAACTTATCTCAAGCAATGAAAAACAACAACGGTTATGGCTTATCTAGTGCGCAAAAACAAGCAGCCCTTGCTAATTCCGGTGACGGAGCAACAACAGCATACAAAAACTTTACCCAAGCACAATCCAATGCCGATGAAGCCTTGAGTCTGTATTTTGATGCAACACATTCAGGTATGGCTGTGAATATGTTAGGTTAAGACTTTTTAACCACATGTATTGATTTTTTTTCTTGAACATATTATTATCTACTTGTAGAGTGCTTACGCCAATAATCACTCAACAAGAAAAGGAAAAACTAATATGTCAATTAACTTAAAAAACAAACAAGAAATTGTTAAAGAATTCGGAAAGAATGCACAAGACACAGGTTCTTCAGCAGTACAAGTTGCTATGATGACTCAAAAAATTGCTGAATTAACAGAACACTTGAAATCTAACAAAAAAGATTTCGCTACAAAAAGAGGTCTTTTGATGATGGTTGGTAAAAGAAAAAGATTACTTGCTTACATCAAAACTCAAAATCTTGACGAATACAGAGAATTGATTAAAAAATTAGGTATCAGAGGTTAATCTGAACAACATTTTAAAAGGCTGATCTTAAATAGGTCAGCCTTTTTTAGTAGGCATATTAAGAAAGCGGAAAAATATTTTTATGAAAACATTGAAATCAATGCGTTTACATATAGGAATTTTCGGAAAAACAAACGTCGGGAAATCATCATTTTTAAATAGAGTAACCAATCAAGAAATCTCTATAGTTTCTGATATTGCGGGAACAACAACAGATGTTGTCGAAAAATCAATGGAACTTTTACCGCTTGGACCCGTAAATTTTCTTGATACAGCAGGAATTGACGACACTTCAGCACTAGGCACAGAACGTATTGAAAAAACAATGAAAATCCTAAATAGAACAGATGTTGCAATTTTGATTTGCGATTACAATGGATTGAGCAATTACGAAGAAAATCTGATTGAGAAATTCAATGAATTAGAAATTCCGTTCTGCATTATTGTCAATAAAGTTGACATCAGCCCAATTAGTGAAGAAAAATTAGAAAAAATAAAAAAAATCACTCCAAATTTTCTCACAACTTCATTTTTAAATGATAAAGATTTTGTTTTTAAACTAAAAAATTTACTGGTAAAAATTTTGCCAAATGATTTTGTAAATTCACCGAGTCTAATAAAAGACATTGTTTCGCCTAAAAGCACGGTGGTTCTAGTTATACCAATAGATAAGGAAGCACCAAAAGGAAGAATAATTTTGCCACAAGTTCAAACTTTGCGTGCACTTTTGGATAACAATTGCACAACTGTTGTTTCAACGGATGTCGACTTGGCAGATACCCTTGCCAAACTAAAAAATCCACCTGATTTGGTGATTACAGATTCTCAAGCTTTCAAACAAGTTGCAGAAATTGTACCCCAAAATGTGAAATTGACCTCATTTTCGATACTTTTTGCAAGAATGAAGGGAGATTTAACAGCGTTCACAAAAGGAGCGGAAGCAATTGCAAATTTGCGAGATGGAGATAAAGTCTTGATATTAGAAAGTTGTACACATCACCCTGTTGAAGACGATATCGGACGTGTAAAAATTCCAAAATTGCTAAAACAAAGAACTGGGAAAAATTTAATTTTTGATAATATTTCAGGACATGATTTCCCTGAAATTAGCGATTATAAACTCATTATTCATTGTGGCGCGTGCATGACAAATCGTAAAGAAGTTTTGTCAAGAATTTTGCGAGCAAACGAAGCCCAAGTGCCAATTACAAACTATGGAATAGCAATTTCTTATTGCTTAGGAATTTTGCCGAGAGCAATTGAAATTTTTGCCACAACAAATAGAAATTAACCTAAACTTATAAGCACTTTCAATTGTAACAAACTCTTAACAAAATAAGCCCAAAAATTAAAGAAAAGCCGTATAAAGACCGATAAAAAGGATATAGGAACAAAAAGACTGAAAGGAACGGCAAGCTACAATGGGCATGAGTGCATCACAA
>CAKUUC010000020.1 GCA_934692625.1 uncultured Candidatus Melainabacteria bacterium
TCTTTCGATTACTCTCGCTATCGGGGCTCACCGCTCTGCGGTTCCTTTATCTTATCACCTGATTTTTCTTTGTCAAGCGGTAAGAAATAAATTTTAAAAATTTTAAATATTTGCTATTTATATTCTTTTTTTTAAAATTCGCTTTCGTCTTTCGACATAATTAAGTGTAAAACAAACATTTTTAAAAATCAACCCCTTTGTTAAATATTTTTTGAATTTATTTAATAATTGTTAATATTTGAACAAAAAGCATTGTAAATATTGGATTTGAGCGGACTTAGAAACATAAAAACTTTAGCATTAAATACTATATATATTTTTCTGGATTGCCACGACAATCTTACGATTGTCTCGCAATGACGTGAAATTCGCTAAACTTCCACCAATATCGTCTTTGCGAGGAACGAATTTTGGCTAGTGTGCTGCGTAGCAAACACGTCCTCGGGAGGACTGCGTTGAATTTTGTGAGCAGAGGCTGAAAGTTTGTAAAACGGTAATGCCGTTTAATGCGAACAAAATAATCCGACCTGCCAAAATTCAAGACAGCAAAGTGACGAAGCAATCCAGTGTTATATTTTCAACATCAAACACCTATTGTTAAGTCCAAAGTAGGTCATGGCACTGCCTGACACTTAAATTTACGTTGTCGGCGTGGCACGACCTACTTTTCAAAATGGCTGCTTGATGAAACAGACTCTGAATTTTAAACAGATTCCGGATCACGCACTCACTATCGTTCATGCTGTCCGGAATGACTTTTTTGGTGAGCCTACCAAGGTGGTACGTCATTCTGAAAAGATTAAAAATCGAGAAATTTTAATTGCAATCTTATTCAGAATCTGGTCAACTTACTGCTATCTTGGTTCGTTTGGTATGAATTTTCCCCCCTTCGAAATCTTAGATTTCGGTTCCACCTCAAGGGGGGCACATACAAAACATATACTTCTTTATTAATTAAACAATGCCCATGCCTGGTGTGGACATTTGGACTGCTGTCATGTGTGCCTGATTTGCTTGTTGTTGCAAAAGTTCGTTTTGAATCAAGTCATTTTGCATTTGCATATTTAATTGATTTTGCACCGCCAACGAATTATTCAAACTGTCAGCCATTTTATTTTGCAATGCCATATTAGCAAATACCAAACTTCTCATTGCTTTGGCATAGAATTTTTCTTCATCATTCTTAGGATTATCCCATGCCTGTTTGGGAGTGGCAGAATACAAAACATCTGGCTTCTTATATTTTTGGTTGAACTCCATCAAACCTTTTTTATCGGTAACAATGGTTTTGATATCATCACCTTCACCATATTGAATAGTAACAGTATCGTCAGGTGCTTTTTCAACTTTTGCAGTTTGTTTTTTACCATCAATATCAACTTCATATTCGTATTTTTCATACGTTTTTGGTTCTTTGACAGTTATTGTATCGTACTTAGAAACCTTCAACGGTTGAGGAAGGGCTGTCAAATTATTTACACCATCAATCATTTTTACCTGCCTTTCACACACTTTTAATTACATCTTAAACAAATCTTTTACAAACGCCTGAATATTTTTAATATCAAACGCTTTGGCAAAATCAGTTACCCCAAAATAGTTTGATGGCTTTTCTGTTCCATTTGCCAAAACCTCTACAACTTTTCCGTCTTCAGAAGGTTTTAGAACCTGTGAATAAAAAGAATCGTTTGGTGAAAATCTTGCATGAATTGCGCCTACAGGCTTTTTCGCACCATCGTAAAGGACACGTTCAAAGACATCTCCCGAGTAAAAAATTCGCTCCGACATACCTGTTGTAGGATTTTTTGTATTGCGAATATAGCCGTCCATCAAAAACCCTGCTTCATTCATTGCTCTTGCATCTGTTGCAGTTACAACAAAGCCCGGTCTTGGAGCAACCAAAGCCATCATTGTATCAAAAGACCTTTTTATTGAATTTTTATTCCTTGCAAGTTTTGCCGCATCTTCTGCCAAATTTACACCAGAACGCACTAAATCTACACCTAATGCCATATTTTTCCTTTCTATTTCTACTACACAAGAGTAATAAAACAGATGAAACACGAAAATTGCCTAATTCTCAAATTTTATTAAGTTTTATTTACATTCTGAGAAGTTTTATTTTCGTCTGCACAAAAATATTTATACGAAAAAGCATGCCCAAAATTTTAGGACATGCTTTTTCGTAATTTTCAAAAACTTTAACCTTCTTGTTCTGGTGGTATATCTGGCAAATCTTCGTCCTGAACATCAAGAGAACGATCAACAACCTGTACTCCAAATCTTGTTCTAAACAAGTGTTTTACAGTTTCGCTTTGAATTTCATACATCATTTTATTGAACAAGTCATAAGCTTCTTTTTTATACTCAATAAGCGGATCCTTTTGCCCATAAGCACGAAGCCCAATGCCTTCTCTCAACATATCAATGTTATGCAAGTGGTCAATCCATTTACTATCAACAACTTTCAACAAAACATCTTTTTCCAATTGTCTTACAACATTATTATCAGAGAACGGCTCTTGCCTATCCGGAGAAATTCCATACTCTTCAACAACATGATTATAAAAATCAACGATTTCAATTTCGTGAGTTTTGTACGCTTCAATAACATAATCCTTGATTTTGTTATACATAGGTTCAAATCGCATGTTTTGAATATCTGCAACATCAAACGATGACAACTGAGGAACTGTTGAATGAAGTTCTTTTATCAAGGTTTGCAAGTCTTCGTACACATATTCTTCAACCTTTTGTTCCGGAGAAATATAACTTCTCAAAAGTCTATCAATTTCACGTTCAATCATATAATAAATATCTTCTTGCAAGCCAACACCAGCCAAAACTCTACGTCTTTGACGATAGAATTTTTCACGTTGTATATTCATAACATCGTCATATTCAAGAACCGACTTTCTCATATCAAAGTGGAAAGTTTCAACTTTTTTCTGAGCAGATTCAATACGTTTTGTAATTAACGGGTGGTCAATCGCCATATTTTCAGGAACATTCATTGCCGTCATCAACTGGGTAATTTTTTCACCACCGAAAATTCTCATCAAGTTATCTTCCAACGATAAGAAAAATCTTGTCGACCCAGGGTCACCCTGACGAGCCGCACGACCTCTTAACTGGTTATCAATACGGCGAGATTCGTGACGTTCAGTACCAATTACGTGCAAACCGCCAGCAGCAACAACCTTTTCGTGTTCATATTGGGTAATTGCTCTTGCCCTTGCCAACGCTTCTTCTTTCAATTCTTGATAATTCGGAGTGTTTTCATCAATTCCACGTTCATCTAAATCAGATTTTGCTAAGAATTCAGAGTTACCACCGAGCAAAATATCAGTACCACGACCAGCCATATTTGTTGCAATCGTAACTGCATTCAAACGACCGGCCTGTGCAATAATATAAGCTTCACGTTCGTGATGTTTAGCGTTCAAAACGTGATGCTCAATACCTCTTTCTGTCAATAATTTTGAAACATATTCCGATTTTTCAATACTGATTGTACCGACCAAAACAGGTCTGCCCAATTTGTGTTGAGCAATAATATCATCAACTACAGCCAAGAATTTCTGCGCTTCAGATTTATAAATAACGTCAGGATAATTTATTCTGATATCAGGTTTGTTTGTCGGAATTGTAGTAACTTCTAAGTTATAAATTTTACCAAACTCTGCTTCTTCTGTCATCGCTGTACCTGTCATACCAGACAATTTTGGGTACAATCTGAACAAATTTTGGAAGGTAATACTTGCCAAAGTTTGGGTTTCATCTTGAATTTCAACACCTTCTTTAGCCTCTACCGCTTGGTGTAAACCATCTGACCAACGGCGACCTTCCATCAAACGTCCGGTAAACTCATCAACAATCATAACTTCACCGTTACGAACAACATAATCTGTATCTTTGACAAACAATTCTTTTGCCTTCAATGCTTGTAACAAATGATGTGCGTATTGAGTATTGATATCAAACAAGTCTTTAATTCCGATAAGTTCTTGTGCATGGTCAATACCGTCTTCGGTCAAAATTACGTTTTTATTTTTTTCATCAACAGTATAATCAACATCTTTGGTCAACTGTGGTGCAATTTGTGCCATCAACTGGTAAGTTTCGGCAGATTGAGCCAAGCGACCACTAATAATTAATGGAGTTCTCGCTTCATCAATCAAAATACTGTCAACTTCATCGATAATTGCATAATTGAAAGGTCTTTGCACAAGCATTTCCAAACTGCTTGCCATATTATCTCTCAAATAGTCAAAACCAAATTCATTGTTAGTACCATAGGTAATATCGCAACGGTAAGCTTGTCTTTTGAGTTCCAAATCTCTTGCTCCATCACCGTTTGATAAAACTACTCCAACAGTTAGACCCAAGAATTTGTAAATTTTACCCATCCACTCGCTGTCACGTTTTGCCAAATAATCGTTTACTGTAACAACATGGACACCTTTACCTGTCAAAGCATTCAAATACGCCGGCAAAGTCGCAACCAAAGTTTTACCTTCACCTGTTCTCATTTCAGCGATATGTCCGTTATGTAAGAAATAACCACCAATCAACTGAACATCAAAGTGACGCATATTTAAAACTCTTTTTCCGGCTTCACGCACAGTTGCAAACGCTTCCGGCAAAATTTTATCAAGAGCTTCTTTTTCAAGTTTCAAATCTTCTTTAAAGTTTTTTGAAGTCGGACGCTTTGCCAAAATATCTTTAAAATATTGTGTTTTTGCCTGTAATTCAGCATCTGTCAACTTTGCAAATTCAGGCTCTAACGCATTAATATGATCAATTACGCCCATCATAGATTTAACTTTTTTTTCGTTTGGGTCCCCTAATAGTTTCAATAACAGTTTTATCATTAATTTATTACCCTTCTCCAAGTGTGATATTGTTGCTTAAAGTGTAGCATAAAAATAAGTATTTTTTATAAAATTAAGGAAAAAATAATATTTCCGACTCCAAATCATTCTAAAAACATGGTATCAAAAAAATACCGACAAATAATGTCGGTATTTCGTGTTATTTATCTTTTTTTGACCTTTTGAAGAAATTTTTGAATTTCGCCTTGAAAGTCTGGTTTTGTGTTTCTTCTTCAATTTGAAGTTGTGCTTGCTCTTTAGCCTCAGCGGCTGCTTCTGCTCTTTTTTGAATAAGTTCTTCAACCGAAAGATTTTCTTCTCCTTCTTCCGGCATTGGAATAGTATCAACAAAATTTTGAGCCGCTTCAATTTCAGAATTCAATGCTAACCATTTGAATGATTTAATCATTTTCAATGGTTTTCTTGTATCACCACGCAACACAATTTGGAATTTTGTCGCATAATCATCTGATTTATTTGCAGCAAGTTCAGGAATAGCCTTCATTTCTTCTTCAGACACAGCCTGACAGAAAATTGAGAAAGTCTTTGCAAGAACAATATTTAACCCAGGGGTATTTTTTACCAAGTTTATCGGGTTGATATTTGCCAATGGTCCAAGACTATCAGAAAATGCAGACGCTAATTTTCCACGAACCTTCAAATCTGCACTGTTATCAAGCAAGCCGACTTTACCTGCAATATACATAGACATAACATTTCCTTGACTTTTTATCGGTGATATATCAGCAAATCCATCGGCAAAAGTTAAGTGACCATACAACTTGTTGAATCTTGAAGTATCAAAAGTTACAATCTTTTTGATTACCGAACCGATTGCAGATGAGAAAAATGCATTATTTCTGATATTTTCAGCCATCAGAAAGTTTTCGAACTTACCAAATGGTCCGAGTTGCCCGTTTTGAACCTCAAAATCAAGGAAACCTTTTAGAGTTTTCATTTGCTCTTCTACTGAATAACCTTTCATTGTAATATCAGTGATAAATTTCATTTCACCACTCAAAGTATCTTTCATATTCATTGCATCAACAAGCATTTTATTGATATCAAAATCTTTACCTGTCAATTTTGCATTTAGTTCTGTGGTAATCAAATTCATTGCAACATCGCCGGTAACTTTTCCACCTAGAGGTGAAGTTTTTAGTTTATTCAAATAGAATACGTTTTTATACAATGAAATTTTACCTGTTGTATTATTTACCAAAATATTACCGGTTTTAATCTTTCTTAGATTGATATTTCCACCCATAATTTCAACAGGAATATCTGCCGGATTGCTATTTGTTCCACCCGAGGCTTCTGTTTTAGGTAACGAAGCCATCAACGCATCAGATACTTTCAATAACTTATCTACATCAATTGATTTTGAGTGAACTTTTACATCAGCCAATTTCATTTGAGAAATCTGCTTCCAAGAAGATTGAATTTTCACCGCAAAATCAGACTCATTTGCATTAACGTCACTGATTGCAACGTTCAAACCTCGTCCATTGATAGTAGTCGCAATATTTCTTACTGTTGTATAAATTTCAGGAATACTCAAATTTCTTATGTCGAAATTTCCATTTATTTTTGGATTATTCAAATTACCATAAGCATAGATATTTCCACCTAAAACAAATTTTGATTGAGGGAATAAGCAAATTGACCCATTCAAATTTTTCTGCAAATTCAACTTAAACAAACTAATAAACGGATTAGTATCAAGATTTATTAATACAGCCCTCAAGCCGACAATTTCTTTTGCACCAATCATATTTGTATGCAATTTGTCCCTGAATTCTGCGCCATTTTTACGTAAGAACAAACCTGAACGATAAATTTTAGCAATATTTCCGTTTTTCTCAGCCATCAATTGGAATAAGACCGGTCGGCCCTCAAATTCAGCAAATTTTACAGGTGTAATATAATCATTCATATTTGTTTGGAGTTGAGATACGAGTTTCATTCTTTGACCATTCGCTTGAAATCTCGCTTTGACAGGAATACTACCTTTTGAATCAAAATATGGAGCAACAGAGTCACCTAAGAAATTTTCAATATCTTTAGCACTCAACAAACCGCTTGCCGTAAATTTTGTATCCGCACCGGTCAAATAATTTTTAACATTACCGGCAAATGAAATTTTAGAATTTTTATTAACTTTTACTATAGAATTTTCAACATTAATATTTTTATTATCAATATTTGCAACAATTAAATCATCAGAAATTTCGGATTTTGTATCAGGTAAAAGAATTTTAAATCCTTCATTTTTGAATTTACCTTTGATTTCGCCATTTGAATTAGCAAGACCAAATCTTGCATTTTTATTTGTCATAACAAACTTTTGAGCAGAATCTGTTGCTTGCAAATCTGCTAAATCAGCTTTTACAATTGCCATTGAATTCTTGATTGTACCTCTAACCTTAGCATCAAGACTCAAATCTCCGGAATTTAATTTATATGCTTGCTTAACTTCTTTTGGTGCAAATGCCAAATATAAACCTCTCAAAGGTAATCGGTCGGCAATAACATTCAATTTAGTATTTGAATGAGAATCAATTTCACCCGAAATTTCCAACGGATGATTA
Organism: uncultured Candidatus Melainabacteria bacterium; assembly: GCA_934692625.1. GTDB lineage: Bacteria > Cyanobacteriota > Vampirovibrionia > Gastranaerophilales > Gastranaerophilaceae > Zag111. The sequence goes on from CAKUUC010000020.1 coordinate 7,466, forward strand.
TTTACAAGCAAATGAGTTTTTTCAACATTCAATTTATTATCATCAAACAAGAAATTTGCATTCATATTATTAAATAACAAACCAATATTGTTATCGTTTATTTGACCATCTCTGATTATAAATTTACCATCGGATTCAATATTATCGAAATCGGTTTTGAATTTGAAATTAGAGTATAAATATCCATTTGCAGTCATATTATTAATATCATTTCTAATATGTATTGTATCAAGATATGCTCTTGCAATATTCAATAAATTAGCAAAATGAACTTTTGTAGATTTCAACGAACAATCAACAAATGGAGCATGCCCAAAGCCAAAATTTCCTAAGAATTGGATATTTTCACTATCTGTCACATACAAATTTGTATCAACACTTGCAACATGACCGTTTGCATTCAATCTAAAATATGAATCAGGAAGTTGCAAGCCTGACAATTTCACATTGGTATCATCAATATTTACAAAACCTTTTGCCCAAATTCTTCCAGTTTTTTTATTCTTTTTAATTTTAATTCTTGATGAAATTTTTGATTTTAAATCGTAATTTCTAAACTCTGATACCGGATTTACAAAAGGGAGTTCAAAAACAGTATCATCGTCATCATCTTGAGGTTGAGGATTGAATTTTGGCAAGAAAGTCTTGATATCCAAATCTGCTGTAATATTAGTTTGGTCATCACTCAACAATTTTGAATTTGTTTTTAATGATGCTTTTTCTCCATTAAAATATCCGAGTTTTATATCATCACCTTTCAATGTCAATTTATGAGAAGCGTTCACATCATCAATCGTAACGTTATAATTATTCAAAGTTAATGCTGGAATAATTAATTTTATTGAAGAAATATCAAACGGAATTTGATTTTCTTGTTCGGACAAGGCTTCCGGCGGATTCAATCGACGTTGTTCACGCTTTTTATTAACCAAATCTTCGTAAACTTTTGCCACTTTATATTTGTTGCTGTTTATAATTTCAACATTCATATTAGGCTTTTCAACTTCAGCACAAGAAACACGAACCGTCAACCACAACAATTCAGGTAAAAAGACTTTACCTTTAAATGAATCTGCACTGAACAATACAGATTCATCTGGTAATTTAACTTTTATATTTTTAACTTTTACTCCGGCTTCTAATAGCGGACTTGTAATAACTTTAACATTGTCAAAATCCACTGTTAAATCAGTATTTTCTTTAACGAGTTTTTGCAAATCAGGCTTATATTTATTTAGGTCAATTTGGTTTGGCAAAACAAATAAAAATGCTAGATATAAAACAAATAAAACCGATAATATAAATATACCTGTTATTTTAAAAAATTTTTTCATGAGCTCTCCTTAATATAAGACTAATAAAATTATAGACGAAAAAAGGATAGCTTAAGTCATTTTGTAAAATTTCAACTTTACATTTATATATAATCACTAAAATATTCTCGGAATTTCAAAACGGAATTGTTCAATATTTATATCATTCATCTCAACGTAAGCACTACCTTTGTGCAATGAAATAATTTTGTGGCAAAGATATAATTCTATCCCGTACCCTACAGTTATAAATTTCAAATTACTCAACAATGATTTGAACGGAATCCATTTTGTCGAACGTCCGCGAGAATGCGTTTCTTTTGTTGAAATCACAAATCTCACAAATTTTTCAAAACCTTCTACTTTTATCGAAACTTTTTTCTGCGGATTATATTTTGTCATAAATTTTATAATCAAATTCACGATAACCATTTTCAAAACATTTGAATCTGCAAGCATAGAAAGTGATGCCGGTTTAACCGAACATGACAATTCAACCGGATATTTATAATCATTTTTCATGATTTTGGAACATTCATTGAGCATTTCTGTCACATAAAACCTTCTGTACCCAAGAGCGTTCTCCCCATTATCAAAACGATAAGCACAAATAATTGTCGAAATCATATCCAACACATAAGAGCATGACTCAACTATTTCATCTAAAACTTCTTTTTGAGCAGTATTAACATTGCCCAACGTTTCATTTTGCAATAGTTGAACACCTCTTAACTGTGCAATTGTAGGAACTTTTAAGTCATGCAATAAAGTTTTTATAAAAAACTCTCGTTCTGATTCACACTCTTTTCCTGTCGTGATATTTTCATACATTACAACAATTGCACAAACCTCGCCATTACTATCAAATAACGGAATTTTATAAACTTTGCACCAAACTTGCAAGGTTGAAAATTTAACCAATCGTTCTACGACCAATTTTCTTTTATTTTTATAAATTTCCTGATCTTCTTGACGTTCTAATTTGAGATAATCTTTTGAAAAAATTTCATTTATTGTTAATTCTGATTCCGGTTCATCAGGAAGTAACAATAAGCGTTTCAAAAATCCATTACCTATAACTACATTGTCACATCTGCGTTTCAAGAAAGCGCAAATAGGCAATTCATCTAGCAAGCAGAGCAACAAACGTTTTTTACATTCATCTTTTGGTGAGATTTGTAAATCAGCAGAAATATCACGAACACTCACCAATACTTTATGAACACTATTATCATCAATTATTGGAGAAATAGAAATACTGAAATAATATCTGCTGCAATCCGCAAAAGTAATTCGTTCAGAATATTTACGCACTTGACCGGTTTCAAAAACAATATCAGAATTATGCATTAAATTTTCATAAATTAAAGAAAAATCATGTTTTAAATTTTCTTCAACATACTTTGCTGAATGCAAAACACTGAAAGGTTGTCCAATCACATCACTTTTTGCCACATGAAAAATTTGCAAAAATGCAGTATTACATATAGAAATATTTTTATTTCTATCCAAAATAAATACAACATCTGAAGTTGAATTAAATAATAATTCAAAACCATTTGAGTCATTAAATATTCTATTATAATAAGTATCTTTTGCTATCATGAGTCAATCCTTGGTACCCTTCCATTGTCATTTTATCTTTAAAGCTTAAAAAATCTATTGTCGAATTGGGTAATATATTTTATAGAACTTTTAAGTTATGTAACAAAAATTTCATTTATTGAAATTCAAGAATTTTAAAATCGTTTATATAAGAGTAACAAGGATAACAGATTTAAATAAACACTGGAAATAACTAAAAACTACTACTACCTACTACACACTAACCTACTACACGAGGAATTGTAAAAGATTCCAAACTCTTTCAAAAAGAAAGGGTTTTTTTTTGCTCATATTTGTTATAAGTTGTAGATATGAAAAAGAAAACATTATTTAGTGAAAAGGAAATATTAGTAGGTCCTGACTCAGGGCAAGATAACTACATTATGGCAATAGAATCAAGTTGTGATGAAACGGCTTGCGCAATAGTGAAAAACGGACGAGAAGTAATATCAAACATTGTTGCTTCCCAAATAAAAACACACGAAAAATTCGGAGGGGTAATCCCTGAAATTGCAGCAAGAGAGCACCTTGATTCGATAAATATTGTTGTACAAGAAGCATTTGACCAATCTGGCTTAAACCCAAATGACATCACTGCATTTGCGGGAACTGTAGGTCCAGGGCTTGTCGGCTGTCTGCTTGTTGGGCTAAATGCAGCCAAAACATTGGCTTTGGTTTACGACAAACCGTTTATCGGAGTGAACCACTTGAATGCTCATCTTTGCGCTAACTATATAGAAACAGATATAAAACCACCTTATATGGCACTTTTGATTAGTGGTGGTCACACTCAAATTATTGATGTGGAATCTTATTCTAAACAAACAATTTTAGGAGAAACAATTGATGATGCTGTTGGAGAAGCCTACGACAAAGTTGCAAGACTAATCGGTTTGCCATACCCTGGAGGTCCAAGACTTGATAAACTTGCACAACTTGGCAATCCTAAAGCGTACGAACTTCCGCAAGCAAAAGTGGAAGGATATAATTTCAGTTTTAGCGGCTTAAAAACTGCAGTTTTGAGATTAGTTAAAAACCTAAAAAAAGAATACTGTACAGAAGAAAATCAAGAATTACCCGAAAACGTAATCAATGATATTTGTGCAAGTTTCCAAGAATGCGTTTCAAAAACTCTTGTGAAAAAACTTAAAAAAGCAGTTGAAGAACGTGGCTACAATCAAGTTGTCATCGCTGGCGGAGTTGCTGCAAACTCTGAAATTCGTAAAAAAGTTTTTGATTTGGAAAAAGAAGGCTATAAAGTTCACGCACCTGCAATGAAATATTGCACGGATAATGCCTCTATGGTTGCATCTTGTGCCTACTTTAACACTAACACTTTTGATGACATTGATGTTGAAGTTTTTTCTCGTGTAAAATAATTTTACAAAACTAAGTAGCAAAAATTTTGTTGTCCTGTTTTATATAAATATGCAAATCAGAAATAACAACCAAACAAGTTTCAACGGGATTTATCTGAAAAATGTGGATTTTCCTGACGTTAGAAATGTTGCAATGAGTTTGAAATTCTATGGATTTCATCCTTTGGGACATAAAACTTATTACCTTCCCAAAGGTGATGTTTTTGAAATGTGCAATAAAGCCAAAGAAATAAAGAAAATAGGAATGAAAGGAATACCAAAGGAATTTGGTACGCTCTTTTTCCCGTGGAGAAGATCAGCCTTTCTCATTGCTGACCCCAAAGTTGAGATGGAAATGTTTAAACTTGTCAAGAAACAGCAACCGAAAGCAGAGTTGTTTTTATTAGTATAAAATTTCCAATCAATAATATTCAAACAAAAAGCCGACATTTCTGCCGGCTTTTTTGTTAATTATATCAGTTCTTTCTTACTTAATATTTGAGAAAGTCCAAGCATCAAATGTAGGTGCTTCGTTAATCTTCATTTCATGCTTTTCTTCACCTGAACATTCATCATCGTGAGCGATTGGTTTATACAATCTGTTGTAGTATTCGATAACCATTCTGTCTGAATTGAAGTAAGCCTCAGAAGTTCTGATAGCTTGACGCATCAATCTAGCCCATTCAGGTTTGTTGTTGTAGTAAGTTGGAATAATTTGATCTTCAATAATGCTCATCAAGCATTTATGATCTTTCCAGTGTCTTTCTTCCCAAGACATATCGTCATCAATTTCTGGATATTCAATAGCATAACCATTAATTCCGCTAAATGTACCTTCAACAGTCCAACCATCAAAGATTGATAAGTGGATTGCACCGTTAGCATTAGCAGACATACCTGAAGTACCTGACGCTTCGAACGGTCTTAATGGAGTGTTCAACCAAACATCAGTACCACGTTTCAACATGCCTGACAATTGAAGTTCATAACCAGGAAGAACAACAACGTTTTTCAATGTGTGAGATCTGTTCAACAATTTGTTAAACATTTCTTTACCCATAACATCATCTGGGTGGAATTTACCGGCAAAGATGATTTGAACTTTATTTTCATCTAACAATTTACCGATTCTGTCTTTATCCATCAAGATTAACCAAGCACGTTTGTAATCAGCAAATCTTCTTGCCCAAGTGATAGTTAATACATCAGGGTCAAATCTCTTACCTGCAACGTTAGCAATATATTTGAACAATTCTGCTTTCATTTCACGTTTAACTGCTAACAATTTTTCAGGGTCATTTTGAGCTTCTTTAACTCTCTTATCTTGCCAATATTGAAGGTTTACAGCGTTAGTGATTGCTCTGATTGGACATCTGCCTTCAACCCATTCCCACATCTTGTTAGAAACAAGACCGTGAAGTTGAGATACAGCATTTGCAATTCTTGACATTCTTAATGCTGCAACTGTCAATGAGAAGTTTTCACCGCCCAATGCAACCGCAGTTTCACGAGAAGCACCTGCAAAGAATCCACCTTCTAACAAAGTATCAACCCAGTGAACTTCGTTACCCGCAGCAACTGGAGTGTGAGTTGTGAATACTGTACGTTTTTTAACTTCATTCAAATCTCCATTGTGTTGTCTTAACAATTCAAATGCAGCAGGTAGTGCGTGACCTTCGTTCATGTGGATAACATCGAAGTTATAACCAACTTTTTGAAGAATTCTAACACCTGCAATACCCAAAACTGTTTCTTGAGCAATTCTGATTTTTTCGTTACCATCGTATAATTTGTAAGAAATGCTCTTAGCCCAATCACTGTTGCCTTCAATATCAGTAGTCAACAAGTAAACAGGACAAGTTCCGAACAATTCCGGTTGAACTAAATAAGCCTTAACTTTAACCTTTTCACCAAAGATATCAACTTCAGTTTCAGTATTTATATCTGTCAAGAAATCATAATACTTTCTGATATAAGCAACTTCTACGTTGCCAGATTGATCAATACGTTGATCATAATAACCATAAGACCATAACATTGTTACCCCTACCATAGGCATTTGCAAATATCCTGCAGATAACATGTGTGAGCCGGCCAAAAATCCTAAACCACCTGAATAAGTGCTTAAAGATTGATCCATAGCAATTTCCATTGAAAAATACGCTACATTCGGTAATGCCATAATTAACCTCTCTTCTCTTACCTCTTTAAATTCTATACACTAAATTTTTCATGTTGCACGTACTCGCGCTCTAATATTGTAACATATAAAAATTATAGAACAATACCCTATAACAGATAAAAGTAAAAACCAATTATAGTGATAGTTTTCAGGGCAACAATTTGTTACAAAAAGAGATATCTTAAAAAGATATCCCTTCAAAGTACTAAATCTTTTCTAAAAACTTAGTTAATGCTATTTTCACGTGGGAATAATTCAACCCACCCTGCATATAAGCGACATAAGGTGCTCTCATCGGACCATCGGCAGAAAGTTCAATAGTCGAACCTTCGACAAAAGTTCCTCCTGCCATAATAACTTGGTCTTCATACCCAGGAATATACTCAGGAACCGGTGTCACATAACCATTAACAGGCGACAAAGACTGAATTGTGCGACAGAATTGCTCTAACGGCTCAGGAGCACCAAATGTAATATTTTGAATAATATCAGTTCTTTTTTCATCAAATTTTGGAGTTGAATTATAACCGATTTCATCAAAAATTTTCGCAGCCAAAACAGCACCTTTAACTGCATCTGCAACAACAGAAGGTGCCATAAACAAACCTTGGAAAATCAATCTGTGCTGATTAAACATTGCTCCGCCTTCTGAACCAATTCCTGGAGCAGTCAATCTATTTGCAGAACGTTCTACATACAACTCTTTTCCTGCAATATATCCACCGGCTTCGACAATTCCACCACCTGCATTTTTAATCAAAGAACCTGCCATCAAATCTGCACCGACTTCAGTTGGTTCTTTACTATCAACAAATTCGCCATAACAATTATCCACAAAACAAATACATTCCGGATTTTTTGCCTTAACTACTTTGCAAATCTTTTCAATAACCTCTATAGACAAAGATTTTCTTGTAGAATACCCCTTCGAACGTTGAATCAAAACCATTGTAGTTGAGTCATCAACCATTTCTTCTAATTTTTTAAAATCAATATCTGTATCGTTCAACAATGGAACTTCATCATACAATACACCATTTCCGATTAAAGAAGCTCTTTTTGTTTCTTCATCACCCATGGTTCCGATAACTTCTTGCATTGTATCGTAAGGAGTTCCGGCAACAGATAAAAGCTTGTCTCCATATTTCAAATTTCCAAACAATGCGCAAGCCAAAGTATGAGTACCGGAAGCAAAATGAATTCTAACAAGCGCTTTTTCGGTTTTAAAAACACTTGCAAAAACTTTATCCAAAACTTCACGACCCAAATCATCATGCCCATATCCTGAAACAGTATAAAAATGTTCCGGCGCTACTCGATTTTCAATAAAAGCATTCAGAACTTTTTCTTGATTAAAATCTCTTATTTCTTCAATAATTTCAAACTCTTTTTGCAAAGATTTTTCCGCATTTTTTATAATATTTTTAGAATTTTCCATACTTAATATCCCTCATTCGTAATAATAAAATATTACAAACAGGTAAAAAAAGAAATATTTTTGCAACAAGAAACCAAATCTACTCGTTATATTTTTTCATTAAGTTTTCAACCAACAAAAAGTCATCGGGTTCATCAATCTCAACTGCAGTATATTCAGGCATTGGGTATACCGAAATTTTACCGGATAATCTGTTTTTGTCGTTCAAAATATTCCCAACTGAATTTATATAACATGCACCGTTTTCCATCATCAGCCCTTCAAATTCCTGACGTCTTGGTCTGTTTTTGTAATCATAATTTAGAGATTTACCATCTTTAGTCCAGAAAAATCTTTTTGTATTAACGCAAGACAATGCAGAATTTGCACCATCTTTTTTCATTTTCTCATACATTTGTTCAATATGAATTGACTTTAGAAGTGGCGAAGTTGCTTGAATTAAAAAGAAATTATCGGAATTATTTAATTTTACAAATTCCAAATATTCAAGCATAACACTTTCCGTTGACGAAGTATCTTGAGCATTTTCCTCTTTACGATTGTAAATTTCGACCTTATCAAACTCGAAATCTTTAACAACATTTTTAATTTCTTCACTATCAGTTGCAATAATTACTTTATCAATACATTTTGCATCATTTGCCGCTTTTGCTGTCCAATAAACAAGAGGCTTTCCTGATAGAAACTTAATATTTTTCAGTGGAATCGATTTACTACCACCGCGAACAGGAATAAAAGCAATATTTGTCATTTTATCCTCCTATTTTACCAAATCAGCAATGTGTTTTAATTTCTTACGCTGAACTTCTTCGATATCAAGAATTTCTTTTGATTTTGGAGTAAGTGCTTTATGAACTTGTCTTAAATCTCTCGCCAATTTTTGCAAACCTTGAGGTTCAAGAGATGCAGCGTGATCAGTACCTTTCCACGTTCTATCAAGAGTAAAATGTCTTTCAAAATATGTTGCGCCAAGTGCTAAAGCGGCGACATCAACAGCAATACCCAAATGATGACCAGAAAACCCAATGCCTTTGACCATATCACCATAAGCTTCTTTTAATCTGGTAATTTCATTCAAACAAATATCTTCAAACGGTACAGGATATCCTGATGTGCAAGCATAAATTACTAAATCTTTTGTTCTATTTTTCTCTTTGAAAAATTCAATAATTTTTCGCTCTTCCTCGTGAGTTGTCATACCAAAAGAAATGTGAATTTCTCCAGAATAGTTATCTCTCAAATATTCCAACATTTCAAAATTCAAATTACTTGCTGATGGGATTTTTATAAGCTTTGGATTTAAACTTGCAATCTCTTTTGCTGCCGTCAAATCCCAAGTTGAAGTTGAATAGATAAGATTTTCTTCTTCACACCATGATTTTAGTTGCTTGTGTTGTTCAAGATTAAACTCTAAAAATTCACGATGTTCACCGTAAGTTTCGCCATAACTGTTTATAGGATTTGGATGCGGAGCATTATATTCTTCAGAAGATAAAAGTTCTTTATTTGTTCTCTTTTGAAACTTTACAACATCAATATAAGAATTTTCATTTAATAACTTAAAAGTTCCCAAAAGTTTTATCATTTTATGAGCAATATTCATATCACCTTTGTGATTACACCCAATTTCAGCAATAACTACAGGTTTTTGCATACAAATCTCCTTCTATTCCTTCCTTTTTTATTATTTTATTGTAAACACAAAACAAATAAAAAAGGAAGTGAAGAAATAACTTAACACATAAACCTACTTTTGCTTCTAATATTTCATATTCTTTTCTGTCAAAATTTTATAGGTACACCCAAGACCTGATTTATCCAACGCGCAAGTATTATCGTGATAACTACCACTGAGCCCGTC
>CAKUUC010000021.1 GCA_934692625.1 uncultured Candidatus Melainabacteria bacterium
AAGTAATTTGATTTAGTTGAAATCAAATTACCTCGTCAGCACTAAAGTGCATACCGCCCCTGTAAGGTTCGAGTACCTACTCTCACCAACAGTTGCGGCATCTTCACTTGCAAAATTTAGTGAGTCTATTCAGACTTATTACACATCTTTGAAAAAGATATTTGTATATTCATTTAAACGTTTGTAGCCATTTTTCATATAGAAGGCTTTAGCCTCTTTTACAGAGTCGATTGCAATTCTGTGCCCTTTATTAATGTTTTCAATAAACTTGAGCATCGCGGTTCCGATATGCTTTATTGTTGGTTGAACTTTGTTTAAAAATTTAGGGTTTGTTTGCAAGTAATCTAAAGATTTAATTATTCCAAATTCAATACTCGTTTCTGCTAATCCTAGAACTTTCTCTGGTTCTAATTTTTCAAAGTTATCTCTTTGTGTTGTTATTGCATACACAGTAGGACGATAGTCTTTATAAAATTCATTTGTAGAAGATGCTTCATCGAGAATATTACTTGCATAAGTGTCAGCACCCCACTCTTTATTTATCTTTTCTAATGCACTTAAATCGTCCTTATTTTTTGAGGCTAATTTAACGGCACTAACCTCTATATCTACGTATTTGCCATTTGGGGTAAGTTTTTTAACAGTGGCTGGTGATATGAATTTTGCGGTAAATGATATATTATTGTTCATGCTGTATCTCCAAATGTATAAAATCGCAAAATCCATTTTTTTGCTAGTTCTATCATCAAATCGTATACAATCTTAATGAAAAATTATTCGAATATATAAATAAAAACAGGCAATACATATACGTATCACCTGTTTTTATTAAGTGTATGGTTTACAACTCGAGTTTTGCTAAATTTTGCCAACACAAACTAATCGCTTGATTATTAAGCGTTCATTTTACACTTTTAAGAAACCACACTCACCTTGCACCGCAAATTTTGCCGAAAACGCCGAAAAGGTCTAGCTTTCTGTAGTTAGCTCTTCCCAAATGCTCGGAATAACAATTAATGCTGTGTAAACGATGAAACCGAATAAAATTAGATTAATTGCCATGATAACCTCCTTTGGTTACATATATATTAATCCCATTTTTTGCGCTAAAATAACAATTAATACTACAAATAGTTGATAAGTTTACAAAAGTTAATATAAAGTATTGATATGAAAAATTTTACTCAAAAAGATATAAAGACTCTATTTTCCGGACTTTGCTGTTCGCATTGTAAGAATGAATTTACCAAAAATTCTATAAAAATTATAACAAAGGAAGGCGATATATTATTGTGTAATTTGGTTTGTGAAAAGTGTGGAAAAGATTTTGGCAATGTCGTTTTTAATTTTAATAGAAAGGCAGAAAATCATACTCAGCTTGAAATTTTGGAAGGTCCGCCACCAATATCTTACGATGATGTAATCGAAGCGCACAGATTTATCAGAAAACATTTGTAAATAATGTGCAATTTTAATACACGAAATGTTTTTATATAAATATAGGGGAAATTTATATATTGAAAACATTAAGAACAGTTTTGAACGAAGAAGCCCGAGCCTATAAAGTTGGTGGTGCGACTGAACGATATTTTGATGTAAAAAACGGAATTGTTAATCCAAATCCGACAAAATCAGAAATGTGTGCCGCAATTTATGAAAAAACTAGTGAGGAAATGACCAAACGTATTAAAGAAGCAAAGAAAAATTGGTTAAAATCACTCTTCAAGCGAACGTCAAAAGAACCTAAAGTTTTATCAGAAACGGTAAATCCTGACGGTTCAATAACCAGAGAAATTTTAGTAAAAGGTAAAAAACAAAAAGTTACAGCCCGTGTAATGGAAGAAAGTGAAATTCCACCGGAACTTTTAGAGTACTTGAACGAAACAAAAAAAGAACCTAATATATAATTTTTTGGTGGGAACCGTTTCACTTTCCCCACCCTACGGTTTTATTAATGTTAAGGTGGGAAGCATTCTACTTTTCCCACCTTACATTTTCATTTATATAATTTTTGAAAAATATTAGTTTTTCGGAGTTACCGTACTTTTGATGTGTAATTCTCTAAGTTGTTGTAATGATGCAACCCCAGGAGCATCACTCATCAAGCATTTTGCGCCTGCGTTTTTAGGGAATGCAATAACGTCACGAATTGAATCAGTTCTTGCCAAAAGTGCAACAAGTCTGTCCAAACCGATTGCCAAACCAGCATGTGGTGGTGTACCGTATTGCAAAGCATTAACCATAAATCCGAATTTTTCTTGTGCTTCTTCTTCTGTCAAACCTAATGCTTTAAAGATTTTCTTTTGAACTTCTGAAGAGTGTATTCTTACAGAACCACCGCCCAATTCAGTACCGTTATAAACGATATCGTAAGCGATAGATTTAACATTACCTAAATCTCCAGAATCCAACTTGTCTAAATCTTCCAAGTTTGGAGATGTGAATGGGTGGTGCATTGCCATAAATCTGCCTTCTTCCTCGCTCCATTCAAACATTGGGAAGTCTACAACCCAAAGCAAATTGTGTTTAGATTCGTCAATCAAGTTTAATGATTTACCGAAATGTAATCTCAATCTGCCCATAATGTCGTAAACTAATTTTGGCTTATCTGCAACGAAGAAGATAATATCGCCCGCTTGTGCTTGCGCTCTTTCTTGAATTGCTTTTGCTTGTTCTTCTGTAACGAATTTCAATACAGGAGATTTTGCAGTTCCGTCTTCGTTGTAAATAATGTTAGCAAGTGCTTTAGCGCCGAATGATACTGCTAATTTAGTGATATCATCAATTTCTTTTCTAGAATATTTAGCACCGCCAGGAATTCTGATACCACGAACGATACCGCCATTTTCCAATGTGTTTTTAACAATTTGGAATTCAGATTGCATAATGATGTCGCCGATATCAAACAACTCTAAGCCAAATCTTGTATCAGGCTTGTCTGAACCGTATCTGTCCATTGCTTCTTGCCAAGGCATTTGAATGAACGGAGGTTTTACTTCAACACCTGCTGCTTTAAACGCATCAACAATTAGACCTTCAACAACTCTGATAACGTCTTGTTGTTCAACGAAAGACATTTCCAAGTCAACTTGAGTAAATTCAGGTTGTCTGTCTGCTCTTAAATCTTCATCTCTGAAACATTTTGCAATTTGGTAATATCTTTCAATACCGCCAACCATCAACAATTGTTTGAAAATTTGTGGAGATTGAGGTAGTGCATAGAATTTGCCTTCTTGAACTCTTGATGGAACAAGATAATCTCTAGCGCCTTCCGGAGTTGTTTTAATCAAGATAGGTGTTTCAACTTCTAAAAAGTCCAAATTATTCAAATATGCTCTGATTGCTTGAACAATGTTGTGACGCATAACAAGTTTTGATAACATTGGTTCACGTCTTAAATCCAAGTATCTGTATTTCAATCTGATATCTTCAGATACGTTTTCATCGTCAAGTACGAAAGGTAAAACTTTAGATTCTGACAAAATTTCGATTTCATCAGGATACATTTCAACTTGGCCTGTAGGATATTTTTCGTTGTATGTTTCTTCAGGACGTTTTGAAACTTTACCTGTAACTTTGATAACGTATTCAGTTTTTACGTGTTCTAGTACTTTATGGATTTGTGGGTTGATTTGAGGGTTTGCAACTATTTGGAAAAAGCCGCTTCTATCTCTAAGTTCAACAAACAAAATACCGCCTAAATCTCTTATACAAGAAACCCAACCTGACAAAGTTACTTTTTCGTCAATGTTTGAAAGATTAAGTTTTCCGCATTCGTGATCTTTAAATTTGCTTTTAATCATCTCTAACTTCCTTTTTTGTCTATTTATATTTTCAACATTATATTAGCAGAAACATTATAAAAAATCACAAAGTATTAATACATTGCTTCATCTTCGTCAATAATTCTGCAAGATTCAACGATGTTAAGGTTGATATTATAACATGCAACTTTTTCAGGTATATATTCAATAGTATCTTTTGTTGTGATTATGCAATTTCTTAATGTAATGAACATATTTCCGCAATTTAATACATAGAATAGAAGATTTTCTGTTGTCGGGTTAGAAGTACCGGTGTTAATCGGCAAGTATAGTGTACCCTTAACAACGTAATCTCTTGTTGTGATTAAGACATTGACGTAGTTTTCTGTAATAACTTTAGAGTTCTCTTCAATGTCTTTATTGATTTCGTCAGTCATTTATTCTCTCCTTTGATTTATCTATGATACCATGTAAAATAAAATTAGACAACTTGTAAATTTTTTAGTAATATTTTGTGGTTATGATTACTTTTGATGTATTGACTTTAAAAGCTTGGACAAAAGAGCAAACAAATTTTTTAACAGGTGCAAGAATTAGTAAAATTCAGCAACCGACAAGGCGTGAATTTATTTTTACCTTGCGCAACAACGGGGAAACTCGACAATTTTATGTAAATATTAATCCGCAATTTTATCATTGCTGTTTTATTACAAAACAAACTTATTCAGACCGATTGTTGGAAATTCCGACAAAACCGCCTATGTTTTGTATGTTGTTGCGTAAGTATTTGGAAAGTTCAAAAATATCACGAGTTAATCAACCTGAAAATGAGCGAATTTTGGAATTCTTTATCCAAACATATAATGAAGTTGGTGATGTTATTGAATTATGTTTGGCTTTTGAATTTATGGGAAAATATTCAAATGTAATTCTATATAACACGGATACTGATATTATTTTAGGTTGTGCGCATAATGTCGGGGCTGAAAAAAGTCGTGAACGTGAAATCTATGGGTCTTTACCTTACGTTTACCCACCGAAGCAAGTGAAGAGTGATATTAACAATTATAATGGTGAATTCGATTATAAAACAGCAAGTGAAGATTTTTATATGATTTCAAAAAGTTTTGCTCAATTGTGCCAAAAATCATCAATGGAAGATGTCAAAAAATATTTAAGACTCGAAAATCTTTCACCTTGCATTTCAAAGGACTACCAAGTGTATTCTTTGTATTCTAATCTTTTAACGATTGATTTTGAGGGGCAGTCATCTGTTAATGATATGGTGGATAATTATTATTCATATTATATTGCTAAGGATAAATTTCAGTGTTTAAAAACAAAATATAGGTCAATAGTTTCTCAAAAATTAAAAAAAGCAACCAAGGCATTGAAACAAATTGAATATAAAAGATTATCAGATTCAAGATCTGACAGATACAGATTGTATGGTGATTTGTTAATGGCTAATTTGTACAATTTGAAAGATTATTCAAAGAGTGTAAACGTTTACGATTATGAAAATAATGCTTATATAGATATAGAATTAGATTCTCTAAAAACAATAAAAGATAATGCCAATAATTTTTACAAATTGTATAATAAAGCAAAAACTGCACGGGAAAAGTTGGCAGAATTGTATGAAGAATACTACAGTAAAAAAGTTTATCTTGAACAACTTCTGTATTTTATCAACTCCGCAGGTGATATTAAAGATTTGTTTGAAATTTCTGATGAAATAGAAGATGATAATAAAGTCAAACAAAAACCTAAAAAAGCACAACTTTTTGAAATAAAAAGAATAGATGTAGATGAATCAACTTCAATTTATGTTGGAAAGAATAATAAACAAAACGATTATATTATTTCAAAATTGGCAAATGAAAATGATTTGTGGTTTCATGTTAAAGATAATGCCGGTTCGCACGTCTTGTTGAAAACTACAAATGTGATTTCAGATGATTTAATTTTGCGCTGCGCAAGTTTGGCAAAAGAGTATTCCAGTGTAAAAAATTCTTCAAAAATCGGTGTAATTTATACCAAAAGAAAATATATCAGAAAACCTCCAGCTGCAAATTTGGGGTATGTTACATACAAAAACGAAAAAGAAATTGTTTTAGACTGATATTGTTAGCGCTAAAATACTATTTTATGGTATTATTTATGAGTAGGGAAGGTGTATTATGCCACATTTTTTTATAAAATCAAATCAAGTTGAAAATGATAATATAATAATTTCTGATAAAGAAAATTATACTCATATTGCAAGAGCCTTGCGTGCAAGAGCCGGTGAAAAGTTATTATTGATTGATGAAAATAAAATTCAATACGAAACATTTATTTCTGAAATTACCAACAACGAAATTGTGGCAAAGATTGAAAAATCTTATCCGTCAACAAGAAGCCTTGATTTTACTCTTGATTTAGCGCAATCTCCATTGAGTAATGACGGACAGAATTTTATCATAGAAAAAGCAACTGAACTTGGCATTAGTCGTGTAATCCCTGTTTTTACTGATTATTGTTCGGTTAAACGTTCTGTTATTGAAAAGAAAATCCCAAAGTGGCAGCGAATAATGTATGAATCTTCAAAACAATGTGAACGAGCAGATATTCCTCAATGTGCGGAATTAACGACAATAAAAGATTTAGTAACTGTTGAAAAGTATGACAAAATTATCGTTTTTTGTGAACGAATTGCGGACAAAACAATTCGAGATAGTTTTAAAACTTCTGCAATAAAACAAGGAGATAAAGTGCTTGTAATCATAGGACCTGAAGGTGGTTTTTCTGATAGCGAGTTTGAGTATTTTAGAACCCAAAATTTTGAAATGTTGACTCTCGGAACGTTGATTCTTCGGGCTGAAACTGCTGTTGTTGTCGGTTTAGGAAATATTATTTATGAATATACAAACTTTAACAAATAGTATAAAAAATGATGAAATATTGAATAATATTTCGAGTTTTTTCGATAACGAAATTTATCTTGTCGGTGGTTCTGTGCGGGATTCACTCTTGGGTAAATTTTCTCACGATAGGGATTTAGTTGTTGTAAATGCCGATGCAAGAGATTTTTCGTTAAAAATTGCTGAATTTTTCAATGGAAAATTTATTCCGCTTGATGAAATAAATAAAATTTATCGTATTGTATTGCCGGATAAAATAAATTATTTAGATATTACAAATCCTGTAGGTGATAGTCTTGAAACAGATTTAAAAAGACGAGATTTGACAGTTAATGCAATCGCTGTAAATATAAAAACTTGCGAAATTCCTGATTTTTGCAAAAATTATGTTGAAGATTTACAAAACAAAATTTTGCGTGAAATAAAAGAAGAAAATTTTACAGATGATCCGTTGCGCTTGCTTAGAGTTTTTCGTTTTTATTCTGTTTTGGGTTTTGAATTAAGTGAACAATTAAAAAATATTGTAAAAAAACATGCAAAACTTATTGAAAACCCTGCTAAAGAACGTGTTGAATATGAGTTGATGAAACTTTTTGATGGCAAATATTGTGCTGAAAGTCTTTCGTTGATGGATAAATGCGGATTGTTGGAATTACTTTTTCCGATAATGCACGATGTGAAAAAAGTTCCACCAAACGAACATCATCACTTAGATTTATTTATGCACAGTATTGAATCTGTTAAGCAAGTTCAATTATTGTATGAAAAATCGAATGATGAAGTTAAAAATCATCTGGATAGAGTCGATTTTGGTGGCTTTTCAAGAATTGCACACCTTAAATTGGCAACTTTTTTGCACGATATTGGCAAGCCTTCAACTTGGACAATAGAAGAAGATACCGGACGCCACAGGTTTATAAAACATGATTCTGTCGGGGCTAAAATGTGTGTTTCGATTTTGAGAAATCTATGTTTTTCAAATAAACAAATAGAATACATTTCATATATTATCCAAAAACACATGTATCCGACGGCAGTTGTATCAGCACCGGTTGTGAATGAAAAAATTATGATGCGATATTTGCGAAAATCCGACGATAATGCCATTGATAATATTTTGATAGCGCAAGCCGACAGATTGTCTGCTCAAGGACCTGAAATAACAAAGGAAATTGTTGAAGAAAATATTACCGCATTGAATCGGTTAATGGATTTTTGTATAGAGGCTAAAAAAGATTTAAAACCTTTGCCTAAATTGTTAGATGGAAATGAAGTTATCAAAATTCTTAACATAAAACCTTCCCCGATTTTGGGCAAAGTTTTGCGATTGTTAAATGAGGCGCAAATATCAGGTGATGTACAAACAAAAGATGAAGCGATTAACTTTATAAAAGGCTTGAATCTTGACAATTTATAAATGTTATTTGTGTTAAAATCTTATTATATTTAATTTGAGGTTAGGGAAATGAATAAAAAAGCAAAGAAAATATTATCTTTTGTTTTAATCGGTTTATTAGGATTATATGCGATATTTCTATTATCGCCACTTATTGTAACACCTATTTTAAGACGTCATGAATCAACAATTGTTGACCTTGTAAAACAATCTTCTGGGCTTGATATGACATTAAATAAACTGACATTTACAACGTCTTGGAATTTAACAGCCGGTGTTAAAGCGCAGAAAATTTCTTTAAAAATTCCTTCAAATGAAAATATAGTTTTTTATGCGGATAATATTGGCGGTAATTTAGCATTATTACCTCTTTTGACTAGAAAAATTCAATTAGGAAGTATTTATGCAAAAAATCTAACGGCGAATTTAGATGTTAAAAAAGATGGTTCATTGTTGGTTGCTGACTATTTTCCTCAAAACGAAGAACCTGTCAAAGAATCTTTTGTTCTGCCTTTTGGTTTGAAATTGTCAAATAAATTGCCGAATATAAAGGTTGATAAATATTCTTTATCATTAGTTGAGTTGATGACAACTAAAAAGTATAGTTTTGAAGGCGAAAATCTTAAAATTTCTGATTTTATACTTGATAAAAAAATAAAATTAAAAACAAACGGAAAAGTCATTTTTGATAATGTTTTGGTGTCGAATTATGATATAAAAATATTTAACAAAATTATGCCGAATTTGACTCTCCAAGATTTAGTATTTCCTGAAAATGTAATTCTAGATTCGGCTGATTCTAAAAAATCTTCTGATATTAACGATTTGTCATTGAAGGTTTTAGATGTATTAAAAGCAGTTGTTGATAATAAGTTTACCGCTGATTTAACAACTGATTTGGTTGTGTCAGGTTCATTAAAAAATCCTGAGTTTAAAGGCTTGATTGATGTTCAGGCTTTGTCAGTTGCAGTTGACGGTAAAAAATTGCCTGAAAGTTATATCAATTTGAAATTTAAGGGTGATAATACAAATATTGATTCGATTTTGTTTTCTTCATCGGATGAAAATGAAAAAACTCAAATTATCGGAAGCATTAAAACCGGTCATAAACCTTATTTAGATATGACTTTACGATCTAATGCTAAGTTTATGAATTTGATAAATTTAGTGGATAGTTTGGCTAAATCTTTTAATATAGATGATTTTGATACCTTAAGTGCCACTGGTGGAATTGATGCGGATTTCAATGTTACTTCTGATATGAAAAAGGTTTCATCAAACGGATATTTGAAAATTTTGCCATCTAAATTCAAATATGGCTTATACAATGTTTTAGTTGATAAAATAACAGCAGATATAAATTTTGATAATGGCATAAATATCAAACATGCCGGTTTTTCGATATTTAATCATCCGTTGACAATGTCAGGGACAATCAATCAGGATGCATCAACAAATTTAAAAATCATTGCAGATAAATTGTCTGTAAAAGGACTATTGGCAGCAGTAGGACAAGCCGGTTTGTTAAAAGATAATGATATTACAAGTGGTGTAATTTCTCTCAATGCGTTGATAAAAGGACAACTTACTTCCTTAAAACCGGAATTAACTTCAATTTTAGAAGGTTTAAAAGTTTATAATAAACCTTCAGCAACACATGTTGATTTATCAAAATTGTCAGTGAATGCTGCTTATGATGGCAAGTCCTTGCTTGGCGATGTTGATTTATTTGGACTTGTGGCAAATAACGGTTCTGTTGTTGTGAAAATTCCAGATACTTGTGTCCAAATGGATAATAAAGATATTAAAATTGACAAAGCCTATATGCTTTTGAATAATTCTAAAATTGATATTACAGGCGGTGTCGAGGATTATGTGACGGATAAACCTGCTATCAATATTTTGGCAAAAGGTAAAATTCAAAGTGCTGATGTCGTTGCGTTTTTGCCAAAAGAGTTTGTTTCTCTGATTTCGTATAAGGGAAGTGTTCCGATTGCAGTTGATGTTACAGGAAATTCAAAGGTTCAAAATCTAAGAATAACTGCTGATGCGGATAAAGATAATTATGTATCGTTTGTTGATATTGATAAATTAAAAAATAAAAAGACAAAAATAAAAGCGAATTTTGAATTATTAGGTGATACGCTTAATATTATTCCGTCCGGAATCTACGAAGGTAACAACTTGTTAGTCAAACTTAGTGGTAACGTTTCAAAATTATATTCAGAACCTAAATTAAATATCTCTTTGAGTATTCCTGAAATGTTGTCTTTTCCTATATGGGGTGTAAAAAATTCAAATATATCAACTGTTGGGGCAGTGACTGTTGGTGGTAATCTTGCTAATCCTACTATAAAAGGAACCTTAACACTTCCGGATATCTCAATGAAAGATGTTGATTTTGCAATTACAGATTTAAGAGCAGATTTGTCTGGTGATATTTTGAAGGGAAATGCTTTTGCTAAAAAAGTCAAGGCTGGTGGTTTGGTTGCAGAAGACGTTTCTGGCAAAATCTCATTAAAAGATTATAATATGTTTACATTATCTGATATTACCGCTAAGGCTTTTGATGGCACGGTTAAGGGCAAATTGTCCTATGAGATAAATAGTTTTAAAACAGGTTTGGATATTTTAGGACAAGATTTAAACGCAACAAATGCAATATATGGTGCTGTCGGAATAAAAGATGCATTGACAGGAACTTTGAATTTTACTGCTAAACTTGGAATGCAAGGATTGACAGATGTTGATATTATTAAATCCATGAAGGGTAATGTTTCTT
Source organism: uncultured Candidatus Melainabacteria bacterium (assembly GCA_934692625.1). Lineage (GTDB taxonomy): Bacteria > Cyanobacteriota > Vampirovibrionia > Gastranaerophilales > Gastranaerophilaceae > Zag111. The sequence continues at coordinate 10,849 of CAKUUC010000021.1, forward strand.
TTGATATTCAAAACGGTAGATTTGTTGGTATTGGACGTTTAGAAAACCTTGTGGCTGCACAAAATATTACCTCAAATTCAATATTAAAAGCGGCAATATCAAGTTTGTCGACACTTTCCGCAATGCAAGAAACTGATAAGTTTAAGACGATAACCGGTGATATGACACTTAATGGAGGAGTGGCTAATTTATCAAAAATTCTTGTGACAGGACCTTTAATGTCTTATTACGTAACTGGTTCGTATTATATTTTACCAAATACTGCAAATCTGATTATTTTGGGTCGTTTAGATTCTAAAGTTGTTTCTATGCTTGGGGTTATTGGTGATTTATCAGTTGAAAAACTATTATCGTCAATTCCTAAACTCGGTTCTATGACTGCGACAATTTGGAATCAATTAACCTCAAATCCAAATACGGAAGATATTGCAAAAATTCCGGCATTATCTACTGGTAGTAAAACGTACAAAGATTTTAAAGTTTCATACTCTGGTGTTGTTGGTGCGACATCTTCTGTCAGATATTTTAAATGGCTTGCCTCAACTGTTGAAACTAATGATATCAACTTGAAACAAGATTTGAAAAATGCAAAAGATGCAGTAAAAGAAAATGTAAAAACTAAAGTTGAAAATACAAAATCTGATGTGGCAACAGTTAAGAAAAATGTTAATAATATTGTTCAAACTCAGAAAGATAAGGTTCAATCTGTGAAAGAGTCTGTAGCGCAAACAAAAGAAAATTTGGCAAATACAAAGGAAAATGCCAAACAAACTTCTGAGAATTTGAAAAAGTTATTGCATAATGCTGTTATAAATTCGATGACAAAACCTTCTTCTGAGTCTACAACTTCAAAATCAGCTAAAGAAGAAAGTACGAAATCAGATACAAATACAACTGAATAATTTTACAAAATACATGCTAATACCATAAGTATAAGTGTGCCGATTTGGAAGGCAGTTGCCATATTTTGACTGAATTTGTTGCTATCATATTTTCTTGCGGATTTTTGAGCATTGATTGCGCTAGACAATCTCATTAGTCGTTCACTTTCGCTGTCTTGACTAAATTCTGTTCCAAAAACACTCATTTCAACACGAGAAAGTCGTTTATCCATAGGCTCGTTTTCGTATTTTGTTTTGTATAATGCTTTTTCTATCGCTGAGATGTTTAATTGTTTTGCAGGTTTGAATACGTTTGGGCTATATCCGTCAAAATCGTCAATGTCTGATGAGTAACTATTTTGTGAATAGTTTTGACGGCTTCCCATTCTGTTGTTGAATCCTGTATAGTCAAATGCATCTGTTCCGTAGGAATCAAGGTGATAATTGTCAGTGAAGGTATTGGTATTTTGTGCAACTACCGTTTTTTTAGGCTTAATTTCTGCTTTAAGCCTATCTACACGAATTGATAGTTCATCTTTGTCGTAAGTTTTTCCGAAAGTTTTTGTTTCAAGTTTTGATAATCTTGTGTTTAGACTCTCTGTCTTGTTTTCTTTGTTAAATACAATTCTTTCAAGTTCATCTACTGTTGGATAATCCATTTTACTTGCTTCAACAGGTTCTTTTGCAAATACCCAACTGTCTTCCGGTGTTGCAAAAGTATCTTCTTTAGGCTCTATTTCTTTGCCAATTTCATCTGCAGAAATATCTTTTTGTAATTTTGCAATACGGTTTTGAAAATTTCCGTTGGAAGTTTTTCCGTAAACTTTTTCTTCAAGTCTGTTCAGTCTTGACGTTTCGGATTCTGTTGAATATGTGTAACCATAAAGTGAGTTTTCGATTTTATCCAAGATTTGAGTGTTTGTTGCTGCCAAAACTATTTGACAGTTTATTAGTAAGAATAAAAGTAAAATGAATTTTTTCATAATATCAAACTCCTTAGAGTCAGAATAAAAATTTTTAGTATTTTATTCTATTCTTCTCATAAGTCATTTTGAATTTATGCTTTGTAAATATTTATTCGTAGGACAAAAGTTTAATATTTGAAAATTCATACTCCAAAAGTTTTGGTTCTGTTAGATATTTTTGATAAATAAAAAGACGAACTTCAAATTGAAATTCGTCTTTTTTACTATATCTAACTTTGTTCTAACAAGTTTTTGTTTTTAATTCTTTTAAGGCTTCAAGTTCTTTTTGATATGGAGAAATTGATGTAACTTTTTCAATTATTCCCGGTAATTTATCAATTACGTAGTCAATTTCTTCTTCTGTCGTAAATCTGCTCAAACTCCAACGAATACTACCATGAATTGCCGTAAATGGAACATTCATTGCTCTTAAAACGTGGCTTGGTTCAAGTGATCCTGAAGTGCACGCTGAGCCTGATGATGCGCAAATTCCGATATCAGATAAGTGAAGTAATATTAATTCTCCTTCAATGTATTCAAATCCGATATTTGTTGTGTTTGGAACACGGTTTGCAATTCCTGTATTTAATCTTGCGTTATAAATTTTGTTCAAAATATTTGTTTCCAATTTGTCACGCAATCTTTTTATTTCAGTTTGTTCGTAATTTAAACCATCTGCAGCAAGTTCTGCGGCTTTTCCGATACCAACAATGTATGGTGTATTTTCAGTCCCTGCACGTTTACCGCGTTCTTGGTGACCACCGATAATTAGCGGAGTAATCATTGTTTTTGAATTAACGTATAAAGCACCGATACCTTTTGGCGCATGGAACTTGTGTCCTGAAATTCCTAACAAATCTATGCCGTTTGCTTGAACATCAATAGGAATTTTTCCTGCGACTTGTACCGCATCAACGTATAATTTTGTATCTTTGTTTTTAGATTTGATAATTTCAGAAATTTTACCGATTGGATTTATAACACCAGTTTCATTGTTTGCCCACATTACAGAAACTAGCGCAGTATCTTCATCTACGGCTTGGCTTAATTCTTCCAAATCAAGTTCACCAATAGAATTAACGCCTATATAGTCTACTCTGTAACCTTGTTTTTCAAGTTGTTTGTACAAATTCAATACACAAGGGTGTTCAACTTTTGTTGTTATAATGTGTTTTTTTGTCTTATTGTAATTTAATACTCCTCGAATAGCAGTGTTTGCGCTTTCAGAACCGCAAGATGTGAAGATTATTTCTTTTTCATCTTTTGCGTTTACGAAATCCCTGATTTTTGCACGTGCTTCTTTTATCGCATTTGAGGATTTTTTACTGAAATTATACATACTGGAAGGGTTTGCATATTCTTCTTTAAAATATGGCATCATAGCTTCCAATACTCGTTCATCAACTTTAGTAGTTGCATTGTTATCAAGATAAATAATCTTTTCCATTTTATTTAACCTCTACAAGTGTAATATCCGTACCCAATGAGTTTTGCAATGTTTTTTCTGCAAAATTCTTTAGTGTCATCATTGAGTTTTTACAACCTGAACATCTTCCACGTAATTTTACGTAAATTGTTTTATTTTTGATATCTACAAGTTCAATATCTCCACCGTCTTTTTGTAATTCCGGTGAAATTTGAGTTTCAATAATATTATTAACTTTTAAAATCCATTGTGTAGGTGTAAGTTTTTCGCTTTCAGTCTTTTCCTTGTGGTAGTAAGTGTCGATAATATCTTGGATAGCATCTTTGCATTTTCCGCAAGCACCGCCGGCTTTAGTATAATTTGTGACTTCTTCAACCGTCTTTAAACCGTTTTGCGTTATCGCATCCCAGATAACGTTTTCTGTAATTTGGAAACATGTGCAAATTATTTTTTCTTTCTTTTCTTCTTTGCCATAATGTTCCGAAAGAACTTCGTCCAAATCAACGTAGCCATCTTCTTTGTAGTTCTTTAGTGCATCTTCGAGCGCTTCATAACCCATAACTGAACAGTGCATCTTTTCTGGAGGCAATCCTCCTAATTCGTCAGCAATATCTTTGTTGGTAATTTTTCTAACTTCTTCAACTGTTTTGCCTATAATCATTTCTGTCAAAATGCTTGAACTAGCAACAGCAGAACCGCATCCAAAAGTTTGAAATTTTGCATCTGTCACGATATTGTTTTCTATCTTTAAATATATTTTTAATTGGTCACCACAAGTCAACGAACCTGCAATACCTACTGCATCAGGGTTCTCAATTTCTCCCACATTTCTTGGGTTTCTGTAGTGATCCATTACTTTTTCTGAGTAATCCCACATACCTTTTTCCTTTCATTTATAACTTTATTCTAACTCAAAAATAATGAAATTTTTGCAAATTAATGATAATTTAATTATTTTTAGTTGAAAAAGTATTCAATTGTAACGAACTCTTAACAAAATAAGCCCAAAAATTAAAGAAAAGCCGTGAAAAGACCGATAAAAAGGATATAGGAACAAAAAGACTGAAAGGAACGGCAAGCTACAATGGGCATGAGTGCATCACAA
>CAKUUC010000022.1 GCA_934692625.1 uncultured Candidatus Melainabacteria bacterium
CCGCACTCGCATTAATCGTGCCTTCACTTCGTTTCGCACACTGCTCGTGCTGTTCGGCATGACTTTTGGGGGCAACCTACCAAAGCTTTCGTCATTGGAGAAAACTTAGAAAATTTATTCTTATTCTAAAAATTTACACTTGACAAATTGTTAGGCTTACCTTACACTCATGTCAAAGGTACATATTATGACAAAAGAAGAAGCATTATCCTCGGGGTTAGAGGACTACATAGAAACTATTTACATCGCACACCTGAACGATACTTTGCTAAAAGGTGCTGCACTTGCTCGCAAACTCAACGTTTCTCGAGCATCTGTATCAGAAGCATTAACCAAACTTGTTGCCAAAGGTCTTGTGCATTATTCAAGTTACGAAGCAATTACACTAACTGAAAAAGGGCTGGAACTTGCGCAAAAAGTTTATAACAAACACCACATTTTGAAAGAATTTTTTGAAAAAGTTCTGAATATCCCATCAAATGATGCAGGTGAAAATGCTTGCAAAATTGAACACATAATTTCTCAAAACATTTTGGATAGAATGATAAAATTCACAACCTTTATCCAAGAACACCCAGAAATAATCTCCGAATTTCAAGAGGAAAATTAACAAATGACAAAAATATCTTCAATTGGAAAATTTTTAGACCAACCTATTTTAACAGCCAAACTAAACAAGCACATGCCGGAAATCTTGACGGTAGGTTCAGGAATATTTTTAGCAAAACAACTACACGAAACTCCGGAAAATGAACGACTTAAACACGGTATAAAATCAGCAATTATTCTTGGTGCAACCGGTGTTTCTGCAATAAAGGCACCCCAAATTGCAGCCTACATTACTAAAAAAGAAATGACAAAACCTTTTGCACAAATAATAAAAGACAATGCTAAAGTTGTTGATGAATATTTGCAAAACAACAAGTTGTCGCAAGATATTTCAAATATCTTAGAAAAAGCAAAGGGCAAAATCTTATCAATAAAAGAAATTGATAAAATAAACAAGCCTGAACACAAAGAATTCTTAGACAAACTCATTCCGCCACCACAAAATATTCAAGCCAAAGATATTTTTAAAGAAATCGGTTGGCTTTCATTATACGGTGCAATACCTGTAGGTGGTGGCATTGCAGGTGGAATCGTAGCCGACAAAGTAACTGATAAAAATTGGAAAGAAAAAGTTCCAAATAAAATCAAAGAAGGAATTTACCAATATTTGGCAAACATTTTTATGTGTAACATCGGGGCAGGTGTTGCGCTTGGAATTTTAGAAAAATTTAACATCAAATCTAAATCTGCAAGATGTATCGGAATGGTAAGCGGAATCTTGCTAACCGGTGTAATCGGCGGAAGTTATATCGCTAACTTTATCGGTAACAAAATTATCAATCCGTTAGTCTTGAAAGAACACAAAAAAGAAACAAGAACTCCTGAATTACTAGACCTAGGATTACATACAGATGATATTGCAACAGTATCTTTATTATCCGGTCTAAAATGGATTGAACCTTCATTACCATTATTATATTCAATTTCAGGATATCGTGCAGGCATTGGCTACAGAAACGGTCAAGCCAAAAACGAAAAAGAAGCTCATTTTTTACGACAAAAGTGTTAGGTAATTCTAACACTACCTTATTTTACATTACCAAAAACTGTACACAAAAGGGGCATAATTGCTCCTTTTCTTTTCCAATTTTCATCAAAATTTAACTTTGTGAATGTATGAATAAACGCTTAGTTTGTCCGTCTAAAACACGAAGAATATCATCATGAAAACGTTCAAACTGTTCTTTTGTGCAAGAAACTTTACCTTTTACAGACTCTAAATTTGGCGGAAATTTTGAGATACGAGAATTTTGAACAGAATTAACGTTATCCAAAATCAAATCACCATTTATTTTGCGAACATTTTTCAATAGTAAGTCTTCATCAATTCCATACATTGAATAAGGCACAATAATTCCACCTTCTCCGGTATTGTAAGAAGGTTTATACGTTCCGATTTCCAACATACCATCATCAGCAACATTAGTTTTCACTCCTAGAAATTTGAAAATTTCTTGCGGATTATCTTCTTTAATCGTTTTTGCAAAAGATTTTTTCGTCTGCGGGTCAACTTCGTTCAATTTACGAGAAATCATCAAAGCAACACTCGCTTTAGGACCTTCATCAATTATTCCGGACGCACAAGAAAGTTTGGAAGTCTTTATATAATTTTCGATTTCATCACACAAATTTAGCGGAACAATATTATTATTTTCAACTCCTTGAATTTGGTCAATTTTGCCACGACATGAAGTCATACCCACCATAGGTTCCCACAAATTATATTTATTACGTTCCAAATAGATATGAAAATCACCGTCTTCGAGTGCAGCAATCGCTTTATCTACACTTGAACGTGTACACCAATTCTTGCAACTTAAAGTTTCAAGTTTATTAATATTTTCTTCTTTATGTTGTTTATCATGAGCAAAAGACGGGATTTTCACCCAAACAGATTCTTTTTCAGACAATCCCATATCTATCAAAAGATTATCTCGAAGCCTATGTGTATAAATATCAATGAACGACGGAGCCGAACATCTTACTGCCCTATCTTTTGGCAAAATGTTTTCAAAGCCTTTAATCGTTTCTAACAAAGCAGTTTTGTTCAATGGTACAGGAATGTGTCTATTGTTGTCACCAAGTTCACCGGTAACAGCATTCCAAACCACAAAACGCAAAGAATCATCATTTTTTAATTTTTTATACAATTCCGAATCAAAATTATCAGCATTTAACTTTTTATAATCAGGATTTTCAACGTCTAAAAAGTTTTTCCATTTTTCCATTCTATCAACACGGGCTTCATTGATTTTGTCAATAGAAAAGTCCCTAATATCTTGTGGAATATATTGTTTCCAGCGGATTTTTGATGATTGACTTCTTTTAAAATCTGGGAACATTGTATCATTTTCTTTCAACTGTTCAATCGCATCAGTAATCTTTGATGCTGACAACAAACTGCCATCAACTTTGTATTTTCGTTTATTACCGTCAATAATTTTAGTTGCTAAATACTGAAACGTCGTTTTATACATAGACGGCGCAGATAGCCCAGTAAAACTTACACAATCTGAAACCGGTTGTGAATGTAATTTTATAGAGTTATTTGAATAACTTTGTACACTATTTTGAGACTTAATTACTCTAAATTGGGGTATTGCAGAGATTGACATGTTACTATCCTTTTATATTTTTCTTGCAACTATAAAAGAATGTAAACAAAAAAATTTGCTAGTAATACAAAATTTCAGTTCACGTTTTGTAACAAAAAGAAACATTTTCGCAAAATTTTATATTTTGGGATTTTAATACCCAAAAGGGGGAAATATGACAGAAATAAATTTTACGTCAACTTATCGAATCCCGATTTCTCAACCGGGAGTAAATGCAGCAAAAAAAGCAAAATTAAAAGAGTTAATCGTAAGTTATCCAAACGGTCTTATTGGTAACAGTAAAGTTGGAAACGCAAGAGTATCAGTAGCAGACAGCGAAGATGAAAACTTTGTAAGAAAATTAAAAACAATCGGCTACAAAATTTTCCAAAAATTTGAAGGCGAAAATATAGAAAAAGACAAGTTAGACATTTATATAAAAGAAAAACTTGATACAAGAAATTACAATCAACTCGGCAAAAACAAAAAACGAATGACCAGAGAATTAAAAGAAAAACACAAGTACGAAAATAGCTTCAACGATAATGTTGTACAAAATTCTACAAACGAAGAAACTCAAAAAATTTCGCAAAACTCAGCAGAAATCTCAAAAGCCGACAAACTCCGTCAATCACCAAAATATCAGCAATATAAAGAAGAATATGGTGAAGCCTTTGCAGAAGCAGTATTTTTCGGTATTAAGAAATAAATCAAAATAGAATAAAATTTTACTAAAGTGCTTGAATTACCATTCGGACATTGATATCTGCCACAGAATTTAGCGCTGTTGCTTTATCATCAGGAGTCATACATTCAAGCATTTTTAATACTTCTAAAGATTTCAATACCAAAGCCGGATTAGACGATTTTAAAAGTTCACGCACCGCAACGTCGTTTTCCGTAAATTCCAGTGCCGAAAATACAAACAAACTATTTTCATTCAATTCTTCATCTGATAGCGCATACAAAACTCCATCATCAGCATTGGTTAACAGTTTTTTGATATCGTAAATTTCTTGTTTTGTATCTTTTGTTTCATCAAACAAATACTCATCATTTTCAGTCAATGTCGAAAATTTATCCTTTGCCGAAAGCAACACCACAGAAAGCGGAGAAGTCATTTTTTCCTTCAACAACATTGAAATAAAATCGTACAGACGAAAATCAAACACTTGTGAAAGTCCCAAAATTTCGCCCAAACCACTAATTATAGAATTAAAAACATACAAGCCTTCTATATTATCGTTGTTATAAATTTCAAACAAATCTGACAAATACAAAAGTTCACCCGCAATATTATCTGCCATTGAAGATTTTTTCATGCCTGTAATTATTTTTTCTACCGCATCTTTATTACCATAAGCAACTAAAAACTTCACAGCATCTAGTTTTTCAAACTCATCATTTGATTCTAGTTTTTGTAAAGCGGCATTATAAGACTCTACATCCTCCAAAGCCGAAAGTGCCGCCGCACAATTTCCGCTCAAGAAAGAATTTTCACTATAGGCATACTTTTTCAACAACTCAATAGCGCTAGGATTTTTAGTGAGTTCAAAAAATTTTGCACAGTACGTTTTTTCTTCTTCCGTACCATTTGAAAGCAAATCCAACATTTTTTCAGATAAATCATTTCCGCCATATTTCACAAGATTAGAAACAATGAAATCTTCGTAAGACGGAGAATAAAACTTCAAAAAATGTAACAAATTCGTATAATTCGACTCATTACAAACTTTGTTAAGTCTATCTGCAACATTTCGTTTCACAAAATCAAACAAATAATCATCACTTGCAATAAGTTCAGAAAATAAATCTATATCAGGTTTATTCACAAGATTAAATGCAACAGCTTCAAATTCTTGCGGATTTTTACCCGTAAGTTTTTTCAAATAGTTGTTCATAAAATAAATTTCCTAAAAACTAGTCAAGATAGAACACTGTAATAACTTTGTGACGTTCTTCAGCATATTGCACTGCATTGTGAAGAGTTTTACTTGTATGTGACAAAAAACAAATCAATTGATTACATTCATCAATAATTTCTCTATTACAAACTCTTGATGCATCAGCCAAAGTCATCATCGCTCTGTCTAAATGTTCTGTAATATTAGGAACACCAATTAACTGATTTTGAACATCAGAAGGTTGTTGACTGATAGTTTGCGGTAAAATAACGCATAACTTGTCAGGATTAGCCTTCATAGCGCCACGAATGGCAGCAGCATTTGTACCTGAAGAACCACCTGATGTAATAATTGTATTATCTTGCATAACCAAAGCAGTTGCAAGAGTTTCAATCATTTGTTGATGAGTGATTGGAAGATTACGACTTCCGATAATTGCTATTTTCTTTGCTGATTGTTTTATTGTAGCCAATTCCATAGCTAATTCGTCAACTGTATTAGGTTCATTAGATTTAACGGTATCTAAATCATCATCTATTGGTACCACGATTGACTTTTGTGCGTCATCTTGGTTTTCTTCCGAACTCAATAAAATTTCCATATCACTGTCTGTCATTTTTTCTTTTACCTTCTGATTGCATTAATAACGTTTTTAAACTATTCTAGATTATAGCATATATTTTTTGATTTGGGAAGATGTCATGGAAAATTTATTAGAAAATCTTAATAAGGAACAAAAAGAAGCAGTTCAAACAACACAGGGACCGCTATTGATACTAGCCGGAGCAGGCTCAGGCAAAACTAAAGTTTTAACAACTCGTATTGCATACATGATACGTAATGGTGTAAAACCTCGTAATATTTTGGCTGTAACATTTACAAACAAAGCCGCAAAAGAAATGAAAGAACGTATCGGCAAAATTATCGGCGAAGATACAGTAAAATACATGTGGGTTGGAACCTTCCACGGAATTTGCGGAAGAATTTTACGTGAAAATATTGATAAATATAACACTGCAACCGGTAAACACCTAGATAGAAACTTTACAATTTATGATGATTCGGACACAAACCAAATTATCACAAGAGCAATCAAAAAATTAAATCTTGATGATAAAGTTTATCAAACAAAATTGGTAAAATCCGTAATATCAAACGCAAAAAACAAAATGCAAGATGCGACAACATTTGCAACTTATGCAAGAGATTTCAAATCACAAAAAATCGCAGCCATTTATGAAGAGTATGAAAAAGCACTAAACAACAACAATGCAATCGACTTTGATGATATGCTAATGTTGACGGTTAAATTACTGGAACAAAATGAAGAAGTAAGAAAGCAATATTATGACAGATTCCAACACATTATGGTTGACGAATACCAAGATACAAACATTGCGCAATACAATCTTGTTAATATGCTTTACACAAACTTATCAAAAGATATTCCGCAAGAACGTTCACTATGTGTTGTAGGAGATGTCGACCAGTCAATTTATTCTTGGCGTGGTGCTGATTTTACAATCATAATGAATTTTCAAAAAGATTATCCTAATACAAAACTTATCAAACTTGAACAGAATTATCGTTCAACTGCGCACATTTTGCACGCTGCAAATGCCGTAATCGAAAACAATAACGAACGTGTTGAAAAAGTTTTATATTCTAACAAAGGGGAAGGCGAAAAACTTAGTTACTACACCGCAAGCGATGAAGCAGACGAAGCGAATTACATAGTAAGTAACATCAAACGCACTGCCCACGGCAATTTTAACCAGTTTGCAATATTATATAGAACAAACAACCAATCAAGAGCCCTTGAAGAAGCGTGTATGGCAACAGGTGTTCCTTATAGAATTTACGGTGGGACAAAGTTCTATGACAGAGCAGAAGTTAAAACTGTTATTTGTTACTTGAAATTGATAAATAATACCGATGATTCACAAAGTTTACGCAGAATTATCAACGTTCCAAAACGAGGAATCGGAGATACAACAGTTAAAAACCTTTCAGACTTTGCAAATTCAAGAGATATAAGTCTTTTTGAAGCAATAAAAATTTGTGATGAATCAGAAATTCCGGCAAGAACTTGTGCAAAATTGAAAGAATTTGCAGGATTGATTTTGAAATTTAAAGATGCACAACCTGCATACTCACTAAAAGATTTTGTAACTCTTGTTATTGAAAAATCAGGTTATTTGGCAGAACTTCAAACAAAAGCCGCAACTGATCCGGATTTTCAAGATGACATAAACAACTTGCAAGAACTTGTAAACGTAGCAGAAGAATTTGTACCGGAAGAAGAAGATAACTTGCTTGGCGAATTCTTACAACAAGTTGCATTAGTATCAGATTTAGACTCAATGGAAGATGAAGCGAACAACGTTACGATGATGACATTGCACGCTGCAAAAGGTTTGGAATTTCCAACAGTATTTATTGCAGGAATGGATGAGGGCATTTTCCCTAGCCAAAGAACCTTGCAAGTTCCATCAGAAGTCGAAGAAGAACGTCGTTTGATGTATGTTGGAATTACACGTGCAGAAGAAAAACTCTACCTTGTTTCAGCAAAAAGACGTCAAACTTGGGGTGAATACAGATACTACAACCCTTCAAGATTTATTGAAGAAATTCCGCAAAACTTGATTGAATCAATGGAATCAAGCAACGATTTCGGACGCTCTTCAACATTCAGAAGTGCAGTTTCAAGAGCAAAAGACTCTTCATCTGTTTCTTCATCACCTGATGGCTACGTTCGTCCATCAAGCGGATTTGGTGCAAACTTTACGGCTCCGAAAAGACAAGGCTTATCCAGAACTACCATCACAAAAAATACAAGCACTTCTTCAAGTCCAAACCGTACAAGTTCTTCTTACGGATACTCAAAACCTCAATCAAACAGAACTCCGCAAAGAACTATGATTGTAAAATCTGCAGTAAATAAGAAAAAAGAAGAAGAAAAAATTGCAGCATTTTTCAAAGATAATGCTATCAAACGTATGGCAGAAGAACGAAGAATGAAACGAGAAGCCGCTGAACGTGAAAATATCGAAAAGCAAAAAGTGCATGAACAAAGCAAATTCATTGACAATGCCTACGAAATAGGACAACGAGTTTTTCACGAACAACTCGGAATCGGACACGTTACAGATGTTCTAAACGTTGGAAACAGCATAATGTACACAATCGACTTTGGCAAACTTGGCAAAAAAGCGATGGATGCTTCTTATGCAAGATTAAAGAAATTCTAACCCTATAAGATATCTAACGGGTCAACGTCAATCGTCATTTTTATGTCTTTTGGCGAATTTATCTTGCTCAAGAAACTAGATACAAACTGGTGTCCTTTTTGTTCCAATTTGTTTTTGATAATAATTTGGAAACGGTAATTTCCATTCAATTTTTCAATAACGCAAGGAGTCGGACCTAAAACATCAAGTCTTTCTCCAAAACCAAATTTTTCAATCATTGTACATAGTCGCAAAGCAATTTCTTGTGCAGCTTTTTCGGCTCTAAAATTATTCGGAGAACTCAAAATTAACCTGATAATCTGACTAAATGGCGGATAATCAAAATCTTCACGAGATTTGATTTCTTTTTCGTAAAATTCCGAATAATTTTGAGATTTTGCACTTTCAAGAGCGTAAAATTCAGGATTATAAGTTTGGAAAAGAACTCTTCCTTTGAACTCGCCACGTCCTGCACGTCCTGCAACCTGAGTTAGCAATTGAAAACCTCTTTCAGACGCTCTAAAATCCGGCAAATTAAAACTGGCATCGGCTGAAATTACTCCAACGAGAGTAACGTTAGGATTATCCAAACCTTTGGCTATCATTTGAGTTCCGATTAAAATATCAATATCGCCCTTTTGGAAACGTTCTAAAAGTCTTATATGTTCACCTTTTCGCACCAAAACATCACTATCAATACGTTCAACTTTATAATCAGGGTACAAATCTTTTATATATTGTTCAATTTTTTGCGTTCCGGTACCTGAATTTTTCAACCCCTCAAACCCACAATTAGGGCAAACATCGGGGAAATATTCCACATGGTTACAATAGTGGCACTTTAACATATTATCTTTTGCATGCCAAATCATTGGAACCGCGCAATTAGGACATTCAATAACATGCCCGCAGCCTTGACATTGAGTGAATGTTGAAAACCCTCGACGATTTATCAATAAAATAACTTGTTGTTTATTGTCTAAAGTTTCTTTTATCGCAGTTTGCAAAGGCTTAGAAATCAAACTTTTGTAAGCGGCACGCCCATATTCCTGCATATTGATAACTGAAACCGGTGCGACTTTTGCATTATTGTAACGTTTCAACATCTCAAACAAATGATTTGAATTAACCGCCCTATAGTAACTTGAAATATCAGGAGTTGCCGAACCCAAAATCAACGGACAAGAATTGAATTCCGCCAATTTTCTTGCGACCAATCTCGCATCATACCTTGGTGCCGGAGATGATTGTTTATAGGCACTTTCATGCTCTTCATCAATAATTATTAAACCTAAATCTTTAATAGGTGCAAAAACGGCAGAACGCGCACCCGCAAGAATCTTTATTTCATTTTTATAGAGTTTTTGCCAAACGTCATAACGTTCACCTTCTGAAATACTGCTGTGCCAAATCGCAACATCTTTTGTTCCAAATTTTCTAGCCAAACGT